>NZ_JBEYUF010000002.1:249147-269439 GCF_040643355.1 Micromonospora sp. NPDC047187
CGGCCCACGCACCCCGCCCCCCGGGGACCCCGGCCGTCCGGCCCGATGCCACACCTGGCCAAAGGCCGTACGCTGCAACGCATGCGTACGTGCCGGGCGTCTGCCGCCGGAAAGTTCACGGTGGTCCTGGCCACGATCGTCGTCCTGGCCGGCTGCGGCGGGGGTCCCAGCCCACGGGCCTGGGCGGCCTCGGTCTGCGGTGCCCTCACCCCGTGGCGCTCCGAGATCAACAAGCTGACCAGCAGCACTGACGAGCAGATGACCGCGCAGACCACGCCGGCGCAGGCCAAGGAGAACCTGGTGCGGCTCTTCGACGGGGCGGAGCAGGCCAGCGAGGCCGCGCGCCGCAAGGTGGAGAAGGCGGGCATCCCGGAGGCCGAGAACGGGGAGGCCATCTCCGCGGGTTTCCGTGACTCCCTGGGGAAGATGCGGGACGCGTACGGTCGCGCCCGGGACACCATCGACGGCCTGGGCACGGGCGAGCCGACCGTCTTCTACGACGGCGTGCGGGCCGCCGTGGCGACCCTCAACAAGGAGTACGACGCCAGCGCGCTGGACACCAGCAAGCTCAACTCCGAGGAGTTGAAACAGGCATTCGACGAGGTGCCGGAGTGTCGCTGAGCGGGCTCGGTGACACCGGGAAGGCACAGCCGCCCCCGGCGCTGTTCCCCGCGCCCGAGTCCGACACGCCCACTCCCGGGCGACGCCGCGGCGGCGCGCCGCAGAACCGCCCGTCGCAGGACGGCTCAGTTCAGCAGGCTGACGACGCGGGCCGGCAACTTGTCTTCTTCGGCGCGGACGCGGCCGAACCGACCGTCGCCGACCTGGCCGGGCTGCTCGCCGGGCCGGGTGAGGTGGTCCGGATGGGCGGCACCGCCCGGCTCTCGGTGCAGGTGGACGCCGCCTGGCGGGTGCACGTGCTCGTCGCCGAGTTGGCGTCGCGTGGGCTGGCGGCGAGCTGGGAGCCGACCGAGGGCGCGCGACACGCCGTTCGTACGTCGTACACCCGGGTCTTGAAGCCGCTCGCGGCCGCCTGGCTGCACGGTACGACGAAACGCCCGCCGGCCGCGTTCCACCTGACCGGCCGGCGGTTGCGGCTGTGGCTCGCCGCCGCCGGGACGCCGGAGCCTCCGGACTGTTTTCTGTTGCGGCTGGGCGCCGACGACCAGGAGTGTTGGGAGCCGATCGGTGTGGCGCTCGCCTCGGCGGGGCTGGCCGGGACGCTGCTCGGCCCGGGTGAGGGCGGCCCGGCGTACCGGATCGCCGGCCGCCGCCGGTTGGCCCGCCTCGCCGAGCTGGTCGGCGGGCCGCCGACCGCGACGCCTGCCGACGCCTGGCCAACCTGATCCACCCCACCTTCACCGGATCGATCATGGAGTTGTGGTGGGGGACGTATTGCCTTTCCGGGGTTAAAACGCCCACCATAAGTCCATGATCGACGGGGTTGGGCGGCGGCCCGGGGGTGGGGCGGCCGGGTGTCCGGTGCCGGACAGCCGGCGGGTCGATCCAGGCGGAAAACGGGCGGGTCGGGCCTCGGTCATGGGTCCGCCATCGTCACAGTGACCCGCTTCGAGCCCTACCCACGGTGTACGGTGGCGCCGTCCGGCAGTGCCGAGCGCGGCGAGGCGGCGTCCACGACCGCGTCGAAGCGGTTTGCGGCCCGCGAAACCCGAAACGCGGGCGGCGCGTTACGTTGGACATCCGGACCGCCGGTGCGACGGCGGGGTCGAAAGCGGTCGCTGTCCGGGCGCCGGCAGGCCACGAGCAGGAGTGAGGTCGGGGAGAGACGTGCCGAGCAACGCTGGAACCACCCGTCTGGTCATCGTCGAGTCACCGGCGAAGGCCAAGACGATCTCGGGCTACCTTGGCCCGGGGTACGTCGTGGAGGCCAGCTTCGGTCACGTCCGCGACCTGCCGCGCAACGCCGCCGACGTGCCGGCCAAGTACAAGAAGGAGCCCTGGGCCCGGCTCGGGGTGGACGTCGACAACGGCTTCCAGGCGCTCTACGTCGTCTCCGCCGACCGTAAGCAGCAGATCAGCAAGCTGGTGAAGCTGGCCAAGGAAGTCGACGAGATCTTCCTGGCGACGGATGAGGACCGCGAGGGCGAGGCCATCGCCTGGCACCTGGTCGAGACGCTCAAGCCCAAGGTCCCGGTCAAGCGGATGGTCTTCCACGAGATCACCAAGCCGGCGATCCAGGCGGCGGTGGCCAACCCCCGGGAGATCGACCGCGATCTGGTCGACGCCCAGGAGGCGCGCCGGATCCTCGACCGCCTGTACGGCTACGAGGTCTCCCCGGTGCTGTGGAAGAAGGTCATGCCGCGGCTCTCGGCAGGCCGGGTGCAGTCCGTGGCGACCCGCATCGTGGTCGAGCGGGAGCGGCAGCGGATGGCCTTCCGCACCGCCGAATACTGGGACATTCTGGCCACCCTCGCGGTGGCCAACGCCGGTGAGGGCCCGCGTGCGTTCAACGCCACCCTGATCGCTCTGAACGGCGACCGGATCGCCACCGGTAAGGACTTCGAGCCGACCACCGGTCGCGTGAAGCCCGGCGCTGGCGTCGTGCACCTCGACGAGAGTGGCGCCCGGGGTCTCGCGGCCCGGCTGGAGGGGCGGCCGTTCACCGTCACCCGGGTCGAGGAGAAGCCCTACCGCCGTCGCCCGTACGCGCCGTTCATCACCTCGACCCTCCAGCAGGAGGCGGCCCGCAAGCTGCGCCTGTCCTCGCAGCAGACGATGCGCACCGCGCAGCGCCTGTACGAGAACGGCTACATCACCTATATGCGTACCGACTCGGTCAACCTGTCGGAGACCGCCATCTCGGCGGCCCGCCGACAGATCGTCGAGCTGTACGGCGAGCGCAGCGTTCCGCCGGAGCCGCGCCGCTACACCGGCAAGGTGAAGAACGCGCAGGAGGCGCACGAGGCGATCCGTCCGGCGGGGGACAACTTCCGTACCCCGGGCGAGGTGGCCAAGGAGCTGTCCGCCGAGGAGTTCAAGCTCTACGAGCTGATCTGGCGGCGCACCATCGCCTCGCAGATGACCGACGCGGTCGGCTCCAGCGTGTCGGTGCGCATCCGAGCGGTCTCCACCTCGCAGGAGGAAGCCGACTTCGGCGCGACCGGCAAGACCATCACCGACCCGGGCTTCCTGCGCGCCTACGTCGAGTCCAGCGACGACGAGAACGCCGAGGCCGAGGACGCCGAGCGCCGGCTGCCCACCCTGGTCAAGGACCAGCCGCTGACCGCCGACGAGCTGGCCGCACAGGGCCACCACACCCAGCCGCCGTCGCGCTACACCGAAGCGTCGCTGGTCAAGGCCCTGGAAGAGCTGGGCATCGGCCGCCCGTCCACCTACGCGTCGATCATGCAGACGATCCAGGACCGGGGGTACGTCACCAAGCGCGGCCAGGCGATGATCCCGACCTTCCTGGCCTTCGCGGTGATCGGGCTGATGGAACGGCACTACCCACGCCTGATCGACTACGACTTCACCGCCACCATGGAGAACGAGCTGGACGAGATCGCCGGCGGTGACCACGCGGCGGTCGACTTCCTCACGGCGTTCTACTTCGGCAGCTCCAACGGTGCCGGCGACCAGGACATCGCCCGTTCCGGCGGGCTCAAGAAGCTGGTCACCGAGAACCTCAGCGACATCGACGCCCGCAGCGTCAACTCCATCCCGCTCTTCACCGACGACGACGGCCGCGAGGTCGTCGTGCGGGTCGGCCGCTACGGGCCGTACCTGCAACGGGAGCTGCCCGGCGGCGAGCAGCCGGCACCGGCTTCGGGTGAGGGCGAGGAGGGTGGCACCCAGGGTGACCGGGCGCCGATCCCCGAGGGCCTGGCCCCGGACGAGCTGACCCCGGAGAAGGTGCACGAGCTGTTCCTGGGCGGCAGCGGCGAGCGCAAGCTCGGCGACGACCCCGGCACCGGCGAGCCGATCGTGCTCAAGTCCGGCCGGTTCGGCCCGTACGTGTCCAGCGGCGAGCGGAAGTCGTCGCTGCTGCGTACGCAGACCCCGGACTCGCTGACCCTGGAGGAGGCGCTCAAGCTGCTCAGCCTTCCCCGGCTGATCGGTGTCGCGCCGGACGGCGTCGAGGTCTTCGCGAACAACGGTCGCTACGGCCCGTACGTCAAGCGGGGCGAGGAGTTCCGTTCGCTGGAGTCCGAGGACCAGATGTTCACTGTCGGCCTGGACGAGGCGCTGGCTCTGCTGGCCGCCCCGAAGGCCCGTGGACGGCGAGCCGCGGCACCGCCGTTGCGCGAGATGGGTGTGGACCCGGCGACCGAGAAGCCGTTGGTGATCAAGGACGGCCGGTTCGGCCCGTACGTGACCGACGGGGAGTTCAACGCGTCGCTGCGGCGCGGGCAGACGCCGGAGGCGCTGACCCTCGAGGAAGCGTCCGAGATGTTGGCCGAGAAGCGGGCGAAGGGTCCGGCGCCGCGGAAGAAGGCGGCGGCGAAGAAGGCGCCCGCGAAGAAGGCGACGGCCACCAAGAAGACGGCCGCTGCCAGCAAGTCCACTGCCGCGAAGAAGGCCACCACGGCCAAGGCGACGGCGGCGAAGAAGGCCCCGGCGAAGAAGGCCGCCCCGCGCAAGGCCGCGACCAGCACGGAGTAGCCCTCCGCTCTACGAGATCTTGGAAAGAATGTGCCCCTGGAAGGGCTGTTTCCTTCCAAGATCCCCTAGACCGAGGCCGTCAGACCCCGAGGACGTGGTTCAGGTGGGGGTTGGTGAAGACGCGGTGGGGGTCGAGCCGGTCGCGGACGGCCTGGAAGTCCGCGAAGCGGGGGTACGCAGTGGCCAGCGAGGCGGCGTCGCGGTAGTGCAGCTTGCCCCAGTGCGGGCGACCGCCCAGCCCGGCGGCCACCTGCTCGAAGGCCCGGAAGTACGGCTCGTACGGCATGCCGACGTACTGGTGCACGGCGATGTAGGCGTTGTCCCGGCCGTAGCCGTGCGACAGCCAGATGTCGTCGGCGGCGGTGAACCGCACCTCCACCGGGAAGAGCACCTTGAACGGCAGGCCGTCCACGATCCGCTGGAGCGCGGCGAGCGCCTCGGGCAACGCCTCGCGGGGTAGGCCGTACTCCATCTCCACGAAGCGGACCCGGCGCGGCGTGCAGAAGACCCGGTCGGAGCGTCCGGTGTACTGGCGTTCGGTGAGGGCGCGGGCGGAGACCGCGCTGATCCCCGGGGCCAGCGCGGGCACGGCCCGGCCGAGTCGGCAGGCGCCGGCGAAGACCCGGTTGGACAGGAAGTCGTCGTCCACCCAGCCACGCCAGCGGGGCAGCGGCCTGTCGTTGGCGGGTACCCGGTCGTTGGCCTTGACCTGGACCCGGGACGTGTACGGGAACCAGTAGAACTCGACGTGGTCGTGTCGGCCGATCAGCTCGGGCAGTTCGCCGAGCACGTCGGCCAGCTCGGCCGGGCGTTCGTGGGCGCGCAGGACGAAGGCGTCCACGCAGCGCAGGGTCACCTCGACCAGGACGCCGAGCGCGCCGAGTGACACCCGGGCGGCGGCGAGGACGTCGGGATGTTCGTCGGCGGAGCAGCGCAGCACCTCGCCGGTGCCGGTGACCACTGTGATCGCCTCGACGAAGGTGGAGAGGCACCCGTAGCCGGCTCCGGTGCCGTGGGTGCCGGTGGAGATCGCACCGGCGACGGTCTGCGCGTCGATGTCGCCGAGGTTGGGCAGCGCGAGGCCGTGCCGGGCGAGCAGGCCGTTGAGCGCGTGCAGGGTCATTCCCGCCGGCACTGTGACCAGTCGGTGGGCGACGTCCACGCTGACTATGGTGTCCAGGTCGGACAGGTCCATCCGACGGTCGTCGGCGAGCGCGACGGCGGTGAACGAGTGACCGCTGCCCGTCACCCGGATCCGACCGCCGTCGGCGGCAACAGATCGGACGGCTTCTGCGACATCGGTCGGCGAGCCGGGGCGCAGGATCGCGCTGGCGCTGCCACGCTGGTTCCCGGCCCAGTTGGACCATCCAGCCCCGAGCGGTGCGGTGCGGACCATGCGCACTCCATTCATGAATATGAACTGACTTCATATCAGGAACGTTCTAGCTGGTAAATACCGCAATTGCGATCCGCTCGTTGTACCGGTAGTCACGGACTCGTGACGTGGAGATATGTTCATCCGTCGAAGGGGGGTGGCGCAGAGTGTCCACACCAGCCGCCACGACCGGGCCGCTGCGCCGCGTACCGGTGCAAGGTCGAAGTGTCGCGCGGGTACAGCGCATGTTGGATGCCTGCGCCGAACTCGTCGACGAGGTGGGGTACGAGGGGCTGACCACCACCCTGCTCGCCGAGCGGGCCGAGGTGGCGATCGGGTCGGTCTACCAGTTCTTTCCGGACAAGCGGGCGATCGTGCAGGCGTTGACCCTGCGGACGATGGAGTCCTACCTCCAGCGCCTCGACGAGCGGTTCGCCTCCGACGAGATGACCCACTGGTGGGACGGCGTCGACGCGGGCATCGACGAGTACATCACGATGCACCGCACCGTCCCCGGCTTCCGTACCCTGCACTTCGGCGACGTGGTCGACCTGCACCTGCTCGACGAGCAGCGGGACAACAACGGCGTGATCGCCGATCAGTTGGCCCGGGTGCTCACCGAGCGTTTCGGGCTCACCGACGTGCCCAAGCTGCGCTTCGTGCTGGAGATCGCGGTCGAGGCCGCGGACGCGCTGATCAAGCTCGCGTTCCGTCGGAAGCCCGAGGGCGACGAGCGGGTGCTGCTGGAGGCGAAGGCGTTGATCCGGGAGTACCTGCACCGCCAGGTCGACGGCCCGGACAACGGCCGGTCGACAGTCGGCAAGCAGGCTGGGGCGCCCCAACCCGCCTGAGTCGGCGCGGGGCGAACGGGCCTCGGCCGGCGGTGAGGGCAGCTGTCCGGTCTCAGAGGAAGGCCTGCCCCTCACCCCGGTAGGTGGGGACGGTCGCCACCACCGCGTCGCCCTCGACCAGGTGCAGCTCGTTGACCCGTTCACACAGCTCACCTGCCTTGGCGTGCCGGAACCACACCCGGTCGCCGATGCGCAGCCCGGCCGCCGCCGCTCCGGACAGCGGAGTCTGCACCTCGCCGGCGCCCTCGGTGCCAACCAGCTTCAGCCCCGCCGGTAGCCACGGCCGGGGCAGTCGACTGT
Source organism: Micromonospora sp. NPDC047187 (assembly GCF_040643355.1). NCBI lineage: Bacteria > Bacillati > Actinomycetota > Actinomycetes > Micromonosporales > Micromonosporaceae > Micromonospora > Micromonospora sp. NPDC047187. The sequence goes on from NZ_JBEYUF010000002.1 coordinate 256,297, forward strand.
CGGCGGCCGGGCCGGAGGCGATCCAGCCACCGCCGAGCACCGTCGCCAGCTCCGGCGTCGGTCGGCGGACCACCGCGCAGGCGAAGAACGCCGCAGGGGTGGGCCGCCAGGCGCGGTACGCGTCGAACAGCGTCGGCCCGTACAGGCCCGATCCCGCGGTGATCTCGGTTACCGCGGGATCGGCGCTGGTCGCGGCAACGCTGCCGGTGCCGCCGCCGTTGACGAATTCCAGGTCGGCGTGCTCGCGTACCGCGGCGACCGCCGCGCCACGGCGGGCCAGCAACTCGCGGTACGACCCGCGCTGGGCCAGCCTGATCGCGCCCGCCAGCAGCGTCCTGCCCGGCGGCGCGTCACCCAGGCCGGCGATCTGCGCCTCGTACGACATCAGCCCGACCAGCCGGAAGCCGGGCCGACCGGCGACGGCTGCGGCGAGCGCGCCGGCCGCCCGCGCGCTGTGCACCGGTGAGCGGCGGACGCCGACGTGCACCCGACCGCGCAGCGGTCGCCAGGAGGCGTCCAGATCCAGGCAGAGCCGTAGCTCGGCGCGCTGCCCCGGTGCCGTGACGGCGTCGATGAGGTCGAGTTGGCCGGTGCTGTCGATCATCAGGGTGATCGCGGCGGCGAGCGTCGGGTCGGCGCCCAGTTCGGTGAGGGCGGCCCGGTCCGCGCTCGGGTACGCGACCAGCACGTCGTCGCTGACGCCGGCGCGGACCAGCCAGATCGCCTCGGGCACTGTGAAAGCCATCACGCCCTGCCAGCCGGGCCGGGCGAGGGCTCGACTGATCAGCTCCCGGCTGCGGACCGACTTGCTGGCGAGGCGGACCGGTTTTCCGGCGGCGCGATCGGCCAGGGCGACCGAATTGGCGTCGAAGGCGGTGAGGTCGACCACCGCGTACGGGGGGTCGAGGTGGGCAGTCGCCCGATCCAGGCGCTCGCGAAGTTTGTCGCTTTCGATGGCCACGTGTGCACGCTAACTGTCTGACGGAGAATGCGAAATACCCTCGCGTACGTCCGGGCTGCGGTCGGTACCTCCGGCGGCCTAGGCTCAGCGAGCAGGAGAATGTCGCCCGGGGGGTGGCCCCCACCGGGTCTAGAGTGTTGCACCGGAGGTGCCCAGCGATGGGCCGGCACGTGGAGGTACGGCCATCGAAAGCCAGAACAGCGGCGAGTCGCCCGGCGTGTCGCGCTCGGGTGACCAGTCGGGCAGCGCCGCCAAGCAGCCCAACGGCGGTCAGGCTGATCCGTCCGGTTATGCCGCGATCCGGTCAGTGCTGCGCATCCGGCCGTTCCGACGGCTCTGGATCGTGCTCGGCGCGGCCTCCTTCGGTGACTGGCTCGGCCTGCTGGCCACCGCGCTCTTCGCCGCCTCGCAGGTGCAGGGCAGCACCGCCCAGGGCGCCGCGTTCGGCGGGGTCACCGCGATCCGGCTGCTGCCCGCGCTGGTGCTCGGCCCGGTGGCCGGCGTCTTCGCCGACCGGTTCGACCGGCGCTGGACGATGGTCATCTGCGACCTGCTGCGCTTCGTGCTCTTCGCCTCCATTCCGCTCTACGCCCTCAGTGGCGCCGCAGGTGGCCTGGTGGTCGGCTGGGCGCTGATCGCCACCTTCCTGATCGAGTCGCTCACCCTGCTCTGGATCCCGGCCAAGGAGGCCGCGGTCCCGAACCTGATCCCGCGGGCCCGGCTGGAAGCGGCCAACCAGCTCACCCTGATCACCACCTACGGCCTCACCCCGGTCGCCGCCGCCATCGGCCTTGCCGTGCTCGACCGTGGCGTCCGTGGTGCCGTCGGCGGCGACCTGCCCTCCTGGGCCGAGCCGGCCCAGCTCGCGCTCTGGATCAACTCCTTCTCCCGGCTCGCCACCGCACTGGTGGTGGCATTCGGGATCAAGGAGATCAGCGAGGCTCAACGCGGTGAGGCCGAGCGTGCCGAGCAGAGCATGTTCCGGCAGTTCTCCGAGGGCTGGAAGTACATCGGCGAGACCCCGCTCGTCCGTGGCCTGGTGCTGGGCATCTTCGGCGCGTTCGCCGGTGGCGGCATCGTGGTCGGCACTGCCAAGTTCTTCGCCAACTCGCTGGGCGCCGGCGACGCGGCGTTCTCACTGCTCTTCGGTGCCATCTTCGTCGGCCTGGCGCTCGGCATCGGGCTCGGCCCGATGATCGTCAAGGAGATGTCCCGGCGTCGCTGGTTCGGCATGAGCATCGTGCTGGCCAGCGCCGCGGTGATGACCCTCGCCTTCGCCATCCACCTGTCCATGGCGATCGTCGGCGCGGTGCTGGTCGGCGCCGGTGCCGGGATGGCCTTCCTGGCCGGCACCACGCTGCTGGGCGGCGAGGTGGCCGACGAGGTGCGCGGCCGGGTCTTCGCTGTGGTGCAGATCGGCACCCGGCTGGTGCTGATCCTGGCCATCGGGCTGAGCAGCGTGTTGGTCGGTGTCGGCGGCTCCCGCAAACTGACAATCGCCGACCTCGGCATCTCCGTCTCCTCCACCCGACTGCTGCTGCTCGCCGCCGGTGCCGCCGGCATCTTCGCCGGGATCAGCGCGTTCGGCCAGATGGACGACAAGAAGGGCGTCCCGGTCCTCGCCGACCTGTGGGGCTCCATCCGGGGCCGTCCGCTGATGCCCGCCGAGCCGTTCGTCTCCGCCGGGCTCTTCGTGGTCTTCGAGGGCGGCGAGGGCGCGGGGAAGTCCACCCAGCTCACCGCGCTCTCCCAGCGACTGCGCGGTCACGGCCGAGAGGTAGTGGTCACCCGCGAGCCGGGGGCCACCGGCGTCGGCCGGCGAATCCGGTCGCTGGTGCTGGACACCTCCGGCGACGACGCGCCATCCCCCCGGGCCGAGGCGCTGCTCTACGCCGCCGACCGGGCGCACCACGTGGCCACAGTCGTCCGACCCGCGCTGGTCCGGGGCGGCGTGGTGATCAGTGACCGGTACGTCGACTCGTCCCTGGCGTACCAGGGCGCCGGCCGGACGCTGCCCGTCGACGAGGTCTCCTGGCTCTCCTCCTGGGCCACCGGTGGGCTCAAGCCCGACCTGGTGGTGCTGCTGGACGTCGAACCGCGCACCGGCCTGTCCCGGGTGGCCTCGCGCAACACCGGCACCGACCGGCTGGAGGCCGAGTCGGTCGCCTTCCACGAGCGCGTCCGGTACGCGTTCCTCGACCTCGCCGCCGCCGACCCGAAGCGCTACCTGGTGCTCGACGCGTCCCGGCCGGCCGACGAGATCACCGGGCTGGTGGTCCGGCGGGTCGAGGAGATGCTCGGCAAGCCGGGCGGCATCGTGCACCCGCGGCCGGCGCAGGGCCCGGACACCTCGGTGCAGCCTGAGTTATCCGACGCGGAGCTGGTGACGATGGAGCACAAGACCTGATGCCGGACGTCTTCGCCGACCTCGTCGGTCAGGACGAGGCGGTGGTCGAGCTGCGGCGCGCCGCCGCCGCAGCAGCCGCCGTGCTGCGCGCTGGGGCGGCCGCGTTGGTCGCCGCCGGCCCGGCCAGCGGTAACGAGTCCGTGGCCGACGACGCAGTGACCGGCGGGGTGGACCCGTCCACCGGGATGACGCACGCGTGGATCTTCACCGGGCCACCCGGCTCCGGCCGCTCGGTCGCCGCGCGGGCGTTCGCCGCCGCACTCCAGTGCGCGCACGGCACCGGCTGCGGTGAGTGCCCCGGCTGCCACACCACGATGGGCGGCACCAACGCCGACGTGCGGATGGTGGTGCCCGAAGGGCTCTCCATCGGCGTCGGCGAGATGCGCGCGCTGGTGCTCCGCGCGGCCAGCACCCCGTCCGGTGGGCGCTGGCAGGTGGTGGTCATCGAGGACGCCGACCGGCTCACCGAGGCCGCCGGCAACGCGCTGCTCAAGGCGATCGAGGAACCCCCACCGCGGACGGTCTTCCTGCTCTGTGCCCCGTCCACCCACCCGGACGACATCTCGGTGACCATCCGGTCACGCTGTCGGGTCGTACCCCTGCGGCAGCCGCCGGCCGCCGATGTGGCCGAGGTGCTGGTTCGTCGGGACGGCATCGCCCCCGACGTGGCGCAGTGGGCGGCGGCGGCCGCGCAGGGTCACGTGGGTCGGGCCCGCCGGCTGGCCCGCGACCCGGAGGCCCGCAAACGACGCGAGGCGGTGCTCGCGGTGCCCCGCCGGCTGACCGGTGTCGGCGCGGCGTTCGACGCGGCGTCGGCGCTGATCGAGGCGGCCGAGGCGGAGGCCGAGGCGTCGGTCACCGAGGCCGACTCGACCGAGCGGGCGGCACTGGAGACCGCGCTCGGCGCGGGCGGCACCGGCCGGGGCGCGGCCGGCGCCATGCGAGGCGCTGCCGGGCAGCTCAAGGAGCTGGAGAAGCGGCAGAAGTCCCGGGCCACCCGGGCCCAACGGGACGCACTGGACCGGGCGCTGGTCGACCTCGCGGGCTTCTACCGGGACGCGCTCACCATGGCGCTGAGCGCACCCGTCGCCCCGGTGCACACCGACACGGCCGCGTTGGCCGGCGCCGGCGCGCAGAAGTGGGACGCCGAGGGGTCGCTGCGCCGGTTGGAGGCCGTGCTCGCCTGCCGTGCGGCGATCGAGGCGAACGTCAAGCCGCGGATCGCGGTCGAGGCGATGATGCTCGCCCTCTGGAAGGGCTGACCCGCACTTCCCGGCCGTTGTCCACAGGCATCGACAGGCCCGATTGCGGTGCGGTACGGTCCCTGTGCCGTGGTGACGGTGGCACCACACTGAGTGATGGATCACCCGGGAGGAGTCGGCCGATGCCGCGGGGGGAGATCGACGAAGCCTGGATCGAGGAGGCGGTGCGACGCTACCGCCGGATCGAGTCCCTCCAGGCCGAGTTCGACCAGGCGGTGTCGACCGTCGAAGTGACCGTCCGCTCGCCGGACGGCCTGGTCGAGGTGGTGGTCACCGCCGGTGGACGGATCACCGACGTCCGGTTCCTCGGGCCGTTGCACAGCCGAAGCCCGCGCGACGTGGCCGGTTCCGTGCAGGCCGCGGTCACCGCGGCGGCCGACGCCGCCGAATGGGCCCGGGAAAAGCTGCACAACGAGACGTTCGCCGCCTACCGACCGCTCGCGGGGGCCTGAGATGGACACACTGCGCGCGCTCTCCGCCCGACTGGACGAGGCGAGCGCCACGCTCACAGTCGTTTCGCACACCGTCACCGCCGGCGATCCGGCCCAGGCCGCGTTCGGCGCCGACGCACCGGGCCGCCCGGGCGAGATCGGTCGGGCGCTGCACCGGCAGTGGACCACCGCCACCGACGACCGGGCCCGGGAGGCCCGCGCCGCGGCCGGTCGACTGGCCGCCGCCGCGGCTGCCGTGCGGGAGGCCGCCGACCGCTACGCCGAGGTCGACCGGGCGGCCCGCCGCCGGCTCACCGGGGAGCCGTGATGGACGCGCTGGACCGGCTCGCCGAACCCGGCCTTGACCTGCTCCGCCGGGTGGACAGACTGATCGCGGCCGGCGTCCCCGAGGGGCACCGGGTCTGGCCGCTGCTGCGCCGCATGCAGGTGCTGCCGGGCGACGCGGTCCGCGGCTTCCTCGACCTGCACCCGGTGCCGCTCGCCAGCGCCGGCTACGCGGTGCGCCGGCTCGTCCGGGGGTACGACGACGTCTCCGCCGCGCTCACCGACTCGGTGCTCTGGTCCGGGCCGGCCGCCACTGCGTACGGGCAACAGCGGGCGGCGCTGCTGCGCCACCTCGACGAGGGGCCGGACAGCCTGGTCGGGCGACTCGAATCCACAGCCGGTTACGCCGACGCCCTCGCCGACTGGGTGGAGGGCAGCCGTCTCGCGCTGGCCCGCACGTTGGCCGACGTGCTCCGCTCGGCCGAAGCGGTAGCCGTGGTCGCCGCCACCGCGACCGGCGCGTCGACGCGGCCCGGGCCGGTCGGGCCCGGTGTGGCCGACGCCGCCGAGATCGCCGCACGGGTGCTGGCGGTGCTCTGCGTCGCGTACGACGGTGCGGAGACGCTGCTGCGTCAGTGGGCGCCGAGCCTGGCCGAGACCGCGTGGCGTCCGCCAACGGACGGACGACCCCGCTACGACCAGCCCACCCGGGTCGGCTGGTAACGGAGCCCGGCCCTCCGGCCGTGGCGGTGTTGCCCCGGATTTCGATCCTCCGGCCGTGGCCGCGTTGCCTCGGACAGGCCACGGCGTCGCTCGTGGGCGCCTGACCTGAGCCGGCGCCCACGGCGACGCCGTGGTCTTCCCCGTGCACCCCCCGCAGGTCTTCCTCCACTCAACGCCGCCGAGGCACGTCTTGTCTCCTGCCCGGCCCCGGATTCAACCGTCCGGGCGAGCAGCAACGGCACGACGGGACGCCCGGCAATAGGTCGAGTCGACGGTCATGAATGGCAGCGGCGCGTAGGCGGGCGGTGCGCCTTGCGCCGTGACCCGTCGTAGGGTGGGGGGATGGGCATGCTCTGCGCGGTCAGCTTCAACCGGTACGGGCGGCTCTACTACCTCGACCCGGGCGAGTTGCGTCCGCAGGTGGGCGACCGGGTGCTGGTGCCCACCGATGACGGGCCCGAGGTGGCGGAGTGCGTGTGGGCCGCGCAGTGGGTGACCGAGGAGACCGACGGCTTCCCCCGCCTGGTCGGGCTGGCCGGTGATGACGACCTCCGCCGGGACGAGGCGTTGCGTCGGCGCAAGGCCGAGGCCAAGGTGGCCGCGAAACGGCTGATCCGCTCGCACGGCCTGCCGATGAAGGTGGTGGCGGTCGACCATGTGCTCGGCTCCGCCGAGAGCGGCGGTGAGCGCAGCACCGTCTACTTCACCGCCCCGCACCGGGTGGACTTCCGGTCCCTGGTCCGCGACCTGGGCGCGACCCTGCACTGTCGGGTGGAGCTGCGCCAGCTCTCCGCACGCGACTCGGCGCGGGTGCAGGGCGGCATCGGCTCCTGCGGTCGGGACCTGTGCTGTGCCACCTTCCTCACCGACTTCGAGCCGGTGACCATCCGGATGGCGAAGGACCAGGACCTGCCTCTCAACCCGCTGCGCATCTCCGGCGCGTGCGGGCGGCTGATGTGCTGCCTCAAGTACGAGCACCCGCTGTACCAGCGCTTTCAGGAGACCGCCCCGTCGGTCGGCAGTCGGGTCTCCACCCCCGAGGGTGACGGCCGGGTCGTCGGCCACAGCGTCCCGAGAGACGCGGTGACGGTACGCCTGGACGCGGACGGCTCGCGCTCAATGTGCTCCCGCGCCGACGTCTGCGGTTCCCGCCAAGCCCACGACCAGCAATACACCCCCTAACCCCGCGCCCGTTCCTCTCCGGCCCGGCTCCCCGGCTCCCGCCCGCCGCTTAGCCCAGTTGATCAAGAAGTTTGCGTCAGGAATCGGGTCGGTCATGACGCAAACCTCTTGATCAACTCGGGTGGGGGTGGGTGGGGGTGGGTTAGTGCAGGACTGTGGGGGGTTCGGTTAGGTGGGGGGTTAGGGGGGTCTTGGGGATCAGCCAGCTTTGGGTGGGCGACTGGTCGGGGTTCACCTGCCAGTCGCGGGAGACCCGGTCTACCCCCAGCGGGTAGATGGTCAACGTGCCGTCCGGGTCGATACGCAGTCGCAGGAACGACTTCGAATCCTCGATGCCCTGACCGGCGAAGAGTTCATTGACGTTCACTCCGAAAGAGCCCGCCACCAGCAGGTACGCCGCCACCAGTTGGCTGGCGACCAGGCCGATCACCGGGCCGTAGAGCACCGCCGCGGCGACCGCCGGCAGCGGCCACGGCCAGTCGTAGAACGGCAGCGCCAACCAGACCCAGGTGCCGGCCGCCCCCAGAGCCACCTGCGCGACGCCGTGGCCCACGCCGAGGATCCAGTGCCGCACGTGGCGTTTGCCGCTCGCGCTCGGCGGCTTGGCGAACAGGGCCGCCGCGATCACCGTCACGAGCACCATCACCACCAGCGGGACGCTGAACAGCCGCTGGTTGGTGCTGTCGGCCCAGTTCGCCGTCGCGCCCGCCATGGCCAGCATCAGCAGGGTGTGCAGGGTGCCGAGCAACGTGGTGAAGCCGGGATTGCGCAACGGCAACCGGGGGAAGATGCCCCAGCCGTAGCGGCGCGACCGCGCGGCGTCCGGGTAACGGGCCACCAGGTCGTACGGCTGGGTGGAGCTGGCCCTGCGGGCCAGCGTGTCCCGCGGTGGCACCTCGATGCGCTCCGGCAGCTTGTGCGTGGGGTAGAGGTAGGCGCCACCACCGCCGCAGGTGATCAGCTGCCGGTCCGGCCCTGAGTAGCGGGCGTAGTGGTGCAGGTCGCCCGAGAGCAACAGCCGCACCCGCGCCCCGGTCGGGTCGATGATCGTGCGGATGAAGTAGTCGATCGAGTCGTACGCCGTGGGGTTGTCGGCGGCCTTGACCCAGGTTGGCGCCGGCGTCGCGATGATCACCTTCGACTCCGGACCGAGCCGCCGGGCCACCTCGTCGAAGTAGGCCAGCTGCGGGTCGTCCAGGTACGAGCCGGACTGGTCGTCCACGCCGAGCAACCACCAGCCGGCCGGCAACTCCACAGCGAAGTACGACCGGGACTGCCCGGTGCCCCAGCCCGCGAAGTTGCGGTCCCGGGAGCGGACGAACAACCGCAGGAACGCGGTGAGGCCGTCGTACCAGTCGTGGTTGCCCGGCACCGCGAAGAGCGTCGGCTTCTCGGCCGGCGCTACCGGCAGCGCGGCCTGGTAGGGGCCCTTGCACCGGTCCTCGTACGCGGCGTAGGCCGCCGATGGGTACACCTGGTCGCCGCCCATCACCAGGGTCTGCGCCCGGGGCAGGCGGTGCCCGTCGACGGTCAGCTCGGGCTGCGCCAGCAGGTACGCCACCGAGTACGTGGCGTTGAAGCCGTCACCGAGGTCGGCCACGTAGTCGAGCCACAGCCCACCGTCCGGCCCGACCTGGCGGAAGACGCCGTCGCCGAACGCGTTCTGCAACTCGCGCTTGTCGAGGTACGCCCCGAAGAGCACCGCCAGCAGCGTCCGGATGCCGGTGCTGATCAACAGGAACGGCGCCAGCCACGGCACCGGTTTGCGCGGCGTGAAGCCCAACTCCAGCGGGTCGGTGCTGCGCGGCCGATGGGCGGCGCGTTCACCGGCCGGCGCGCGGTCAGGGCGTTCGGTCGTCTCGTCCTGACGTTCGGGGTGGTCGCGTTCGTCGCTCACCCGCCGCAGCGTAGTCCCGGACCCGATCATCCGCTGTCCGGTAAGCGTCCAGATGGCGGCCGATGTCCGGTTGGTGCTGGCCAGCACGGCGGGGGTATCCCGTTCGGTCGGTGCCGCCGGGGTGCCGTACACTTGCTGATCGTTGCCGCCTTAGCTCAGTCGGCTAGAGCGACGCACTCGTAATGCGTAGGTCGACGGTTCGATTCCGTCAGGCGGCTCGGTAGCGAAGCCCAGGTCATTGGCCTGGGCTTCTGCCGTTTCTCAAGGTCCACGGCAGCGCCGCCGGACGTGCCAGTCCGCAGACAGTCCGTATCCCGCGCAACGACCGCGGGATCCCCTCAGGCTCTTGGCCCCCCGTTGTCACGTCTCACCCATCTAGACCTGCTCGCAAGCACAGGAGCGAAGCCTGGAAGTGCCAGCCGCTTGCGTGCAGGGCTACGGGGTGATGGACCTCTTTGATCTGCCTATCGGCGGTCTCTACTGAGATGCGCATCGACAACGGTTCGTCCCGGACTTCGAGCGGGCACTGAAGCCGCAGCTTGACGTCGAGCCAGCGGGTGCTGCCGGGGCGCAACGGCTGGGACTGGCCGACGTTCTGAATCAGGACGCCAGATGTCTGCGCTTGCACCGCGCGTATCGTGACCGGCAGAGGGCCAAAGTTGGTCACTTCCACCGACCCGTCCACTTCGGCGACGCCCTTGGTAACGACGCCATCGGAACGGGCCGACCCCGGCATGACGACGAGTGCGACCGACGCGGCCCGTTCCCGCTGCTCACGTAAGTCTCGCAACTCGTTGACACTGATCCCGCCCAGCAGCAAGCCGACCAGGAAGACGGCGACGAGGCGCAGTTGGGCCTTCTTGAGCGCACGACGACGGGTAGTGGTGGGACCTGATTCGGTCGGCACATGGTTGTGCTCGTCGAGATCGATCACGCCATGCTCAGGCATTGCGATAGCTTAGGGGCCTCGGTCCCTAACGCGTGGCCCATGCCGGTAGCCGATGCCCAGGACAGTCACCGTCGGCCACGAATGGTCACGCGGTTGGGTGCCTTGGCCTACCCACCAGGCCCTCATCGGCCACGATCTTCGTCGTTCCAAACTGGCGCTCCGGGTCCCAGCGCCAGCTAAGCCGCGTGATGGTCAAATGTTCAGCAGGCCGCCGTTGCGCACGACGTCGTCCTTGATCGCTATCAGGTTCGCCGAGACGTACGGGATGTTGTGCGCCTGGTGCCATTCGCTCGGGAAGTACGTCACCAGCCGCGACGCCTGAAACCGGCATTTGATTTCAGGTACGAACCGAGAATACTTGGCGTCCGTGAAGTACCAGAACGAGTTCTCGTTGTAGAACGCCACATGCGTCGGATCCTGGTAGGCGCCTCGACCGTCGGTGCTGGGGGTCAGCGACAACAGCATGCCATTCGGTGCGAGTAGTCGGTACAGCTCATTGAACAGTGCGATCTTGTCCGGGATGTGTTCCAGGAAGTCCACCGCTCGAATGACACCGACGCTGTTGTCCGGCAGGTCCACGCCTTTCGTGATGTCGCAGACGATGTCCACACCCGACCCGTCGTGGCAATCCAGACCGAGATACCCTTCCGGCTTGTTGTGCGCGGCGCCCAGGTCGAGCGCCAGGAGCCCCTGCCGCCGTGACCAGGCCAGCACATTATGTTGAATGTTCCGGTCATAGATCTCCACCGTGCGCTGCTGGATGCGAGCGTTGACATCTGGAATGCGCTGCGTGTTCTTGGCATGCATGCGTTGGAGGTACAGGCATTTCTGAATGTGATGGAACTCGCTCACCTGGTACATCCGAGCCATGAGATCGGCGTCGTCCGCAACGTCGAGCGACTCGTCGTACCCGCCGACCTTCTCGTAGATGTCCCGGCGGAACGCCCGTACATGGTTCGGTGCGTACCAGATGTAGCTCACGTTGTGTGGCGTCGGCGGCAGTGCCCGGCAGACCAGCACTTCTCGGCCGTCCACCTTGTCGTCGTAGTGCCGCCAGCCGAACGAGCTCGCGAAACGGTCCTCAGAGCGGCCACCGTCCTCCTGGATCTGCGCGGTGTCGCTGTAGACGAACCCCACCTCCGGGTTGGAGTCGAAGGCGTCGACGATCTCTTGCAGACAGTCGCTGCTGAGCAGGTCGTCGTCGTCGAGCTCGACCAGGATGTCACCGGCAGCCTCGGCGCAGGCGTACCCCTTCACCGCGCCGACGCCGTTCAGGTTGTCCTGGACAATGAGCCGGATCCGATCGTCGTGCCTCTCGGGTCGCCAACGCGACCCCTGATTGAGGATGACCACCCATTCCCAGTCGGTGAAGGTCTGCGCGACGAGCGATTCGAAGCATTCGTCGATGAAGCGGGTGCGGTTGCTCCCCGTGAACACCGTTACGCGAGGTGTGCGCATGGAGACAATCACCGACCCGCCGAAGTCGAGGATCGAGCGGTAGGGGTCGGGCGGTACTTCGCGGGAACGGCTGAGGTGAGCCCCTTGTCCAGACGGATCGCCGCCTTGAAGGCGTCCCGCGCTGCTGCGTCCTCGCCAGACTGGGACAGCAACATGCCCAGTCGGAGGTAGGCGGTTGACGACTTGTCGTCGATCGACACGACCTTGCGGTAGATGTCTATCGCCGTCGTCGGCGCCTTGCCTTCCAGTGCTATGGCCTTGTTGTAAAGGGCCGGCTTGTAGTTGGCGTCGGCCGCCAGTGCCTTGTCGTAGTTACTGATCGCCTCGTCGGCTTGATTGCGCGACTGGGCGATGTAGCCCAGGTTGAACCAGGCGAACTTGTTGTCGGCCTCGGCGTCCAGCAGCTTCTCGAAGGTGGCCTTTGCCGCGTCGAAGTTGCCGGCCTGGCCCTGCTCAAGACCGAGCTTGAGCAGATCCGCCGGCGTAGTCTCGGCACCGTTCGTCTGGTCGGTGCTGCCGGCGTTGTTCGTCTGCGGCTTTTCGGCAGGCTTGTCGCTGCATGCCGTGACTCCGGTCAGCAGGACCGCACCGCAGGCGAGCGACCCGAATATCTGACGCATGTTCATTACTCCTCCTCGACGGTGACGGGGCGGTTCGACCTGCTGTTCGGCCGGTTGGTGTCGCTACTGTTTGACGTCGCCCGGCCCGAGGTGTTGGACGGAGCCGTCAACGCCAGCGGTGTGGCGAGTGAAATGCAGGAGACCCAGATGTCGGCGCCCCCGCCGGTGAAGGTGAACTGGTAGCCACTGACTGAGAGCGGCTGGATGAGCACAGGGTTGACGCCTGCTCCCGAGAGCTGGTATCCGGTTCCGACAGCGATATCTCCGGCCTGGCAGCCGAAATCGACAGGGGTGTCTGCGATCACGGTCAGCGGGCCCTGAATGTAGGCGGCCTCGATTCCGTTGCCCGCCACGCCCTGCGGGCCCTGGGCACCCGTGGCGCCCTGCGGTCCTGGTACGCCCTGAAGTCCTTGTGCCCCCGTGTCTCCCTGGGCGCCCTGCGCACCTTGGAAGCCTTGGACGCCTGGAGCGCCTGCGTCGCCTTGCGCGCCCTGGGCGCCGGTGGCACCTTGTGCGCCCGCGTCGCCCTGAGCGCCGGTGGCACCTTGGAAGCCTTGGACGCCTTGTGCGCCCGCGTCGCCTTGTGGGCCTTGGGCTCCGGTGGCGCCTTGAGCGCCTGTGTCGCCCTGCGTGCCCTGCGCGCCGGTGGCGCCTTGGAAGCCTTGGACGCCTTGTGCGCCCGCGTCGCCTTGTGGGCCTTGGGCTCCGGTGGCGCCTTGAGCGCCTGTGTCGCCCTGCGTGCCCTGCGCGCCGGTGGCGCCTTGGAAGCCTTGAGCACCTTGAGCACCCGTGTCGCCCTGCGGTCCCTGAGCGCCGGCGGCGCCTTGTGCGCCCGCGTCGCCTTGCGGGCCTTGTGCGCCTGCGTCGCCCTGAGCACCGGTGGCACCTTGGAAGCCTTGAGTACCCGCGTCGCCCTGCGGGCCTTGGGCACCGGTCGCGCCTTGAGCACCCGTGTCGCCCTGCGTGCC
>NZ_JBEYUF010000002.1:269537-344105 GCF_040643355.1 Micromonospora sp. NPDC047187
CCCTGCGCGCCGGTCGCGCCTTGGAAGCCTTGAGCACCTTGAGCACCGGTGTCGCCTTGCGTGCCCTGAGCACCGGTGGCGCCTTGGACGCCTGGAGTGCCCGTGTCGCCCTGCGGGCCTTGGGCTCCGGTGGCGCCTTGTGCGCCTGCGTCGCCTTGTGGGCCTTGGGCGCCGGTCGCGCCTTGAGCGCCTGCGTCGCCCTGCGTGCCCTGCGCGCCGGTCGCGCCTTGGAAGCCTTGAGCACCTTGAGCACCGGTGTCGCCTTGCGTGCCCTGAGCACCGGTGGCGCCTTGGACGCCTGGAGCGCCCGTGTCGCCCTGCGGGCCTTGAGCACCGGTGGCACCTTGGAAGCCTTGAGCACCCGCGTCGCCCTGCGGGCCTTGAGCGCCGGTGGCGCCTTGTGCGCCTGCGTCGCCCTGCGGGCCTTGAGCGCCGGTCGCGCCTTGTGCGCCTGCGTCGCCCTGGGCACCTTGGGCTCCGGTGGCACCTTGTGCGCCTGCGTCGCCCTGCGGGCCTTGAGCGCCGGTCGCGCCTTGTGCGCCTGCGTTGCCCTGAGCACCGGTGGCACCTTGGACGCCTGGAGCGCCCGTGTCGCCCTGCGGGCCTTGAGCGCCGGTGGCGCCTTGAGCGCCGGTGGCGCCTTGAGCGCCTGCGTCGCCCTGAGCACCGGTGGCACCTTGGAAGCCTTGTGCGCCTGCGTCGCCCTGCGGGCCTTGAGCGCCGGTCGCGCCTTGAGCGCCTGCGTCGCCCTGCGCGCCTTGGGCTCCGGTGGCACCTTGTGCGCCTGCGTCGCCCTGCGCGCCTTGGGCGCCGGTGGCACCTTGTGCGCCTGCGTCGCCCTGGGCACCTTGGGCGCCGGTGGCACCTTGAGCGCCGGTGGTGCCTTGGAAGCCCTGCGCGCCCGCGTCGCCCTGGGCACCTTGGGCACCCTGGGGGCCTTGAGTGCCATGCTTGTCGTGCGGGTAGTCGCCCTTGTCCTTGTCGTGACCACCCCATGGGCTCTGCCAGCCCTGTGGGCCGTAGTCCGTTTGCCCGTCGGGATACTGGTCCCACGAATCGCCGGGTCCGTCGTCGTCTTGGCGAACAGTTGACCAGGATGACGGCCACGCGCCGTGTTGGCCGAGCGGACCAGGCGTACCGATGTGTACGTCCTGTGCGGACGCCTTCGTCTCCACCGGCGGAGCTGCGGCTGCGGGTCCACCCGTCATTCCGACTACCAGTAGGGCGGAGCTCAGCCCTGAAGCGGCCCGGCCATGGTTCCGGCTGCGCCGCAGCCGTCGATTGTTACTCATGACCCCTCCAGAGCCACCCCGGATGCACCCAGAGCTACCTATTAGTCACCTGACGCTACTTCTTGGGCGAGTCGTAGCGTATTCGACTGATTGGTCGGTCGAGAGGGGTTTTAGCCGTACTTGGGTACATTTAGGAGAAGGTGGAACTTACTTGCGATAGCGGCATAAGTCCTGGCCATCGCGTTGCGGGTCCTCGATTCCAAGGACTCGTCACGTTCGACGGTGGATGACCGCCACGACCCGAAGGCTGAGGCATCAGCCTCGCGCTTCCCGCCCCGGCGTTGTCTTCGCAAGGTGACGGCCACTCGGGGCGCCTCGCGTCGGCCCTGATCGCGGGCTGCGGCCACGAGCGCGGGCACGACGGATCGGTCCATCACACTGGTCCCCTGCGCTCGTTTGGAGGCCGTATCCCGGAGCAGTAACTCCACCCGGCGGCCCGTTCCGAGCGCCGCTCGCTGTTTGTCGATACGCGCCCACGGGCCGATCGCGGCGGTGCTCGGTGCGAGGGCGATGGCCGGGCCGTTTCCGGGGCGAGGTCGAGGTTGAGGGTCGATCGCATGCCGCCGTCCACGTAGCGGAAGTCGCCGATGCTGACCGGGGCCGCGGAGGTCGGCATGGCGCAGCTTGCGGCGACGGCGTTCACCAGGGGGACGCCGTCGTGCCGGGTGATGGTGCGGCTGGCGCCGGTTTCGGTGTCGACGACCACGATGCGAAGGTCCACGTCGTACGGCCAGGCATGGTTGGGCAGGCGGGCTAACAGTGACGAGGAAGGATTGACAACGGGCGATCAGGGCTCCCGTCGTCCGACGATGATGCCGCCGAGCCGGCTCTCCGCCGAGGTGACGGTGGTCTGCGAGTCGACAGTGAACCCGCTCTGGCGTAGCCAGGCCGCCACCTGGGCAGGCTGCCGACGATGGACGCGCACGTTCATCGGGTGGCCGCCGTAGCCGTCGGTCTTGAGGGTGGTCTCGTCGCCCACGTGGAAGCCGAGCAGCAGCGGGCCACCGGGGCGCACCACCCGCCGGAAGTGCGCTAACACGACGCCGATCTGGTCGTCCGGGATGTGGATGAGGGAGTACCAGGCGACCAGGCCGGCGACCGAGCCGTCGGCCAGATCGAGGTCGGTCATCGAGCCGACCTCGAACCTCAGCTCAGGATGGTCACGGCGGGCCACGTCGATCATTCCGGGCGAGAGATCGATCCCGAAGGCGTCGACGCCGAGCGTGTGCAGGTGGGCGGTGATTCGCCCCGTCCCGCAGCCCACATCCGCGACCGGCCCGCCGCCGGCACCCCGTACGAACTCGGCGAACGATGCCAGCGCGGCTTGTTCGTACGGTGCCTCCGCCAGGAGGTCACGTACCAGGTGCGCGTAGCTGACCGCGACCGTGTCGTAGGAGGTGCGGGTCGCAGTCAACCACTCGTCTACGGTCACGAGTCCAACGTTAATTCAGCGACACACTGATGCCTCACCTACCCGGACCGACAGTTTGGAGGCGTCCACCCATGACTTCCGCGCCGGTGATCGTGAGTTTGCCCATCGCTGACCGGGCCACCTCCTACCGCTTCTATCGCGACGGGCTCGGCCTCGACGCCGTGGGCGAGTTGGCCGACGACGGCATCCCGGAGCCGTTGCAGTTCGTGGTCAACGACGGGCTGCGGCTGATGCTCATCCCGACCGGCGGCTTCGGTTGGGTGATCGGCCGGCACGAGGTCGCCCCGAGGGGCCAGAGCGAATGTCTGCTCAACCTTGGCGTCGCTTCGCCGACCGAAGCGGACGCGCTCGTCGAGCGGGCGCGCGCTGCCGGCGCCGAGATCATCACCGAGGCGGCAGACCAACCCTGGGCGTACGCGGGCGTCTTCGCGGACCCGGACGGTCACTTGTGGATGGTGTCCGCCGATTCGGAGTCCTGAAACCGTCGGTGGTGGTGGTTAGGGTCCGGCAGTGACCGTGACCACCGATGCCCCTGGGGCGCTGCCCACCCCCGCCGACGAGGCCCGGCTGTGGGCACTCATCGAAGCTGCCTGGGCCGAGTTGGGTGCCGAGCCCCTGGCGCTGCGGCAGGCCCTCATCGAGCGCGACCCCGCCGACGACGGCGGCCATGACGATGGCGGCCCGTCCTACGCGATCGACGCCTGGCTTGATGCCTTTCTGGATCGCCTCGGGCACCTGACCGCCGAGCTGACCGGGCGGGAGCTGACCGACCTCGACCGGGTGGTGGAGCGCAAGCTGCACGACATCGATCGGGAGGACATCCACGAGGTGACCGACGGGTCGGACGACGGCTTCCTCTATGCCCGAGGTTTCATCGTCGCCCTGGGGCGGGCGTACTACGAAGCGGTCCGCGCCAACCCCGCGATGGCGCTGCTGGACGCCGACTGCGAAGGCATGTGTTATCTCTTCGCGCACCTGCACAACGACCGGTTCGGTGCGTGGCCGGAGACCGGCTCCGGGATCTCCCGGGAATCGTTCGGCAACCCGGCCGGCTGGTCGGCCTGACCGGCACCAGCCCGGGTCACTCGGTGCGGATTCAGACGTAGATCTTCGTGGCGTACTCCGGGCCGTAGTGCCGTTCCAGGTCTTCGAGGCTCTCCCTCGGGGCCTCGACCTCCTTGATCAGGCGTGCCCGGGACGGCAGTGCCTCCGGCTGCCAGGTCTCCGGCCGCCACAGCGCGGACCGCAGGAACGCCTTCGCGCAGTGGTAGAAGATCTGCTCGATCTCCACCACCACGGCGAGCACCGGCCGGTGCCCCTTGACCACCATGTCGTCGAACCAGGGCGCGTCACTGACCAGGCGGGCCCGCCCGTTGATCCGCAGCGTGTCGGTCCGCCCGGGGATCAGGAAGAGCAACCCGATGTGCGGGTTGTCGAGGATGTTGCGGTAGCCGTCGGCCCGCTTGTTGCCGGGCCGCTCGGGCAGCGCGATGGTCGTGTCGTCCAGCACCAGGGCGAACCCGGCCGGGTCGCCCTTGGGCGAGACGTCGCAGCTGCCGTCCGCGCCGGCGGTGGCCATCAGACAGAACGGTGAGGCGCCGAGCCACTCGCGGTCCCGTTCGTGCAGCCGGGTGCGTTCCTTGTCGGCGGCCCGCGCGTTGGGCACGCCGAGCAGCTCGCGCAACTCCTCGTGTGAGGTGATCTCCACCGTCACGTTGATCCTCCCTCAGCCGTTGACCCGGTGGCGGGCACCACCGTCGTCAGCCTAGGCCGCCGTGACCAGCGCGAGGTTTGTGCCTGGTTGCCGGGGGTACGGCCTCACCCGACGCGCTCGCCGCACGAGACCGTTCCGCAGGACGCCGACCAGTGGAGGCCGGGAGATGGAGAGCCGACTCAAGGTGCTGGGTCACCCAGTCCATCCGATGCTGGTGATGTTCCCGGTCGCGCTGCTGGCCACGGCGGTGCTGTTCGACGTGGTGGACACCGTCGGTGGTCCCGACTTCCTCGGCGAGGTCGCGTACTGGAACATCACCGTCGGGCTGATCGGCGGCCTGCTCGCCGCGGCGGCCGGCACGTTCGACCTGCTGGCGATCCCGACCGGCACCCGCGCCAAGCGGGTGGGTCTGCTGCACGCGGGCGCCAACGTCGCGGTGATTCTGCTCTTCGCCGCCGTGTGGGCGGTGCGGCTCAACGCGGATTCCCGGGCCGCCGGCGGGGCACTGGTCGCCATCGAGGTGGTCGCGCTGGCGATTCTCGGCATCAGCGCCTGGCTCGGTGGCGAGCTGGTCGACCGACTCGGTGTGGGCGTCGACAGCGATGCCGGCCTGGACGCGCCCAGCTCACTACGGCCGCCGACGGCCACCCAGCGGATCGGAGAGGTGTGATGAGCGAGCAGCAGTTCGGCGGCTTCGGCCGGGGGTGGCGCGGTAGCCGGCAGCAGGGCTGGGACCCGATGGGGGAGTTGCAGTCGCTGCGCTCCGAGTTGAGTCGCCTGGTCGGTGGTCGCGGCGGCGCGTCCGACGTCGAGTTGACCGAGACCTCGGACGGCTGGGAGGTCGTCGTCCGGCTGCCCGGAGTGGCGCCGGAGGAGGTGGCCGTCGAGTTGGACGACCGCGAGTTGTGCGTGCGGGCCCGCTCGGAGGCGGAGGTCAACGCCGACCAGGGCATCCCCGGCGGCTTCGAGACGCGCGGCTTCGAATACCGGGTCAACCTGCCGGCGCGGGTCGACCCGGACACCATCGACGCGGTGATGGACCACGGCCTGCTCCGGGTCCGGCTGCCGCGGGCGACCCGGCCCGCGCCGCGCACCATCACCGTCGGTCGCACCGGGCCGCGCTCCGGCGACCTTTCCACGGGTACGCCGATGCCAGCCGATCCCGCAGCGGACCGGGAGCTGCACCGCCCGGACACCGCCGGCGAGATCGACCGGCCGTAGCGGGCCGGGTGGTCACCCCGTCCGTGCTCGGCCCGACCGCCGAGCGCCTTCCCGACGTGCGGCGGATCGCCGTGCTGCGCGCCAACGCGCTCGGCGACTTCATCTTCGCCGTGCCGGCGCTGGACGCGTTGCGCAGCGCGTACCCCTCGGCGGAGATCGTGCTGCTCGGTGCGCCGTGGCACGCGAAGCTCTGGCGCGACCGGCCCGGCCCGGTCGACCGGGTGCTGGTGGTGCCGCCGGCAGCCGGCATCCGTACGCCGGAGCCGGGCGAGCCGGAGTCGTCGATGGACGACTTCGTGGCCGCTGCCGCCGGTGCGGAATTCGACCTGGCGGTGCAGATCCACGGCGGGGGTGCCAACTCCAACCCGCTGATCAGTCGGCTCGGTGCCCGGTTGACGGTGGGCCTGCGCGCCGACGACGCGCCGCCGCTGGACCGGTGGCTGCGCTACGTCTACTACCAGCATGAGGTGATCCGCTACCTGGAGGTGGTGGCGCTGGCGGGAGCGCCGGCCACCACCATCACGCCGACTCTGGCGGTGACCGACGCCGACCGGGCCGAGGCCGCCGAGGTGCTCGGCCCGGCCAGCCGTCCCCGGGTGGCGTTGCATCCGGGCGCCACCGACACCCGTCGCCGCTGGCCCGCCGAGCGATTCGCCGAGGTGGCCCGGGCGCTGCACGAGGACGGCTACGAGGTGCTGGTCACCGGCACGCCCTCCGAGCAGGAGGTGGTGGACCGGGTGGTCGCTGCGGCGCAGGTGCCGGTGCGCCCACAGGTGGGCACGCTCAGCCTGGGCGGGCTGGTCGGCTGCTACGCCGACTGCGCGTTGGTCGTCTCGAACGACACCGGCCCGCTGCACCTGGCCGCCGCGGTGGGCGCGCCCACTGTGGGCATCTTCTGGGTCGGCAACCTGATCAACGGGGCCAGCCCGCTGAGGAGCCGGCACCGGCCGATCAGCTCGTGGACGGTGCACTGCCCGGTCTGCGGTGTCGACTGCACACCCGGCATCTATCCGCACCGGCCCGGCGACGGTGACTGCCCGCACCGGGATTCCTTCGTCACCGACGTACCGGTGATCGAGGTGCTGGAAGCCGCCCGGGAGTTGCTCACCCCGTAGGTCAGGCCGGCTGCGGGGTGTCCTCGTCGGCGAGGACGACCTCCCACGCCTCCACGTCCCGGTCGGTGACAGTGGTGGGGGACTCCAGGTGGTACGCGCCGCTGGGCAGGATGCCCGCACCGCCGTAACGGGACAACACGGCGAGCTGCGCGGCCACGTCCTCGCCCTGGTGTTTCTCCTGCACCCGCCGCCAGAAGTCGAAGCCACCGGCGTCGACGAGCTTGGCCCGGTCGTAGAGCACGCACCCGCCGATCCAGGAGACCTTGTACGCCCGCCACGCGCCCGGCGGCAGCGCCAACTGCTCGGTGATGTGCAGCAGGTTCGCGGCCGAGTGGATCCGGGCCCGGTTCCACTCCGGGGTGTCGGGTCGGATCCGCTCCGGTGTGGGCGGGCCGGCCCACTCCTCGTAGTGGCCGTGCGATTCCGGTCGCACGTCATCGGTGTACGAGAGCCCGTGCACGCCGTTGCCGACGAACCCGCAGCCCAGCTCCCCGATCGCGGTGACCAGTCGGTGCAGCGCACCGGGTTCCAGCCAGATGTCGTCGTCGAGGCTGAGGACGTACCGGGCGGCCGAGGCGGCGAGCAGGTACGCCCGGTGTTCGGCCAACCCCCGTCGGGGCAGCCGGCGGGTCAGCAGCACCGGGTGGCCCCGGTGGCGTAGCGCCCGGACCATTGTGGCCGCGGCGGGGTGCGTGTACGCCGGATCCCCGTCGGACTGGTCGCTGACGACCACGCCGAAGCCGGGTACCTCGTCCTGGGCGGCGAGCCCGCCCAGGGTGACGGCCAGTTCGGCGGGCCGGTTCCGGGTCGGAATCAGCACGTCCACCAGCCGGTCGGCGCGGAACTCCTCCGGGGTGCCGAGGTCGAGGGGGCGGTTCACGACGCCTGGGTGCGGGTGCGCAGCGACGGGTCGGGCTCCCGGTCGTCGAGGTGTGGCGACGGGTCCTGGCTGTGCGACCGGATCCGCTCGATGATCGCGGAGGTGGACCGGTCCGGCACGTACCCCAGGGTGCGCACCTGGCCGCCCAGCCGGCGCACCAGCGGCGCCTCCGGCACCAGCTCCGGCGGATAGTCGCCGCCCTTGACGTACACGTCGGGTCGGACCGCCTCGATCAGCGCGGCGGGTGAGTCCTCCTCGAAGACCACCACGTGGTCCACGCAGGCGAGCGCGGCGAGCAGGGCAGCCCGGTCCTCGACCGGGTTGACCGGCCGGTCCGGGCCCTTCAGCCGTCGTACGCTGCCGTCCGAGTTGACCGCCACGATGAGCAGGTCGCCCAACGCGCGGGCCTGCTCCAGGTAGCGCACATGCCCCCGATGCAGCACGTCGAAGCAGCCGTTGGTGAAGACCACCGATCGTCCCGCCTCGCGGTACTCGGCGACGATCGCGTCCAACTCGTCGCCGCTGACCAGCGCCGGGTGGCTCGTGATGTCGGTCGGCTGGTCCAGCGCGGCGAGCAGGTCGTCCCGTCGGCACACGCAGGTGCCGGTGTCCGAGACGGTGATGGTGGCCGCGAGTTGGGCGAGTTGGGCGGCGGTGGGCAGGGGCGCGTCGGCGGCCAGGGCCAACGTCATCGCCGCGAGGTACGCGTCGCCGGCGCCCACGGCGTGGCTTGCCGGCACCGGAGTGCTGTGGCTGCGTCGTGGCTCCCCGTCGGCGCCGCCGACCACAGCGCCCTCGGTGTCCAGGGTCACCGCGACCACGTCGGCACCGGTGTGCGCACGCAGTTCGGCCAGCCGCGACTTGGCCAGGACGGCCCGGTCGACGCCCTCTCCGGCCCGGGTGTTCACTGTGACGCCGGTGCCGGTGACGCTGAGCCCGTCACCGGTGAGGGCCACCCGTCCCTCGCCGGGGGTGGGCTCGCCGACCGGCCCCGGGCGGTCGGCCCGGATCAACTCGGCGGCGGTGTCGTCGGCGCGTACCGCCCCCGGGGCCGCGCCGACAGTCATCTCGGACGGCCCGTCGACCGGATCGCCGTCCGGGTGTTCCAGGTGCAGTTCGGTCCCGCCGGTCAGTCGAGTCGTACCGCCCGCCCGGGCCAACAGCCGGGTCGCCTCGGCGAAGCTGGGGGTGACCACTGTCGGCGCGAGGCCCCGCCAGTCGGCCAGGTCGTGGGCGTCCAGCGCGACAGTGGCGTACCGCTGGCGGTTCTCGACCAGCCACGCGCGGACCGGCGCGGGCAGCGCGCCCAGGCCGTAGTCGCAGACCACCAGGGTCGGCGCCTCCCCACCGGCGGCGGCGCGCAACTCCTCGGTGGCGCAGCTCAGGGCGGTGAGCAGCCGGCTCACCCCGTCGTGGTCCAGGACGTCCTCCGGGTCGCCGGAGTCCTCACGCAGCAGGATCTGGTTGCCGGCCAACATCCGCCGCTTGACCGGGGTGGGTCGCCCGGGTTGGTTGACAGTGCGGTCCCAGACGCTCGCGCGGTCCAGGCAGTCGTGCAGCTCGTCCCCGGCGACGTCGGCGCCGACCGGTGCCACCAGCACCGCCCGGCCGCCGAGGGCGGCGACGTTGACGGCGGTGTTCGCGGCCCCACCCGCGGCGGAGATCCGCCGACGCAGGGTGAGGACCGGGGCGGGCGCCTCCCGGCAGAGCCGGTCGGAGTCGGCGAACCGCCATTCGTCCAACATGGCGTCACCGACGATCAGGACTGGGCGTCCGAGCCAGCTCTCCACGACGGTGGCGAACCGGCGCTGCTCCGCTGCTGCTCCTGCCATGCCTCCCCGGGTCCCCAGCGGCCTGCCGGACAAACCTGCGCGCCAACCGTCCCGCCGCTGGTCAGGTCGCCTTCGATGGGCCCTGACCGGTCCGAGCCCTGTCCGACCTGTTTCGGGCGTTCGAGGGCGGGAAGGGGATTGAGGTACCCCGGAAAGGAGATGTACCGAGATGGCAGCGACATTGCAGGGCAAGCGGATCGCCTTCCTGGCCGCCGACGGCGTCGAGGAGGTCGAGTACGTCCAGCCACGCGAGGCGGTCGAGAACGCCGGCGCGACGGCCGAGCTGGTTTCGCTGAAGCCCGGTTCCATCCAGTCCTTCAACCACCTGGACCACTCGAAGACGTACGACGTGGACGTGACAGTCGACAAGGCCGACGCCGCCGGCTACGACGCGCTGGTGCTGCCCGGAGGGGTGGCGAACCCGGACTTCCTGCGGGGCGACCCCGACGCGGTGCGGTTCGTGAAGGCGTTCTTCGACGCGGGCAAGCCGGTCGGGGTGATCTGTCACGGCCCGTGGACGCTGATCGAGGCGGACGTGGTGCGGGGCCGGCGGATCACCTCCTGGCCGACCCTGCGTACCGATCTGACAAACGCCGGAGCCACCTGGGTGGACGAGGAGTGCGTCACCGACGGCAACCTGACCAGCAGCCGCAAACCCGACGACCTCCCCGCCTTCTGCGCAACAATCACCAAAACCTTCACCACCCCCTAACCCCCTGAACCCCCCGCCCCTTCCCCAGGCCCCCGGTGATCAAGAGGTTTGCGTCAGGAACGCCGTGCACCATGACGCAAACCTCTTGATCAACGCCAGAAAGTGGGGGTGCGGGGGCGCGGGGTGGGTTTTTTGGTGGTTGGGGGCATGTTCTGCGGGTGGCGGGATAGAAGGCGACATGACCACCGAAGCCTCGGATGCGCCGGTGCTGAACCGTCAGCAGATCCGGCTGCTCATGTTGGGCCTGATGACCGGCATGCTGCTGGCCGCACTCGACCAGACCATCGTTGGTACGGCGCTGCCGACCATCGTGGGCGAGCTGGGCGGGATCAACCACTACTCCTGGGTGGTCACCGCGTACCTGCTCGCCTCGACCGCGTCGACGCCGCTGTACGGCAAGATGGCCGACCTGTACGGGCGTCGGCCGGTCTTCCTCTTCTCGATCGGCACGTTCCTGCTCGGGTCGTTGCTGGCCGGGCTGTCGCAGAACATGACCCAGCTGATCGTCACCCGGGGTATCCAGGGTCTCGGCGCCGGTGGTCTGCTGACGCTCGCGTTCACCATCATCTCGGACGTGGTGTCACCCCGGGAACGTGGTCGGTACCAGGGCCTGTTCGGCGCGGTCTTCGGGATCTCGTCGGTCGCCGGGCCGCTGGTGGGCGGTTACTTCGCGGAGACCGACTGGCGGTGGATCTTCTACATCAACGTGCCGCTGGCGATCCTGGCCATCGTCGTCTGCTACCACGTGATGCGGTTGATCCCGTTCGAACGTCGGGACCATTCGATCGACTGGCTCGGTGCCGGCCTGCTGGTGGCCGGGGTGAGTTCGCTGCTGCTCGCGCTGAGCTGGGGTGGCAACGAGTACGCCTGGGGCTCCGGCGTGATCATCGGGCTCTTCGTGGCCGGTGTGGTGCTGGGGGTGCTCTTCGTCCTCCAGGAGGCCCGGGTGGCCGAGCCGATCCTGCCGCTGCGGCTGTTCCGGAACGCCACCTTCGCGTTGGCCAACTCGGCCCTGCTCATCATCGGTCTGGTGATGTTCGGCTCGATCATCTTCATCCCGCTGTACCTGCAGATCGTGAAGGGCGCCTCGCCGACCCGCAGCGGTCTGCTGATGCTGCCGATGATGGCCGGCATCATCATCACCTCGATCCTCACCGGCCGTGCGATGACCCGGATCGGTCGCTACAAGTGGTTCCCGGTGGCCGGTTCGGTGACCCTCCTGGTCGGCATGTTCCTCTTCACCCAGTTGGAGGTGGCCACCTCGCTCTGGGTGGCGTTCGGGTACATGGTGGTGATCGGCGTCGGGCTGGGCCTGTGCATGCAGTCGCTGATCCTGGCGGTGCAGAACGCGGTTTCGGTACGCGACCTGGGGGCCGGCACCTCCTCGGCGACCTTCTTCCGGTCGCTGGGCGGTTCGTTCGGTGTGGCGATCCTCGGCACGGTGCTCTCGTCCCGGCTGACCGGCGGGCTCGCCGACCGGTTGCCCGGCGCGATCGCGCAGCTCCCGCCGCCGGAGCAGGCCGCGGTGGCGGCGAGTGGCGGCGCGAACATCTCGATCAACGATCCGGCCACCATCCTGGCCCTGCCGGGGCCGGTGCGTGCGGCCATCCAGGGCGCCTTCGTCGACGCACTGGACATGGTCTTTCTGACTGCCGGCCTGATCGCGATAGTGGCGGTGGTGGTCACCCTGACGCTGCCCAACACGCAGCTGCGGGGTGCCGGCCCGAAGGGTGCCACCGGTGGCGCGGACCCGCTCGGCGGGGAGGCCCCGGCTCCGGGCGGCAAGCCGTTGACCCGCGAGTCGAAGGAGGAGGCCGCCGCCGACATGGAGGCCAAGTCCCAGACGATGATCTGAGTGCCTCGACACCGACCGCCCCGGACCGCTCCGGGGCGGTCGGCGTCAGTCGGGCCCAGGTGGTCAGGCGGGGCGGCGGTAGGCGCCGTACCACCAGGTCGCGGCCAACTCCCGGGCGGCTGCCGCGTCGGTCTCGGGGTCGGCCGAGGTCGTGCTGACGTGGTCGGCGAGGAAGCGGTCGCCGCCGACCACGATCAGCCGGCTGGCCGTCGTCACGTCCAGGTCGGCGGGGGTACGCCCGGCCTGCTGCTCGATCCGGAGCGCATCGACGGTGCGGGCCACGAACCGCTCCAGCCCGGCCGCCCAGTACTCCCGGACCGCCTCGTCGTACGCGGCGACCTCGCTGACCGCGGCCAGCACCGGGGCGTACGTCCGGTATATCCGAATCACGTCGGCGAAGACCTCGGTGAGCCGCGCGAGCGGGTCGCCGGGACCGCCCGGGTCCCAGCTGCCGGTGCGGTCGAACGAACTCTCCCGCATGGTGCCGGCGAGGCGCATGAGCAGTTCGGTCTTGTCCCGGAAGTGGGTGTAGAAGGTCGACCGTGCGACGCCGGCCTCGGCGGCGATCCGCTGCACGCCGAGGTCGGTGAAGCGGATCCCCTCCCTCAGGAGCCGTTCGGTGGCCGCCAGCACCCGCGCTTCGACGGCCGCGCGTCCGTCAGGGTTGCGCGGGCGGCGGCGGGTGATCGACGGCATAGCCGGAATCCTAGGTGGCCGGGGGTCGGGTGGGCGACGTACGCTCGTTGCCGGACACAGTGTCCGACATAGTGCCCAAGGAGTGCCTGAGCTCGGCCTCCGATCCACCATGAGGAGCAACACACGTGAAGTACCGACTGCTGGGCAGCACCGGGGTGTACGTCTCGGAGATCTCGCTCGGCGCGATGACCTTCGGCGGCAGTGGGCACCCGCTCTGGGGCACCCTGGGTGGGCTGGCGCTGCCCGAGGTGCAGCGGCTGGTGGACACCGCGCTGGACGCGGGCGTCAACTTCGTCGACACCGCCGACGGCTACAGCGACGGTGAGAGCGAGGAACTGCTCGGCAAGGCGCTCGGCAAGCGGCGTCGCGACGTCGTACTGGCGACGAAGGTGCACTCCCGGACGGGCCCCGGCCCGAACGACGTCGGCACCTCCCGGCTGCACATCATGCAGAACCTGGAGGACAGCCTGCGCCGACTGGGCACCGATCACATCGACCTGTACCAGATCCACAACTTCGACCAGATCACTCCCATGGAGGAGATGCTGCGCGCGCTCGACGACGCGGTTCGGCAGGGCAAGGTCCGCTACATCGGCGCCGCCAACTTCGCCGCCTGGCAGATCTCCAAGGCGCTGGGTATCTCCGCCCGGGAGAAGCTGGCCGGGTTCGTCTCGGTGCAGGAGTACTACTCGCTGCTGGGCCGGGACGTGGAGCGCGACGTGGTGCCGATGGCGCTCAACGAGGGTGTCGGGCTGACCGTCTGGAGCCCGCTCGCCGGTGGTTTCCTCTCCGGCAAGGTCGGCCGGGACGGTGCCGTCGCCGACAGTGGCGCGCGTAGCGCCCAGCCCGGTTACGCCAGCTTCACCCCGTTCGACCCCGAGCACGCCTTCGGAGTTGTCGACGTGCTCAAGGGCGTCGCCGAGCGGCACGAGGTGAGCCCGGCCCGGGTGGCGGTCGCCTGGCTGCTGTCCCGACCGGCAGTGACCAGCGTGATCGTCGGTGCCCGCAAGCACGAGCAGTTGGTCGACAACATCGCCGCCTCGGATCTCACGCTGACCGAGCAGGACCTCACCGAGCTGGACGAGGCCACCAAGCTGCCTGTCGCGTACCCGAACTGGATCCAGGAAGGGTTCTTCGCCGGGCTCCGCCTGCCGCAGTGAGGCACGGCCCCGGGGTCGGTGGCCCCGGGGCCGCCCTACTTGAGGATGAGCCGGTTCGTCTGCTCGAAGACGTCCAGGTCGGCAAGGGTCTCGACGACCGAGGTGGAGAGTGGGGCGGGAAACCGGTCGCGCGCGAAGAAGCCGGCGTCGGTGGTCTCGTCGGTGACCCGGGCCAACTGCCCGTCCCACTCCTCCACCTTGAACGCCGTCGTGAACACCTGGTACGTGTGGCCGTACATGTTGGTGCTCGTCCGGTCCGGGCCGGTGTAGAGGGCGAACGCGCAGACCCGCAGCGCGCGCAGCCCGGTCTCCTCACGGACCTCGCGTACCGCGCAGTCGGCGATCGACTCGCCCAACTCCATCGCGCCGGCCGGCATTGCCCACTGGCCGTTGTCCGAGCGTTTGATCAGCAGGACGCGGCCGGCGTCGTCGTTGACCACGGCACGGGCGCCGACGAACATCAGCGTCCGGTCCCCGGCGAGCGCGCGCAACTGCCCCACGTACGAGTCGGCCCAGGAGATGCTCACCTGCGACAACTTACGGGGGTTCCCAACGTGTGACCGCCGACACTAGCTTGTTACCCATGCGTAGCACGATGATGGACGCCCCTCTGCAGATCTCCCGGATCCTCGACCACGGCGCAGGGGTGCACGGCACAGCCGAGGTGGTCACCTGGACGGGCGCCGAACCCCGCCGGATGACGTACGCCGAGGTGGGCCGGGCCGCCGCCCGGCTGGCACACGGGCTGCGCGACGAGTGCGGGGTGACCGGCGACGAGCGGGTCGCCACCTTCATGTGGAACAACAACGAGCACCTGGTCGCCTACTTCGCGGTGCCGAGCATGGGTGCGGTGCTGCACACGCTCAACATCCGGCTCTTCCCCGACCAGGTCGTCTACATCGCCAACCACGCCGAGGACCGGGTGGTCCTCGTCGACAGCACGCTGCTCCCACTGCTGGCCCGGGTGATCGGTGAGCTGACCACTGTGCGGCACGTCGTGGTGGTCGGCGGTGGTGACCCGGCGCCGCTGGTGGCGGCGGCCGGCGACCGGATCACAGTGCACCACTGGGACGCGTTGCTCGCCGACCGGCCCGACACGTACGACTGGCCCGAGGTGGACGAGCGCGACGCCGCAGCGCTCTGCTACACCTCGGGCACCACCGGCAATCCGAAGGGCGTGGCCTACTCGCACCGGTCGATCTATCTGCATTCGTTGCAGGTCTGCATGCCGGAGGGTTTCGGCCTCGGGCCGACCGACCGCGAGTTGGCCATCGTGCCGATGTTCCACGCCATGTCGTGGGGCCTGCCCTACGCGGCCTTCCTCTCCGGCGCGTCGCTGATCATGCCGGACCGGTTCCTCCAGGCCGCGCCGATCGCCGAGATGATCGCTGCCGAGCGGCCGACCCTGGCCGGTGCGGTGCCGACCATCTGGACCGACCTGCTGGCCTACCTGGACACCCACGACGTGGACACCTCGTCGCTCGGTGAGGTGATCGTCGGCGGCTCGGCGTGCCCGCCGGCGTTGATGCACGCGTTCGACGAGCGGCACGGGATCGACGTCATCCACGCCTGGGGGATGACCGAGATGTCCCCGCTGGGGTCGGTCTCGCGTCCGCCCGCCGGTGCGACCGGTGAACAGGCGTGGCGCTACCGCTACACCCAGGGGCGGGTGCCGGCGGGCGTGCAGGCGCGGATCGTCGGCCCGTCGGGCGACCCGATGCCCGCCGACGGCACGGCCGTGGGGGAGTTGGAGGTCCGTGGGCCGTGGGTGACCGCCCGGTACGTCGGTGACGACGCCCCGAACGAGGAGAAGTTCCGCGACGGCTGGCTGCGTACCGGCGACGTGGGCACCCTCTCGCCGGACGGGTACATCAGCCTGACCGACCGCGCCAAGGACGTGATCAAGTCCGGTGGTGAGTGGATCTCCTCGGTGGAGTTGGAGAACGCGCTGATGGCCCACCCGGCGGTGCTGGAGGCGTGCGTGGTGGGGGTCCCGGACGAGCGATGGGACGAACGTCCGCTGGCCACGGTGGTGGTCCGGGAGGGCGCTTCGGTGACCGCCGAGGAGTTGCGGGACTTCCTGGCCGGGTCGGTGGCGCGTTGGCAGTTGCCCGAGCGCTGGGCGTTCATCGACACGGTGCCGAAGACCAGCGTCGGCAAGTTCGACAAGAAGGTCGTCCGTTCGCGGTACGCCGGGGGCGAGCTGACAGTCCGGGAGCTGACAGCCCCGTAACGTTTTCCCCGGCACTGTCGCCTGTTGGGCGGGAGTACTCCTGAACCCTCCCCAGGGGCGGCCCCGGCGTTCGCACCGCGCCGGGGCCGCCCGCTCCACGCGGGGTGACCCGCACCGTCATTGTTGCGAAAGTTGTTCGCTTCTGTCCTGCTGACGGAGAAATCGGGTGGTCAGCGACCCGATCAGGCGTCGCTGGTGGTGATGAGCACCTTGCCCACCGTCGAGTCCTCCACCGCCTGGTGCGCCGCGGCTGCCTCCGCCAGCGGGTAGTGGTGCAGCGGCAGGCCGGCGTCCGCGCCGACCCGGATGCCACCCTGGCTGGCCGCCGCCGCCACGTCCTTCACGCCCTGCGCCTTGGCCGCCTTCGGCTCCGTGTAGACCAGGACGAACTGCCAGCGGGCATTCGGCGCCATCATCGCCCGGATCGGGATGCTCACCTCGTCCCCGCCGTTGTCGGCGTACATGCAGACCGCGCCGCCGTGCCGCAGCACCCGTACGTCGACCGAGGCGTTGCGGGCGGGGGAGACCTCCACGATCGTGTGGACCCCGTCGGGGGCGATCTTGTGGACCTCCTCGACCACGTCCTGTTCCCGATAGTTGATCACGAAGGAGGCGCCGGCCGAGGCTGCGAGCTGGGCCTTCTCCGCGCTGCTCACAGTGGCGATCACCGTGGCGTCGGCCCAGCGGGCGAGCTGGATCGCGGCGTTGCCGACCGCGCCCGCACCACCCTGCACCAGCACCGTGTGATCCGCCAGCGCGCCGGCCCGCAGCGTGTCCGGCATGAACTCGCCAGCGGTCAGACAGCGATGCGCGGTGAGGAACGGGATGCCCAGGGCCGCGCCCAGCTCGAACGGGGCGGCGCCGAGGCGTACCGCCTGCCGGACCGGCACCAGCGTGTACTCCGCCGTCGTGCCCCACTGTCGCTGCCAGGCGGCCTCCCAGACCCACACCCGCTCACCGATCAGGTCGGGGTCGACCCCCTCGCCGACCGCCTCGACCACCCCCGCGCCGTCCTGCCCGGGAATCTGCCAGCCCTTCGGCGGGGCGTTGCGGCGGGACTTCCAGTCGGTCGGGTTGACCCCGGAGACCGCCATCCGCACCAGGACCTCGCCCGCACCCGGCTCGGGCACCGGGCGGTCGACCAGATCGAGCACCGAAGGGTCGCCGTTGCGCTCGTACACGATGGCCTTCATCCGTGGTCTCTACCCGGCTCGACCCGGGTCAACCCAGCTCGTCCACCAGCTCCGGGGTCAGCTCACCGATCGCGTTCAGCGTCACCACGGCCAGCCCGGCGGCGTCCGGGTCGAGCGGGTACGAGCCGTGCGGCACCGCCACCACCCGCATCCCCGCCGCCGCGGCGGAACGCACCCCGTTTGACGAGTCCTCCACGGCCACACACCGGGTCGGGTCGACGCCGAGGCGCTGCGCCACGCTCAGGTACACGTCCGGTGCGGGCTTGCCCCGCTCGGTCTGCTCGGTGGAGAGGGTCGCGCCGAACGCGTCGGTCAGGCCGGTCGCGGCCAGCGCCGCCTCGATCAACCGGGTCGGCGACGAACTGGCCAACCCGAGCGGCCACCGCGCGGCCAACCGGCGGACGACCTGGTCGGCGCCGTCGATGAGGGGTACGTGGTCCCGGTAGCGGCGGGTCATCTCCTCGACCACCTCGACGGCGACCTGCTCGGCGGTGCGGTCGACGCCCAGCTCTCCGCTGAGGTAGTGGGCCCACTCGCCGGTGCTCATCCCCATGAGTCGGCGTTGCGTGTCCGGCTGCCACGTCCCGCCGTGCGTCGCCACGTACGCCCGGCGGACCTCCTCCCACACCGGCTCGGAATCCACGATCACGCCGTCCAGGTCGAAGACCACCGCATCAGTCACGGGCCCATCCTGCCCGACCGGTGGGTGCCCGGTCAGCCGGGCAACGCGGGCAGACCGAGCGGGCTGCCCTCGGGGAGCAGGGTTTGACCGGACCGGGCGATCGGCTCCAGCAGCTCCCGGAGCCGGTCCGTGTCGTGGGCGCCGAGCGCCTGCCACGGATGCGCGGCGGCCCGGTCGGTGGCGTCCTCGATGGCCTGGAACCCGGCCCGAGCATGGTCGGTGGCCGCGCCGTCCCCGGTCAGCCAACCCCGCTCGGTGAGCCGCTCGCGGGCAGCGTGCCACTGCTCCTCGGACCAGCCCCGGCCCAGCAGGTACTGCGGCGGCGAACCGTCGAGCGCGACCCGCCCGGTCAGTGTCTCCACCGGGTCCAGGCCGGCGGCCACCAGCGCCGCCACGTGCCCGTCCCCCCGGTGCTCGCGCAGCGTCGTGGCGGCCTGCCAGAGCCGCGCCAGCGGGTACTCGCCGGCGGGGAGAGCCGCGTTGGCCGCGCCGAGCACCCGGCCGGCGGTCTGCGCCGCCGAGGCGGCCCGCTCCAGCAGGTCGGCGGCCTCCACCAGGTGCGACTCCGGAAGCTCGTAGGTCAGCTCGGCGAGCGCCTGCACGGCACCGGTCAGACGGGCGCGCAGCGCCTCCTGCGGGGTGGCCAACCGCCACACCGCCGGCAGCGCGCGGGCCACCATCGGCGGCGCGAAGCTGAAGAAGGCGGCGATCACCGGGGCAGCCTCGACGGCTCCCAGCGGCGCGGCCCGGCCGGCGAAGTAACCGCGCCAGTAGCCGCGCAGCCCGACCGCCTCGTACGCGGCCCGGGCCCGGGGGTGGAAGTAGGTGACGGTGTGCACCGGCTCGAAGTACGCCCACATCGACCGGGCGGTACGCCCAGGCTCGTCCAGCGCCGTCACATGCACCTCCGCGTCCCGGTTCCGGATGCTCACCCCGGGCGGCGAACCGCCCGGGGTGACGCCGAACCTACTGCCGCTGGGTGACGGGCCGGAAGCCCCATGTGAACAACTCCATCGCGTCCCGGCGACAACCGGGACGACCCGGACAGGTCACTGGGCGGCGAGCACGTCCACCACGAAGCGCAGCGGACCGGTCGGACGTCCACCGGCGGCGGCCTCGTCGTTGCCGTACGCCAGCTCGCCCGGGATGTCGAGCTGCACCCGGCTGCCCACCGTCACGCCGACCAGGCCCTGGTCCCAGCCGGGAATGACCTGGCCGACGCCGATCGGGAAGGTGGCCGGCTGCCCGGCCTTCCAGGACGAGTCGAACTCCTTGCCGTCCTTGTAGAACACCCCCACGTAGTTGGTGGTGATGTTCTGGCCCTTCTGCACGGCCGGGCCCTTGCCCTTGATCAGCGGGGTGACCGTGAGCTTCTTGAGCTCGCCAGTGCCCGGCGTCACCGCCGGCTTGGTGCCCAGCGCCGGATCGGCGCCCTCGGGCAGCTGCGGAGCGGGGGGCGCGCCGGCCTCGTCGGGGGCCGGGGTGGAGGCGGACGGGGTGGCGTCGGCCTGGGTCTTGGGCTTGTCGTCGCCCCCGCCGATCGTCACGAAGACGCCGATCAGCACACCGACCACGGCGACGGCGGCCAGGCCGCTGGCCCACGCGTTGCGCTTGCGCCTCGCGTCGGCGGCCTTCTTCTCCGCCAACTGGGCGGCCAGGCGGCGCCCCGACTTGGTTGCCGGGCTCTGGTCCGGGCCCGTCTGCTGCGTCCGCTCGCTCACGTCGTCGACTCCCTGCTGCGAAGTGTGGCCGGCACCCGGTGCCGGGGGGAAAGCCGACGCACACGGTACCCGCACCGCGGCCTACCGTGCCCGCCGCCGACGCCTCGGATCGCCCAGCGCGACAGATCCGGGGCTTTCCCGGGCGGTTATTCCGGGACGACCATGAAGTCGGTCACGAACGACGTGATCCGTCCGTCGGCGGTACGGCCGATCCAGGTGCCGTAGCAGCCGTCGCCCCAACCGGTGGCCACTGTGACGACGTTGGCGCCGCTGGCCTCGTCCAACACTGCGGTGATCAGCCCCGGGACCGGGGACGAGGGCAGCTCGGTCGGGATGAAGACCTCCTCGACCCGGTCGGAGTCCCAGCTCTCCAGGACGGCGAGCGCGGTCGGGTCGGCGAGGGTGCCGGCGCCGGCGTCCACCCCGTAGCCGAAGTAGTCGTCCGCGCCGAGCGTGGCGACGTCCTGATCGCCCGCGACGGCCGGCTCCCAGCGGATCGTCGGTTCCGTCGAGACGACCAGCTCCAGCGCGGCGACCCGGCGGTCCACCTCGGCGTCCTCCCGGAGCACCACCGCCACCCAGGCGCGGGCGGGATGCCGCCCCGGCGGCACTGTCACAGTGAACGGCTCCGCCTCCGGGCAGACCAGCGGGTCACACCCGACCACCCGGCCGGTCGGCAACACGATGTCGCCCACCGGGTGAACCTCGATCAGGTACCCGCCGTGCTGGTCGGTGAAGCGGGCGCCGGGCGTCAGTAACCGGTCCAGATCAGGGGTGTACGGCATGGGGGCTCCTCCGGTCGCCAGCGGCCGGCGGAGCGTACCCGGCGAGGCGGACACCGCCGCCGCTGCCGTACGGTCAGGCGCTCTTGCGGGGTGCGGTCTTGCGTGCGGCGGTCTTCTTCGCCGGCTCCGCCTTCTTGGCAGCGGTCTTCTTGGCAGCGGTCTTCTTCGCCGGCTCCGCAGCCTTCTTCTCGGCCGTCTTCTTCGCCGCGGTCTTCTTCGCGGGCGCCTTGGCCGCCTTCTTCTCGGCTGCCTTCTGCGCCGACCGGGCCGACGAGATGGGCGTCGGCTCGCCGCCGCCACCACCGCGGGCGGGCTGCTCGCCGCGAGCCGCCTTGGCGCGCTCCACCGAGGCCTTCAACGCCGCCATCAGGTCCACCGCCGCGGCCGGGGCCTCCTCGACCTCCTCCGGCTGGACGACCTCCCGACCCTCCACCTTGGCGTCGATGACCTCCTGCAACGCAGCCCGGTAGTCGTCGGTGAAGACGTCCGGCTCGAACTCCCCGGTCATCGAGTCGATCAGGGAGCTGGCCATTGCCAGCTCCGGCGGGCGCACCTTGAGGTCCTCGTCGAGGAAGCCGAAGTCCGGGGTACGGATCTCGTCCGGCCAGAGCATGGTGTTGAGCAGCAGTACACCCTCGCGGACCCGCAGCGTGGCCAGTTGCTCCCGCTGGCGCAGCGCCACCTTGACGATGGCCACCCGCTCCGAGTCGATGAGCGCGTCGCGCAGCAGCACGTACGGCTTGGTCGCCGCGCCCTCCGGCTCGAGGAAGTACGCCTTGTTGTAGAGGATCGGGTCGACCTGCTCGGCCGGCACGAACTCCAGCACGTCGATGGCACGGGAACTGGTCAGCGGCAGGTCGGCGAAGTCCTCGTCGGTGAGGATCACCATTTCGCCGCCGCCGATGTCGTAGCCCTTGGCGATGTCGTCGTAGGTGACCTCTTCGCCGCAGACCGAGCAGGTGCGCTTGTAGCGGATCCGACCGCCGTCCTCGCGGTGCACCTGGTGGAACCGAATGTCCTTCTCCTCGGTTGCGGAGTAGAGCTTCACCCCGATCGAGACGAGCCCGAACGACACGGCTCCCTTCCAGATGGCACGCATCCTGCGCTCCCTTCCCCGGTATCGACCATGCTCGCATCCGAAAGAACCGGACGCGAGGTGTTCGGGCTGCTACTACAGTCGGGTCGTGCCCGGCGCGCCGCTCAAGCCGATGCTCGCGATGACCGGGCCGCTCCCGGCGGGTGACGGCTGGGCGTACGAGTTCAAGTGGGACGGCGTCCGCGCCCTGGCCGACATCTCAGGTGGCGGTCAGCACCTGTATGCCCGTTCCGGGGTGGAGATCACCGCCGCGTACCCGGAGTTGGCCACCCTGCCCGAGCAGGTCGACGACGCGCTGCTCGACGGTGAGGTGGTGCTGCTCGGCCAGGGCGGGCAGCCGTCGTTCACCGCGCTGGCCGAGCGGATGCACGTCCGGGACCGGGCCAAGGCGGCCCGGTTGGCAGCTGTCATGCCGGTGACGTACATGATCTTCGACCTGCTCCGGTTGAACGGCGACGACCTGACCGGCTGGCCGTACGAGCGCCGCCGGGAGGCCCTCGACGCGCTCGCGCTCGGTGGCCTGCGGTGGGCGGTGCCACCGATGTTCGCCGACGGGCCGGCCACCTACGAGGCGGCCGGAGAGCACGGCCTGGAGGGGGTGATGGCCAAGCGGGTCGGGGCCGTCTACCGCCCCGGGGTGCGCTCGCCGGACTGGGTGAAGGTCAAGCTGGAAGTGACCGGCGACTTCGTCATCGGCGGTTGGCGACCGGGCGCGCGCCGGATCGGCGGGCTGCTGGTCGGGGTGCCCGGCCCGGACGGCCGACTGATCTACCGGGGGCGGGTCGGCGGCGGGATCGGCGCGGCCATCGAACGGCAGCTCCTCGCCGAGCTGGAGCCGCTGCGCTCCGGCGTGTCACCGTTCGCGCCGGGTGTGCCGCGCGAGGATGCGCGGGGCGCCATCTGGGTAACACCCCGGGTGGTGGTGGAGGTGAAGTACGGCCAGCGCACCCCCGACGGTCGGCTGCGCTTCCCCCGGGTGCTGCGGTTGCGCCCGGACAAGCCTCCGGAGGAGGTCGACGATGCCGGCTGAACGGCTACGGGTGGACGTCGAGGGCCGCGCGCTGGAGTTGTCCAACCTGGACAAGGTGCTCTACCCGGCGGCCGGGTTCACAAAGGGTGAGGTGATCGACTACTACACCCGGATCTCCCCGGTGCTGCTGCCGCACCTGCGGGACCGACCGGTCACCCGGATCCGCTTCCCCAACGGGGTGGACGACAAGTCGTTCTTCGAGAAGAACACTCCGGCCGCGACCCCGGACTGGGTTCGGGTGGAGAACCTTCCGGCGCCCGGGTCGACGAAGGGCCGGGAGACCATCGACTACGTGGTCGCCGACGACCTGCCCACCCTGGTCTGGCTGGCCAACCTGGCCGCGTTGGAGCTGCACACACCGCAGTGGAAGGTGGGCGAACACCCGGACATGATGGTCGTCGACCTGGACCCGGGGCCGCCGGCCGGGCTCGCCGAGTGTTGCCCGGTGGCGGTGCTGATGCGTGACCGCCTCGCCGACGACGGCATCGAGTCGTACCCGAAGACGTCCGGCAAGAAGGGCATGCAGCTCTGCTGCCCGATCGCCGGCACCCAGTCGTCCGACCTCGTCTCCGACTACGCCCGGCGGATCGCCCAGGAGCTGGAGAAGGCCCACCCGAAGCTGATCGTGTCGAAGATGGCGAAGAACCTCCGACCGGGCAAGGTCTTCATCGACTGGAGCCAGAACAACGCGGCGAAGACCACGGTGGCGCCGTACTCGCTGCGGGCCCAGTCGGTGCCGTCGGTGTCGACGCCGCTGACCTGGGACGAGGTCGAGGCCGGCGCGCGCGGCCGGAAACCGGCCGTCCGCCAGTTCACCGCCGCCGAGGTCCTGGCCCGGGTCGACGAGTACGACGACCTGCTCGGCCCGCTGCTCGACGGCGGCCCGGAACTGCCCACCCGCTGACGGGCGCTGACATCGTCCGGAGGACGCGAACCAGCGCGGCCCGACGTCCACGTGAACAGCGGGCGAAGCACGGCGTAGCCACGAGGTGCCTACCGCTACAGTGCAGCCATGCGGCAGAGTGAGCTTGTCGATGCGCTGCGTGATGTTCCGGCGTTGACTGTGGTAATCGACGGCCCCGCCTTGGTCGTCACGGTTCCCGCGATCGGCGAGAGCCTGCGGTTGCACGCTGAGGCGGTGACCTGGCTGAAGCACGGTGTGCTGCCGACCGGGGATCCGTTCCTGCAGCTCCAGGCATGGCAGCAGGACCAGAAGGTAAGCCTGGTGCTGCTGAACGACAACGTGGGGTGGGTGCCACCCGACGTCAACTCGCTGCTGGACACCCAGATTCCGGTCACCCTCACCGACGCGCCGGAGATGGTCACGTACACCGATCTGGAGCGCGAATCCGTCCGGGCGCTTGATGAAGCCGACCGGCCGGAGGTGAACCTGTTCGCCCTCACCGCGACGCTGCTGGTGCACCGGTGCGCCATCGTCGGCGCTATGCGACTCGGACTGCGGCCGCTACGGGCTGTTCGGCTCTGGCACGAGCTCTGGTGCCACGTCGGCGAGTTCCTGGCCGGCCCGTTCTGGCCCGATCCGTACTGGGACCGGCTCATGCTGGAGGCGGGAGTGCCGCTGGCGTCGTACGAGGAGGCCCGAGCCGGGGAGCGACCGGCCATCGAGGCGTTGACAGTGGCCGACCTGCGGGCGATGGAACCGGTACTGACGGTCACCCGGGCGGACGACCACTTCCTTGCCGCCTGGCGGCAGTGGATGAAGCTGACACCGCGCCAGGTGTGCGAGGTGCTGACGGCGGACCTGCCGGAGGTGAGGGTCGAGGTTTCGCTCTACATCGAGGGCGGGGGAGCGGTCTCGATGCGCATCGCGCCGTCCGGAGTCTTTCAGGCTCTGATCGAGTTGCGGTTGTCGTTCACCACAAGATCCGCCTCACTCGACGAGATCCGCATCGCCGACGAGTTGAAGGGCAGCGGGCTCTTCTCGCGGCTCCGCTCCAACCTCGAAAATCTCACTCGATCATTGGGACTGCTGTCCCTGAAGGTCTACGCCACCGGTGACGGCAGTGTGGCGTTCGCCCGCGCCGGCTACGACTGGGATCGATCCTGAGCCGTGCGCCGTCAGCCCCGGCCCGTCAAGGTCCGCCGGAGGCGGGCGGTGGCGTCGGCGCCGATGGCCTCCTGAGTTGCCATAAGCAGTCGCCCACACAACACCCGGGCGGCCTCGATCTCGGAGCGGGCGTGTCCTACCTCCCGTAGCAGGGTCTCGCTCTCGTCGTTCGCCACCGCTCTGATGTCCGGGACCTCCCGCCGGCGCGCGTTCTGCACCTCGTTCGTCACCATCAGCACGAAGTCCGTCCGGTTGCGGGCGAGTGCGGTTGCGGTGTAGGCGGCAGGGCTGCCAGCCACCAGGCGGGTGACGGCCTCGGCGGGCAGGAAGAACAACGTCGTCGTGGAGAACTGACTGAGAGCAGCCTGTTGCTGCCAGCGGGACAGCAGCCCCGACTTGCCGTCGAGGAAAGGTGCCATCGCGAACGCGAAGTCCACGTCGACGGTGGCGAGCAGCGCCCGGGAGTGCGCGATACCGCCTCTGAGCTGATTGATCAGCGTGGACTGCCGGCGCACCAGGGCGGCGAACTCCGACTGGTCGTCGGCGCGGGGCTCGTCGCTGGAGATCAGGGTGTCGGCCAGGGCCAGGAGGCGCTCGCCGTTCACGCACAGCTCCTGAAGCGTGAGGGCCACCTCCAGCAGCTCGGCGCCGACCTTCGCGTCCTGGGACACCGCCCGCCGGTCCAGCACCCTGGTGACGTACGAGCTGATGATCTGGACCATCGTGGACAGCAGCTCACCCACTGCGCGGCCCCCTCAAAGTGGTGTGGCCGCGAGTGTAATCGCTGGCCGCCTGCCTTCGCGGGATCGCCACCAGGCACCGCCGAGCAGGGCCACGGTGATGACGGTGACCGCGACGTCGCCGGCCAGGGCGGCCGCCGGGGAGGCAGGGGGGTACGGCGGCACCAGGTACGCGAACGCCGCGGCGGCGGCCAGGCCCGCGGTGCCGGCTACGAGCACGTGCCGCTGCCCCCAGCGCACGCCCGACGACAAGTACGCGATAAGCCCTCCGGCGGCAGCCGCGAGCGCCAGCGCTATCGCCACCCCCGCCCAGTCGGGCGTCAGGTCAGCGCCGAAGCGGACGAGGACGACCGGCAGACCCACCCACAGCGGGTGCGGCACCCGACGGGCCCGGCGCGGGTGGGCGCGGCGCCAGCGGGGCAGCAGCGCGACCGCGACCAGTACGAGGACCACCACGGCGGCGAAGGCCAGCTGGAATGGACTGGCCAGGAAGCCCTTCCGGCCGCTGCCGTCAGAGAAGATCAACAGGCTGCCGAGCAGGTAGAGCACGCCCACCACGGCGAGACCGGGCCGGCCCAGCCACGGCCGCAGCCGCCGTTCCGGCCCGAGGAACGACTCGATGAGCACGATCGGCGCGCAGATCGTCAGCACGATGTGGTTGCCCACGTAGTCCAACGCCTGCCGGAGGCTGAATTCGAGCCCCGGCACCAGCGTCGCCTCGGCGGCGGCCCGGGTGTCGGCGTACTGGGTGTCGTCGAGGTAGCCGGGGGCAGCAGCAACGCGATCACCGGCAGGAGCCGCCGACGCAGTGGCAGACGGCCGGCGGCGGCGGGGCGGTCGGTGGCGGCATGGTCGGCGGTTGCGGGGTCGGGTCCGGTCGGCACGGGCGCTCCTCGGCGGCGTCTCGGGGATCGTTTCCTGCACCGTGCGCGGGCCACCCGGTCACCCGATACGGCCATCGGCCGACGACCGGTGCGACCAAAGTCGTTGAGTACTGTGGTGCCGACGTCGATCCGGGGAGCGTGGAGATGCAGCCAACCGTCACGGCCGACCTGGCGGCTCGGCCCGTCGAGGCCGAGCGTCCGCTGCTCAGCTACCGCGACGAGGCGACCGGCGAGCGCGTCGACCTGACGGCGCAGCAGGTCGGTCAGTGGGCGGCACGCAGCGCGAGCCTGCTGCGGGACGGCTGCCGACTCGGCCCCGGCAGCCGCGTAGCGGTCCTGCTGCCGCCGCACTGGCGTACCGCCGCGGTGTTGTTGGGCGCCTGGGCCTCGGGCCTGGCGGTGTCGTTCCGACCGCGCGCCACAGCGGGCCTGGCGGTGCTCGAACCGGGCGGCGACCGGCCGTTCGACGCGGTCTTCGTGACGCCGGAGCGGCAGGACGACTGGCTGGAGGACGTGCCGGACGCGCCGCACCGCTATCTCGTCGGCACCGGTCCGGGGCGGCTGGACGACGTGCCGTTGGGCTGGTTGGACTGGTCCGCCGAGGTGCTCCGGCACGGCGACGGCGCGCCCGACCACACCGCCATCCACCCGTCGGACCCGGCCACCGCGGACGGCACCACCTATGGTCAGTGGGGTGCGCTCGCCCAGGAGTTCGCCACGATGCTGGACCTGCGCGCCGGCGACCGCCTGCTGGTCGACGCCGCCGAGACCGAGCAGCCGCTGAAGTGGTTGCTCGCGCCGCTCTCGGCCGGCGCGTCAGTGGTGATCAGCGCCAACCTCGACCCGGCACGGCGGGACGCGGTGGTCGCCGCCGAGCAGGTGACCCGGGTCCTCTAAAGAGTGGAGTACTGGTACTGCGGGTAGTACCATTGCCGGGTGCCCTCGATAGCCAGGCTCGTGGAAGCGATGCGGCAGCGTCAGCAGAACGTCGCCTACAACGATCTTTATCGGGTGTGCGAGCACTACTTCGGGAAGCCGCGGCAGGCGGGCACCTCGCATGCCGTGTTCAGGATGCCGTGGGCCGGTGACCCACGCGTCAACATCCAGGACGACAAGGGCAAGGCCAAGGCGTACCAGGTCCGGCAGGTTCTCAAGGCGATCGACAAGAAGGAGGCCATGTGATGCAACCCGACGCCCGTCCCGAGATCACGCACTACACCTACCGCGTCACCTGGTCGGTCGATGACCAGGAGTTCATCGCCACCTGTGCCGAATTCGCGTCGCTCTCCTGGCTGGCCCCCACGCAGGTGGAGGCGCTGCAGGGCCTTCAAGATCTGTTGGAGGAGGTGATCGTCGACATGCAGGAACAGGGCGAGGCGGTGCCGCAGCCGTTCGCGGAGCGAAGCTACTCAGGCAAGTTCAACCTCCGTGTCGGAGAGAGCCTGCATCGCGAGCTCGCCATCGAGGCCGCCGAGGACGGGATGAGTCTCAACCAGTACGTCCTTCGTAAGCTCCGCGCCGCCTGAGCGGTCGGACAGCTCATGTCCTTCCCGCGCCTCGAAGGGCGCTGTTTGATCAAGCAGCCAGGTTCGCTCTACGCCGGCCCCGGCTCGCTTTCGGTTCCGGGCGGTGCGCGTCTCGTCACCCGTCAGGTGGAGGCCATCCTTTCCGCCCGTTCTCACATTCCTTCTGCTCCTACGCTTCGCCGAAGGCACGCGCGCGGTCAGTGCGCCGGCCACTGTGCACACCGGCGGAGGGTCGATGGCTTCGAGGCGTATCCGTCGGAGTGTGGTTGCGGCGGTGGGCGGCGCTCTGTTCGCCCTCGGGGTGGTCGCGCCCGGTCCGGCGGCGGCGCCGCTGCCCCGCGCGGCCCAGGCCGACGGCCCTACGGTCCCCGATTCGCGGGAGCCGCGCCCACCGCTGCTTCCCGCGGACTTTCAGGGCACCGGCCGGTACATCGTGCGGGACCTCGGGATCGACGTGCCGTTCTCCTGGCAGGGCCGCGACGGCAACAGCCAGATGACCGCCGGCGGCCCGGACCATCCGATCTGGTTCACGAACCTGATCTACGAGAACACGCTCTACACGCTCACCTACAGGTGGCCGAACATCCCGCTGTTTCCGCCCCGCGCGTGCAGCAAGGTGCCGGGGTTCTTCAACCGGCAGATCTTCAACGACAAGTTGAAGACCGCCCGCTACGTGGGGCCGGAGGTCCTGCAGGGTGAGAAGGACCGGCACGTGGACCACTGGCGGGTCGGGGTGGTCGGCGGTTCCACGGTGCCGGGGGAGTTCTTCCGGTTCCCGATCGCGCTCGGGGACATCTACGTCGACCAGCACGACCCGAGCCGGTGGTGGCAGGTGTTGCAGTTCGGCCTGCAGAACCTCTTCGACCCGGAGCTGGACGAATGGTTCACCATGGACACCTTCGACCACCGCCCCGGCGAGGTCACCCTCCCCGACCGCTGCCCGCCCCCCACCTCGTGACCCATCGACTCCGTTGATCAAGAAGTTTGCGTCATCATCAGGCCGTTCGATGACGCAAACCTCTTGATCAACACAGGCGAGGGCGCGGCCGACGATCTTGGCAGCTACAGGGTGAACAGTAGGGCGGCGTTCAGGAGGACGACGAGGGCGGTGGCGAAGTGGATGCCGAAGGCGACAGCCTTCGTGCCGCCGTTCCGTAGCACGATGACGGTGTCGCCCAGCGGGACGAGCGCGACGATCAGCATGAACCACGCGACCGCGTCGGCGGTCGTGAAGGCGATCAGGGCGAGGCCGAGCAGCCCGAACGTCAGGTCCTTCAGCCCTTTGACCGTCAGGTAGGCGGGGTCGCCGTCCGGGCGGGCCGGCACGCCGTACCCGGCGGCGGCGGCCTGCGGCGCCAGCAGGAACCGCGCGCCGATGAAGACGACGAAGAGGCTGAGTACGACGGCGAGCCCGTAGGCGAGGGGTGCCAGCATGAGTCTGCTCCAATTCCTAGCAGTGCTAGATATGAGAGCGACGCTAGCAGAGCGCCGACAGCAATGCTAGCGGTGCTAGGGTTGCTGTCATGTCGACACAGGCGCGCCGGGAGCGTGAGCGGGCTGAACGGGAGCAGGCGATCATCAGCGCGGCACGGGACCTGGCGTTGGCCGAAGGCTGGGACGCGGTAACCACCCGACGGCTCGCCGCCGAGATCGAGTACAGCCAGCCCGTCCTCTACAGCCACTTCAAGGGCAAGGACGCCATCATGGCGGCGGTAGCCGTCGAGGGCTTCGCCGAGCTGGCAACCGCAGTGGTTTCGGCCCGGGCCTCCGCCGCCGACCCCCGGCAGGCGGTCGCCGACGTGGCAGCCGCGTACGTCGCGTTCGCCCAGCAGCGGCCCGCGATCTACGACGCGATGTTCACCCTCGCCGTGGACCTGCCGTTCGCCAGCCAGGACGTGCCAACCGACCTGGCCCGAGGCTTCGCCGAACTGTCCGAGACGGTGCGCCCGGTCGCGGCGGACGACGACCTGGAGACGGTCACCGAGACCTTCTGGGCCGGCCTGCACGGGCTGGTCACACTGATGCGCAGCGGCCGGCTCCGCCGCGCCGACCACGACCGCCGGTTGGCGGTGCTGGTAGACCGCTTCTCCCCGTGAGCGTTGCCGGTCAGGGCTGACGTGGTCGTCGCGCGCACGGCGCAAGGTGGTCGGTGGGCAGGGCGCACCGGGCGCCGCCGGGCAGTGGCCGATCACAGAAGACCCAATGTCGTACGCCCTGCTGGTCCTCCGCCGAGACGGTCACCCCGCCCGGCTCGACCCGCGCGCTGAGCCGGACCAACACCCGAGCAGCGGCCGCGAAGATGCGGGCGCGCAGCAGGTCAGGCGCGGTGATCGGCAGGTGGATCACCCA
This sequence comes from Micromonospora sp. NPDC047187, assembly GCF_040643355.1. Taxonomy (NCBI): domain Bacteria; kingdom Bacillati; phylum Actinomycetota; class Actinomycetes; order Micromonosporales; family Micromonosporaceae; genus Micromonospora; species Micromonospora sp. NPDC047187. The sequence goes on from NZ_JBEYUF010000002.1 coordinate 299,754, forward strand.
GCGGTCGCTCATCGGTAGCGGCGCTGTTACCTATGTCAAGCACGTCTCCGAGTCATCTACCCACCTATGTCACTCGCGCTACATGCGTTGCCTGCGTCGAAGCGGCTGATCAATACTGGGCGAGCCAACCGACTGCAAGGGGCTCCACGTGCCTATCCCGCCCACAATGGACGAGCTGCTCGACGATCTTCTGAAGAAGATCAAGGACGGGACCTATCCGCCGGGGTCACAGCTTCCGTCCGGGCGCGTGCTGGCCGACGAATACGACGTCTCGCAGTCCACGATCAGCCGTGCGGTGGCGAAGCTGCGGAAAGAGAGCGTCCTCGTCGGGCGTCCCGGGCGCGGGGTCTTCGTCGCGGAGTCCCACAAGCGCTGACGCTCGCTGGTTGCTCCGGAGCGCGGCGCACGGAGCGTGTGGAGCGCGGTGCACGAGGCGTTACTTCCCGGCGTTGCCCGTGGCCGCCGTCCACGCCGGACGGCTGATTCGTCTACGACATCAGCTCCATAGCGAGCGCACGAGACACCCCGTCCCCGCCAGGCGCCCGCACCCACCGCGCTGATCGACTCGGGTTCCAGGAGATCGGGGCATCACAGCGCCCCGGACACCGCGACTTCCTGGAGACCGAGTCGATCAAGGCAGCGTGCGTCAGTCGACGGTCGGGAGCTTCGGGCCGAGGACGTCGTCGGCGTCGACGATCGTGTACGCGTACCCCTGCTCGGCGAGGAAGCGCTGCCGATGCGCCGCGTACTCGGTGTCGATCGTGTCCCGGGACACCACCGTGTAGAAGTGCGCCTGCCGGCCGTCGGCCTTCGGCCGCAGCACCCGACCGAGCCGCTGCGCCTCCTCCTGGCGTGACCCGAACGTCCCGGACACCTGGATCGCCACCGCCGCCTCGGGCAGGTCGATGGAGAAGTTGCCGACCTTCGAGATGACCAACGTTCGCAGCGAGCCGGACCGGAACGCGTCGAACAGCCGTTCCCGCTCCTTGTTCGTGGTCGAGCCCTGGATGATCGGCGCGTCGAGGTACTCGCCGAGCTGGTGCAGCTGGTCGATGTACGCGCCGATCACCAGCACCTGGTCGTCCGGGTGCCGGTCGACAAGCGCCTTGACCACCGGCAGCTTGGTGCGGGCGGTCGCCGCCATCCGGTAGCGCTCCTCGGCCTCCGCCGTCGCGTACGACATCCGCTCCGCGTCGGTCAGTGTCACCCGGACCTCGGTGCACTCGGCCGGGGCGATCCAGCCCTGCGACTCGATGTCCTTCCACGGCGCGTCGTACCGCTTGGGCCCGATGAGGCTGAACACGTCACCCTCGCGGCCGTCCTCGCGTACCAGAGTCGCGGTGAGGCCCAGCCGGCGGCGGGCCTGGAGGTCCGCTGTGAACCGGAAGATCGGCGCGGGCAGCAGGTGCACCTCGTCGTAGACGACCAGGCCCCAGTCGCGGGCCCCGAAGAGGTCCAGGTGGGTGAACGCGCCGCCGCGCCGCGAGGTGAGCACCTGGTACGTGGCGATGGTGACCGGGCGGATCTCCTTGCGCTCGCCGGAGTACTCGCCGATCTCCTCCTCGGTCAGCGAGGTGCGGGCGATCAGCTCCCGCTTCCACTGCCGGCCGGCGACCGTGTTGGTGACCAGGATCAGGGTGGTCGCCTTCGCCTCGGCCATCGCCGCCGCGCCGACCAGGGTCTTGCCTGCGCCGCAGGGCAGCACCACCACCCCCGACCCGCCGGCCCAGAACGCCTCCACGGCCTCCCGCTGGTACGAGCGCAGCGTCCACGGCTTGCGCCCGTCCTTGCCGGCCTCGGCCAGCTCGATCGGGTGCGCCTCACCGTCGACGTACCCGGCCAGGTCCTCGGCCGGCCAGCCCAGCTTGAGCAGCGCCTGCTTGAGCCGGCCACGCTCGGACGGGTGCACCCGGATGGTGTCGTCGTCGATCTTGTCGCCGAGCATCCCGGCGAGCTTCTTGCTCTTGGCCACCTCGATCAGCACCAGCCGGTCCAGTGCGCGCAGCACCAGCCCGTACGCCGGGTCGTTGGCGAGCTGAAGCCGGCCGTACCGGTCCATCGTCTCGGCCACGTCCACCAGCAGCGCGTGCGGCACCGGGTAGCGGGAGTACTTGAGCAGCGAATCCACGACACCCTCGGCGTCGTGCCCCGCCGCGCGGGCGTTCCACAGACCCAGCGGGGTCAGCCGGTAGGTGTGCACGTGCTCCGGCGAGCGTTCCAGCTCCGCGAACGGCGCGATCGCCATCCTGCAGGCCTGCGCGTCGGGGTGGTCGATCTCCAGCAGCAGGGTCTTGTCCGACTGCACGATCAGTGGTCCACCGCTCACGCCAGCGTCCTTCCCTCGGTTGGCCGACCGGCCGGAACGGGTGGCATACCCGCTGCTGGCCGACCATCCAGTGTTGCACGATGCGGGACGGCGGAAGAAAGATGCTCACCGGGCGCAACCGTGATGGCACTCACGAACGTCTAGTAAAGGGACGACTGTCTGGGGAGGGCCCATGAAGCATGTCCGGATCACTTCCCGGCTGGTTGCCCTCGTGGTGGTCGTGCTGGTCGGCGCGGGAGCGTGCGCGTTCGATCCGCAGTCCGGCGGGAGTGGTGGCGGGGGAGCCGCCCCAGCCGGTGCGGCGGAACAGGCAACGGGGGCGGGCGACACGTCCGGGCCCGACCAGCACGGCCGGCCCACCCCGGCCTCGCCCACCCCGAAACCCACCCGGAAACCCACGCTGAAGCCGACCCGCCCGGCACCCACGAAAACCCCCGGCACCGGTACGCCGACCGTCGCCGGCTGCCCCCAGGGGCAGCACCAGCGCGCGGTGGAGACCCACCTGGCCCGGTTGGGCGGGTTCGGGGCGGTGACAGTGGACGGCCGGCAGTCCGCCGCCGACTGCGCGGCGATCAAGAAGTTCCAGAAGAGGTACGGCATTCGCCCCGTCGAGGGTCGCGCCGGACCAACCACCCTCGACGTGGCCCAGCGCCTCGCCAGCACCGACACGACCCGCTGCAAGGCCGGCACCGGCACCACGTTCTGCGTCGACCTGACCCGGCAGACCGTCTGGGCACTGCGCGGCGGCAAGGTGATCATGGCACCGACGGTGACCCGCACCGGCATGTCCGGCTACCGCACCCCCGCCGGCACGTACGCCGTCAACTACCGCAACCCCAAGGAGTGGTCCAACCCGTACGAGGTGTGGCTGCCGTACTGGCAGCACTTCACCCAGGGAATGGGCTTCCACGAGACCACCACCTACCTGCACGAGAAGTCGATCGGCTCGCACGGGTGCGTCAACCTGCTGCACGCCGACGCCGTCCGGATGTGGGAGCTCGGCAAGGTCGGCACCCGGGTGGTGCTGATCGGCCGGCGCCCCGGCACCTGAGTGACACCGAACGAATCGCGGCGCTAACCCCCTGTCCGACCAGACTTTCGAGTGTCACCCTTGGAGTCCAGGGCCGGACCGGGCGGGGAGGCTGGGCATGACGGTCGACCGTGACGTGATCGCGGAGCACGAGCACGCACCACCCGACGAGGTGTCCCGAGCGACGGTGATCGCGTACGCCGTCGCGGCGACGCTCCTGCTCGGGTGGTTCCTCTTCGGCTGGCTGGTGCTCCAGCAGGGCTTCGTCGACTCGGTCGGGGAATCCGCCGGCGCCGGCTTCGCGCTGCTGCTGATCATCTCGGTGGTCGGCACCGTACGCCGCAGCCGCCGCTGACCGACAGCGCCCGCGCGGTGGCGCCGTCGGTCAGTCCGCCACCACCGCCGCGGTGATCCGGTGCAGCGCGAACGTGTGCAGCATCTCGGTCCGTTCGTCCTCGGCCCGCAGATAGCCGGCACCGATCGACACCGGCTTGAGCAGGCGTGACGCCGTCGCCCCGTGCGCGTCGACGTAACCCACCCAGACCAGCGCCTTGTCCCGGACCGCCTGCTGGAGCACCGCCAGGGCCTCGCTGTGGGTGTGCGCCGGCACCGGGCCGCCGCCCAGCCCTGGCGCGCCGCCGCGCACCACCGCCGGCGCCCGTCGGGCGGCCCGCGCCGCCGCGTCGCCTCGCCGGATGTGCTCCACCACGCCGAGCAGCCGGGGCATGGGCAGCTTCGGGGCGGCCAGCGGGTCGATCGGCCGGGTGGTCACCGACACCCGGGGCGGGGCCCGCCGGATTCGCGGCCGGGCCAGCACCGTGCTGCCGGTGCCGTCCTCCTGCACCGGGGCGTACCCCGCGTCGCGCAGCGCGCCCAGCAGCCGACCAACCTGGTACTGCGTACACAGCACCGTGGGCGCTAGCCGGCGCAGCGCCACCGACTCCAGCCGGCGGTCGGCCAACACCTCGCTGATCAGCGTCTCGTCGTCGCTGCGCAGGTACGCCCCGGCCAGGCCGACCCGCAGCCCGCCGTGCTTACGGGCCACGTCGTCGATCAGGTAGGTGAGCCCCTGCGGCACGGGGGTACGTGACCGACGCCGGAACACGTCGTGCAGGTCGTCGGCCGTGTAGCCGGAATCCAGGGCCCGCCGCACGCTCGCCGTGGTGACCCGGTGCACGCTGGCCCCTCCGGCCGACTCCAGCTCGGTCATCGCCTCCAGCTCGACGGCGAGCGCCGGCTCGGGTGGGCCGGGCACCACAACGGTCAGGTCGGCCTGTACCAGGAAGTGGTCGACCGGTGCGGGCAACAGGGCGTCCAGCGCCCGCGCGGCACTGGACGGGTCGCCACTCTCGACGTCGGCGTGCACGCCCAGCGGGTCGTCACCCCGCTCGTCGGTCGACGTCAGGTCCCCCAGCAGCAGCCGACCGTACGAGGTGAGCGCCCCCAGCCCCGTCACGCCCAGCTGCGCGGCCTCGGCCAGCACCTCCCGGTGGGCGGCGTCCCGGCCCCGGCTGCGACGCGGAGCCCGCCAGTCCAGCAGCTCCTGCACCTCCTCCGGGGTGGGTGCCGTCGCCGGCTCAAGATCGGCCAGTACGCCGAGCACCGCCCGTCGAGTGGCCGGCACGCTGGCCCGCTCGGCCTCGGAGGAGAGTGCGGCGATCGGTCGGTCCCGCTCGTCACGGCGGCCCACCAGCCCCACCTGCCGGGTCATGGTCAGCCACGCTCGGGCGAGTTGCTCCCACCGTTGGGCCAGCGAGCCGGCCCGCCACACCTCGTACCCGCCGGTCGGCAGCACCTGCTGATCCGCCCCGTACCGGCCGGTGGTCGCACCGGGCATCTCCAGCTCACCGAGGAGCCCTGCCGCGTAGGCCACCTCCAGCAGCAGCGCGGTGCTCGGTTCGTCCAGCCCGGCGGTACGCGCCAACCGGCGCAGGTCCCGTACACCGATGCCACCCGAACGCAGCACCGGCGCTGGCTCGTCGGCGAGCTGCTCCAGCAGCCCTTCGGTGTTTCGGACCACCTCCATGGCCTGCCCGGCTCCGGCCGAGTCGACCGCTTTCGGCTCACGCGGCGTGGCGGCCACCGGCGGTGGGCTGGTACGCAGCGGCCCGAGGGGACCGCTGTCCCGGCGCAGCAGCAGGCCGACCTCGCGGGGCAACTCCACAGTTCCGCTGGCCGTGGACGAGCCGGTCGTCGCCGGGACCAGCAGTCGGTTGTCGACGAGCCACCGCACCGGGGAGCCGGTCGGCGCGCCACCGTTGGTCGGGTCGGAGAGGACCGGGTCCGCCGCGCCGAGCGGCGGCGCCTGCAACGCCCCCGGCGGCACGCTGCCCACCGGCGGGCCGGCCGCCAACCGGTCCAGGATCGCCCGGGCCGAGGGCGGGGCGGCGAGCACCGTCCGTCGGAGCTTCGCCGGGTCCGCGCACAGCGCGGCCGTGCGCGGGTCCAGCTCCGCGGCCGGTCGGCCGAGCCCAGCGGGGTACGGGGAGACTTCGTCGACGGCGGGCAGCACCTGAAGCGCGTGCTCCGGGCCGTACAGCAGGAAGAGCGCACGCAGTCGGCCCACGGCGGCCCGGACGGCCGTCGGAGCCGGCGGTTGCGGCCCCGAGGTCGCCATCGCGAGCACGGTGTCGGTGGCCGTGGTGGCGTCGTCCGGACTCCGGGTGAGGCGGGCGGCGTCGAGGATCTGAAGGGTGAACTGGTCCAGACCGTCCAGCGCGCGGGCCACGGAGACCCGGGACTGGGCCCGGATGGCCAGGGCGGAGACGTCGGCCGGCACGGGCACGACGAGGTCGGGCCGCAGCTGGAGGAGCGCGGCCAGTGACTCGTCGGGCAGCGACCGCAGGTGGTCGGCGAGTGAGGTGGTCATCGTCTTTCCACGCTAGCCCGGCACCGGGCTTCCGCGCCCCTCGGACGTCCGGTCGGCTGGGAGTAGCCGGTACGTTTCTCGACATGCCCGCACTGACCGTCGGATTCGACCTCGACATGACCCTGGTGGACTCCCGCCCCGGCATCGCCGCGGCGTACCGGGCGCTGACCGCGAGGACCGGTGTGCCGGTCGACGCCGAGTTGGCGGTGTCCCGGCTCGGGCCGCCGCTGCGTACCGAGATCGCGCACTGGTTCCCGCCGGAGCAGGTCGAGTCGGCCGTGCGGGTGTATCGCGAGCTGTACCCGGCGTACGCGATCACCCCGACGCTCCTGCTGCCCGGCGCGCGGGAGGCCGTCGAGGCGATCCGTGCGCGGGGTGGCCGGGTGCTGGTCGTCACGTCCAAGATCGGTCGGCTGGCCCGGTTGCACCTGGACCACCTCGGTCTCACTGTCGACGAGCTGGCCGGCGACCTGTTCGCCGAGCAGAAGGCGACCGCTCTGCGGGAGCACGGTGCGACCCACTACGTCGGTGACCACGTCGCGGACATGGTGGCGGCGGCAGCGGCCGGGGTGCCCGGCATCGGTGTGGCAACCGGCCCTTGCTCCTCAGATGAGCTGCGCGAGGCCGGGGCGGAAGTGGTGCTGAACGAGCTCACCGAATTCCCAGCGGCGCTCGACGGGATGATCCAGCTAGCCTTGGAGCAGTAGCGGCTCAAGTGAAGCAGGGGTTTTCAGGTGCCTACGGGTCGAGTGAAGTGGTACGACACGGCCAAGGGATACGGCTTCGTCACGAGTGACGAGGGCGGCGACGTGTTCCTGCCCAAGGGGGCGCTGCCGGCGGGTGTCACCGACCTCAAGGGTGGCCAGCGGGTCGACTTCAGCGTGGTGGACAGCCGCCGGGGCGCGCAGGCCATGGGGGTCAAACTGCTGGACGCGCCGCCGTCGATGTCGGAGCTGCGGCGTCGGCCGGCCGAGGAGCTGCACGGCCTGGTCGAAGACATGATCAAGGTGCTGGAGGCGAAGGTCCAGCCGGACCTGCGCCGGGGTCGGTACCCGGACAAGAAGTCCGCGCAGAAGATCGCTCAGCTTGTCCACGCGGTGGCCCGCGAGCTGGAGGTCTGAGGCACCAGGCCGGCGGTGGCGGCCCGGTCGAGCAGTGCCGCCACCGCGGCGAAACCGGCCTCGCCCAGGTCCGCGGTGAACTCGTTGACGTACAGGCCGATGTGCCGGTCGACCACGTCGAGCTCCATCTCCTGGGCGTGCGCCAGCACGTACTCCCGGCTGGCTGCCGGGTCCGCCCACGCCTGCCGGACCGACTCGCGGACCCAGCCGGCCGCGGCGTCCGGGTCGACCGCACCGCGTCGGGCCAGGATCGCGCCGAGGGGGATGGGCAGGCCGGTGTCGCCCTCCCACCATTCGCCGAGGTCGACAAGGGCGCTCAGGCCGTGCCGGTGGTAGGTGAACCGGGCCTCGTGGATGACCAGCCCAGCGTCGTAGCGCCCAGCCGCCACGCCCGGCATGATCTCGTGGAACGGAACCACCTCGATCCGGGCCGGTGGCCGCCCGGCCGACCAGAGCCGGAACAGCAGGTACGCGGTGGTCCGGTCACCCGGCACCGCCACCGTGGCGCCGGTCAGGTCGGTACGGTCCGGCCCGCCGTCACGGTCGCCCCGGGTGAGCACCAGCGGACCGCAACCGCGACCCAGGGCACCGCCGCAGGGCAGCAGGTGGTAGTCGTCGAGCAGCCAGGGCAGCGCCGCGAAGCTCACCTTCACCAGGTCGAACGCACCCCGCTCGGCCGCCGTGTTGGTGACGTCCACGTCGGCGTACGTCACCTCGACCGGCGGCGCGCCGGGCACCCGCCCGTGCACCAGCGCGTGGAAGACGAACGTGTCGTTGGGGCAGGGCGAGATCGCCAGGGAGAGCGCCACACCCTCACGGTAGCCCCGCCCTCCGCCAGCGGTCCGCGCCCCACCCCACGACTGTGATCCGCGACCGTGACGCGGAGCTGTGATCTGCGGCGGGACGAGGCGGCGGTATGAGCTGCGGCGGACGCCGCCGGGCGGAACAGCCGCGGGGAAACGACCGGCCCAGCGGGGTCGACCACCCACCCCGGTCTCCCTTTGGAGCTGATGTCGTAAACGAATCGCCCGGAGTCGGTGACCGTGGTTTGGAGCCTGAGGCCAAGGGGGGTGCGCGCAGGCCAGGAGCCCAGACCCAGACCCAGACCCAGGCCCGGGGCCCAGACCCGGGGCCGGGGCCCAGGCCCGGGGCCGGGGCGTGATGCCGCAAACGATTCAGCTCCAAAGGGGTCGAGGGAGTAGGTCATCCACCGGTGGGCGAGGTTGTCCACAGCGTTATCCACAGCCCGGCGCAGGGTGTTGATAGCACACCGACCAGCCGGGAACATCGGTCCGTGACCGAGGTGAGTGACCACACCGACGAGGCTGGCGGAGCCGATCTCGGGCGGGCGCTCCGCGCGCTGCGTCGGCGGGCCGATCTGAGTCAGCGGCAGTTGGCCGAGAAATCCGGGGTGCCACAGCCGACGCTTGCCCGGATCGAGTCGGGGCGGGCGCTCGATCCCCGATTCCGGACAGTGGAACGTCTCGTCCAGGCCGCCGGTGGGACGTTGGCCGTTGGCGTCCCACCAGCCATCTCCGGCGTCACCGCACCCACACCGGTTCCGCACGACGACATGCGCGACGAGGCGGGCCGCCGATACCCGGCTCACCTGGACGTCTGGCCGGTGCACGAGCCGCGGGACTGGCCCGGTGCCTGGTGGGCGGAGTGGTACCGGTTGCCGCCCGAGCGGTATCCGCTCCCGCTGCCACCGGCCGCGTACGAGCTGAACCGGCGCTATCGCGACAATCGGCGGTGGGCTGCCGAGGTCCGGCGGACTGCGCGGGTGCGTCGGGTGATCAGTAGCGACCTGCCGGCCACCTGCTGGCGATACGTCGCCGAGCTTCCCGACGGCAAGCTGGTTGGTGAGCTGCGGGCCCATGAGCGGAGCCCATTCCTGGAGTACGGGGAGTGGCATCCGCACCTGCCGGAGCGGGAGATGGTGCTCGACGGCGTGCTTGTCGACGCCCGGTACCGGCGGTTGGGGCTCGGGCGACGGCTGGTCACCGCGCTGGTGACCGGGATGCGCGAGGCGGGCATCGACGACGCGGCCGCCATCGCCGAGGGATCCGGCACCGACCTGCTGCTGGCGTGCGGCTTCGAGTTCGAGGCACGCCGCCCGGCCGCACTGCGCCTGGGCCACCCGGGTAAACGCTCCTTCTCCTGAGCGTCGCCCGGGTCAGCGCAATGCAGGTTGAGCGCAGCGCCGGGTCAGCGCAGCGCGGGCTCAGCGCAATGCCAGCTCAGCGCAGTGCTGGGGCTGCTGCGGTCAGGGCGGCCAGGGCTTCGCGCAGCCGCCAGGCGTCCCGGTCGCGGGGGCCGATCGGGTTGGAGATGGTGCGCAGTTCGGCGAAGGGCACCCCGGCCTGCGCCGCGGCGACCGCCACGCCGTACCCCTCCATGGCTTCGGCGACCGCTTCCGGATGCCTCCGGCGCAGCTCGTCGGCGCTGGCCGTGGTGCCGGTGACGGTGCTGACCGTGAGCACCGGGCCGGCCGTGGCCGTCGGGAGGGCGGCTCGCAGTGCCGCCAGCAGGCCCTGGTCCGCCGGCACCCTGCTGCCCGCACCGAGCAGCGCGGGCGGCATGCCCAGCTCGTCGACCGGGATGAAGCCGTCGGGCGACTCGGCGCCCAGGTCGGCGGCGATGCTGGCGGTGCCGAGCACCGTGTCGCCGACCTCGGCCCGCCCGGTGAAGCCGCCGGCCACGCCGGCGCTGACCACCGCACGGTACGGGCGGCCGGCGGCCTCGGCCAGCGCCAGCAGCCGGGCGGTGGCGGCACCGGCGACGGCCGGACCCACACCGATCGGGGTGACGGTCACGGTGTGGTCGGTCAGCCCGGCGCGGACCGCGTCCGCCTCGGCGGGAACCGCCGTCACCACCAGCAGACCGGTCACGAGAGTGAGCCGGGGGACTCGCGGCGGGTTTCGTCGTCGGCCCCGCCACCCGGGCCGCCGACGGCCGACGACGGGCGGTAGATGTGGTAGCCCGGCGGGGCGAGGCTCGGGTCGTCGTACTGCGGTGAGCTGTTTTGGGCCGGCGCCGGCGAGGTTGGTGTGGGGTCGCCTGGCTCGTCCGCCTGCTCGTCCTCGGTCAGCTCGTCGTCACCGAGCGGTCGGCCGGCCAGCTTCTCGCCGCGCAGCCGGGCGGCGGCCAGCACACCCCGGATCGCGGCCAGTACGCCGACCCCGGCGGCCACGGCGATGCCCATCCGGCCATCGAACGGCACCAGCCCGAGCCCGCCGCCGGCGACGAAGGCGAGCATCAGCACCGTCTCGGAGTGGGCGAAGGAGCTGGCCCGCAACCGTTCCGGGATGCGCTCCTGGATCGAGGCGTCCACGGCCAGCTTCGCTATTCCGCTGGCCATGGCGGCGACCAGGCAGAGCAGGGCGACCATCAGCAGCGAGAACTGGATGACGGCGAGCACCGCCACCCCGGCCACGATGATCATGCTGCTGGACTGGATGGCGGTCGGCCGGTGGATGCGCAGTCTGGTGCCGATGGCGGTGGCCAGGAAGGTGCCGACCGCGAGCGCGCCGCCGACCACGCCCAACGCCCACTCGGCGCCCAGATCCCGGCCGAACACCACCGTGGTCAGGTCGCCCTTCTTGATCGCGAAGGCGAGGAAGAGCAGCAGGAAGCCGTAGAGCGCGCGTAGCGTCGCCGCGCCGATCAGGGTGGCGATCACCAGTCGGCCGGACGGTCGGCCCCGACCCAGCGGCCGGTCGCCACGGCGGCGGCCCAGCGCGCGCAGTGGCCGGGGAACCCGCTCGGGTGGCTCCGAGTCGGCCTTCGGCGGCAGCCGCAGCGAGATCACCATGCCGACCAGGAAGATCAACGATGCGACCCGGAGCGGCCACTGCGGCCCGAACCAGAACGCGGCCAACCCGATCGGCGCCACCAGCGCGCCCGCGACAGTGCCGTAGACGCTGGCCCGGGCACCCACCTGGGACAGGCCGAGGCCCTCCGGCAGCAACCGGGGCACCGCCGCGGAGCGGGCCACGCCGTACGCCCGGGAGAGCGCGAGCACCCCGAACGCGGCCGGGTAGAGCCCGAAGCCGTGGATGTAGTCGGAGATCAACCAGGCCAGGAAGGCGCGGCCGAGCATCGTCGCGGCCAGGGCGTACCGCCTGCCGTGCCGGAAGTGATCCAGCAGCGGGCCCACCACCGGGGCGAGCATCGCGAACGGCACCATGGTCACCAGCAGGTAGAGCGCGACCTTGCTGCGGGCCTCGCCGAGCGGCACGTTGAAGAAGATCGTGCCGGCCAGACCGATGGCGATCAGGGTGTCACCGGCGCAGGAGAGCGCGTGCAGGTCGAACAGGCGAACCATGCCGACCTCGCCGCCGGCACCCCGGGCGCGGGCCCGACCGGCCCGGCGGGTCACCCAGCGGCCGCTGCCCACCGAACCGCGCAACAGCAGACGGATGGCGCGAATGCCGGTGCCGACGGTCCGCCCGAGGACGGAACGCCCGGAGCGGGAGTACGACGGCATGTGCACCATCCTCGCCCATCTGATCCGGGTACGCCGCACCACCGCTGGGAAAGGTTCCCCGGGAGTCCCTGTCACCCCTGCGGGGCGCATGGGGAACAATGGTCGGGTGACCAGGCCCGCCTCCACCCGTGCCGCCCGTCTCGACCAGGTCTGCGCCGCCGCCGTCGAGGTGGCCCGCGCCGGCATTACCGAGGTGGACGCCGACGATGTCGGCGACCACCTGCAGGTCGTCGCCGAGGGTGATCGGCTGGTCACCCACTACTTCGAATGTCGCCTCGCCGGCTACAACGGCTGGCGCTGGGCGGTCACCGTCACGCGGGTGCCGCGCAGCAAGACGGTGACCATCTGCGAGACGGTGTTGCTGCCCGGCCCGGACGCGCTGCTCGCGCCCGGCTGGTTGCCCTGGCAGGAGCGGCTCAAGCCGGGCGACCTGGGGCCGGGTGACCTGCTCCCGACCTCGCCCGACGACGATCGACTGGTCCCCGGTTACCTGCTCTCCGACGACCCGGCGGTCGAGGAGACGGCATGGGAGTTGGGCCTCGGGCGCGCCCGCGTGCTCTCCCGGGAGGGCCGCATCGAAACGGCGCAGCGCTGGTACGAAGGTGACCACGGCCCCGCCGCGGCCATCTCGTCCGCCGCTCCGGCCGCCGCCCGCTGCGGCACCTGCGGCTTCTACCTGCCGTTGGCAGGTGCGATGCGGCAGGCATTCGGGGCCTGTGGCAACTTCTACGCCCCCGACGACGGCCGGGTGGTGAGCGCCGACCACGGTTGCGGCGCCCACTCCGAGACGTTGATCGAGGCGGCCGAGACCGCTGTCGACGAACTTCCCACGGTGTACGACGACAGCGCGGTGGAGGCCATGTCGGTCAGCCGGGCTCCGGGCTCGGTGGAGGCCGCTGAGCCGGCGGAGCCGTACGGGCACTCCTGATCGTCCGCGCCGCAGTGCTCCGGTGCGGTGGCCAGCTCACCTCGCGCGGCGGCGGCGTCGGTTGGCGTCGTGCCGCAACATCACGGCGAGGCCCGGGAAGCCCCACAGGAAACCGGCGAGGCAGGTCCAGAGCCAGTTCTGATGACCGTTGTCGGTCAGCCAGCCCCGGAAGAAGATCAGCAGGACCAGCCCGGCCACCGCCCACGCGATCAACCCGGCGAGGGCGAACGGCACCATCGGCGGATCGAGTGGTGCGGGCCGCGGTGGCTGCTCGTTCGGCATTCGGCAAGCGTACGGGATCTACTTCCCCTGCCCACCGACGATCTGGGACGATGCGCGCGACACTGGAAGATCACCTGCGAGGACCTGATGGCCGTAGCGCCGCCCGAGAACGGCACACCTTCCAACCCCGCTCATCCGCGTAACGGTTTCGACCGGTTCTTCGAGATCTCCGCCCGTGGCTCGACGTTGAGCCGTGAGGTACGCGGTGGCCTGGCGACCTTCTTCACGATGGCGTACATCGTGGTGCTCAACCCGCTGATCCTGGGCGGCGCCGTCGACGGTGACGGCAAGAGCCTTCCGATTCCGGCGCTGGCCGCCGCGACCGCGTTGGTCGCCGGCCTGATGACCATCCTGATGGGTGTGGTCGGCCGGTTCCCGCTGGCGCTCGCCGCCGGTCTGGGTGTCAACGCCCTGGTGGCGTACGAGATCGCACCCGAGATGACCTGGGCAGACGCGATGGGTCTGGTGGTGATCGAGGGTCTGATCATCACGGTGCTGGTGCTGACCGGTTTGCGGACCGCTGTGTTCCGCTCGGTGCCGACCCAGATGAAGAGCGCGATCGGGGTCGGCATCGGTCTGTTCCTGACCATCATCGGCCTGGTGGACGCCGGCTTCGTCCGGCGCATCCCGGATGATGCCAACACCACAGTTCCGGTCGGCCTGGGCATCGGCGGCAAGCTGGTGAGCTGGCCGATGCTGGTCTTCGTGGTGGGCCTGCTGATCACGCTGGTGCTGGTGGTCCGTCGGGTGAAGGGCGCGATCCTGATCGGCATCCTCGCCTCGACGGTGCTGGCGGTGATCGTGGAGGCGGTCGGCAACATCGGCCCGTCGTTCGTCAACGGTCAGCCGAACCCCAAGGGCTGGTCGCTGAACGTGCCGGAGCTGCCGAAGTCGGTGGTCGACCTGCCGGACCTGTCGCTGCTCGGCAAGTTCAACGTGCTGGACTCGTGGGGCCGGGCCGGTTGGCTGGTCGTGCTGATGTTCATCTTCACGCTGTTGATCACGGACTTCTTCGACACCATGGGCACGATGGTCGCGGTCGGCCAGGAGGGCGGCCTGCTCGACGAGCAGGGCACCCCGCCGAAGGCCAAGGAGATCCTGCTGGTCGACTCGATCGCGGCGGCGGCCGGCGGTGCGGCCAGTACCTCCAGCAACACGTCGTACATCGAGAGCGCGGCAGGTGTCGCGGAGGGTGCGCGGACCGGCGTGGCCAACCTGGTCACCGGCGCGCTCTTCCTGCTCGCGATGTTCCTGGCGCCGCTGGTCGTGATCGTGCCGTTCGAGGCGGCGTCGACGGCTCTGGTGGTGGTCGGGTTCCTGATGATGACAGCGGTGCGGACCATCGACTGGTCCGACTACGAGATCGCCATTCCGGCGTTCCTCACCATCGTGCTGATGCCGTTCACCTACTCGATCTCCAACGGGATCGGCGCTGGCCTGATCACCTTCGTGGTGGTCAAGCTGGCGCGGGGCAAGGCCCGGGAGATCCACCCGTTGCTGTACGGGGTGGCCGCGCTCTTCGTGCTGTACTTCCTGCGTGGGCCGATCGAGTCCCTGGTGCTCTGAGCCGTCCGGGCGGGGAGTCGATCGGGATTCCCCGCCCGTACCATCTGAATCCCCTCGTGAGCCTGGTCATAACGGATGTCGTTAGCCCTGCTCATTAGTTAAGCTAACTACTGTGACGGAGCGGACGGTGACGGCGGAACGCGTGCCACCGGCGCAGCTGGCTCCCCAGCTGCGTGATGCGATCACCCGACTCAACCGGCGGGTCCGACAGGCCCGACCGGTCGGCGACCTCACGGTCACCCAGGTCTCCGCGCTCACCAGCCTGCGGCTGGCGGGCGCGATGACACCCCGGGAGCTGGCCGACGTTGAGCGGGTGCAGCCGCCGACGATGACCAAGATCGTCGGAAAGTTGGAGGACCGCGGCCTCGTGCGGCGGACACCCCATCCGACCGACGGGCGGCAGGTCATCCTTGCGGCGACCGAAGGAGGGCAGGCCGTGCTCGACCAGTTCGAGCGGGCCCGCGACGAGTGGCTGTCCCACCGGCTGGCCGCACTCGACGAGGACGAACGGGAGACCCTGCAGAGGGCCGCCGAGATTCTTCAGCAGCTCGCTCGCGCCTGAGCCGCACCCGCGCCACCGGGTCCGTGCCGTCACCTGTCGATGACGCGTACGTCCGGAGGAGGCGCACCAAGAGTGCAGGCGAAGCTGAGCACGATGTTCCAGTCCCTACAGGTCCGCAACTACCGCCTCTTCGCATCCGGGCAGTTGATCAAGTTGATCGGCGTCTGGATGATGTTCATCGCCCAGGACTGGCTCGTCCTCGAGCTCTCCAACAACTCGGCGACAGCGCTCGGCGTGGTCACCGCCTGCCAGTTCACCCCGGTGCTCCTGCTCACCCTGCTCTCCGGCCGGCTCGCCGACCGGTACGACAAGCGGGTGCTGCTCTTCGCCGCCAACGCCTTCTGGAGCCTGCTGGCGCTCGGCATGGCGGTGCTGGTCCTCACCGACCTGGTGCAGCTCTGGCACGTCTTCGCCTTCGCCGCGCTGCTCGGCACGGCCAACGCGGTGGAGACCCCGGTCCGGCAGGCGTTCGTCTCCGAACTGGTCGGCACGCCGCTGCTGCCCAACGCGCTGTCGCTCAACGCCGCCGTGTTCAACTCCGCCCGGATCGTCGGCCCGGCAGTGGCCGGCCTGGCCATCGCCGCGTTCGACGTCGGCCCGGTCTTCCTCTTCACCGCCCTCAGCTCGGTCGCGCCCCTGGTCAACGTGGTCCGGATGCGGACGACCGACCTGCACCGCGACGCCCTGCTGCCCCGCGACGAGCGGGCGTCCGCCCGGGTCGTCGACGGGCTGCGGTACGTGTGGCGCCGCCCCGACCTGCTGCTGCCGATGGCGATCATGTCGGTGATCGGCATGTCGCTGTTCAACTTCCAGCTCACCCTGGCCGCGTTGGCGAAGACGGTCTTCCACACCGGCGCCGCCTCCTTCGGCCTGTTCAGCACGGCACTGGCCGTCGGCGCGCTCGGCGGCGCGCTCAGCGGCACCGGTCGCCGTAGCCGCCCATCGGTGTGGCTGGTGCTCGGCGCGGCGATCGCCTGCGCCAGCTTCGGCACCCTGGTCGGTCTCTCCACGGCGTACTGGCTGGTCGTGGCGCTGCTGGTGCCGACCGGCTTCTGCATGGTCTTCTTCGCCCAGGCCGCCAACCAGCGGATCCAGATGGGCGTCGACGCGGCCTTCCGGGGACGGGTGATGGCCCTGTGGGTGCTGGTGTTCCTGGGCACCAACCCGGTCGGCGCGCCGCTGATCGGCTGGGTCGCGGAGCACTACGGTGCCGGTGCCAGCATCTGGATGGGTGGGCTCATCTCGCTGGCCGCCGCGGTGATCGCCCTCACCTGGCAGCTCCGCCACTCCGGTGCCCGGCTGCGGTTCCGGGTGCTGCCGATGCCCCGTTTCTACGTCACCTCCACCGACTGCTGAGGTTTACCACCGGCGCCGGCCGCGTCCGGTTGCGCGGATCGCGCGGATGCGGCGAAACCGGTGGCGGGGTGGCACGGTGGGGCTTAGCGTCGATACGTGGGAGTCGGACGCGCGCTGATGCTGGCCCTGGCGTTCCTCGCCGTGGCCACTCTGCCGGCGGCGTTCGCCCTGCTCTTCTGCTACGACGAAGTTCTCGACCGGGTGGTCTGCGGCTGGTCGGAGTGGCGTGACCGCCGCCGGGAGAAACGCACGATCGCCCGTCTCGACCGTGCCATCGAGGCCGACGCGCTGACCCGGGACATCGACCTCAGTGAGTTCGACAGTGCTGACCGCCGGCCGCTGGAGCAGCTCGCCGCCGACCTGCGCCGTCTTGGCGGTCAGCGGGTCGGCGGCAGCGGTCGCTCGATGGTCTGGCACAGCGCGCTGCTCCAGGCGTACGACGACCGGCTTCGCCTCGCCTGCCGCGCCCTCGGCATCGCCGAACACCTCGCCGAGCTGGACGGCGTCGATCAGGAGATCGAGCGGGTCCGGGTGGAGGGCGTGCTGCACGCCGCCGGGCTGGCCCTGCCGGCGGCCCGGGCGGGGCTTCGGCAGCGGCACCGCTGAACGACCGCACGCTGTGCGACTCTTCGTCTCGGCCCGCCCGTCCGCCGAGGCGCTCAATCACCTCGGCGCGCAGGTCGCCCGTCTGCGCGTCGCGGCGTCGGAGCTGCTGCTGGTGCGCAGCAACCTCGGCGGCCGACCGCGCTACGAACGGATCGCCGCCTGGTCGCTGTGACCCGGCGGCACGTCGCTGGTCGCTGTGGAAGGCCTGCTGCGGAGAACCTCGCGGGCCTGTTCGGCGGCGCGGGTGATGCTCTCGCTGATGAAGTCGAGGAAGCGGGCGATGTTCTCCAGTCGGGCGGCGGCCGGGGTGTGCGCGCCGAGGAGGGCGACACCCTGGCGTGCGAGCGCGACGAGATGGTCGTTGGCCCGAGCGCTGGCGATCGTCGCCTGGTAGAAGAGTTCGTCGTCGACGACGTAGCGGTCGCGGCGGCGTTCGTCGCGTTCGCGACGGACGAGGCTCTGGCTCTCCAGGAAGGTGATCGCCTTGGAGATCGACGCCGGGCTGACCTGGAGGCGCTGGGCGAGCTCGGACGCGGTGAGACTGCCCGAGTCGGTGAGGAACAGGTTGGTCAGCACTCGGGCCGCCATCTTGTTCAGACCGGAGGCCATGAGGACTGTGGTGAACGCCTCCTCGTAGTCGACCACGGCCTGGGCGTCGCGTCCGTCTGGTCGGCGGGCCGCCTCGGCCCCACCGGAGGGGGCGGGCTTGCGCCGGTGGGCGCGACGCTCGGTCGCATGGTGGGCCAGATCGGCGCGGTAGCCGGTGGGGCCGCCGTTGCGCGTCACCTCGCGCGTGACAGTCGAGGTGGGACGGTCGAGGCGTCGGGCGATCTCGGCGTAGGGGAGGCTGTCGGCCAGCCCCAGCGCGATCTGCTGGCGTTCCTGCTGGCTGAGCCTGCCTCCCGGCATCGCGATCTCCCCTCGTGGTGCGCAGGGCGGCGGCCCTCGACCCCGTCACCATAGCGTTAACCCACACACCAATGCAACGACGACGGGCATGGCGTTGCATTAGATTCAGGCCCGTTGCAACAAGTTCGCATAGCTGAGCAGCTAAAACACTGGTTCGATGCAACAAGGGTGTTGCAAAAATCGGAAAGCAACGTAGCGTTTCCCACATAAGAAACAAGCGCCGACCTGGGAGAGCACGATGCAGACGTTCGACACACCCGCCCCCATCTCCGCCGTCCTGGACATCCCTGCCGGACGCATCCAGCTCATCGCCGCGGACCGCGCCGACACCACAGTCGAGATCCTCCCGGCCGACCCCGCCAAGAGCAGCGACACCACTGCCGCCGAGCAGACCACCGTCGCCTACGCCGACGGCGTCCTGCGAATCACGACCGCACCTCCCGTCAACAAGCTCTTCGGCCCCTCCGGCTCCCTGGAGGTCACCGTCCGGGTGCCCGCCGGCTCCCACGTCGAGGCCAGGGCCGCCAGCGCCGAGCTTCGGGGCGTCGGCCGCCTCGGTGACGTCGCCTTCGACGGGGCGTACCAGAAGATCAAGATTGACGAGGCCGCGAGTGTCCGCCTCACCGCGATCGACGGCGACGTCGAGGTCGGCCGGCTCAACGGCCCCGCCGAGATCAGCACCGCCCGGGGTGACATCACTGTCGCCGAGGCCACGCGCGGCACTGTCGTCCTCCGTACCCAGTCCGGCGACATCTCGATCGCGGCGGCGGCCGGTGTCTCGGCCGCCCTCGACGCCGGCACCGGCCACGGCCGCGTCAGCAACGCCCTCAAGAACGACGGCACCGTCGAGCTCGACATCCACGCCAGCACCCTGCAGGGCGACATCCACGCCCGCAGCCTCTGAAAGGGACGGATCGAGATGACCAACAACAGCATGTCCTCGACCAGTTCGGCCTGGACCGGCATGGTGCCGGTCGACGACACCGCCCTGGCCGTCACCGACACCGGCGGCCCCGGCATCCCGCTGGTCTACCTCAACGGCCAGTTCGCCACCCAGGGCTACTGGCGGCGGGTCATCGCCGAGTTGGGTACCGAATTCCGGCACATCACCTACGACGAGCGGGCTCGCGGCAGGAAGTCGAAGCGCTCAGCCGACTACTCGTTCGAAGCGGCCGTCCGGGACGTCGACGCCGTTCTCGCCGCCCGGGGGGTGGCCCGGGCGGTGCTGGTGGGCTGGTCCTACGGAGCGGTGGTCGGGGCCCACTGGGCCAACCGGAACCCGGAGCGTGCCCTGGGCGCGGTCCTGGTCGACGGCGCGTTCCCGCACGACTGGCTCGACGAGGCCATGGCGCAGCGGATCCGCAAGATGTTCCGACGGATGAACCTGTTCATGCCGCTGCTGCGCCCGACCGGCCTGACCCCACGGATGAACGCCGACCAGATGGCGGACAGCAACATCGAACTCGGCGAACTCTCCCGCGAGCGCCAACTGGGCCCGGTCCTGGACGCCATCACCGTCCCGGTGCGGTACGTGGTCGCCTCGGGAGCGTCCCTCGGCAGTCGCGGGGACGAGCAGGAGCAGATCCGTGCCAGCCTCGACGCGGTGACCGTCCGCAACCCGCACATCACCATCGGGGCGAAGGTCGCCAGCAACCACGGTGCGATCCTCAAGAAGGACTTCCGCGCCGTCGCCGAGGCAGTACGCGGGGTCGCCGCCCCTCATCGGGAAGACGCCGGAGCCATTCGGTGAGGTCCGAACGCACGCGTTGACGGGTGACGGTGCGTCACCCGTCAACGCGAAGCGTCAGGAAGACTCGCGGGCGGCCGGGCCGCTGCCGAAGAGCACGTCGTCCCAGCTCGGCAACCGCTTGCGCGGCTTGCCGTTGGCGTCGGTGGACTCGCCGGAGGCCGCCGCGGCGGCCGTCCTTCGGGGTCGCAGCACCGCGAGCGACGGCACGGCCGGCACCTCCTTGGGCGCGTCCGAGTCGTCCTCGAAGGCCGACCCCTGGCCGCCACCGAGCAGCGCGGCGGCACCCCCGCCGACGGGCCGCTGTCGAGGAGCGTCCGACCCGGCCAGAGCAGCCGGGGTACGCGGCTCCAGGCCACGACCCGACGAACCGCCGAGCGGGCGGTCCAGTGAGGCGAGCAGCGCGTCCCGGCCAGCCCGGATCGGATCGCGGCCGGGGCGCGGGTGCTCGGACGCGGCAGGCAACCCGTGCCCACCACGGCTCGGCTCGCCACGCGACGGACCGGGCAGGGCGTGCCCGGTCCGCTCCGGTGCCGGCTCCTGGCCGAGGATCGGCGTGGGCCGCTCGGCGCACAGGTACTGCGCCATGTCGTCGTGCGGCGTGACCACCTGCCGGGCCTTGTCCATGTCCCAGATGGCCTGCGCGGTGGCCTTCCCCGACGGCCAGGTGGCGATGATCCGCCAGGTGCCGTCGTCACGCCGGTACGCGTCCCAGGAGATCTTCTCGGTGTCGATGCCGTGCTGGCTCAGCCGACCGTTGACCACCTCGGCGAGCGGGGTGGGCTTCTCCGCGCCCTTGAGGCGGGTGCGGCGGGCGTGCTGGGCGAGCATCGCCCGCTCCTGCAACACCGGGCCGGCATAGCGCAGCACGCGGTCGACCGGAACCCCGGCGATCCGGGCGACATCCTCCGCGGACTCACCGGAGCGGATGCGGGCCTGAATGTCCCGAGGAGACAGTGAGGGAATCGGATCGACGGTGCTCGGTGCGACCGCGAGCGGCGGTGCACCCGGCTCGGGGTGCATCACGCCGGCGATGCGTTCGTCGATCGGCAGGGCGAGGAGCCGCCCCACCTCGTCGGCGAGCACCAGGGCCTGGCCGTCCTCGGAGAGGGCGACGAAGCGTACTGGGCGCATAGCGTTGCCTCCGTCCCGCTTCGCTGGCCGCACGCCACGAGTCGGCCACCCAGGCGTCTCGGACCACCGTACGCGCATCTGCCTCGGGGTGGGGGAAGCGACACCCCGCATGTCGTGACTGAGCTGCGGCGATGATCACGGTCGGTGTCCGTGGAGGCCCCAACGGACACCGACCGTGACGAACGTCAGAGTCGCTCGACCACGTAGTCGATGGACGCGGTGAGCGCCTCGACATCGGCCGGCTCGACGGCCGGGAACAGCGCCACCCGCAGCTGGTTGCGACCGAGCTTGCGGTAGGGCTCAGTGTCCACGATGCCGTTGGCGCGCAGCGCCTTGGCGATCGCAGTGGCGTCCACCCCGTCGGCGAAGTCGATGGTGGCGACCACGTTGGAGCGCAGCGCCGGGTCGGTGACGAACGGGGTGGCCACGCTGGACCGCTCGGCCCAGCCGTAGACCGCGGCGGCGCTCTCGGCGGTGCGCTTCGCCGCCCAGGACAGGCCGCCCTGCGCGTTCATCCAGTCGGTCTGCTCGGCGGCCAGGAAGATGGTGGCCAGCGCCGGGGTGTTGTAGGTCTGCTCCAGCCGCGAGTTGTCGATCGCGGTGACCAGGTCGAGGAAGGCGGGGATGTAACGCCCGGACGCCTTGATCTCGGCGGCCCGGTCCAGTGCCGCCGGGGACATCAGAGCCAGCCAGAGACCACCGTCGGAGCCGAAGCACTTCTGCGGGGCGAAGTAGTAGACGTCGGTCTCACCGACGTTGACCTCCAGGCCACCCGCGCCGGAGGTCGCGTCGACCAGCAGCAGTGCGCCCTCGTCGGCGCCGGCCACCCGGCTGATCGGCACGGCCACACCGGTCGAGGTCTCGTTCTGCGGCGTCGCGTAGGCGTCCACGCCGGACTCGGCGACCAGCGTCGGCGCGCTGCCCGCGTCGGACTTGCGGACGGTCGGCTCACCCAGGAAGGGGGCGTCCTTGACCGACTTGGCGAACTTGGCGCCGAACTCGCCGAAGCTGGCGAACTGGGCCCGGTCGCGAATCAGGCCGAAGGTGGCGACCTCCCAGAACGCGGTGGTGCCGCCGTTGCCGATGATCACCTCGTAGCCCTCGGGCAGCGAGAAGAACTCGGCGATGCCGGAGCGCAGCCGGGCCACCTGGTCACGGACCGTCTTGTGCCGGTGCGAGGTGCCGAGGTAGGTGGTCGCGACCTCGGCGAGAGCGGACACCGCCGCCGGGCGGACCTTGGACGGGCCGCAGCCGAAGCGTCCGTCGGCGGGCTTGATCTCATCGGGAATCCGGATGATCGGTGCGTCAGCCACGGTCTTGAAGATCCTTCCGCAAGGGCGAGGGCGGGCCCGGCGACACTGCCGGCCCTCATCCTCGCACCCGGACCGAACGGCGATGGGCGGGGTCCCGGCGGTCGGTCTGAGTCCTTCGCCACAGTCGGCCCCGGTAACCAACGAGAAGGGCCCCTCCTCGACGCCTGACGTCGAGGAGGGACCCTTGCCTACCAGCTCAGACGCCGTGCGGGATGGCGGCCCAGCCCTCGACGTCGGACGGCTTGCGAGTCTCCGGGCCCATGTAGAGGGCGGACGGGCGGACCAGCCGCTGCAGGCGCTTCTGCTCCAGGATGTGCGCGCTCCAGCCGCCCATCCGCGCGCAGGTGAACATCGAGGTGAACATGTGCGCCGGCACCTCGGCGAAGTCCAGCACCACGGCCGACCAGAACTCGACGTTGGTGGCCAGTACCCGGTCCGGGCGGCGGGCCTGAAGCTCGGCGAGGGCGGCCTTCTCCAGTGCCTCGGCGATCTCGAAGCGCGGCGCGCCCAGCTCCTTGGCCGTACGCCGGAGCACTCGGGCGCGCGGGTCCTCGGCACGGTAGACGCGGTGGCCGAAGCCCATCAACCGCTCGCCGCGGTCGAGGACGCCCTTGACGTAGCCCTCCGCGTCGCCGCTGCGCTCCACCGCCTCCAGCATGCTGAGCACCCGGGACGGGGCGCCGCCGTGCAGCGGGCCGGAGAGGGCCCCGATGCCCGACGAGATGCAGGCAGCCGCGTCCGCCCCGGTGGAGGCGACGATGCGAGCGGTGAAGGTGGACGCGTTCAGGCCGTGCTCGGCGGCCGAGATGAAGTACGCGTCGACGGCCTTGACGTGCCGCGGGTCGGGCTCGCCGCGCCAGCGCTTCATGAACCGCTCGACGATGGTCTGCGCCTTGTCGATCTCCTTCTGCGGCACCGCCGGCAGGCCGAGGCCGCGGGCGGACTGGGCGACGAAGGAGAGCGCGGTCACCGAGACCCGGGCGAGATCCTCACGGGCCTGCTCGTCGGAGATGTCCAGCAGTTGGTTGAGACCCCAGTACGGGGCCAGCATGGCGACCGCGGACTGCACGTCGACGCGGATGTCACCGGAGTGCACCGGCACCGGGAACGGCTCCGCCGGCGGCAGGCCCGGCCCGAACCGGCCGTCGACAAGCAGTGCCCACACGTTGCCGAACGACACCTGGCCGATCAGATCCTCGATGTCGACTCCGCGATAGCGCAGCGCACCGCCCTCACGGTCAGGTTCGGCGATCTCGGTCTCGAAGGCGACGACGCCCTCCAGCCCGGGTTTGAAATCGGCCATGTCGCTCTCCTGGATCTGGTCGGTGCGCCCGATCGCTCATCCGGCCCGATCGGCCGAGCGCCTTAGGCGACCCTCAGGGATGTGTTCGGAACATACTGCCTGCTGAGTAAGGGATACGCGACCCGCTGCGACTGTGCTGCACGCGACATCCCCGGACGCGCATTCTCCGCGCGGCTCAGTGAGACTGGGCAGGGCGGGCTGGTCAGCGCGGGAGGGTGCTGGCGGGGCCCCCGAAAAGGAGTGGGGACGTGACGGGTGACACACCCGCCCCGGCCGCGATGCGTAACGAGTACGCCGCGGACCTGGGCCTGACCGAGGCTGACCTGGCCGTCGACTGGCACACCCAGTTCGACAGCTGGTTCGCCGACGCGGTGGCCTTCGGGCTGCCCGAACCGAACGCCATGGTGGTGGGCACCGCCGACTCGGCCGGCCGGCCGAGCGGGCGGACGGTGCTGCTGAAGGGGTACGACCCGGAGGGCTTCGTCTTCTTCACCAACCACCTGTCGCGCAAGGGCGTCGAGGCGACCGCCAACCCGTACGCCAGCCTGGTCTTTCCGTGGTTTCCCATGCAGCGTCAGGTGGTGGTCGCCGGACGGGTCGCGCCGGTCGACCGCGCCATGAGCGAGGCGTACTTCGCCAGCCGGCCGCGCGGCTCCCAACTGGGTGCCTGGGCCAGCCCGCAGTCGCAGGTGGTGTCGGGTCGGGCGGCGCTGGAGCAGCGGTACCAGGAGGTGGCCGAGCAGTTCGCCGACCAGGCCGAGATCCCGGCTCCGTCGCACTGGGGCGGGCTGCGGGTCCAACCCGAGTCGGTGGAGTTCTGGCAGGGCCGGGCCGGCCGGTTGCACGACCGGCTCCGCTTCCGTCGCCTCGATCAGGGTGACTGGATCGTCGAGCGGTTGGCGCCGTGACGGGTGTGCGGGAGACCCGGCCGCGCGCAGCGCGCCGCTGGGCGATCGACGTACGTCCGCTGCGGGTTCCGGCGTACCGCCGGCTCTGGCTCGGCAACACGGTGGCGATGTTCGGCTTCCAGTTCACCGCCGTCGCGGTGCCGGTGGAGATGTACGCCCTGACCCGGGACTCGTTCTGGGTGGGGTTGCTGGGCGTGGCCGCCTTCGTACCGTTGCTGGTCTTCGGGCTCTGGGGCGGCGCGGTCGCCGACGCCCGTGACCGGCGTGCGGTGCTGCTCGGCGGCTCATTGTTGCTCTGGGCATCCACTCTCGGGCTGCTGCTCCAGGCGGTGCTCGACGTGGGCAGCCCGGTGCTGCTGCTGGCGTTGATGGCGTTGCAGTCGGTGGCCTTCGCGATCAGCTCGCCGGCCCGCAGCGCCATGCTGCCCCGGCTGGTGCCGGACGACCTGGTGGCGTCCGCCACCACGCTGAACTACACGACCTTCACCGCCGCCTCGGTCGCCGGCCCGCTCGCCGCCGGCCTGATCCTCTCCGCCTCGCCGGACACCACTGTGGTCCTGCCGATCGCCTACGGGCTGGACGCGGTGCTGTTCACAGCGATGCTCTGGGCCGCGCTGCGGCTGCCCTCGCTCCCGCCCGAGCCCACCGCCGACGGCCAGGCCCGGCGTGCCGGTCTGGCCAGCGTCGTCGACGGGTTCCGCTACCTGGCCACCACCCCGGTCCTGCTGCTGTCCTTCGGGGTCGACCTGATCGCGATGATCCTCGCCATGCCACGGGCCCTCTTTCCGGAGATCGCGCACGAGCGGTTCGGCGGCGGTGGCTCGGTCGGTCTGCTCTACAGCGCCATCGCGATCGGCTCGATGATCGGTGGGTTGACCTCCGGCTGGATCGGCCGGCTCCGCCGCCAGGGGCTCGGCCTGGTGCTCGCGGTGGTCGGCTGGGGCCTGGCGATCGCCGCGGCCGGGTTGGCCCACCAGCTCTGGCTGATGGTCGTGCTGCTCGCCGTGGCCGGCGCCGCCGACCTGATCAGCGCGGTACTGCGTCAGTCGATGCTGCTGGTCTACGCACCGGACCGGATGCGCGGCCGGCTCCAGGGCGTGAACACCGTAGTGGTGGCGGGTGGCCCACGCCTGGGCGATCTGCGCGCCGGCACCATGGCCGCCGGGTTCGGTGGCGGGGTGGCCTGGGTGGCCGGTGGGCTCGCCTCCGCGGTGCTCGTGGTGGTGCTGGCTGTCGCGTTCCCGGCGCTGCTGCGTTACCGGGCGGCGACGGCGTCGAGCGACAACCGGACCTGACCGGTTAGTGTCGCCGGCATGGAAAGCCCCGATCAGCGCCCGTTCTCCGGCGCCCAGTGGACCATCTCCGCCGCCGGCCACGAGGCCGTCATCGTGGAGGTCGGCGGTGGGCTCCGGACGTACCGGCACGACGGTGTCGACCTGCTCGACGGGTACCAGACCGACGAGGTCTGCCCCGGTTGCACCGGGCAGGTGCTGGCACCCTGGCCGAACCGGATCCGCGATGGTCGCTACTCGTTCGACGGGCGGACGCACCAGCTTTCGCTGACCGAGCCGGAGCGGCACGTGGCCATCCACGGGCTGGTCAACTGGGTGCCGTGGCAGTTGCTGGAGCAGTCGGCGGACGCCGTGACGGTCGGCTACGACCTGCCGCCGCAGCCCGGCTACCCGTGGCCGCTGCGGCTGCGCAGCCGGTGGAGCGTCGACGCGGACGGGCTGCGCGCCGAGCACGAGGTGACGAACATCGGTGGGGAACTGGCCCCGTTCGGCTTCTCCGTGCACCCGTACCTGCAACTGCCGGGCGTCGCTGTGGACGACCTGGTGTTGCGGCTGCCCACCCGGAGCCGGGTGCTGGTGGACGGTCGGCTGCTGCCGGTGGGGGTGACCCCGGTGGCCGGCACCGAGTACGACTGGACCAGCCCCCGCCGGATCGGCGCGGCCGTGCTGGACTCCTGCTTCGGCGAGGTGATCCGGGACGCCGACGGCGGTTCGTCGGTGAGCCTCGCCGCGCCGGACGGTTCGGCCGCTGTGAGCATCTGGGCGGACGCCGAGTTCGGCTGGTGGCAGGTGTTCACCGGGGACGCCCTCACCGGCGATCGGTACCGCCGCTCGGTGGCGGTCGAGCCGATGACCTGCCCACCGGACGCGTTCCGGTCGGGCAAGGACCTGCTCACCCTCAAGCCCGGCACTACCTGGCGAGGTGCCTGGGGCATCCGCCCCGGCGCCTGATGGAGTTCGCCGAGGTCGTCCGCCGACGGCGGATGGTGCGCAACTACGACCCGGACCGCCCCGTCCCGCCCGACGTGGTGGACCGGTTGCTCGACCACGCGGTCCGCGCGCCGTCGGCCGGCTTCGCCCAGGGCTGGGGTTTCCTGGTGTTGGAGGAGCTGGCCGATCGGGACCGGTTCTGGGCCGCCACCACCCCCGATGGCGGTGGGCGGGAGCGCTGGCTCGCGGGCATGCGCCGGGCACCCCTGATCGTGGTGCCGCACGCCAACGAGTCGGCGTACCTGCGGCGGTACGCGGAGCCGGACAAGGGCTGGACGGATCAGTCCGCGGACCGGTGGCCGGTGCCGTACTGGCACGTGGACGCCGGATTCGCGGCGTTGCTGATGTTGCTCACCGCTGTGGACGAGGGGCTGGGGGCGTGCTTCTTCGGCATTCCGCCGCAGCGGCTCGCCGCCTACCGGGACGCGTTCGGCGTGCCGGCGGAGTATCAGCCCATCGGCGCCGTCACAATCGGTTACCGTGCAGCCGACCATCGGTCACCATCGTTGCGCCGTGGACGTCGCCCGATGGACGAGGTCGTGCGGCGCGGCCGGTGGAACTGACACGCACGTCCCGTTCGTCCGGTTGAGGATCGGACGAGCGATAGCGAAACTGACATCAGGGAGCAGAACGTAGCGTGCGCTGGGCGGCTAGGCTGGCACGGTCATCGGTGCCGCGCCGCGCGGTGCCCGCCGCGGCCCGGCTCGGCGCCGTCGGTCGGCCCGGCCACGGGGAGGGGAGCGTGCCGTCGTGATCTTCAGAGCGGTCCGGGACGGGCGTCCCTATCCGGAGCACAATCTGACGCTCAAGCAGTGGGCGGAGATCCCGCCGAGGCCACTGCGCCTGGATCAGATGATCACCACCAAGCGCGAGTTGGCGCTGGACAAGCTCCTCGCCGAGGATTCCACCTTCTACGGTGACCTCTTTCCGCACGTCGTGCAGTGGAACGGCGGGCTCTACCTGGAGGACGGGCTGCACCGGGCGCTGCGCGCCGCCCTCCAGCAGCGCAACCAGATCCACGCGCGAGTGCTGGTGCTCTCCGAGCCCATCGAGTGACGAGCCCTTCTTTCCCGCGCTGAACCTTCGTTAGGGTGGCGTCCATGACCGCTGCGCTGGACCTGCTCGACCTGGACCCGTCGCTCAGCGAGGAGGAGCGGCAGATCCGCGACGTCGTCCGTCAACTCGTCGACGACCGGGTGCGACCCCACGTCGCCGACTGGTACGAGGACGGCAAGGTGCCCGCCCGGGAGTTGGCCCGCGAGTTCGGCAAGCTCGGCCTGCTCGGCATGCACCTGACCGGCTACGGCTGCGCCGGTGCCTCCGCTGTCGCCTACGGGCTGGCCTGCCAGGAGTTGGAAGCCGGCGACTCCGGCCTCCGCTCCCTGGTCTCCGTGCAGGGATCGCTTGCCATGTACGCCATCTGGCGCTACGGCAGCGAGGAGCAGAAGCGACGGTGGCTGCCGTCGATGGCCACCGGTGAGGCGATCGGCTGCTTCGGCCTCACCGAGCCTGATCACGGCTCCGACCCCGCCTCGATGGCCACCCGGGCCCGCCGCGACGGCGACGACTGGGTGCTCACCGGCGGCAAGATGTGGATCACCAACGCCCCGATCGCGGACGTCGCGGTGATCTGGGCGCGCACCGACGAGGGCGTACGGGGTTTCGCCGTACCCATTGACACTCCCGGCGTCACGGCCCGGGAGATCCGCCGCAAGATGTCGCTGCGCGCGTCGGTGACCGGCGAGATCGTGCTCGACGACGTCCGGCTGCCGGCCGACGCCCAACTGCCCGAGGCGGTCGGGCTCAAGGCGCCGCTGAGCTGCCTCACCGAGGCCCGCTACGGCATCGTCTGGGGCGCGGTCGGCGCGGCCCGCGACTGCCTGGAAACCACACTGGCGTACGCGACCACCCGCACCCAGTTCGGTCGCCCACTGGCCGGCTTCCAACTCACCCAGGCGAAGCTCGCCGACATGGCAGTCGAGTTGGTGAAGGGGCAACTGCTCGCGCTGCACCTGGGCCGGCTCGCCGACGCCCGGCGGCTGCGGCCCGAGCAGGTCAGCGTGGGCAAGCTGAACAACGTGCGGGAGGCCCTGGCCATCGCCCGACAGTGTCGCACCATCCTCGGCGCCAACGGCGTCTCCGGTGAGTACCCGGTGATGCGGCACGCCAACAACCTGGAGAGCGTGCTGACCTACGAGGGCACCTCCGAGATCCACCAACTGGTCATCGGGCAGCGGCTCACCGGGCTCTCCGCGTTCGCCTGACCTGCCCGTTTGTCACTTCCTGGCGCTCGCCGCGCGACTGTCGTATCGGGGCCGTACCGTCATTGACAGACGACTTGTCTGACGAGGACGGTGAGCGTGATGGCCCGCGACGCTGGCAGCAACGAGCCCACGAGGGAGTTCCCCGGTTACCCGACCGGTGACGATCTCAAGGCGCGGTCGACCGCGACACCCGAGTGGACCGCTGATACGCCGGGTGGCCCCGGCGAGCCGGCCGGTCCCGGTGGGCCTGCTGGCCCCGGTGGCCCGCCGAGCGATGGCGATGGCCCCGTCGGTGGCGGTGGCGGTGGGGCGGCCCGCGGTCTGCTCCTGCTGCTCGGCGCCGCCGCGCTGGCCGTGGTCGTGCTGCTCGGCATTCAGGCGACCGGGATCCTGCCGGAGTTCCGCAACCCGTTCGCGAAGGAGCAGACCGACCGCAGTCAGCCACCGCTGCTGAAGTCGATCCAGGACCTCAGCCGCTACGTGGCCGCGGAAGGCAACTTCCAGGTGGTGGTCGACACGCAGAACGACCGGCGCAACGTTCCGGACTTCCTGCTCAACGAGCGCACCCTGTTCGTCGGGGCCGGCAGCGTCGAGGCGTACGTCGACTTCACCAAGATCGGTGAGGGTGCCGTCGTCCAGTCCGCCGACGGCAAGTCCGTCGAGATCAAGCTGCCCGCGCCGCAGCTCGGTGAGACCAACCTCGACATGGAGAAGAGCTACGTCTTCGCCGAGCAGCGTGGTCTGCTCAACCGACTCGGTGACCTGGTCGGCAACGACCCCAACCGGCAGCAGCAGGTCTACCAGCTCGCCGAGGACCGGATCACCGCCGCCGCCCGGGACAGCGGGCTCTCCGCCCGAGCCGAGGAGAACACCCGCAAGATGCTGGAGGGGCTGCTCCGCTCCCTCGGCTACCAGCAGATCACTGTCACCTACATAGCCCCCTGACCTGCGTCCCGTACGCCGAAGCGCCCGCACCGACTTCCGTCGGAGCGGGCGCTTCCGTGTGGTGCCCCGCGTTGGTTGCTAACGGAAACTGTCCAAGATCTGCAATTACGTCAGGTGCGCGGGGCGGGATCAGTGGCCGGTGGAGGCCAGGTAGCGGTCCTCGTTCGGCATCAGCACCCACAGGATCAGGTAGACGATCACCTGCGTGCCGGGCAGCAGCAGCGACAGCAGGAACAGCAGCCGGACCATTCCGGCCGACATGCCGAACCGCCGCCCGAGGCCGGCGCAGACACCGGCGAGCATGCGCCCCTCGCGGGGCCGGACCAGTTTGCGACTCATCGTCGTACTCCCACTCTGCGGCGGTGCGCCGCGTCTGCAATCCACGGTAGAAGGGGATGGCCACCTCGCCCTCGGTCCCGAGGATGAGCGGCAACCCGTGGACCCGTAGGTGCTTTACCCGGGCAGCCCCCCGCTGACGCCTCCCCGCCCCGCCCACCGCACGCCGCCGTCGGGCGGGAGACGGTGGTCCGGTGTTCACGTCCCGGACCGGGTGGGCGGTGAGCTGGGCGGGTAGGCTGGCTGATCGGCCTTCCACACCCCGGAGGGCCGGCACCCCATACCCCGGACGGTCACGAGCGGGGCCGCCAGACCGGCGGTCACGACCCGGCCGGGTCCCGTACGCCGGGACGACGGCGAGGAAGCAGCCATGATCAGTGTTTTCGACCTCTTCAGCGTCGGTATCGGGCCGTCCAGCTCACACACTGTGGGGCCGATGCGGGCCGCGCGGACGTTCGTTGGTGGGCTGAAGGCCGACGGGCTGCTCAGCGACACGGCGCGGGTGCAGGCCGAGCTGTTCGGCTCGCTGGGTGCCACCGGGCACGGTCACGGCAGCGGTCCGGCGGTGCTGCTCGGGTTGGCCGGTGAGTCGCCGGAGACCGTCGACACGGACACCGTCGGGCCTCGGGTCGAGCGGATCCGGGCCGAACGGCGGCTCAACATCCTCGACGCGCACGAGATCGACTTTGACCCGGATCGGGACCTGACGCTGCACCGCCGCCGGTCGTTGCCGTACCACCCGAACGGGATGACCTTCGTGGCGTACGACCGGGCCGGTGCTGTGCTGCGCAGCCGCACCTACTACTCCGTCGGCGGCGGGTTCGTGGTGGACGAGGCGGCGGCGGGGGCGGACCGGATCAAGCCGGACAGCACGGCGGTGCGGTACCCCTTCCTGACCGGGGCGCAACTGCTCGACGTCACCACCCGCACCGGGCTGTCGATCAGCGAGGTGATGCTGGCCAACGAGCGCTCCTGGCGCAGCGAGGCGGACATCCGGGCGGGTCTGCTGGAGATCTGGCGGGTGATGCAGGAGTGCGTGCAGCGCGGCTGCGAGCGGGACGGCGTACTCCCTGGGGGGTTGAAGGTTCGGCGGCGCGCGGCGGAGCTGCGGCGCGGCCTGGAGGCGGAGGCCGGGTCGGCCGACCCGCTGCACGTGATGGACTGGGTGACGCTGTTCGCGCTCGCGGTCAACGAGGAGAACGCCGCGGGCGGCCGGGTGGTCACCGCGCCGACCAACGGCGCGGCCGGGATCATTCCGGCGGTGCTGCACTACTACACCCGGTTCGTGCCGGACGCCGATGACGAGGGTGTGGTGCGGTTCCTGCTGACGGCGGGGGCGATCGGTGTGCTGTTCAAGGAGAACGCGTCGATCTCGGGCGCCGAGGTGGGCTGCCAGGGTGAGGTCGGTTCGGCGTGCTCGATGGCGGCGGCGGGGTTGGCCGAGGCGCTCGGTGGCACCCCGGAGCAGGTGGAGAACGCCGCCGAGATCGGGATGGAGCACAACCTCGGGTTGACCTGTGACCCGGTGGGTGGCCTGGTGCAGATCCCCTGCATCGAGCGGAACGCGGTGGCTAGCATCAAGGCGATCACGGCCGCCCGGCTGGCGCTGCGCGGCGACGGGGTGCACAAGGTGTCGCTGGACAAGGTCATCAAGACCATGCGGGAGACGGGCGCCGACATGAAGGTCAAGTACAAGGAGACGGCGCGTGGCGGTTTGGCCGTCAACGTGATCGAGTGCTGAGTCCGGTCGATTCGGGGCAATCGTTCACCGACTGCTAACCTGTCGTCCGTTTCAGGAGGCGGGAGGCTGCGGTGACCTCTGGCGTCGCGGCGTTGTGGTCGCACCGCAACTCGCTGCGCATCCTGGTCAGGCGGGATCTCGCGGTCAAGTACCAGCAGTCGGTGCTGGGCTACTTCTGGTCGTTGATCGAGCCGCTCGGCATGGGCGCCATCTACTGGTTCGTCTTCGGGGTGCTCTACTCCCGGGACACCGGTCGGCACCTCGGTGAGGCGGCCGGGTCGTACCCGTTGTTCCTGATCACCGGCATCTTCGCCTGGATGTGGACCAGCTCGGCGCTGAGCGAGGCGACGAACGCGCTGACCGGCCAGTCCCGGCTGATCACCACGATGAACGTGCCGCGTCAGGTCTTTCCGATCGGCCGGGTCACCGGCCGGTTCGCCGAGTACGCGGCCGGCCTGCCGATCCTGATCGCCATCGCGGTGGTCTACGCGGTGCATGGTCGGATTCACCCCGGTTGGTCGCTGCTCTCCCTGCCGCTGGCGGTGGCCGTCCAGGCCGTCCTGTTGACCGGGCTCGCCCTGCTGCTGTCCGCGTGGAACGTGCTGATGCGCGACGTGGAACGGCTGATGCGGCTGATCATCCGGGTGCTCTTCTACGCCACTCCGATCATCTATCCGCTCAGCCTGGTCCGGGAGTCCGGGCTGCCCGGCTGGTTGAAGGTGGTGTACGAGCTGAACCCGCTGGTCGGGATCTTCCAGCTGCACCACGCGATCTGGTATCCGGACGAGTTCCCGGACGCCCGGCTGCTCGCCACCACGATCGTCGGCAGCGTGCTGGTGCTGGCCGCCGGTTGGTGGTCGTTCCGCCGGTTGGAGCCCGCCGTGCTCAAGGAGCTCTGAGGTGGCCGCGCCGATCATCGAGGCCGACGGCCTGGGCATTCGGTTCGTCCGCAACCGTCGCCGCCAGCTGCGGCTGCGCGAGTTGTTCATCCACCGGGGCGCCCGTGGCGCGCTGCCCGGCCAGTTCTGGCCGCTGCGGGACGTGTCGTTCAGCATCGAGCCAGGCGAGACCGTCGGGGTGATCGGGCGCAACGGCACCGGCAAGAGCACACTGCTGCGGCTGATCGCCGGGGTGCTCATTCCGGATGAGGGCGGCATCCGGGTGCACGGCGCGGTGGCGCCGTTGCTGGAGTTGTCCGCCGGTTTCTCCAACGACCTGACCGGGCGGGAGAACCTGCACCTGGTCGGTGGGCTGCACGGACTGTCGACGGGGTACCTGAAGCGGCACTTCGACGAGATCGTCGAGTTCGCCGGTGAGCAGGTGGAACGGGCCATCGACACGTCGGTGCGGCACTACTCGTCGGGGATGAAGGTGCGGCTGGGCTTCGCGATCATCTCGCACCTGCCGCACCCGATCCTGCTGATGGACGAGGTGACAGCGGTCGGGGACGCGGAGTTCCGCAAGAAGTGTTACGCGACTATTGATCGTCTGCTCGGGGAGGGGCGCACGCTGGTGCTGGTGTCACACAACGAAAAGGACCTGACCCGGTTCTGTCGTCGGGGGTTGTACCTCGACGCGGGCCGGTTGACGCTCGACGGCACCATCGCCGAGGCGCTCGACGCGTACCACGCCGCGGTCCCGCGGTGACGCTCGCGATCGTGCTCGCCGCCGGGACACCCGCGGCGGGCCTGAACACCGCGACCGGTGAGCCGCTGGCCGACCGGCTGGCCGCCCAGTTGCGCGTGGCCGGGGCGGACGAGGTGCGCTTCGCCGCCAACCTCGACGAGCTGTCCGACCTGGTCAGCACCGCGACCGCCCCGGTGCTGGTCACCGGAACGGACCTGGTCGCGCACACCGCCGTACTGCGGCACCTGGCCACCAGCCCGGTGGGCCCCACCGTGGCGCTGGTCCTCGGTGACCCGCCGGTGCCCGGTCGGACCGCAGTGCGCGAGGAACGCGGCCAGGTGGTCGACGCCGGCGCGTTGGACGCCCTCGACGGGGCCGCCACCGGCGTGTTCGGCGGCGCGCTGCGGGTCGGCGTGGACGACCTGCCGACCCTCGCGGCCGCCGCCCGGGCCGCCGCGTCCGGGATGCTCCCCGTCGCCGCCCCGATCGGCCCGGCCGGCGACGTGGCGCCGCTGCCGGCGACCGGCGGGTCCGGGTCCGGGGGGTCGGTCGCGGCCGGTGGCCCCGGGTCCGCCGTGGACCGGCTCTTCGCGGGCCTCGCGGCGCTCGGCACCCTGATCTTCGCCCAGCGGGTACGCCTGCTCGTCGCCCACCGGGTCGAGGACCCGGCCGGGCTGACCGCTGCCGAGGCGGCGGTGACAGCTGTCGACGAGGACCGGGCCGAGCTGCGGCTGTCGGTGAAGGAGAAGGACGACTTCTTCTCCACCTACTTCGTCAGCACCTGGTCGCCGTACGTGGTCCGGCTCTCGGCCCGGCTCCGGCTCACCCCGACCGGGGTGACGGTCATCTCGGTGCTCTTCGCGTTGGGCGCGGCGGTGCTGTTCGGGGTCGGTGGGCGGCCCGCGCTGGTCGGTGGCGCGGTGCTGCTCTACCTGGGCTTCGTGCTGGACTGCGTGGACGGCCAACTGGCCCGCTACACCCGGCACTTCAGCGCCTGGGGCGGCTGGCTGGACACGATGGCGGACCGGGCCAAGGAGTACCTGGTCTACGCCGGGCTGGGCTTCGGGGTGAGCCACGCCGGGCTGGGCAACGGGTGGGCGCTCGCGATCGCCGCGATGACGTTGCAGACCGTCCGGCACATGACCGACACCTGGTACGGGGTGCTGCACGACGAGGCGGCCCGTCGGCCGCGTACGGCGACGAACGCCAGCGGCGGGATCGGTGACCGGCTCAACGCGGCGTCGACAAGGGTGCAGGCGGACACCGGGTCGGTGTCGTACTGGCTGAAGCGGACAGTGGTCTTCCCGATCGGTGAGCGGTGGGCGCTGATCGCGCTGACGGTGGCGCTGTTCAACCCGCTGGTCAGCCTGATCGCCGTGCTGGTCTGGGGGGTGCTGGCGTTCGCGTACACCGGGGCGCTGCGGACGCTGCGGGCCCGCTGGATGTGGGTGCCGGTGCTGGACACGGTCGACGCCACCCTGCACCGCGACGACGGGCCGCTGGCCCGCTGGTTGCCGGTGGTCCGCCCGATGGGGCCGCTGACCCTGGCGGTGATCGCCGCGCTCGGCCCGGCGGTGCTGCTGGTCGGGGCGCTGCTGAGCGACGCGCCCGAGGGGCTGCGCTGGGCGGTGCCGGTGGCGCTGCTGGTGCTGCTGGTCGGCGGCCTGGGTGCCGGGGCGGCGCACAACGGTCCGTTGGACTGGCTGGTGCCCGCGGCGTTGCGGGCCGCCGAGTACCTGTTCGCCATCGCGGTCGGGGTGGTCGGTGCGGCGCCCGGCTGGCTGATCTTCGGGTACGTCTTCGTGCTCACCGTGCACCACTACGACCTGACCGCCCGGCTGGAGAAGCGGCAGGCGGCACCGCCCCTGCACGCGGCGACGCTGGGCTGGGAGGGGCGCTCGGTGCTGCTGGCCCTCGCGGCGATCGCCGGTATTGCGGGTATCGGACTGGCTACACTCGGTTCGTACCTTCTCGTGGTTTTCGTGGTGAGCGTCGTCCTGGCCTGGTTCGTGCGACCGGCCCGTAGCGCGCGGGCGTCGGTGGCGCCGGCGGGCGCTGGAGGTGCCGCGCCGCGCTGACGGAGGGCGGCCGGATGACTCTGATCAGCTTCGTGGTGCCGGCCTTCCGGGTGCAGGGATACCTGCGGGAGTGCCTGGACTCCATCCTCGGTCAGCCGGAGACCGACATCGAGGTGATCGCGGTCGACGACTGCTCGCCGGACGCCAGCGGCGACATCATCGACGAGTACGCGGCCCGCGACCAGCGGGTCCACTCGGTCCGGCTGTCGGAGAACGTCGGCCTCGGTCCGGCCCGGAACATCGGGCTGGACCGGGCCGTCGGCGAGTACGTGTGGTTCCTCGACGGCGACGACTGGCTGGCTCCGGAGTGCCTGACCGAGGTCGCCGAACGGTTGCGGGTCACCCGCCCGGACGTCCTACTGGTCGACCACGTCCGCACCCACTGGAACGACACCGCCACCCGCAGCGCCATGGCGGAGGTGTTTCCGGAGTCGCCCGGCTCGGGCACCTTCCGCCTGCGGGACCGGCCGCAGGCGATGCACCTGCTGCACACCGCGTGGAACCGGCTGGTCCGTCGGGAGTTCCTCGCCGATCTGGGGCTGCGCTTCGCGCCCGGCTGGTACGAGGACGTCTCGTTCAGCTACCCGGTGCTGATGGCCGCGCACCGGATCGGCGTACTGGACCGGGTCTGCGTCAACTACCGCCAGCGCCGCGCCGGCGCGATCACCCGGACCCGGGGTGACCGGCACTTCGAGGTCTTCCCGCAGTGGCACCGGGTCTTCCACCTGATGGATTCGTGGGGGTCGGCGACGGAGGCCCTGCGACCGGCGGTCTTCGAACGGATGATCTGGCACTACCTGACAGTGCTCGGCAACGGTCAGCGGATCGCGCCGGAGTTGCGGGAGGCGTTCTTCGCGCAGATCACCGCGGACTACGAGCGCTGGCTGCCGGCCGGCGGCTACCCGGTACCGGACGGGGTCGAGGGGATCAAGCACAAGCTGGTCGCCTCCGGCCGGTGGCGCACCTTCAGCGCGTTGCGGGCCGCCAGCCGGGCCCGTGACGCCGCCCGCCGGCGGGCCCGCACGGCACGGCGCACTGTCGGCCCGGTCGCCCGGCGCGGTGCCCGGCTGACCAGGGACGGTCTGCTGCGCGAGTACTACCGGGCCGAGTTGCGGCGGCCGGTCGACCCGACTCTCGCGGTGTACGCGGCGTACTGGTACCGGGGTTACTCCTGCAACCCGGCGGCCATCTACGAGGTCGCCCGCCGGGTGGCGCCGGGGGTGCGCGGGGTGTGGGTGGTGCGCCGGGACCGGGTGGAGACCGTGCCGGCCGGAGTGGAGTACGTGGTGGCCGGCACGCCGGCGTACTACCGGGTGCTCGCCCGCGCCCGATGGCTGGTCAACAACGTCAACTTTCCGGACTTCGTCCGCAAGCGACCGGAACAGGTGCACGTGCAGACCCACCACGGCACGCCGGTCAAGGTGATGGGGCTGGATCAGCAGCGCTACCCGATCGGCGCGGGCCGGATGGACTTCGCCGGGCTGTTGCGCCGGGTGGACCGCTGGGACTACAGCGTCAGCGCCAACAGCTTCTCCACCCAGATGTGGGACCGGGCGTACCCGGCGACGTACACCACGCTGGAGGTGGGGTACCCGCGCAACGACCGCCTGGTCACCGCCAGCCCGGACGAGGTGCGCCGACTCCGCGCGGAGTTCGGCCTCGACCCCGACGAGCCTGTCGTCCTGTACGCCCCGACGCACCGCGAGCACCTGCCCGGCTACCGTCCGCCGTTCGACCCGGACCGGTTCGTCCAGGCGTTGGGTGACTCGGGCCGGTTGCTGATGCGCAGCCACTACTTCCACGACCGTGATCGACGCCCCGGCCAGCCGAGGGACTGGGAGCGGGTTCGTGACGTCAGCGGCCATCAACGGGTGGAGGATCTCTACCTGGTGGCGGACGTGCTGGTCACCGACTACTCGTCGGCCATGTTCGACTATGCCGTGTTGGACCGGCCGATGGTGCTCTACACCCCGGACTGGGAGGCGTACCGGCTGGCTCGGGGGGTCTACTTCGACGTCACCGCCGAACCGCCGGGCGCGGTAGCCTCCACTTTCGGCGATCTGCTCGACCTGTTCCGTACCGGCGGGGTGCGCTCGGACGCGGCGACCAAGGCCCGCGAGCATTTCCGGGCCCGGTTCTGCACGTTGGACGACGGGCGCGCGGCGGAGCGGGTGGTGCGGCGGGTGTTCCTCGGGGAGCCGGGCGCGCGGTCCACGCGGTGCTGATCGCGGCTTCTGTCGTGTAATAGCAGCGTCATCGATCGAACATGAGACGTTTACCCGATGTCACAAACCCATGATCCTGGTCACAGTCTTGTGGGGTTCGGCCGACGCGCGCTGGGGGGGAAGACGGTGAGCACCGTCACGCTCAAGGATGTGACCAAGGTTTTCCGGGATGGCACGCTGGCCGTCGACAGCATCAATTTGGACGTGAACGACGGCGAGTTCATGGTGCTGCTTGGGCCGTCCGGGTGCGGCAAGTCGACGGTGCTGCGGATGATCGCCGGGTTGGAGGAGCCGACCACCGGCGCGGTCATGCTCGACGGGGAGGTGGCCAACGACCTGCCCCCACGGGACCGCAGGATCGCCATGGTCTTCCAGGACTTCGCCCTCTACCCGCACATGACCGTTGGCGACAACATCGCGTTTCCGCTGCGGCTGGCCGGGGTCGAGCCCGAGCCGCGGGGCGAGCGGGTCAGCGACGTGGCGAGCGCGCTGGGCATCGGCGACGTGCTGGCCCGCAAGCCGGGTCAGCTCTCCGGCGGGCAGCGGCAGCGGGTGGCGATGGGGCGCGCGATCGTCCGCCGGCCGGGCCTGTTCCTGATGGACGAGCCGCTGTCCAACCTGGACAGCGGCCTGCGGGCCGAGTTGCGCGCGGAGATCTCCGGCCTGACCCGCGAGCTGGGCGTCACCACCGTCTACGTCACGCACGACCAGGCCGAGGCGCTCACCATGGCCGACCGGGTGGCCATCATGCGCCGCGGCGTGCTCCAGGACGTGGGCACACCGACCCAGGTGTACGGCCGGCCGGCGACGCTCTACGTGGCGGCGTTCCTGGGCAGCCCACGGATGAACCTGCTGGAGGCGTCGGTCTACGTCCATCTCGACCGGTACGTCACGCTCAACCTCGGTGACCAGTCGCTCTACCTGCCCTGGAACGACATCCGCAGTCGGGCGGTGGCGCACTACCACGGTGAGCGGATCGTGGTCGGCATGCGGGCCGAGGCGCTCACCCCGGTCGCACCGGACAGCCCCGGCGACGTGCTGCGTGGGCGGATCCGTTACCTGGAGCACCACGGGCACGAGTCGTTGGCGTTCCTCGACATCGGCGCGACAGCGATCGTTGTCGACGAGATGGGTGCCCCGCTCGAACCGCCGCCGGTCGGCCAGCGCGGCCTGCGCCGCTTCGGCTCGGTGATGCAGCGGCTCACCGGCAAGCCGGTGGAGGCGCAGGAGGCACCGCCCAGTGGCGTCCAGACCAGCGTGCTTCCCGATCCGGGCCGGCACCACCGCCGCCCGGCGGAGCTGGCGGTGCGGCTGGCGCCGTACCCGGCGGTCAGCGCCGGTCACCCGCTCGCCGTCTCGGTACGGATGGACGCGCTGCACTTCTTCGACGAGCGCGGCGACCGGATCGACGTGGGTTGGCGCTGACGACGTGCCCGGACGGGGTGGCGGTCCCGCCACCCGCTGCCCTACCGTCTGCCCACCAGTCCACTGTGAAAGACCACCGAGAGGGGTGCACCCGTGTCGGGTGACCGTCCCAGCCCGCTCGTCATCGAGCGCATCCTGCGGGATCGCGAGAGCATCTGGCAGCAGATCGTGGCCGAGCGTGACCTCAACGCCCTCACCGGGCGGATGTTGACCAGCTCCGCCATCGCGTTGGCCTGCTACGGGGCGGTGCTGGGCTTCTTCCACAGCCCGCTGATGGCGCTGACCTCGGCGCTGAAGCTGCCGCTGCTGTTCCTGGTCACCCTGGTCATCTGCCTGCCCACGCTCTACCTGTTCAACCTGGTGTTCGGCGCTCGACTCTCGGTGCGGCAGTCGTTGGCGCTGGTGATGGTGGCGATCACTGTCACCTCGATGCTCGCGGTGGCGTTCGCGCCGATCAGCCTCTTCTTCCTGATCACCGCCAACGACTACGGGTTCTTCAAGCTGCTCAACGTGTCGATCCTGACCCTGTCGGCGCTGGTCGGGTTGCGCTTCCTGACCAGCGGGATGCAGGTGCTCAACGACCATGGCCTGCTCGCGCCCGAGGCTGCCAACGCCACTGTCGACGAGCGGGCCGGCGCACCGGCGCCGGTCCAGGCCGTGCCGGCCGCGGTGCCTGCCGGGCCGACGCCGGTTGCCGCGCCGGTCGCCGGCCAGAGCGCCGAGCCGGTCGCCGTGCCGGCCGGGGCCGCCGTGGCCGAGTCGACCGCGAACGGTGCCGTGGCCACCGCGACGGCCCCGGCCCAGGTTCCGGCGCAGTGGGCCGGGCAGCCGGCCGGTGCCTCGTTGCCGCCCGGCTACGTGGCGCAACGCCCGTGGGACGGCCGTACGGCCCGACGCGGGGAGCCGACGCAGCGGCCGGCCAGCATGACCCTGCTCTACATCTGGATCCTGCTCTTCGGTTTTGTCGGCACCCAGCTGGCTTGGACGTTGCGGCCGTTCTTTGGCGACCCGGGGCAGGATTTCTCGTTCTTCCGCAGCATCGACGGCAACTTCTATGCGGAGATCCTGCGCATCATCGGCAACCTCTGACCGTGCCCTGACGGCGAATTCGCTGGTTGCCGGCCTGGTTACCGGTTAGTAACGTCAGGCCATGACTATCGACTCCCGCCAGGTGGCGGCCGGCATGCTGGAAGCGGTGCCGTTCGCTCGTACGCTCGGTATCGAGTTCGTCGAGGTGGCACCCGAGGCGGAGGGCGGCGTACGGGCAGTCGTCCGGCTGCCCGACTCGCCGGCCACCCACAACCACATCGGGGGCCCGCACGCCGGCGCCATGTTCACCCTCGGCGAGACGGCCTCCGGCGCAGTCGTGCTGGCCGCCTTCGGGCAGCTGCTCGACCGGGCTGTGCCGTTGGCCGTCCGGGCTGAGATCGCCTACCGGAAACTCGCCATGGGTCCGGTGCTGGCCACCGCGCGACTCGGCCGGCCGGCCGCCGAGGTGGCCGAGGAACTGGCCGCCGGTCGACGCCCGGAATTCCCCGTCGCGGTCCAGATCGCCACCGAGGACGGCAAGCCGACCTCGGAGATGACGGTGATCTGGACGCTGCGACCGAACTGAAACGCCCCAGGGCGGCCGAAACGGGTTTGCCGGCCCAGCAGGGTGGATAGATTCGTACCGTGCTGGGCCTACCTGCTCACGTGACCGCCTGTCTCTTCGATCTGGACGGTGTGCTGACGCAGACCGCCCGCGTACACAACGCCGCCTGGACGCAGACGTTCGATGAATTTCTCCGCCAGCGCGCCACGGCCTCCGGCGAACCGTTCCAACCGTTCGACCCGGGCCCGGACTACAACCGCTATGTCGACGGCCGCCCCCGGGCCGACGGTGTCCGGTCGTTCCTCGCCTCCCGCGGCATCGTGCTTCCCGAGGGCAGCCCGGACGACCCGCCGGAGGCGGAGACCGTCAACGGCCTGGGCAACCGCAAGAACGTCCTGCTGCTGCACCGTCTGCGTACCGCCGGCGTCGAGGTCTACCCGGGCTCGGTGCGGTATCTGAAGGCGGCGACCGCCGCCGGGCTCCGCCGAGCCGTGGTCACCGCCAGCGCGAACGGGGGTGAGGTGATCGCCG
The DNA here is from genome assembly GCF_040643355.1 of Micromonospora sp. NPDC047187. Taxonomy (NCBI): domain Bacteria; kingdom Bacillati; phylum Actinomycetota; class Actinomycetes; order Micromonosporales; family Micromonosporaceae; genus Micromonospora; species Micromonospora sp. NPDC047187. The sequence continues at coordinate 341,250 of NZ_JBEYUF010000002.1, forward strand.
TCGCCGGGTTCGAGCCGCTGCTGGAGGCTCGGGTGGACGGGCTGGTCGCCCGTGCGCAGGGGCTGCGCGGCAAACCACACCCCGACACGTTCCTCGCCGGGGCCAGAGTGCTCGGCGTCGACCCGACACAGGCTGCCGTCTTCGAGGACGCGCTCTCCGGGGTGGCGGCCGGCCGCGCCGGCGGCTTCGGCTACGTGGTCGGCGTCGACCGCGTCGGGCAGGCCGACGAGTTGCTCGCCCACGGCGCCGACATCGTGGTGACGGACCTCGCCGACCTTCTCGACCGCGCGGACCCGCCGGTGCCGCACCGCACCGCGACCGACCCGCTCGCTGCCGAACGAGGCTCCGGATGATTCGGGAGCGCGCCTATCCGGTAGAGCCGTGGCACGTCCGGGAGACCCGGCTGGACATGGACGTGCTGGCCCAGTCGGAGTCGGTCTTCGCGCTCTCCAACGGGCACGTCGGCCTGCGGGGCAACCTCGACGAGGGCGAACCGCACGGCCTGCCCGGCACCTACCTCAACTCGTTCTACGAACTGCGTCCGTTGCCGTACGCGGAGGCGGGCTACGGCTTCCCCGAGTCCGGGCAGACCATCGTCAACGTCACCAACGGCAAACTGATCCGGCTGCTGGTCGACGACGAACCGCTCGACGTGCGTTACGGCGAGCTGATCGCCCACGAGCGGATCCTCGACCTGCGGGCCGGCACGCTGCACCGGGAGCTGCACTGGCGCTCGCCCGCCGGTCGGGAGGTAAAGGTCCGCAGCACCCGTCTCGTCTCGTTCACCCAGCGGTCCGTGGCCGCCATCAGCTACGAGGTGGAGGCCGTCGACGGCCCGCTGCGGCTGATCGTGCAGTCCGAGTTGGTGGCGAACGAGTCACTGCCCGCGCAGAGCAAGGACCCCCGGGTCGCGGCGGTGCTGGAGTCGCCGCTCCAGGCCGAGGAGGAGCTGACCACCCCCGACGGCGGCCAGTTGATCCACCGCACCAAGGTCTCCGGTCTGCGGGTCGCCGCAGCCATGGAGCACGAGGTGCACGGCCCGGACCACACCACGATCGAGTCCGAGGGATACCAGGACTGGGTACGTACCACCATCGCCTGCGTACTCCAGCCCGGCGAGAAGCTGCGGGTGATCAAGTACCTGACGTACAGCTGGTCGAGTCGCCGGTCCCTGCCGGCGCTGCGCGACCAGGTCGGCGCGGCACTGGCCGGTGCCCGGCTCGACGGATGGGACGGGCTGCACCGGGAGCAGCGCAACTACCTCGACGCCTTCTGGGACGCCTCCGACGTGCTGGTCGAGGGCGACCCGGAGGTGCAGCAGGCGGTCCGGTTCGGGCTCTTCCACGTGTTGCAGGCCGGCGCGCGGGCCGAGCAGCGGCCGATCTCGGCGAAAGGGCTGACCGGCCCCGGTTACGACGGTCACGCCTTCTGGGACACCGAGATGTTCGTCCTGCCGGTGCTCACGTACACCCAGCCGAGCGCGGTGCGCAGCGCGTTGCAGTGGCGACACAGCACGCTGGACTCGGCGCGGGAACGCGCCGAGACGCTCAGCCTCCGGGGCGCCGCCTTCCCCTGGCGGACCATCGAAGGCCCGGAATCATCCGGTTACTGGCCGGCCGGGACGGCAGCCTTCCACATCGCCGCCGACATCGCCGACGCCGTGCGCCGCTACGTGATGGTCACCGGGGACACCCAGTTGGAACGGGAGATCGGGCTGGAGCTGCTGGTGGAGACCGCCCGGCTGTGGCGCTCGATCGGCCACCACGACCGGCACGGGCAGTTCCACATCGATGGTGTCACCGGCCCGGACGAGTACACCGCAGTGAAGAACGACAACGTCTACACCAACCTGATGGCGCAGCGGAACCTGCTCGCCGCCGCCGACGTGGTCATGCGCTACCGGGACGAGGCGTTCCACCTCGGCGTCACCGACGAGGAGGCCGCGAGCTGGCGGGACGCCGCCGCCTCCATGCACATCCCGTACGACGAGGAGCTCGAGGTCCACCAGCAGGTGGAGGACTTCACCCGGCTCCAGGAATGGGACTTCACGCACACACCGGCGGAAAAGTACCCGTTGCTGCTGCACTACCCGTACTTCGAGCTGTACCGCAAGCAGGTGGTGAAACAGGCCGACCTCGTCCTCGCCATGCACTGGCGGGGGGACGCCTTCACCCCAGAGGAGAAGGTACGCAACTTCCTCTACTACGAGCGCCGCACCGTCCGTGACTCGTCATTGTCGGCGTGCACCCAGTCCGTGCTCGCCGCCGAGGTGGGCCACCCCGAACTCGCGCACACCTACCTGCGTGAGGCCGCGCTGATGGACTTGCACGACCTCAACGAGAACACCCGCGACGGCGTACACATGGCGTCGTTGGCCGGCGCGTGGCTCGCACTGGTCGGCGGGTTCGGCGGTCTACGGGACCACGACGGCCAGCTGTCCTTCGCCCCCCGGCTCTCCAGCCGACTCAGCCGGTTGGAGTTCTCACTCCAGTGGCGGGGGTTGGCGCTGCGGGTGGATGTCCGGCCGCACCAGACGACGTACTCGCTGCGCCACGGCGGCCCGGACGACGCGGTGGAGTTGCGCCACCACGACCAGATGCTGCGGGTGACCTGCGACGAGCCGGTGACGGTGCCGGTGCCGCCGGCCGAACCGTCCGGCCCGCCGCCCGAGCAGCCACCGGGCCGGTCTCCGCTGCTGCGGTTGCCCGAACGCGAACAGTGACGGGCGGGGCGGGAAGACTCCCGCCCCCCCCCCCCCCCCCGCGTGTGGCGCGGGGGAACCCGGCCACCCCCAGCACCCGCGTCCACACCGGCGCGGTTAGGGGGGCCCGACAACCAACAGACGCGCCCCCCAAA
>NZ_JBEYUF010000002.1:344115-579244 GCF_040643355.1 Micromonospora sp. NPDC047187
GGGTCGACCACCCACCCCGGTCTCCCTTTGGAGCTGATGTCGTAAACGAATCGCCCGGAGTCGGTGACCGTGGTTTGGCTCCCGCCCCGCCCGCCCGCGCTGTTGCTCAGACCGGCTCGCCGGTCAAGGTTGTTCAGACCGGCTCGCCGGTCGACGGACGCCCGATGGCGTCCCGGGGCGCCGCCGCCTTCGGGTCGTCGGGCAGCCGGGCCGAAGCGGCCTGGTCTCCGAAATCCTGGTCCCCGACGTCCTGGTTGCGCTCGGCGTCCTGTTCACGCTGGGTTCGCTCGGTCAGCTGCTGCTGCCGGGAAATCTGCTGCTTGGCCATGGCGATCCTCGCGATCCGTCGGGGCGCGGCTGCGCCGACACGGTCTGCGGTCGCTCGTCGCGTACCCGACGCCCCAGCGGGCAAACGCGGCCCGGCGGCGGGCCCACGGCCCGGGGTAACGTCGTCGCGGCGGGCGTGCCCGGCGGCGGGCGGGGTACCCGGACCACCGGCGAGTACGCGGAGGTGGGGGCATGGACGAGCAGCGCAGCGTGACCATTCCGATCGGGGACGCTCAACTCTCCGCCGACCTGACGCTGCCCGCCCAGCCGGTCGGCGTGGTGCTGTTCGCGCACGGCAGCGGCAGTTCCCGGCACAGCCCGCGCAACGTGGCGGTGGCCCGGACGCTGAACGGCCGTGGGCTCGGCACGGTCCTGGCGGACCTGCTCACCCCGGCCGAGGACGAGGTGGACGCGCGAACAGCCGAACTGCGCTTCGACATCGGGCTGCTGGCCAGCCGACTGGCCGGGATCGTCGACTGGCTGGCCGTCGAGCGTCCCGCCGGCGATGTGCCGATCGGTCTTTTCGGGGCCAGCACGGGTGCTGCCGCTGCTCTGGTCGCGGCGTCGTCCCGCGCCGATCGGGTGGCCGCCGTGGTCAGCCGGGGTGGTCGGCCGGACCTGGCCGGGAACGCGCTGGCCCAGGTGCGTACCCCGACGTTGCTCCTGGTCGGCGGGCTCGACGAAGAGGTGATCACGCTCAACGAGCGGGCGCTGGCCGAGTTGGGGGAGGTCGGCGAGCTGCGGGTGATCCCCGGCGCCACCCATCTCTTCGAGGAGCCCGGCACCCTTGAGCAGGTCGCCGATCAGGCTGGCACCTGGTTCACCACGCACCTCGGTCGGTGATCAGTCCGAGGGCAGGAGAGCCGAGGTCGAGCGGCGTTGTTGGACGGTGTCGATGACGCGCCAGAGGACCGCGGTGATCGGGACGCTGACGAAGGCGCCAGCGATGCCCGCGATCAACGTGCCCGCGGTGACCGCCACCAGGATCACCGCCGGATGCAGTCGGACCTGCCGCTTCATGACCAGCGGCTCCAACAGGTTGCCCTCGATCTGCTGCACGGCGATCACCGCCGCGAGGGTGAGCAGCGCGGTGGTGGGACCGTTCGCGGCCAGCGCCACCAGCACCGCCACCGCACCGGCCACCGTCGCCCCGATGATCGGCACGAACCCGCCGAGGAACGTGATCAACGCCAGCGGCAGGGCGAGTGGCACCCGCAGCACCACGAGAGCAAGCCCGATGCCCAGCGCGTCGATCGCGGCGATGAGCATGGTGCCCCGGCTGTACGCACCCAACGTCTGCCAACCGGCCCGGCCGGCCTCGGCCAGCACGGGTTGGTTCGGGCCGGACACCCGGGACAGCACCCAGTGCCACATGGACCGGCCGTCCTTGAGCAGGAAGAAGAGCAGCACCAGAGCCAGCAGCGCGGAGCCGAAGACCTCGGTGGCGGTCCGGGCGCCGGCCACCGGGTCCGGTGAGGTGCCACTGAGCCCCTCCCGGGCCTGGTCGACCAGCCGGTCCAGCTGTGCCTCGCTGACCGGCAGGGTGGACGTCACGAAGTCCCGGCTGCGTTCGACCCCCTGCGTCAACTCCTGGCTGAGCTGATCGAACTGGCTGGCGGTCAGGTTCCACACCAGGGCGCCGACGCCGACCAGGATGCCGAGCAGCAGCAGTACCGTGCAGAGCGCGGCCAGCGCCGCCGGCAGGCGCAACCGGCGCAGCAGCAGCAGGACCGGATCGAGCAGCGCGGTGAGGAAGATGGTGGCGGCCAGCGCGATGGCCAGCGGCGCCAACAGCACGGCGATCCGGCCGAGCAGGTAGAGCCCCGCGGCGATCACCACCAGGCAGGCGCTCCACAACACAGCGGTCCGGACCAGCCACGGCAGCGCCGCCCAGGTCTGGCGCGGCCCGAGGCCGCCTGTCGGTCCGGGTTCCTCTGCGGGCATGTCGGTCCTCCTCGATGTCGACGAGGTCGGTACCCGGTCAGTCATGCCCCGACACCCGAATCGCTGGCCGTCGCCCGCGCGGATCGTACGTCGGCCGGAGTGACGTGGGTGGGTGTTCGCGAATCACGTCCGGAGCGGCGGCGTTTGCGTGGTCCGGCCGAGGGAACGCGAAGGGGACGGACCGGACTGAGGAGGAACGCCGTGGGTGACTTCATGGACAAGGCCAAGGACTTCACGGACAAGCATGACAAGCAGGTCGACCAGGGTGCGGAGAAGGCCGGCGACATGGCCGACAAGCGCACCGGCGGCAAGTACGGCGATCAGATCGACAAGGGCGTGGACCAGGCCCAGGCGCGCACCGGTGAGGGCGACCAGGTCCGCTGACCCGCCGCGCTCCTCCCGGGCCGCCGAGCCGTCGGCGACCCGGGAGTGCCGGGTCCGGGTGACGCGCGGGTCAGCGCTGTTGCTTGTCGCGTAGCTCGTCCATCGACGTGAGCCGGCCGCTCAACGCGTCGCGCAACCGGTCGACCAGACCGAGGCCGGGGGCGAGCAGCTTGTTCGCCGGCGGGCGCTCCGGGCTCCCGGGATGTGGCCGGGTCGGCCCGATCTCCTTGATCGCCGTCACCCGGGCAGCGATCTCGACCAGCTCCTCGCGGGCCGTCGCGGCGCGCAGCCGGGGAAAGAGCTCCTTCTCCTCGTCCGCCACGTGGAGTCGGACGGTGCTGGTCAGTTGGGCGAGCAGCTCGTCGAAGCGGGGGTCGGACGGGTCGACGGACTCCAACTCCTTCATGGTCCGCTCGGCGTCAGCGTGCTCCGCGATCTCCCGGTCGGCGATCTCGTTGCCGTCGGGCAGCACCTTCCGGGCGACCGGATACACGTACGCCTCCTCGGCCGCCGAGTGGCGGACGAGTTCGGCGATCACCACGTCGGCGAGGCGCCGGCGGTGCTCGGGGGTGCCCTGTCGGGTCCCCAACTCGACGAGCACCGCCTCGATCTCACGATGATCGGAGACCAGGACGTCGACGGCATCGTGGTCGTCCGTGGTCGATGGATTGGTCATGTCACGGCCCCTTACCGGTTGCGGATCGGTGGGAGGTGTGTGGCTCTGGTACCCCCACGGGGCTGCGCCAACCTACGGTTGACGATGCGTCCGACGGTGTCGATGGTGCTCCCGATGGCGGTGGCGGTGGTGCCCGGCCGCCGCGATTGCCCTGCCGCCGCCGGGGTAACCGCCTCCATGGCCGACGACCGCCCAACCGCCGACCGCGATCAGTCGCGGTTCGACGAGACCGCCGAGCGGACGGTCCGGCGGGTGCGGCACCGTGGTGGGCAGGCCGGCCGGGTCCGGGCCCGGCAGTGGGAGGTCACCCTGGTGATCTCCATCCAGGCCGGGCTGGCCGCGGCCATCGCCGCCCTGCTCGCCAAGAACCTGCTCGGCCCCGGATCGCACGTCTTCGCTCCCGCCGCCGCCGTCGGTACGATCGCCACCGCCATCGGGCAGCGGGCCCGCCGGACCTTCGAGCTGTTGGGCGGCGTGGCCCTGGGCATCGTCATCGGGGACACGCTGCGATTCCTGCTCGGCTCGGGCCCGTGGCAGACGGGCGTGGTGGTCGCGCTGGCCATCGCCGCCGCGTTGCTGGTGGCGGGGAAGGGCGGTCCGCTTGTCGGTCAGGCCGGCGGTACCGCCGTGCTGATCGCCACGCTGGCCCCAATGGAGCATGGCCTGGAGGTGCCCCGGATCTTCGACGCGCTCGTCGGTGGGGCGGTCGGCCTGGTGGTGGTCGCGCTCCTGTTGCCGATCAACCCGATGCGGGTGCTGGACCGCGCCGCGGCACCGATCTTCACGATCCTCTGTGAGCAGCTCGCCGAGCTGGCGCGGGCGCTGCGCGAGCGTGACGGCGCCGGGACCATGGGCGTCCTGGAGCGGCTCCGCGGCACCGACGACGACCTGGGCCGGTTGCACGATGCGCTCAGCGGCGCCGAGGAGGTGGTGACGATCGCCCCGGTGCGCTGGCACCGTCGGCAGCAGTACCACCGTTACGCCCGCAGCGCGGGTCACCTGGAGCGGCTGCTGCTGGACACCCGCGCCATGGCCCGCTGGTCGACCACCGCGTTGCAGTACGACGAGCCGATTCCGCCGGAGCTGCCGGATGCGATGGCCCGGTTGGGTCAGGCGGTGGCGGAGATGCGGGTGGAGTGCAGGGTCGGTGACGACCCCCGACGCACCCGCCAGTTGATCGAGGAGTGCGCAGAGTTGGCCGGGCGGGCCTCCGCGACCGGCGTCAAGCCGTTCGGCGAATCCCTCGTCACCGGACTGCGTACCGCGGCCAGCGACCTGCTCCGGGCCGCCGGTTCCGAACCCGAGGACGCCAACCGCATCGTGCGCCGGGCGGCCGGAGCCGGCGAGGCGGAGATCCACCCGCCGCTCCGCCGACAACTGCACCGGGCCCGACCGACGCGGGCCGCCCGAGCCCGTCGACGCGCGCACCTCGCCGCCCGGGCCCGTGACGACGGACGGGCCGGCCTCCCCGCACGGGAGAGGCCGGCCCGGTGAACCGTCATGCTCAGGAGGAGTAGCCGCGCTCGGCGATCCAGTTGGCGACCTTCGGCAGGCTCATCCAGTACTCACCCAACGCCGGGTCGGCCGGGTCGGCGACCCGGATCATGTCACCACCGTCGCGGTAGCCGACGAGGGTCAGGTAGTGGCCACCCTCGTACGAGTGCGGGTTGCCGTCGGTGTCCACTGTCGTGCCCTTGATGTTGGCCACCACCGGGCGACCGGCGTCCACAGCGGCCAGCACGTCACGGCGCAGCTGCTCGACCTGGTCGGGACGGGCCACCGAATCACGGATCTCGGTGGTCCGGTACTTGCCACCGGTCAACTCGTTCAGCACCCGGGTGGTGTCCAGTGCCGAGGGGGTACCCGCCTCGGTGGTGCCGAGCAGCCGGGCCACCTCGTCCTGGGAGAGTGCCTTGCCCTGGGCGGACAACGCGATCCGGGTCGCCGCCGGGCCGCAGTAGTAGAAGTTCGGCTGGGCCTGGTAGTCGACGCCGAGGATCCGCTCGGCGTGCCGGTCGGTCTGGCTCGACGAGGCCGGGGCGGCCTGAGCCGGGGCGGCCTGCGCGGCCACCGCCGGGCCGAGGGCGCAACCGCCGGCGACCAGCAGGCCGACGACGGACAGACCGCTCTTCTGGACGATCGGGTTCATGGTCGAGTCTCCGTTCGGGGGGTTGGCGCCTCCGGCCAGCGGAGGGCGGCAGCACCGGGAATGGCGCTCGGCGCAACACGGGGGCCGACCATCGGTGGTCTCGGCCCTGGGCGTACCGAGGGCGTAACCGCTCTGCTCCACGGAGAATTCCGCCGGCTGCGCGCACCGGCGTCGCGCGGCATCCCTGCCCGACCCGAACCGGTCATCGGGGACACACTGTCAGCTCAGAGGCTGCCCAACAGCCTGGTCACGGTGATCTCGATGACCACCCGCTCCGGATTCGGGCGGGGTGTCCGATACCGCTCGGCGTACCGCCGCTCCGCCTCCGCCACGGCGGCCGGATCTGACCGCAGCACCGCGCGACCCTCGATGGTCAACCAGCGGCGGCCATCCACGTGGCAGACGGCCACCGCCGCGCCCGCCGCGCCGGCCGCCGCCACCTGACGGGCCTTTCGGGAGGCGCCGGAGGTGATGACGCGGGCCAGGCCGGCCGCCGGGTCCAGAGTCACCCCGACCGGTACGACGTGCGGGGTGCCGTCCGCCCGAAGGGTGGTCAGCGTCGCCAGGTGCCGTTCGGCGCAGAAGGCGACAACCCGCTCATCGTGCAGGTCAAACCGATGATCGCCCGTCATGCCCGTCCCCTGTCCGCCGAACCGACCCCGATCATGGCACGCGGCGGCGCACCTGGCCCCGATCCGGCGGGGCGTCCGGCTGACCGGGCAGCTGGCGACCCGCCGCCCGACGTTGGTGCACCAGCCGGGTCAGGTAGAGCAGCGCGGCGGCCAGGACCCCCATGTCATCCAGGTAGATCGGGTCCGGCAGCACGTCGACCGGGAAGATCGTGTAGATCAGCGCCCCGTAGAAGGCGACCTTGCCGCCCGCGCCCAGCCCGGTCAGCAGCCGCCGGGTACGCACCACCCGCACCGCCAGCACCACGGCACCGACCAGTGTGGCGAGCGCCAGGATGCTGGCGATCACCACGAGGACCCACGCCTGTCGGGACATGCCGTCACGCTAACCCACCCGGGCCCGCGCGGCTCAGAACGCGGGCACCGTCGCCCGCCCGCGCGCGGTCACCTTGTTCTCCCGGGTCTGCTCGACGTTCTCCCGGGGCTGCGCGCCCACCGGTCGGGCAACCTCGCTCAGCGGCAGCACCGACGCGGACTCGGCGACCCGTCTTCCGGTCGCGGCGTGCGCCTCCTCGCGCAGACTGCGAGCCGCGGCCACCGCCAACTCCGCCGCCCGCCACGCGGTCTGCTCCCGCTCGCGGGCTGCGGCGTGCCGGGCCGCCAGGTTGTCCCGGATCGCCCGCTGGAGCACCAGCTCCTGCTCGACCGGGTGCAGTCGCGGGTCCCAGCCGTCGCGGTGCGCGAAGACGTCGCTGAGCTGCTCCACCGACAGCTCCCGACGCCAGTACGCATCCAGCGCCGCCCGGTGCAGGTAGCGCTCGCGGTCCGCGTACTCGGCGGGGGTGCGTGCGGTGTGCGGCAGCGGCATCGCGGCTGCCGCGTCGAGCCGCCGTACGCCAGCCTCGGCCGCCTCGTACGCCAGCCAGGCCGCCTCGACCGCCTCCTGCGCGGCCACCCACTCCGCCCGGCGGCGCCGCACTGTGGTGGTCGCCCGCTCCGCGGCCACCGCTACCTCCTGCGCGTAGCGGCTCTGCTCCCGCTCCTCCTGCGCCTGCTCAAGTTGGCTCGGCATGGCGGCGCGGCGGATCCGGGAGCCCGGGTCGAAGCGGAGCCGGCCGGGCCGCAGCAGGAGAGCGGAGACAGCGACGGCTACCACCCCGAGCAGGCTCAGCCAGATGACGGCGGCCCGGGAAAGGTCTGGCAGGACGGCGGAGAGGATGGTTTGCATGATCAGCACCTCGCGGTCGAAGGCGGGTATCGACGGGCGGCAGGAAGGCGCGGCAGCACCGGTCGGCCCGGTGGCCGGATGATCCCGTCGACGGCAAACTCAGGTGCCGTGCGGGAGGATCAGCCGGGATCGGGCCCCGGGGATCGCCGGGCCGGGCTCAGCGGGCGGGTGGGCCGCGTCGTGCAGGAGAGCCACGGCCGGGATCGATGGCCGGGACGTGCACCGGGCCCGCCGCGACCGGACTGTTCGCCGTGGCGGTATCAGCCGTGGCGGTTTCGCGCGTGCCAGCCGGCGGGGCGACAGCGGGCTTTCCGGCCCACTCGATGGCCGGGCCGGCGTCGGGGCGGACACTTGCCACCCGGCTGCTCACGGCACTGGGCCGCAGTTGCGTGGGGACGGGCGGTGGGGTCGCGGCGAGAGCGGCACCGAGGCCGACCGCGAGCACCAGCGCGGTGACCGCCAGACGGGTCAGTTCCCGCAGTGACCGCAGCACAGCCCACCTGGCTGGGCGGACGAACGCTGCGGATGACACCCGACCAACCTATCGCCCGTTCCTGCCCACCGCAGCACGGCGACGTCCGGCGCGGGCGTGACCGCCACCACCATGTGCACTGTGGACGCCGCCGACCAGGGCCTGGAACGGCGGTGCCCCCGATCGGATCGGGTCCGATCGGGGGCACCGCACATCGTCCTGGTGGCTCCGCCGGTGGTGGTGCGTGCGTGCCGGCGGTAGCCGTGATCAGTCGCCGGTGCCGAGCACCGGAGGTGCGGCCTTGTCGTCGCCCTGCCACACCATCTCGTCCTCGGTCAACCAGGTCAGCCGCTCGTCGGAGTCGTCGTCCTGCGCTCGACCCTGCCCGCCGAGCACGCCGGGCCGGCCGCCGCCGGTCATGGCCGGGCGTCCGCCGCTTCCACCGCGCTGGCCGTCGATGCTGCGCCCGACCCCGTTGGCGGCGCGGGTCTCCGCCGGGGCCGCACCACCGCCGGTCGGTCGAGCCGAGGCGGGGGGCGCGTTGCCCGAGCCCGCGAGCGCGCCGCTGCGCAACACCCCGCCGGCCGGTGACCCGCCCTGTGCTCCGTAGAGCAGGCCGGGACCGGTGCTCGCCGCAGCGGGTGCGCCGGCCGGCCCGGACAGCCCGACCAGCCCGGCGGCACCACCGCCGAGCAGCGCGCCGCCGACCATTGGGTCGGCTCCGGCGAGGGAGGTGCCGCGGTCACCGAGGTCGCTGCCAGCGCCGATCGGCGCGGCGCCGACAGCCGGGCTGCCACCGCTGCCCGAGCCGACCTCACCCGGAGTCGAACCGTCGCCCGGCAGTTGGGCAACGCGGTCGGGCGACGAGATGGTCGCGTCGCCGGTGCGCGCGGTGTCAGCGCCGGTGGTGGGGCCGCCGGACACCCTGGCGATGGCCGAGACACTCTGTGGCGTCGTCGGATCCTTGCGGGCGGTGGTCGGAGTATCCGGGTCGGGCGGGGGCGGTTCGACCACCCGGTCGTAGGCCGAGATCTCGTAACTGTTGGCCAGGCCGGCCACCAGGTTCACCATCCGCTGGTGGGCCTTCTCCTGCTCTGCCTTGTCCTGCTGGTGACCCGCGATGCCCCCGACGATCAGACCGGTCAGACCGAAGACCGCGCCACCCTTGATCGCACCGCCGATCGCCTTGTCGTTGTCGTCGGTCTCCTCCGGGCTCTCGGCCTGCTTGTGGGCGGCGCGCAGATGGTCGGCCATCATGGTCAACCCCTGCTTGATGCCGGCCATCCCTTCGCCCAACGCGTCGGTGTGGGCGACGATCAGGCTGAGTCGCCGATGGAACTCCCGACCGGCCGAACCCGTCCACGTGTTGCTCAGCTTGTCGAGGTCGCCGCTCAGATCCCGGCCGAGGCCGTCGAGGATGCCCTTGAGCTCGGCCCACTGGGTGGCCACGCCCTCGATCTGCTCCGGCTTGCCCGCCATCAGGCCGTCGTACAGCTGCTGGTGGCTGTTGCCCTGGTAGCGCTGGGTGTATTCAGACACGCCCGTCCTCCTTCGGCTGAAACGCCCGGTCGACCGGGGTCAGCGCGGCGGTGACATCGTCGGCGTTGGCCGCGTTACGCGCCTCGGCGGTGCGGTAGTTGCTCAGGATCGTGCTGGTTGCCTGCTGCGCCGCCAGCACCGCCTGCCGGATCCGTTCGGCCTGGTCGACATAGGACTGGTGCACCTCGCTGTAGCGACGCGCCTTGTCGGTGGCGTCGAAGAACGAGCCCAGCGCCGGAGGACTGCACTGCATCTCGGTGTTGAGCTTGCGCAGCACCGACTCGGCCTGGCTCAACCGCGACGCCAGGTGCTCGTGGAAGTCCTCAAGGGACAACAGATCGACTTCCGTACGCCCGGCCATGGCAACATCCCCGTCGTTCTGGTTGACAACCGTCAGCGGCATCCAGGTTAGTCCACCGGTGCGACTCCGGGCGACCCGTCGAAGCTGCTCAGCCGTCGGCGCCGGTCGATTCCGTGGACCCCCCGCCGGTCCCGCCGCTCGACGGTGTCGACCCCGACGGTGGCGCCGCGGACGACGATCCCGACGGTGGCGTTGCGGACGGCGCGCCCGAGGGCGGCGCCGCGGATGGTGAGCCCGACCTCGGCGCGGCCGACGGTGGTGCGGACGGCGCCGGACCGTCGGCAGTGAAGACGGCGAACGCGTCCTCGCGGTCCAGCGTCGGCCCGGTCGGGATCAGCGCGAGCAGGGAGCCGGGCACCGCCAGCGGGGTGATCCCGCCGTAGCCGAGCACGTCCAGTGTCTCCGCCGAGCCGAGCGGATACCGGATGCCCTGCGGGCTGATCAGGTAGATCGTCGACCCGGCGGCCCCGGACCCGCTGGTCCCGGCACCGGGTGACGCCTGCGCGATGACACCCTTGCCGCCGGGCAGCAGCACCGCCTCGGCGGTGCGTACGGCGTCGCGCCTGGTCTGGCGCACCGGCACCAGGCCCGGATCACTGTCGGTCAACTCGCTCGGCACCCGGTCGAAGACCTCCAGGGTGGTGGTCGGCGGGCCGCCAGCGCTGCCCTTGCGGTACGTCGCGCACAGCGTGGTCTGACCGGGCTGGGCCGGGTAGAGGGCGGGCATCGTCGGGGGCACCCCCTCCTCCTCGATCCGCCGCTCCTCGAACGCCTCGCTTGCCTGGTTCGGGGTGATGTCGGTGATCCGACCGCCGCTGCTGACGAGCAGCAGAGCGGTGATCTCACTGATCGAGACGAGAGCGTCCCGGGTCAGCACGTAGTGCCGCCCGGCGGCCTTGAACACCGAACCGACGTCGTGCCTCTGCCCGGCCACCGTGCGACTGCTGGGCTCGCCCTCACCGGGCAGCGACGGCCGGCGCAGCGGTGGCCCGGCCGGCACGGCGTTGAGCAGTTGCTGCCCGACCTGAAGTCGCTCGGTGCCGGCCATCCGCAGCGCCGTGATCGTGCGGGACGGGTCGAGCAGTTGGAGTCGGGTGTTGTTGGTGACCAGGTACCGCTGGTCGTTCACCGAGACCAGCACCGCCCGGTCACCCAACGGCGTGCCGCCGGGCAGCGCCCGGTCGATCACCAGCCGGGTGCTGGACCGCTGCCGGTCGACCGGGTCGGGCACGTCGCAGACCGACCAGGGCAGGCCGGTCAGCGACTTGCGGTCCGGCAGGGCGTCCGGTGCCCCGACGATGCCGACGGTGACGCCACGGGGCCGGTCCCGCAGCGACGCCTGAGACATCGTCCGCACCTGGGCACTCGCGTCGTTCACGATGAGGCGCGCCGAGGTGTAGTTGAGCGTCGGGTGCAGTTTGCCCTCGATGAACACGTACGTGGCGCCGGTCTCCCGTTCGATGACCAGGGTCTGGTCGTCCAGCGGCGCCGCGCCACCGGTCAACTGGCCGTAGGCGCCCACCCCGCCGAGCACGATGGCCGCGGTGAGGACACTGCCGAAAACAGCCATGCCGAGCCGTCGCATCGGCAGGTTGGTGGTCTCCGGGTCGCCCGACAGCAAGGCGGAGACGATGCGGCGGGTGACGAAGCGGTACGCCTGCACCTGATCGCGGCGGGTCCGCATGACTTACCTCCGGCGGGGTGGATCCGCGACGATCAGGGTCGGGGTGCCGTCGCGGGCTTCCCTACGATAAGGGGCCGACGGTGGTTCCTTGGGACCACCGCTCGTGGCCGGCACCGGAGGAGACCCGGCGCAGAGTCGTACCGTGCAGGAGGGACAGTCAGCGATGACGCAGGTTCAGGCGCCACCCGCCCGAGCGGTCACGGACCCTGTCGACGTTCCGACCCGGCCGGTGCCCCCGGCCGAGCGGCCCGGCCGTGGGCGGGTCGGCCCCGTGCTGGTCGGGCAGCTCGTCGTACTCGAGTTGTGCGTGGTCGGCGTCTGGGCCGCCACCGCCGGACCCAGCTGGGTGCTCGCCGCGGCGGCTGCCGCGGCGCTGCTGGTGGTCCTGGCCGCCTTCGCCCGTCGGGGTGGCCGCTGGTGGTTCGAGGACCTGCTGCTGCGCCAGCGGTTGCGGCGACGCGGCGAACGGGCGTCGGCCGCGCTGGCCAGCGGTACGGCGACCGACCCGAGGTTGGCTGCGCTCGCTCCCGAGCTGAGCGTCATCGAGCTGACCGACCGAGGCACCCGGCTCGGCATCGGGCGTGACGACCAGGGCTGGTTCGCCGCCGTCGCCCTGCAGTCCGCGACCGGTGCGGCGGTCGGCTCCGTCGACGCCGCCGCTGTGGACCACGCGCTGCGGGTGCTCGCGGACTTCAGCGCCCCGGTCTCCCGGGCTCAGGTCGTCGCGCACACGTTGGTCTGGTACCCGGCGCCCGGTGCGCCGCCGGCGGCCCACCGGACCGTGTGGGTGGCGGTGCGGCTCACCGTCCGGGACGCCCGGGTCGAGGCGGTGAGCCGGGGCGGCGGGTTGACCGGCGTACACCGGACGGTGGCGGCCGGGATCGGCCGGCTCGGCAAGGCGCTGACCTCGGCGGGGCTGGCCCATCGCCCGCTGGGCCGGGAGGAGCTACGGGCCGCCATCGTCTCGGCCGCCGGTCTGGACCTGGTGCCCGAGGCGCCGGCGGAGAGTTGGCGTGGGTTGCGGGGCGGCGGCTGGACGCACCGCTGCATGGCGCTGCGGGGCCGCTTCGACGCGCAGCTCGGTCCGCTGGTCGACGCGATCACCGCGACCTCGGCGCCGTCGCACACGGTGGCCGTGACCGTCTCGTCGGACGGTCGGGTGGCGGCACCGCTGCTGCGGGTCGCCGCGATGGACAACCACGTCGAGGCCCTGGTCAAGGTGGTTCGTGAGGTCGCCGGCCGGGTCGGCGCGTCCACCCGGCCGATGGACGGCCAGCATGCTCCGGGCGTCTACGCGACCGCTCCGGTCGCGTCGGCGCTGGGCGTCTCCGCCGGTCCGCGGTCGCGCTGACCGGTGCGGCGGCGGCGCGCGGTCAGGGTCGGAGGTTGACGATCCAGCCGTAGAGGCCGCAGACCCAGAAGGCGAGCGGCACCAGCGAGATGATGAGCAGGATCTCGGCGATGTCGAGCAGGCGACCCCAGACCGGCGAGATGCGCTTGCCGGCGACGGTCAGACCGTAGATCAGGCTGATCACCGCGGCGAGCACCAGACCGCCCAGGATCAGGCCGAGCCGGACCGGCAGCGACCCACCGGCGAACGTGGTCGCGGCGGCCAGGCCCAGACCCACGGTGCCTGCCAGCAGCACCGGGGTGCGCTGGGCCCGGCCCAGGAGGGGGCGGGCCCGCAGCAGCGCCAGCAGGGCCAGCACCAGGCACAGCAGCACCGCGGGCAGGCGCCCGTCCAGGGCCAGCACGAGTTGCGCGCCCAGCACCAGCAGCGACACCGTCCACAGCAGACCGGTGAGGAACTGGTCGGCGCGCTCACTCTGCTGGAGCACCTGCCTGCCGTCCACCGACTCGCTGTCGGTCTTCAGGTCCTCCGGGCCGGTCGGAATCGACGGCACCGGCAGCCGGGCCAGCCGGTAGGCCATCATCGGCAGCGCCGGCACCACGCCGAACGCGACAGCCGCCACCACCGCGGCGGAGGCCGCCGCGTCGAGGCCGAGGGCCAGGCAGAGCACCGCGCCCAGGCCGGTCGCGGCCGCGACACCGATCGCCGCGAAGAAGAGGGGGTACCGGTCGCCGACCGCCAGCACGGCCACCGCGCCGGCCACCACCGCAGCGGTCGCCGCGACAAGGACATGCGGACTGGCCAGGTCGGTCAGCGCTCGATCACCGGCGAGCAGCAGCAGGCCACCGGTGGCCGCGTGCACCAGGGCGACCAGGGCCAGCACCGAGCCGATGCCGCTGTCACCGGCGGCCCTGGACAGCACCGCCGAGCCCACCAGCAGCGCCACCGCTACCAGCAGCGCGGCCAACGCGCCGGGCAGGTGGGGCGGACCAGCGAAGAGGGCAGCCAGCGCGCCGGCGCCGAACGCCGCCGCCGCGAAGACCACAGCGAAGGAGCGGGTCGCGCCGACCTGCCAGGCGCCGGGGCGCTGGTTGGTAGCGGTGGCGACCGCGTCCACCACGTCGTCGAAGACGATCTCCGGTGCGGCGTCGGAGCGGGGGTTGAAGTAGAGCACCTCACCGTCGCGGACACTGAGCTGCGCCGCGGTACGACCACCGTCGAGGGGCGCACCGCCCAATCGGGACAGTGCCCATCCGCCGTGCCGCGCGCCCTCGTCGGCCATGTCCTCACCGGCGTAGCGCAGCAGGGTGGGGAGCAAGTCGGCCAACGGCACGTCCGACGGCAGCGCCAGATCCATCCGGGTACGCGGAGCCACGATGGTGATTCGGCTGAGACCACCGGTCGCCGTCTTCGTCGCCACAGTGGCCTCCAGGTGTGCGTCTGTGATCGGCTGGCTGGAATGCTGCGGTCCGGGTCCACCGCGCACACGGCAGATTACCTACGATGACGGCACGTACGATGCCCACCCGCGGGCGGTGTTCCGCGGGCCGCACGTCATCAGGGCCGCTTCTGGGGAGGAGACAGCCGTGAGCACTGTGGTGTTCCGCCGGCTCCCGCGTCAGCCGGGGCCGGCCCTACCGCGCGGCGAGGTGCTGCTGGAGTCGCCTCCCGAGCTGCCCGAGCCGACGCCCCGCGGGATGGGGCAGCTACTCATGATCCTGCCGATGTTCTGCGGGGTCGGTGCCATGGCGTTCCTCTACGCCGGCAAGGGCGGCGGCATGATGACCTACGTCGCCGGTGGTCTGTTCGGTGTCTCGATGCTCGGCATGGCGATCGGCTCGCTGGCCAACAGCGGTGGCAAGGACAAGGCGGAGCTGAACGCTGATCGCCGCGACTACATGCGCTACCTGGCGCAGATGCGCAAGCGCACCCGCCGTGCCGCCGAGCAGCAGCGGGCCGCGATGGCCTGGCGGCACCCGGAGCCCGACGCGCTCTGGTCGATCGCCGCGTCCCGGCGACTCTGGGAGCGGCGGATCACCGAGGACGATTTCGGCGAGACCCGGATCGCCCTCGGCCCGCAGCGGCTCGCCGTGGAGATCGTTCCACCGGAGACGAAGCCGGTGGAGGACCTGGAGCCGATGAGCGCCATCGCGCTTCGTCGGTTCGTCCGGGCACACTCCACTGTGCCCGAACTGCCGACGGCGCTGTCGGTTCGCGCGTTCAGTCGGGTGGTGCTGCGCGGCGACCGCGAGCCGGTGCTCGACCTGACCCGGGCGGCGCTGGGGCAGCTGGCCACCTTCCACGCACCGGACGACCTGGTGATCGCGGTGGTCGCCGCACCCGACCGGCAGTCTTCCTGGGGCTGGGTGAAGTGGCTGCCACACGCCCACCACAGCGGTCGTACGGACGCGGCCGGCGCGCGCCGCCTGGTCTTCGCCAGCCTGGCCGAGGCCGAGGCCTCGCTCGCCGCCGAGCTGGCCGGGCGGCCCCGGTTCGCGCCGGAGGCCAAGCCGCTCACCACCGCCCCGCACCTGGTCGTGGTGATCGACGGCGGGGAGATCTCACCGACCTGTCAGCTGGTTGGTCCAGGGCTGCTCGGCGCCACAGTGATCGACCTCTCCGGGACGGTGCCACGCGACGCCGGCCGCTGGCTGCTCTGCCTCGATGTCAATGACGGAGGTTCACTCGACCTGGTCCGGGGCAGCTCGTCGTCGACGCTGGGTCGGCCCGACCGGCTCAGCGCCGAGGCCGCGGAGGGGCTGGCCCGACAGATCGCCCCCTTCCGGCTCTCCCAGCAGCAGACCGGCGGCGACGAGCCGCTGGCCCGCAGCACGGAGCTGCCGGATCTGCTCGGCGTCGGTGACGCCGCGGCGGTGGACGTGCAGAACACCTGGCGCCCGCGTGGGCACCGCGACCGGCTGCGCATCCCGCTCGGCGTCGGCCCGGACGGCAACGTGGTCGAACTCGACTTCAAGGAGTCGGCGCACGAGGGCATGGGCCCGCACGGTCTGGTGATCGGTGCGACCGGCTCCGGCAAGAGCGAGCTGCTGCGTACGGTGGTGGCCGCGTTGGCGGTGACCCACTCGTCGGAGGAACTGAACTTCGTCCTGGTCGACTTCAAGGGCGGCGCGACCTTCGCCTCGCTGGAGGCCCTGCCGCACACCAGCGCGGTGATCACCAACCTGGCCGACGAGTTGCCGCTCGTCGACCGGATGCGCGACGCGCTCGCCGGCGAGATGGTGCGCCGGCAGGAACTGCTGCGGGCGGCCGGCAACTACGTCTCCCGCTTCGAGTACGAGAAGGCGCGCTCGGCCGGTGAGCCGCTGGCGCCGATGCCTAGCCTGCTGATCATCTGTGACGAGTTCAGCGAGCTGCTCGCCGCCAAACCGGACTTCATCGACCTGTTCGTGATGATCGGCCGGTTGGGTCGGTCCCTCGGCGTGCACCTGCTGCTGGCAAGCCAGCGCCTCGAAGAGGGCAAGCTGCGGGGCCTCGACACGCACCTGTCGTACCGGATCGGTCTGCGGACGTTCTCCGCTGTGGAGAGCCGGATCGTGCTCGGCGTACCGGACGCGTACGAGCTGCCGAACGCGCCGGGCCACGGCTACCTGAAGACGGACACCAGCACCATGCTGCGGTTCCGGGCCGCGTACGTGTCGGGGGCGTACCGGGCGCCGGGGCAGCAGGCGTCCGCCTCGCAGGCGTTGGTGCAGCGGCGGATCGTGCCGTACGGTCTCGACTTCGTTCCGGTGCAGGTCCCGCAGGTGCCGGTGGCCACCGCTCCGGAGCCGGAGCAGCCGGCCGACGGCAAGGCCGTCGCGATGCTCGACGTGCTGATCGACCAGCTCAAGGGCCGGGGCCGCCCGGCGCACCAGGTGTGGTTGCCGCCGCTTGCCGACCCGCCGGGCCTGGGTGAGCTGCTCGGTCCGCTGGCGGTGGACCCGACCTATGGGTTGTGCACCGCCTCCTGGCCCGGGCGCGGGCGACTGACGGTGCCGGTCGGTGTGGTGGACCGTCCCTACGAGCAGCGCCGGGACCCCATGATGGTCGAGCTGGCCGGGGCTGGCGGCAACGTGGTCATCGTCGGTCGGTCGATGAGTGGCAAGAGCACGATGCTGCGTACGCTGCTGGCCTCGCTGGCGCTCACGCACACTCCGCGGGAGGTGCAGTTCTTCTGCCTGGACTTCGGCGGGGGCGCGCTGCGCAGCATGGAGCGGTTGCCGCACCTGGCCGGGGTGGCCGGTCGACGCGACGTCGAGGCGGTCCGCCGGACGGTGGCCGAGGTGGTCGCCGTCCTGGACGAGCGGGAGGCTCGTTTCGCCCAGCACGGCATCGACTCGGTGGCGAGTTACCGCCGTCGCCGTGCCGCCGGCGAGTTCGCCGACGACCCGTTCGGCGACGTGTTCCTGGTGGTGGACGGGTGGAACACCCTGCGCCAGGAGTACGAGGAGCTGGAGCAGACCATCACCACGTTGGCCAACCGGGGCCTCGGCTTCGGTGTGCACGTGGTGCTCACCGCCGTACGGTGGGCGGAGATCCGGATCAACATGCGGGATCTGCTCGGCACCAAGTTGGAGCTGCGCCTCGGCGACGCGTCGGAGTCCGAGATCGACCGTCGGGCGGCGAACAACGTACCGGAGAAGTCGCCCGGTCGTGGCCTGACCCGCGACAAGCTGCACTTCCTCACCGCCATCTCGCGGATCGACGGCCGTCGCGACATCGACGATCTGAGCGAGGCGTCGCTGTCCCTGGCCGGGCACGTGGCGGCGAACTGGCCGGGGCGCCCGGCGCCGAAGGTACGGTTGCTTCCGCGCCGGCTGCCGGTGGCGGAGCTGGCCCGGATCATCGACCGGTCGGCACCCGGTCTCCCGATCGGTGTCAACGAGTCGGCACTCGCGCCGGTCTACCTGGATCTGGCCAACGAGCCGCACCTGACGGTCTTCGGCGACGCGGAGTGCGGCAAGACCAACCTGCTGCGCCTGATCGCCCGGGGGATCACCGAGCGGTACACGCCTGCGCAGGCCCGGCTGGTGATCGCCGACTACCGGCGTGGCCTGCTGGGGGCGGTGGAGGGTGACCACCTGCTCGACTACGCCCCGTCGAACCAGGCGTTCGCCCAGGGGCTCGGGTCGATCCGCAGCGCCCTCTCCAACCGACTGCCCGGCCCGGACGTGACAACCGCCCAGCTGCGTGATCGGAGCTGGTGGAAGGGTCCGGACCTGTACATCCTGGTGGACGACTACGACCTGGTGGCCTCGGGCGGCAGCAACCCGCTGAGCGCCCTGCACGAGCTGTTGCCGCAGGCCCGCGACATCGGTCTGCACCTGATCGTCACGCGCCGGGTCGGTGGTGTGTCCAGGGCGCTGTACGAGCCGGTGCTGCAACGACTGCGGGAGTTGGACTCGCCGGGCCTGCTGATGTCCGGAAACCGGGAGGAGGGCGCGGTCTTCGGCACGTTGCGGCCGAGCCCGCAACCGCCCGGCCGTGGCACCCTGGTCCGCCGTCGTGACGGCCAGCAGCTGATTCAGACCGCCTGGTCCGAACCAACCTGAGCGCTGTCGGTCGTTCGGCAGGGGGGTGGTGGGCCGTTCCGGCCCGATTCACCATCATCCATCGAACGTCGCCGGTCAGGGCTGCGAGGGCTGGACACGTTCCGCTACGGTCTTCACAGGAGTGTCCGTCGGTGGGGTGTTGCTGCCTTGCCGCGGGGGAGGGGTGCGGCGAAGCCGCCACCACAACAGACGGAAGGGTGTGAAGCATGGCGTTCGAGGTCGAAGCTGCGACTCTGCATACCGCCGCGAGTGACGTGCGGTCCACGCGCAGCGAGGTCGACGGCGAGCTGAAGAAGCTGTGGAACGTCGTCGATGACCTGGCCATCGCGTGGAAGGGTCAGGCGTCCACGGGCTTCCAGTCGCTGATGACGCGCTGGAACGAGGACACCGTCAAACTGCTGACGGCGATGGACAGCATCGCTGACCTGCTCGACAAGTCGGGTACGACGCACCAGGTCAACG
This sequence comes from Micromonospora sp. NPDC047187, assembly GCF_040643355.1. NCBI lineage: Bacteria > Bacillati > Actinomycetota > Actinomycetes > Micromonosporales > Micromonosporaceae > Micromonospora > Micromonospora sp. NPDC047187. Next base: position 362,874 of record NZ_JBEYUF010000002.1, read on the forward strand.
ACGAAGAGCAGCAGCAGATGCTGGACAAGTTCCACTCTGCTCTCAACCCGTGATCCGTAGCCGGCAGAGGAGGAAATCGTGACGATCAAAGTTGACTATGCGGTCCTCGAGAGCAGCAACCAGCAGATGCAGGCCATCTCGAAGACCCTCGAGGAAAAGCTTGACACGCTGCGCTCGATGCTGACCAAGCTGCACTGGGACGGCGAGGACCGGGTTGCCTACGAGCAGCACCAGGCGAAGTGGGACGCGGCGGTCCGGGACATCAACCGGATCCTGAACGAGATCGGCGGTGCCGTGGGCATCGCCCGCGAAAACTACCTCACCACGGAGATGAGCAACTCCAAGGTGTGGAGCTGAGGCATTCGCACGAGCGGCTCCGGTCCGGTTCGTCCGGCCCGGAGCCGCACTGTGTCTGGCGTTGGCTGCCGTAGGCGCCGGGACCGGGCTGCGGTGCGCCGCTCAGCCGGCAGTTGGCGCGTCGGTGCGTCGGCCGGGGCGCCAGTCGCGTCGGCGGCCGAGGGCCGTGATCGGTCGCGCGACCAGCAGCAACCCGGCGAGTAGCCCGCCGATGACCGCCGCCCAGATCGCGATGGGGCGCTGCCAGCTCAGCGGGTCGTCCCGTACGGCGGGTGCCGGGAGCGCGCCGGCCGGCGGGTTCGACCGGGTGCCGAGCAGGCTCGACACCGCCCGGTACGGGTTGACCATCCCGTGCCCGATGTCGGCGTTCTGACCCTCGGGTGGGTTGTCCGCGGTGCGTTTCAGCCGATCCGCGACCTGCTGCGGGTCGAGACTGGGGTAGGCGGCCCGGACCAGCGCGGCCACTCCCGACACGTACGCGGCGGCGTAGCTGGTGCCGCCCTCCGGCACGGTGCGGTAGCCGCTGTTTCCGGGTGCCGGCCCGACGATGTTCATCCCGGGTGCGGCGATGTCGACGTAGTCGCCGCTGATCGAGGTGCCGACGTGGCCGCCCTGCTCGTCCACCCCGCCGACCGCGATCACCCCGGGGTACGCGGCCGGGTAACCCGGCAGGTTCTGCGAGTCTTCCGACCGGTTGCCCGCGGCGGCGACCAGCACCACCCCTTTGGCCAGCGCGCGCTCGACGGCCGCCGTCAGTTCGGGGCGGGGAATTGTGGTCAGGGACAGGTTGATCACGTCGGCGCCCTGCTCGACCGCCCAGTCGATGGCGGCGGCGATCTGCGCGGGGAGTTGCGGGTTGTTGACCGCGCCGAGCTGCGGCAGAACCCGGATCGGCAGGATGCGGGCGGCCGGGGCGATGCCACTGAAGGGGACGACGGTGCCCTCCCGGCCCGCGATGATGCCGGCGATCAGCGTGCCGTGCCCGGCCTCGTCGCACTGGCCCTGGCGGGCCGGCAGACCGTTGAAGTCGCGACCCTCGAGCACCTGCCCCTTGAGGAGCGGGTGGGCGGCGGAGACTCCGGAGTCGATCACGGCCACCGTGATCCCGGCGCCCCGGGACAGCGGCCACGCCGAGGACGGCTCCAGCCGGCGGAGCGCCCACGGCACCTGGGTCAGGCTGTCGGTGCCGGTGGGACCGCAGAGGGGCGGCGCGGCGGTCGCGGGGGCGGGTGCCACCAGGCCGGCGCCGAGCAGGACCGCCAGCGTTCCACTGAGGACGCCGCGAAGGGCACGGCGGGACGGGGTCGCGCTCAACGGCGGGCATTCGCGCACCCGCAAAGGTTACCGCCGTGGCCGTCGGTCAGCGGCCCCCGGTGAGCAGGGTCAGGCCCCGGGCTCCGCCTTCGCGGTGGAAGCGTCGGCGAACAGCGCGAGCAGGTCGCCGACCTGCCGGTCGGCCTCGGCGGGGTGCCGGAACCGGCCGGCCGGGTTGAGGGTGTATTCGTTACGTCGCCCGACCCGGGTGCGGTGCAGGTAACCGCCCGCCTCCAGGTCGGCGACGATCGCCTGCGCGGCCCGTTCGGTCACTCCGACCTCGGCCGCGACGTCGCGCAGCCGGGCCGTCGGATCGCGGGCGATGGCCAGCAGGACGTGTCCGTGATTGGTGAGGAACGTCCAGTTCCGCCCGCCGCCGGTGTCGTCCGTCACCGTGCTCGCCATCGTGTTACCGCCTTTCCGGATGTCCGTCTGCCCTCGCGAGAGTCTGGTCCGCCGTGCCCCGGGACGGTTGCCCAGGGGGTGGTCGGAGTCAACGTATGAAATCTAAATCACGCATACCTTGACGCATCTTACGGTGCGTGTGACGGTGGAGCGCGAGCCAGCGCCCGCCGCCCGGCCGGCGGAGAGCCGGTTTGACCAGGTCAGATGCGTCGAGACGAGGTGCGGGATGAGTCATACCGGGAGCTCCGGCGGTCAGCCGGGTCCGCAGCGGACCACCGACCGGGCCACCGCGCTCAGCGAGCCGACCCGGGCGTACGCCGAGCTGGTCGCCGGCAACCGGCGCTTCGTCGATGGCGCCCCACGCCACCCCAACCAGGATGCCGGGCACCGGGCCGCAGTGGCCGACGGGCAACACCCGTTCGCGGTGATCGTCGGCTGCTCCGACTCGCGGCTGGCCGCCGAGATCATCTTCGACCGGGGCCTGGGCGACCTGTTCGTGGTTCGCACCGCCGGGCACACCGCCGGCCCCGAGGTGCTCGGCAGCGTCGAGTACGCGGTGACAGTGCTCGGCACCCCGCTGGTGGTGGTGCTCGGCCACGACTCCTGCGGTGCGGTGCAGGCCGCCCGGGAGTCCGCCGCGACCGGTACCGCGTCGAGCGGCCATCTGCGCGCGGTGGTCGACGCCGTGCTGCCCAGCCTGCGCCGCGCCACGTCCGAGGGCGTGGACGACATCGACGGCATCGTCGACATCCACATCGCCCAGACCGTCGAGACGTTGCTCGGGCAGTCGCCCGTGCTGGCCGACGAGGTGGCGCGGGGGCGGTGCGCGGTGGTGGGGGTGTCCTACCGGCTGGCCGCCGGAGCGGTGCGCACGGTGGCCGCCGTACCGGCCGGCTTCGCGACATTGGAGCCCCCGGCCTCGACCGAGTCGACCGAACCGGCCGCGCCTGCCACCGTCTGACGCGACGAGGGCCGCTCCGCGTCACGCGGAACGGCCCTCGTCGGGGATCGTGCGGGTCAGAGCAGCGACATGTGGACGTGGTCGGTGTGGTTCGACGGCCCGCTGTACGAGCTCCAGCCGGTGGCCGGGAACCAGATCTGCCGGTTCCAGATCACGTAGTAGATGCCGAGCCGGTCGGCGTTACGGATGAGGAACGCGGCGACGTTGTTGCCGTACGTCCGGGTGTCGTTGTTGTGCCACGGGGAGAACCCGCTCTTCTGTAGCGACCAGTCGCAGGCGCGGCCCTTCGGGTGCTCCCACGGCCCGCCGGGGCGGTAGCAGCCGACGAACCGGTTGAAGCCGGCCGCCTTGACCTCCTTGTACGCGTGCAGGGTGCGCGGCGTGACGCAGCCGGACGTGGTGGGGTCGTTCTCGCTGCACGACTGGGGCTTCCAGTCACCGTCGGCCGTGCGACCCGGGCCGATCTTCGCGACCTTGGAGGTGGCATCCACCAGGCCGCCGGTGAAACCCTTGCCGCCGACGAGGGAGAGCGCCTTGTCGGCCTCGCTCTTGCGCTTCGCCATCAGGGCGGTCTGCTTCTGCTGCTCCCGGACCTCGGTGTCGAGGGCGAGCTTGGCCTGCTCGGCGCGGGCCTTCACCTCGTTGACCTCGGAGAGCTTCTTCTCGTTGACCATGTTCATCTCGTCGAGCATCCCGGCGCGCTGGACGAACGAGTCGGGAGCGTCGCTCTCCAGCAGCATCGCGACAGCGCCGATCCGGCCGGTCCGGTACGCCTGGGCGGCGATCCGCCCGACCTGCGGGGCCAACGCGTCCAGGTCAGCCTTGGCCCGGTTGACCTCCGCCGCCAACTCGCTCTGCCGCTTCTTGGATTTGTCCAGCTTGGACTTTGCGGCGGAGTAGTCGCGGTTGGCCTGCTCGATGACGTCGTTGAGCAGCTTGGGCTCGCCGTCCTCCTCGTGCCCGGACGGTGTGGGGTTCGTCGGGGCGGCGTGCGCCGGGAGCGGCCCGGCGAGCACGGTAAGTGCGGCGATCACGGCCACCACGGGAGTCAACCAGCGGCGTAGGGGTGCCGTCACAATGTTCCCTTCCGTCGACCGCCGACCGGGTTAGCTGACGGGTTCGGGGCGGAAGTGGCCCCTACCGCTGACGCGGATTCACCCCAGGCACCTGGGTCCCCGGCTCGCCGGTTGGCGATTGGGCGGTGGCACCGCAGGCGCCGCTTCGCGCCTTCATCGGTAACCGGCAGCGAGGTTACCCGAGAGTCGACCGGCTGAGCTATGCCTGGATGCCGACCAAAAGCGTCATTTCGCCATAGCGTTGAGTGACCAGTGACGCGGTTCTCAGGGTGGATGCCCGATCTGGTCACGCTGAGGAGTGTCACCATGCCGTATCCGTGCTCCTGTTCGACTCCGGCCACCGGTCGGTGGCCTCTGATGGGGGTGCGGTCCGCGTCCGGTCCGGCTCGTCGGAGCCGGCCGTACGCGGTGAGCTGAGTGCGGCCAGTGCCTCGCTGCGGTCCGGCTGGGGCCGGGGCGCGGGAGCGTCGGTGGACGCCGTGGCATCGGTACGCCCGGCGGCGGTCACCACCGCGGCCAGCCCGGTGGTCAGCGGCACGGCGGCGATCAGGCCGAGGGTGGCGACCGCGCTGCGGACGATCTCCTGCGCGAGGAACTCGCTGGTGAGGATCTGCCCGATCGGCCGCGAGTCGGCGGTGAGCAGGAGCAGCAGGGGCAGTGACGCGCCCGCGTACGCCAGCACGATGGTGTTGACGGTGGAGGCGATGTGCGCGCGGCCGACCCGGGTGGCGGCACGGTACAGCTGCAACCGGGTCAGCCCGGGGTTGGCGTTCGCCAGTTCGGTGACGGTGGCCGCCTGGGTGACCGTCACGTCGTCGAGCACCCCGAGCGATCCGATGATGATGCCGGCGAGCAGCAGACCGTGCAGGTCCACGTCGCCCTGGAACATCGACAGGGTGGTGGCGTCCTCGCTGCCGAAGCCGGTGAGGTGGGTCGCGGCCGTGGCGATGGTGGCGAGCACGCCGGTCAGCACCAGGCTGCCCAAGGTGCCGAGCACTGCGACCGAGGTCTGTGCGGTGACCCCGTGGGTCAGATAGAGCACCACGAACATGATCAGGGCCGCGCCGACCACCGCCACCAGCAGCGGTGACCTGCCCGCGCTGATGCCCGGCAGCACGAAGGTGAGCAGGATGGCGAAGCTGGCGGCCAGCCCGGCGAGCGCTGCCAGGCCCCGCCACCGACCGAACGCGACGATCGCGGCCGCGAAGACCACCGCCAGCCACACCATCGGGGTGCCGCGTTGGTGCTCGGCGATGTTCCAGTTGCTGACGGTGGGATCGATCGGATCGGCCAGTTCGACCAGGACGACCTCGTCGCCGACCTCGACCCGGGGTGCGCCGGGCCCGTCGGGCACCGGTGTGCGCACCTGCTGGCCGGCGGTCGGCCCGTCGTCCACCCGGACGTCGACAGTGCCGCACCGCCCGTCGCCGACCCTCGGTGTGCCCTCCGGAACCGACGGCACCGGCGGGCACGGCTCGCTCACCACCCGGGTGACAGTGCCGGGGTAGCGCGGCACGTCCGCACCACCGTCGGTCTGCGGTGACCCGCCGCGCGGCCAGAGCAGCACTGCGGCCAGCACGGTGGCGACGAAGAGGGGTACCACCGTCACGACGAGGATCCGTCGCACCCGTGGTGGGGCGGACGGAGCGGGGTGAGTGTGGTCGGCGGCCAAGGTGAGACTCCCAACGATCCGGTGCGGGATACGGGTCAGCGGGCCGGGCGGTTCACCGTTGCGGTGGAAACGCGGCGGACGGCGGGGCGGATCGCTGCCTGACGACCGCTTGATCACGGACGGTCAGTGCTCGGCCCGGTCGGCCGGGGGCGCCGCCACGACGTGGCGGCGCCGGTGCCCGACTGTGCAGCGGCATTCGGAGGGCCATCGTGGGAGATGCTAGCCAGCCCTCCCGGGGGTTGCAGGTCGTGGCGGAGTGTCGGGCGGCCGAACCGCTCGCGCGGCGGTCTCCGAGGCGGCATGTTGGAGCCGCCCGGCCGGTGGCCGAGGCGGTCGCCGCCGACCTCGGCTTCCGACCTGGGGTCGACGAGGTCTTCGCCGAGGTGCTGCCGGCGGCGAAGGACGATCGGGTGGCCGAGCTCCAGCGGCGGGGGTTGGTCGTGGCGATGGTCGGTGACGGGGTGAACGACGCGCCGGCGCTGGCCCGGGCGGACGTGGGTATCGCGATCGGCGCGGGCACCGATGTGGCCATCGAGTCCGCCGGGGTGGTGCTGGCGTCCTCGGACCCGCGCGGGGTGGGTGCCGTGGTCCGGCTGTCCCGGGCGTCGTACCGGAAGATGCGACAGAACCTGGCCTGGGCGGCCGGCTACAACGTGGTGGCGCTGCCGCTGGCCGCCGGGGTGCTGGCCTGGGCCGGCGTGGCGTTGAGCCCGGCGCTGGCCGCGGTGCTGATGTCGGCGTCCACCATCGTGGTGGCGCTCAACGCGCAGTTGCTGCGCAGGGTCCGTCTCGACCCCGCGCCGGACTGAGCCCGGTCAGCCGCGCTTCATGAGCCGGCCGACCGCCGCCATCATCTCGGTGGCCATCTCGTCGGCCCGACCCTCGGCGGCGCCCTCGTGCATGCAGTGCCGGGCGTGCCCGTCGAGCAGCCCGAGGGCCACCTTGTCGAGGGCGGCCTGGATGGCGGAGATCTGGGTGAGCACGTCGATGCAGTAGCGGTCGTCGTCGACCATCTTCTCGATGCCCCGGACCTGCCCCTCGACGCGGCGGAGCCGCGCGAGCAGCTGGTCCTTGCTGGCGGTGTATCCGCGGATCGGGGTGGGTGCGGTCATGTCGACAAGGATAGCGTACCCCCAGGGGGTATGGTACGGTCGGTTCTGTTGAGATACCCCCACGGGGTACCGGTACCGCGAAGGAGACGATCCAATGGTCAACACGACGTACCAGGTGCAGGGCATGACCTGCGGGCACTGCGTCAGCGCGGTGAGCGCCGAGGTCGGCGCCATCGCCGGCGTGCGTGACGTCCAGGTCGACCTCGCGGCCGGCCGGGTCACCGTCAGCAGCGATCAGCCACTGGACACCGCTGTCATCCGAGCCGCAGTCGACGAGGCCGGCTACGACCTCGTCGACGCGTGATCGGCGGGCCGACGTGCGCACCGTGACGAGACTGGCCGGGTTCGCCGTCGGCCTGGCGGCGATCTTCGGCGCCACCTACGGGATCGGCCGGGTCGTCGACACCGCCCCGGTCGCCGAGAGCCGGCACGACGATGCCGCCACCACCCCGACGGCGGACGAACGGGGCGGGACGGCCGACCGGCTCCCCGGCGGGCTGCTCGTCTCCGACCGGGGCTACACCCTCGAACCGGTCGACGCCCCGGCCGACGAGTTCGCCTTCCGGATCGCCGGCCCGGACGGCCGCCCGGTCACCCGGTACGACGTGGCGCACGACAAGCAGATGCATCTGATCGTCGCCCGTCGGGACCTCTCCGGCTTCCGTCACGTCCACCCCGAGCTGGCCCCGGACGGCACCTGGCGGGTCGACACCCCGCTGGCCGGCCCCGGGCAGTGGCGGGCGTTCGCCGACTTCACCCCGACCGGGGGCGAACCGCTGACCCTCGGCGTGGACGTGACAGTCCCCGGCGAGTTGACCGAACGGCCGTTGCCCGCTCCGGCGACCAGCACCACCGTCGACGGCTACACGGTCACCCTGACCGGAGCGCCGCAGCCCGGCCGCACGTCGTCGCTGACAGTGACCGTCAGCCGGGACGGTCAGCCGGTCACCGACCTGGAGCCCTACCTGGGCGCGTACGGGCACCTGGTGGCTCTACGTCGGGGTGATCTGGCGTACCTGCACGTGCACCCGGACGGAAAGCCCGGCGATGGGCGCACCCGGCCCGGTCCTGCCGTCACCTTCCTCGCCGAGGTGCCCTCGGCCGGCAGTTACCGGCTCTACCTCGACTTCCAACACGGCGGGCGGGTGCACACCGCCGAGTTCACGGTGGTCGCCGGCGCTGCCCCGACCAAAGGGGCCCCCACCCCGAGCGGGCCCGCACCGACCGGCGGGGCCGACCACGGCACCCCCGGGCACGGACACAACTGACGGGACCAGAAGATGACCACCACCAGCAGACCGCTGCCCGAGGCGCCGAACCGGATCGAACTGGCGATCGGCGGGATGACCTGCGCCGCGTGCGCCGCCCGGATCGAGAAGAAACTCAACCGGATGGACGGGGTGACCGCCACTGTCAACTACGCCACCGAGAAGGCGACCGTCCGGTACGCCGACGGCGTCACGCCGGACGACCTGATCGGGACCGTGCAGAAGACCGGTTACACGGCGGCGCTGCCGGCCCCGCCCAGCGCCGAACCCCCGGTGGACCCGTTGCGGGGGCCGCGTACCCGGCTCTGGGTGTCGGTGGCCCTGAGCGTGCCGGTGGTCCTGCTGGCCATGGTCCCGGCCTGGCAGTTCGACTACTGGCAGTGGTTGTCGCTGACCCTGGCCGCCCCGGTGGTGGTCTGGGGTGGGCTGCCGTTCCACCGGGCCGCCTGGACCAACCTGCGGCACGGCGCGGCCACCATGGACACGCTGGTGTCGCTCGGCACCCTGGCCGCGTTCGGCTGGTCGCTCTGGGCGCTCTTCCTCGGTGACGCGGGGATGCCCGGCATGACGCACCCGTTCAGCTTCGACATCACCCGGACCGACGGCGCAGGCAACATCTACCTGGAGGCGGCCGCCGGGGTCACCGTGTTCATCCTGGCCGGTCGCTTCTTCGAGGCCCGTTCCAAGCGGACTGCCGGCGCCGCACTGCGCGCTCTGCTCGACCTCGGGGCCAAGGAGGTGACGGTGCTGCGTGACGGCGTGGAGACCCTGATCCCCGTGGACCGGCTCGCCGTCGGTGACCGGTTCGTGGTCCGCCCCGGGGAGAAGATCGCCACCGACGGGGTGGTCGACGAGGGCACCTCCGCTGTCGACGCCAGCATGCTCACCGGTGAGTCGGTGCCGGTCGAGGTCGGCCCGGGTGACGGCGTGGTCGGCGCCACGATCAACGCGGGTGGGCGGCTCATCGTCACCGCCACCCGGGTCGGCGCGGACACCCAGCTCGCCCGGATGGCCGACCTGGTGGAGCAGGCGCAGAGCGGCAAGGCGGCCGTGCAGCGGTTGGCGGACCGGATCTCCGGGGTCTTCGTGCCGATAGTCATCACCCTCGCCGTCGGCACTCTCGGTTGGTGGCTCGGCACCGGGGCCGGTCCGACCGCCGCGTTCACCGCCGCCGTGGCCGTGCTGATCATCGCCTGTCCGTGCGCGCTCGGCCTGGCCACCCCGACGGCGCTGCTGGTCGGCACCGGTCGGGGCGCTCAGCTCGGCGTACTGATCAAGGGCCCGGAGGTGCTGGAGTCGACCCGCCGGGTGGACACCGTGGTGCTCGACAAGACCGGCACCGTGACGACCGGCCGGATGACACTGGTGGACGTGGTGCCGGCGAGCGGCGTGGACCGGGCCGAGCTGCTCCGGCTCGCCGGGGCGGTGGAGGCCGCCTCCGAACACCCGATCGCCCGTGCGGTCGCGGCCGCTGCCACGGACGCGGGCGCGCTGCCCCCGGTGACCGCCTTCGGCAACCTCGAAGGGCTGGGGGTGACCGGCACTGTCGACGGGTTGGCAGTGCTGGTCGGCCGGGTCCGGCTGCTGCGCGAGCGTGAGATCGACGTACCGCCGGAGGTCGAGTGGGCCGTGCGTGACGCGGAGGCCGCGGGCCGTACGGCGATCGTCGCCGGCTGGGACGGACAGGCCCGCGGCGTGCTCACCGTCGCCGACGTGGTCCGGCCGACCAGCCGGGCGGCGGTGGCCCGGCTGCGCGGGCTGGGGCTGACCCCGGTCCTGCTGACCGGGGACAACACCACTGTGGCTCGTGCGGTCGCCGCCGAGGTGGGCGTCGACGAGGTGATCGCCGAGGTGCTGCCGGCCGGCAAGGTCGACGTGATCAAGCGGCTTCAGGCCGAGGGGCGGTCGGTGGCGATGGTCGGTGACGGGGTCAACGACGCCCCGGCGCTGGCCCAGGCCGACCTGGGGCTGGCCATGGGCACCGGCGCTGACGTGGCGATCGAGGCAGCCGACCTCACCCTCGTCCGGGGCGACCTGGACGCGGCGGTGGACGCCATCCGGTTGTCCCGGCGCACGCTCGGCATCATCCGGGGCAATTTGTTCTGGGCGTTCGGATACAACGTGGCGGCCCTGCCGTTGGCCGCCGCCGGGCTGCTCAACCCGATGATCGCCGGCGCCACGATGGCGCTGTCCTCGGTCTTCGTGGTGGCCAACAGCCTGCGCCTGCGTCGCTTTCGTCCGGCCGCTGCCGATCTGTGACGACGGTAATGGTTGGGCCGGTGACGGCGGGGGTACCTCTGTGGTTGTAGCGACGCTCGCAATGGAGGTTGGCATGGCTTTCGACGACAAGATCAACAACGCCACCGAGGACGCGACCGGCAAGCTGAAGGAAGGCGCCGGTCGGGCCACCGACAACGAGCAGCTGGAGGCGGAGGGTCGCGCTGACCAGTCCACCGCCAAGCTCAAGCAGGCGGGCGAAAAGATCAAGGACGCCTTCAAGAGCTGACGTACGACGTACCCCGCACGCCGGGCCGGTGATCATCACCGGCCCGGCGTGCTGTGTGTCCGGCCTCTCTCGCCGACCCTGAGATCCCCCTGATTCTGTTTTCCGTCCGCACCGCAGCTCGCCGGCACCTGCTAACTTTCCTTGGCATGTGCAAGGGCTGGTTATGAGCACCGCCTCACCGCCGACCGGCGACGACCTGGTCCGGGTGCTGGCCACCCTGGCCAACCCGCACCGGCTGCGGGTCGTCGCCGCGCTGGCCCGCGAGCGTGCGTACGTCAGCGGGCTGGCCCGGCAACTGGGCATCAGCCGGGCGCTGTTGCAGGTCCACCTACGGAAGCTGGCGGCGGCCGGGCTGGTCACCGCCCGCCTGGAGTTGTCGGAGGACGGGAAGGCCATGAACTACTACGAGGTGGAGCCGTTCGTGCTCACACTCACCCCCGCTGTCATCGCGGCGGCGGTCGAGACGCTGACAGTGCCCGAGTCGGGCGAGCAGCCGGGAGCACAGCGATGAGCGAGCACGACTGGACCGAGGTGGTCGGCGCGATCGGCATCTTCGCCTTCCTGATCAGCGTGGTCACTGTGACCGTCGTGCAGCTCGCCAAGACCCGGCGGGCCCGGTACGAGGCGGACCGGGCGGACGACTACCGCCGGCTCGCCGAGACGGCCGCTCAGGCCCAGGCGGAGAACGCCCGACTGCTCGCCGCGATGGACGGCCGGCTGGGCGGGATGGAGACCCGGATGACCACGCTCGAACGCGTCCTGCGCGAGGTCGACTGACCCGGCGGGCGAGAGCGGCCCCGGGCCGTCGAGCGGCTACTCGACGGCCCGGGTGGAAGCAGCATCACCTCGCCCAGTGGGCGAGTTTCACCGGCAACGCTCCTTCGAGGAGAGGACAGCACCTCATGCTGCGCGTACGCAAATCCGCAGTCGGCTGGGCGGTCGCCCTGGCCCTCACAGCAGCCGGCCTGACCCCGGCGAGCCCGGCCGCCGCCCGAGCACAGCCCGCCCCGACGATCGACTGGCGGCCCTGCGCCGAGGACAGCAGCGCCGAGTGCGGCACCCTGTCGCTGCCGGTGGACTGGGACCGACCCCGAGGTGAGCGCTTCGACCTGTCGCTGGCCCGCCGGGTCGCCAAGCCGGCCACCCGGGAAGGCGCGCTGATCTTCGGCCCCGGCGGGCCGGGCGACAGCGGTGTCGACCGGGTGGTGGACGGCAGCTCCCGGTTCAGCACCGACCTGCGTGCCCGGTTCGACATCGTCAGCTTCGACCCGCGCGGCACCGGCGACAGCCACCCCGTGGTCTGTGCCCGGGACCTGCTCGCCCGGCAACCACAGCTGATCGCCGACCAGGCCCAGTTCGACGCCGTCCTGGCCAACAACGCCCTGCTGCGCGCCGACTGCCGGGCCCGCACCGGGGCGCTCTACGACCACGTCGACACCACAAGCGCCGCCCGCGACCTGGACGCGGTCCGCGCCGCGCTCGGAGAGCGGCAGTTGACCTTCCACGGCAGCTCGTACGGCACGTTGCTCGGGCAGCGGTACGCCGAGCTGTACCCCGACCGGGTCCGGGCCATGGTGCTCGAGGCCACGATGGACCACAGCGTCGGCACCCGGGCCTTCCTCGACAGCCAGGCCGTCACCGCGGAGGGCGCGTTCGACGAGTTCGTTGCCTGGTGTGACCGGTCCACGGCCTGTGCCCTGCACGGTCGGGACCTCCGGGCGATCTGGGCCGGGCTGCACGTGCGGGCCGAGCGCGGCCTGCTGACCGACCCGAAACGGCCCGGGGTGGTGCTGACCCCGTTCGATTTGAGCCGGCTCACCCACAAGGAGTTCTACGACACCTGGCGGTGGCCGGGGCTGGCCGAGTGGATCGTCCGACTGGAGGGCGCCGCCATCACGCCGAGCGTCCGTCCGTTGGCGGACGAGGCCGTGGCTCCGTACCCTTTCGCGGTTTTCTGCCAGGACTGGAGCCTGCCGGTCCGCGACTACCGCGAGTACGTCGGACATCTGCGCCGGACGGCCCGGCTCGCGCCGGACCTGCGCTACCCGCCGGCGCTGTTCGCGCTGGTCACCTGTCTGGGCACCCCGACGCCGGTCGCCAACCCGCAGCATCGGCTACGGGTCCATACCGACGTGCCGCTGCTGCTCGCCGCCACAGTGCACGACCCGGCCAGCGGCTACGGCTGGGCGCGCAACGTGGCGCGGCAGTTGGGTCGGCACGGCGCGCTGCTCAGCTACCAGGGGTGGGGCCACGGCAGCTACAGCAGCAGCCCGTGCGTGCAACGAGCCGTCGACTCCTACCTGATCGATCAGGTGGTGCCCGCCGGGGGTGCCAGCTGCCCGGCCGTCGAACCCGAGGTGTGACGGCCGCTGCCGGCCGCCGGGTCGCCCGGCGGTCGGCAGCGGTGTGCTCAGCGTCGTCGGGTGGCGCGTACGACCACGTCGTGCAGCGGGACCTCCCGGCCCGGCATCGTGCGGCGTTGCTCCTCGGCAGTGATGATCTCCCAGGTGCTGCTGTCCAGGCCAGCGGTGATGTCCGCGAGGGTGACCGATGCCTCTTCCGGCGGGTGGTGTCCGTGCCCATGCCCGTGCCCGTGCCCCGCCGCGGTGGCTTCCGCGGTGTGCAGATGCCCGACGATGAGGAGGGTGCCGCCGGGGGCCACCCACCCAGCGACGCGGTCGTAGAAGGCCAGCTGCGGCATCGCGGGGTGCGCGTAGTGCGTCGTTACCAGGTCGAACCTCGTCTCCGGGGCCCAGGTCGTCAGGTCCGCCTCCACCCATCGCACTCGCTCGGACACCCCGCTCTCCGCTGCGCGTTCGGCGGCTCGGGCGAGCGCGACGGGTGCGATGTCGACAGCGGTGACCTGCCAGCCGTGGGCGGCGAGCGAGATTGCCTCGGCGCCCGCGCCGCACCCGGCGTCCAGCGCCGAGCCCGGTGCCAGAGCGCCGATCTCCCGGGCCAGGTACGGGTGCGCGGGACTCGTGCTCATCGCGCCGGGACGGTCGTGGTGTGCCTGGTGCCAGTGCCGCTCCCAGTAGTCCTTGTCGAACTCGTGCTGCTCGGTCATCGGTGCCTGCTCCTTCGCGCGTCGGCAACGACTGTGACCGGCGACCGGACGATGCGCAAAGATTATTGCCAAAACGGCAAGACGATGTCGCTCACCCCTGCCCGGTCAGCCGGGCCGCCCGTACCTCCAGGTAGCGCTGCTCGGGCCGGCTCGTCGTGCCCCGCGCCGCCACCAGGTACGCCTCCCGCGCCGCACCGACCTCCCCGGCCAGCTCCAACAGGTGAGCCCGGACGGCGGCCAGCCGGTGGTGCCCGGCCGTGCGTTCGTCGGCGTCCAACGGCGTGAGCAGGGCGAGCCCGGCCCGGGGCCCGTCGACCATGGCCACCGCCACCGCCTGGTTGAGGGTGACCATCGGGTTCGGCGCGATCCGGGCCAGCAGTCGGTAGAGCGCGACGATCTGCCGCCAGTCCGTCTCCGCCGCCGTCGACGCCTCGGCGTGCACCGCGGCGATCGCCGCCTGGAGCTGGTACGGGCCGGGCGGCGACCAGGTCAGCGCCTCGGTGATCAGGGCGACCCCCTCCGCGATGGCGGCGGAGTCCCACCGGGAACGGTCCTGCTCGGCCAGCGGCACCAACTCCCCGTCCGGCCCCACCCGGGCCGCCCGGTGCGCGTCGGTCAGCAGCATCAGCGCCAGCAGCCCGGTCACCTCGCCGTCGTCGGGCAGCAGCCCGCGCAGGATGCGAGCCAGCCGGATCGCCTCGCCGGTCAGCTCGGCCCTGCGCAGATCCGGGCCGCTGGACGCGGTGTAGCCCTCGTTGAAGATCAGGTAGAGCGCCCGCAGCACCGTTCCCAGCCGCTCGCCCCGCTCGGCCGGCCCGGGCATGGTGAACCTCGCCCCGGCGGCCTCGATCCGCTGCTTGGCCCGCCGGATCCGTTGACTCATCGTCGCCTCGGGCACCAGGTGCGCCCGGGCGATCTGGGCGGTGCTGAGACCGCCGACCGCCCGCAGGGTGAGCGCCACCTGCGCCGATCCGGGCAGCGCCGGGTGGCAGCAGAGGAACAGCAGTGTGAGGGTGTCGTCGTCGGCCGGAACGGCGGGCTCCGCGTCCGCCGAGGGCGCCACCGCGGCGTACGCCGGCTCGCGCCGCGCCACCACCACCTCGCGGTCCCGGCGCGCGCTCTCGCTGCGCCACTCGTCGGTGAGCCGTCGGGTGGCCACTGTGAGCAACCAGGCGCGCGGACTGTCCGGTACGCCCTGCCCGGGCCACTGCGTCGCGGCGGCGAGCAGCGCCTCCTGGACCGCGTCCTCGCATCTGTCGAACTGTCCGTGCCGACGGACCAGCAGGCCGAGGACCTGCGGCGCGAACGTGCGCAGCAGATCCTCGACCGTCCGGTCCTCGGTCACATCTCCGTCCCGGCCTCGTCCATGATCGGGCGGACCTCCATCGCGCCGCCGTACCTGACGTCCGGCCAGCGGGCGGCGATCTCGGCAGCGCGCTGCGGGCTGTCGCAGTCGACGGCCAGGTAACCGGCGAACTGCTCCTTGCTCTCCATGAACGGGCCGTCGAGGACCTCGGGGCTGCCGTTTACGAGCCGGACCGTCGACGTCTGCGACGGACTGGCCAACGCCTGGCCGCCGATCAGCTCGCCGGTCTCGGTCAGCTCCTTCATGATCTCGTCGACCTCACCGAAGAGCGTGGTGCGCTCCTGCTCGCTCAGCTCCTCGGTGAAGCCGGGCCGGTTCCAGATCAGCAGCATGTACTTCACGGCGATGCTCCTCAGGCTCCGGTCGCACCCAACCGGGGCGCGACTCACCGGAGGGTCGGAGCCGTTCCCCCGATCCCTACCGCGTACCGAAGAAAATCGCAGAAACATCCGCTGGGTGCGTTCCCACGCCGGATGGTTCAGCGCGGATCGGGTCGGCCGGGCACCTGTCGGGGCTTCCGGGCACCGCCGACGTCCAGCGAAGCCCGGTCGGCGGCCGAGGTGCCGGACGACCAGCCCTCGGCGTCGCGCACGCTGAGCCGGTGCCGGGTGACGCCGGGAAAGAGCGTGTCCAACCGCTCCCGGACCGCCTCGCCCCGCGCCGCGAGCACCGGCAACAGCCGTTCCGCCCCGGCCGTCTCGGCCGCCGCCTGGTCCGCCGCGTTTGTCGCCGCCTCGGTGGCCGTGCGCAGCCGCTCGCCGATCCGCAGCGCGAACGCGTTGAGGAAGGACTCGTCCCAGACCTTCGTCCGTCGCCCCGACCCCGGCCGGCGCTCGGCACGCCCCCGCAGCATCGCCGCAGTGGCCTGGACCAGCAGCGACGTGTAGAGCAACTCCACCGCCACCAGATCGGCCGGCCAGCCCAGCACTGTGGCGAAGCCGAGATCGTCGGACCAGACCGCCTCGCACCGGTTCGCCGCCGCCACCTCCTGCACCAGCAGCGCCTTCGCGCCCGCGTACGGGGCGTCGGTGCTCAGGCGTACCCCGCCGGGCAGGTCTCCGCGCTCCGACCCGGCTGCCAGCAGCGCCTCGTCGATGCTGTGCCGGGCGATCAGCTCCTGGGCCTTCCCGGTCAGCGCCTCCGCCTCCGCCGGGAAGGTGGTCGACTCGGCCTTCGCCAGCAGCGCCCGCACCCGATCCAGCATCGGCGACCCGCTGCGAGCCGTGCCCGCAGTGCGGGGCAGTGCCGCGCCGCTCGTGCCCGGCGGTGGGCGCAGCACCGCGATCGGCGGCAGGCTCTCCACCAGCGCGAGGGTGTCCACGGCCGCGCGGAGCGCGTCGGCCCGGTCTAGACCCTCCCGGATTGCCCAACCCGCCAACACGCCGCCGTCAGCACCGCCCTCGGTGGCCACCAGCTCGCGTAGCTGGTCGTCCCACCAGGCCGGGATCGGCTCGGCCTGGACGCGTCGCTGGACGGCCATCGCGGCACGGACCAGCCGGGCCGCGCGGGCGTCGAGCCGTCGACCGGTGATCCGGTCCACGTCGACCGGCTGCCAACCGCGCGGCCAGAGCCGGCCCAGGCCGCGGACCAGGCGACGCAGCAGAGCGGCGTCCACCGCCGTGGTGCCGTCCGCGGCGCCGGTGCCGACCATCAGTTGGTCCAGCTGCCGTTCGGCCTGCCGTACGTCAGTGCCGCGCACCGCCGCGAGCGCGTTGGCGACGAGTTCGTCCGCGTCCGGCACGGGCACCTCCTTCTCGGTATCTGGCTGTCGCTGCCCCTCCAGGCTCCATGATCATGCCGTCAGTGGCCCGGAAGTCACGAAACGGGGATGTGCCACCGAGCCAATGGGCCTTCCCGCCGCGTCGGCCCGGCATGTTTCGTGCGGTTCGGGGTATTTGCAACCTGATCCAGCTGACTGCGAGGTGTGTGGTGGTCGATTCGAGCCTGTCGAGGCCCCGTTCCGCCGACGTTCGTTCCTCCACCCTCGTCGGCGTCCTGATCGGCATCGCGATCATGGCCGCGGTGGACGAGATCGTCTTTCACCAACTCCTCGCCTGGCACCACTTCTACGACCGCTCCACCCCCTCGGTGGCGCTGCTCTCGGACGGGCTGCTGCACGCCGCCGAGGTGATCGCCCTGGTCGGTGGGTTCTTCTGGTTCGCCGACCTGCGTCGACGGCATGCCCTGGCGAGCCGGCTGGCCTGGGGTGGCTTCCTGCTCGGCGCCGGAGGATTCCAGCTCTTCGACGGGCTCGTCGACCACAAGGTGCTCCGACTGCACCAGATCCGCTACGGCGTACACCTGGTGCCGTACGACGTGGTCTGGAACGTGGCCGGCGCTGTGCTGCTGCTGGCCGGCGTCGCCGTCCTGTGGCGGGCCCGCTCCCGCCGGCCCGGCGCCGGCCCCCGATGACGGTGGCCGGGCC
Source organism: Micromonospora sp. NPDC047187 (assembly GCF_040643355.1). Classification (NCBI taxonomy): domain Bacteria; kingdom Bacillati; phylum Actinomycetota; class Actinomycetes; order Micromonosporales; family Micromonosporaceae; genus Micromonospora; species Micromonospora sp. NPDC047187. The sequence goes on from NZ_JBEYUF010000002.1 coordinate 380,403, forward strand.
GCTGGCGCACGCCGGACACGATGCGGCCGGGCCGAACTGGTTCCCGCTGTTCCCGGTCGCGTTGTTGGCGGTCGCCTACGTGCTGGCCGCCGTTCGGGACCCGCGGGGTTGGGACCACCGACGCACCGCCTCCTGGCTGGTCGGCTGCGCCCTGCTGGCGGTCGCCGTCGGACCGCTGGCCCAACTCCCCGACAACCCGAGCGGGCACATGACGCAGCACCTGCTGCTGGGCATGCTGGCCCCGCTGGGGCTGGTGCTCGCCGCCCCGGTGACGCTGCTGCTGCGGGTAGCGCCGCCGCCGGTACGCCGAGCGGTCGGCCTCCTGCTGCGCGCCCGTCCGCTGCACCTGCTCGCCCACCCGGTCACCGCCGCGCTGCTGACCACCGGCGGGTTGGCGTTGGTGCTGCTCACCCCGCTGTACGCGGCGGCCGAACGGCAACCCGTCCTGCACCACGCCGTGCACCTGCACTACCTGGCCGCCGGGTACCTCTTCGCCTGGTCGTTGGCCGGGCCGGACCCGGCGCCGCGTCGCCCCGGACTGGCGGTACGGGTCGGCGCATTACTGGCCGCGTCGGCTGGCCACGCCGTGCTGGCCAAGTACCTGTACGCCCAGGCCGAAACCCTCCCGCCCGGCCTCAGCGACCGGGACCCGGAAGCGTTTCGCTCGGCCGCCCTACTCATGTACTACGGCGGCGACCTGGCCGAGCTGCTCCTGGCGGCAGCCCTCTTCGCCACCTGGTACCACTCCCGCCGCCCTCGCCCTCGCCCTCGCCCTCGCCCGTCCCCACTCCCGTTGATCAAGAAGTTTGCGTCACCGGAAGGCAGTTCCTTGACGCAAACCTCTTGATCAGCTCGAAGGCGGAGTGGCCAGTGCGGCGGAGAGTCGGCGGAAGAACGAGCGGATCTCGTCCTCACCGTGGTGCGTCTCAGCCTGGTCGTTCAGCGGGCCCGAATAGCGCAGCGCCTGGTCCAGTGCGTCCCGCGTCTCAGCCCGGTCTCCCGGGTAGAGCCCGGCGGTCACCCCGTCGACGACCCGGGTCACTACCGAGTCGTCGAGCACCCGGTCGAACTGGATCCCGTAGAGGATTCCGTTGACGTGGCCCTTCCAGCTGTCCGTACCCATGCTCGTCGACTCCCCTAGAAGATCTGGCTGCCGTCCCAGGCAAGGATCGGAACCCCGCCCACGCCGTTGCGCTTGAACTCGGCGTCGAGATTGGCCATGTGGCTCACATCGGGCTGGTAATGACCGCTGCGTGCCGTCGCGTACTGGACCCTACCGTCCTTGACGACCAACTCGCCCGCCGCGGCGACCGGCTGCCCGTTGCCCAGTGTGGAGTGATGGAAGTCGCCGACCTTCTGGTAGTTGGACGCATAGAGGTTGCCGTTCCGGTCCATCACGAAAATCGCCTGACCGTTTCCGCTGAAAACGGTCTGAGCGCTCGACGTGTCGAACGGCTCGCCGCTTCTGGCGCTGCGCAACATGCCGTTGCTGTCGAAGAAGACCCGGTGTTGTTCGAGTTCCTCTGGACTGAGCCGGCGCACCGCCGTCGGGAAGTGCCCTCCGGGCAGGTGCTCGTTGCGGTACTTGTCGAGCATCGGCTTCGTGTTGTGGTAGCGCGGGGAGGTGTGCGGACCGGGCACACCGGGTCGTCCGGGGCCACCCGGCTTCGCGCCCTTGCGGTTGAAACGGCGCAGCAGCGTCTTCGCACGCTTCAACAACCGCGGAATGATCTCCTTGACGACCCGCTCGATGATCTCCTTGATGATCCGCTGGATGGCCATCCGGGCCAGGCCGATCGAGACGGGGATCGAGGCCAACGAGGAGCCGAGGCTGGGTGCCGCTGCCGCCAACGCCATCGCTACCTGAATCACCAGAATCGTCAGCTGGACGATGACGAGGATCTTCTGGGTCAGGGTGATGATGGCCATCACCAGCAACGCCGTACCGATAAGTTCAGCCGCCTGCGCGCCGTCCTCCATCCGGCGCGGTGCACCCTCCTCGCCCTGCCACGCCTGCTCGAACGCGCGGACGTCGTCTCCGCTGTTCGTCATCCCGACCTTCGCAGCGCCCGCCTCCGCCTCCCCGACCGCTGTGCGGAGCCGGCCGGCGAACGCGAACCACAGCTGGGACGCCTGGAAGAGCAACTCCTCGTCGGCGGCCGGCCAGGTAAACCCGACCCATCCCAGGGCCTCGGCGAGTTCAGGAGGGAGCTGCATACCCACTGGGCAGCTCCATCCTCGTGAAGAGTTCGGCATTTGCGATGTCGGTCGCCTCGTGGGCGTCGGCACTGGCGTCGAGGTTCCCGGCGGCCTCCGACAACTGGTCGGCCATCGACCGGTAGACGTCGAGCGCGTGCGTCAGAACTTCCACGTACGCGGCACCGAACAGCGAGCCGGCCTCGTCGTCACCCCACGGGTTACCCGCCCCGTTGACAGTCGACTCAAGACTGGCGATCTCCGCGCCGAGCTGCTGGCCGGTTGTCGCGAGCGACGCCGCCGCGCCGTGGAGAGCGTCGAGGTCGACCTGGATCCCGTCGGACATGACTCAGCGCTGGCCTGTCCGGCGGGTGACGACGTCCAGGTCGCCGATCATCTGCTGGAAACCCCGGAACGCGTCTTCCGAGACACGTTCGAGCTGCTTGCCGAGGGCCACGGTGTCGACGTGAGCGGCCGCCGTCAGCTCAGCTCTGCGGGCCCGCTCGTCGGCCTGCGCTGCCTGGACCGCCTCCAGGACGTACTCGGCGATGGCCCCGGTGCCGGCCCGGGACAGGCTCGGATCGATCACCAGGGTCTGCAGGGCGCCGAAGGCGGAGACTTCCGCCTCGACGAGACCGTTCCCGCCGGTGCCCCGCCCCGTCAGCTGATCGACGGCGGGTGCGGCACTGTCGTCCTGCTCATCGACGTCGTCCGGCTGCGCCGAGGCTGAACCCGGAACCTGGCTCAGCAGGCGCATGGCCTCCTCGAGTGAGCGGCTGAGGCCGGCCGGGTCGATTCCGCTCGCCATGCTCGTCCCCTTCGGGTCTGCAGTCCACGATCAAGAGCGACGGTATCAACGCGGCGCCTGCGTGGCTGCCCCACCACGTCCCCTGTGGAGCGGCGCGACCCCTGATCGCCGAGTTCACTTCCAGCCGGTGAGGATCTCCTGGACGGGCAGGACGTCCTGCTCCGGATCTGGCGCCGGGGTTGGCCGTGCGGTCGGCGTGCGGTCGAAGCGGGGCGCGGGGGCCGGTTGGATCTCGCCGCCCACCTCGACGAACGTGCCCCGGGCCGCGTTGTGCGGGTGCGCGTGCGCCTCGCCGGGGGCGAGCACCGGCGCGACGCAGGCGTCCAGGTCGGCGAAGACCGCCGTCCACTCGTCCCGGGTGCGCTCGGCGAACCGATCAGTGAACCGGCGGCGCAGTTCGTCCCAGCCGCTCGGGTCGTACTGGGCGGGCAGGTTCGGGTCGTCGGCGAGGCCGAGGCCGCTGAGCAGTACGGCGTAGAAGGCCGGTTCCATCGCGCCGACCGCCATGAATCCACCGTCGGCGGTGGCGTACGTGTCGTAGAACGGCGCCCCGCCGTCGAACATGTTGCGCCCGCGCGGGGCGGCCCACAGGCCGGTGCCGAGCAGCCCGTGCAGGAACGAGGTGAGCAGCGCAGAGCCGTCCACCATCGCCGCGTCGACAACCTGGCCGAAGCCGGAGCGCTCCCGCTCCAGCAGCGCTGCCAGCACCCCGACGGCGAGTAGCATCCCGCCGCCGCCGAAGTCGCCGAGCAGGTTCATCGGCGCGTACGGGCGTTCGCCGGCCCGCCCCAGCGGCTCCAACGCCCCGGCCACCGCGATGTAGTCGATGTCGTGCCCGGCTCGGGCTGCCAGCGGGCCGTCCTGACCCCAGCCGGTCATCCGCGCGTACACCAGTCGGGGGTTGCGGGCCTGGCACACCTCCGGCCCGATGCCGAGCCGCTCGGCCACCCCCGGCCGGTACGCCTCGACCAGCACGTCCGCGCGGTCGGCGAGGCGCAGCAGGTCCGCCACCCCGGCCGGGGACTTCAGGTCCAGCGCCGTGACCCGCCGCCCGCGTTGCAGCGGCCCGCTGGTCGGTGCGGACAGCCGGCCCGCTCCGGGGGCGCCCGGCCGGTCCACCCGCACCACGTCCGCGCCGAGGTCGGCGAGCACCATGCAACCGAACGGCGCCGGGGCGAGGCTGGCCAGCTCGACCACCCGCACCCCGGCCAGCGGCCCGCCGTGTGCCGCCGTCATGCGACGTCAGCCGGTTCGGCCCGGAGGGCGGCGAGCCGGTCGGCCAGGTCGGCGGGGGGCGTGAACCGGTCGCCGTAGATGCCGGCCAACTCGGTGGCACGGGCCGCGAAGCCGGCCGGGCCGCCCGCGTACTGCCGGACGTAGCGGATCACCCCGCCCGTCCACGCCGGGAAGCCGATGCCGAAGATCGAGCCGATGTTGGCGTCGGTCTCGGTGCGCAGCACCCCCTCGTCGAGGCAGCGCAGCGCGTCCAGCGCCTCGGCGAAGAGCATCCGTTCCTGGAGGTCGGTGAACGGCACCGCCCGACCCGCGTCGGTGATCAGGTCGGCGAGACCGGGCCACAGCCGGCCCCGGGTGCCGTCGTCGTAGGAGTAGAAGCCGCGTCCGGCGGCGCGCCCCGGCCGGTCGTACGCGTCGACCAACTCGTCCACCAGGCGGTGCGCCGGAAGCGGGCGGAACTCCTCGCTGGCCGCCTCGAACTGGCGGCGGATCCGCTGGATCAGCGTGAGGCTGACCTCGTCGGCCAGCGCCAGCGGCCCGGTCGGGTAGCCGGCCTGGAGGGCGGCCTGCTCCACCGATGCGGCAGGGACACCCTCGGCGACCATGCCGACCGCCTCGTCGATGAACTTGCCGATCACCCGGCTGGTGAAGAAACCCCGGCCGTCGTTGACCACGATCGGGGTCTTGCCGATCCGCCGGCCCAGGTCGAACGCACGGGCCAGCGCCACGTCCCCGGTCCGCTCGCCGACCACGATCTCCAGCAGCGGCATCCGGTCCACCGGAGAGAAGAAGTGCATGCCGATGAAGTCCGCCGGCCGGTCCACGCCGGCGGCCAGCCCGGTGATCGGCAGGGTGGAGGTGTTGGAGGCGAGCAGTGCGTCGGGCGCCAGCACGGGCAGCACCTCGGCGAAGACCCGTTGCTTCAGCGCCGGGTCCTCGAAGACCGCCTCGATGACCACGTCGCAGCCGGCCAGCGCGTCCACCTGGTCGGTGGTGGTGATCCGGTCCAGTACGGCACGGGCGTCCGCCTCGGTGGTGCGACCCTTGCGTACCGCGCGGGCCAGTAGCCGCTCGGCGTGTTCCCGGGCCCGGCCGGCGGCCTCCGGCGTGACGTCCTTGACCACGACGTCCAGCCCTGCTTTGGCGCAGGCGTACGCGATGCCCGCGCCCATCATGCCGGCCCCGAGTACCGCCACCCGGCGTACCGGTGCGGCGTCCACATCGGCCGGTCGGGCCGCGCCACCGTTGACGGCCTTCAGGTCGAAGAAGAACGCACCGATCATGTTCTTGGCGACCTGCCCGGTGAGCAGGCCGATCAGGTGCCGGGTCTCCACGGTCAGGGCGGTCTCCAGGTCGACCTGTGCGCCCTCGACGGCAGCGGCCAGGATCGCCTCGGGCGCGGGTAGCCGGGCACCCTTGAGCTGCTTGCGCAGCGTCGCCGGGAAGGCGGGCAGTTGTGCGGCCAGCGAACGGCTGGCCGGGGTGCCGCCGGGCATCCGATAGTCCGGCCGGTCCCACGGCTGCGCCGGGTGCGGGTTCGCCGCGATCCAGGCCCGCGCCCGTTCCAGCAGCTCGGTGGGCGTGGCGACCACCTCGTCGACCAGCCCGACCGACAGGGCGTCGGTCGGGCGCATCCGCCGGCCGGTGAGCAGCACCGTGGTCAGCGCGCTGGCCAGGCCGAGCATCCGCACGGTCCGGGTGACGCCGCCCGCCCCGGGCAGCAGGCCCAGCGTCACCTCGGGCAACCCGAGCCGGCTGCCGGGGGCGTCCAGTGCGATCCGGTGGTGGCAGGCCAGCGCGATCTCCAGGCCACCGCCGAGCGCCGAGCCGTTGACCGCGGCGACCACCGGTCGGCCCAGCGTCTCCAGCCGGCGCAGGTCCCGTTTGATGGTGCCGAGCAGGGCGGCCAGGTCGGGCGCGTCGGCGCGGGTGGCCCGGATCATCTCGGGCAGGTCGCCGCCGGCGAAGAAGGTCGACTTCGCGCTGGTCACGATGACGCCGGCGAGATCGTGCTCGGCCTCCAGCCGGTCCAGGGCGGCGCTCATCGAGGCGGCGTACGCCCGGTTCATGGTGTTGGCGGACTGGGTGGGGTCGTCGAGGGTGAGCGTGACGATGCCGTCGGCGCCGCGGTCGTACCGGATGGTGTTGGTCATTGTCGTCCTCCCCGGTCAGCAGCGTTCGAGAACGGTGGCGACGCCCATGCCGCCGCCGATGCAGAGGGTCACCACGGCGCGGCGCAGGTCACGCCGCTCCAACTCGTCCAACGCCGTACCGAGCAGCATCGCTCCGGTCGCGCCGAGCGGGTGGCCGAGCGCTATCGCGCCGCCGTTGACGTTCACCCGGTCCGGGTCGAGGCCCAGGTCACGGACGTACTTGAGCACCACAGCGGCGAACGCCTCGTTGATCTCGAACAGGTCGATGTCGTCGACTGTGAGCCCGGCGACGGCGAGCGCCTTGTGGGTGGCCGGGATCGGGCCGGTCAACATCAGCGTCGGGTCCGCGCCGGTGACCGCCGCGCCGACGATCCGGGCGCGCGGGGTGAGGCCGAGATCCCGACCGACCTGCTCCGAACCGATCAGCGTCAGCGCCGCGCCGTCAACGATGCCGGACGAGTTGCCCGCGTGGTGGACGTGCTCGATGGCCTCCAGCCAGTGGAACTTCTGCAACGCGACAGCGTCGAAGCCGGCCGCCTCACCCATCGTGGCGAAGGACGGGGTGAGCCTGGCCAGCGCCTCCCGGGTGGTCTCCGGGCGCGGGTGCTCGTCGACAGTGAGGATGTCCAGTCCGTTGCCGTCGCGGACCGGCACCACCGAGCGGGCGAAGTACCCGCCGGCCCACGCCTTGGCGGCCCTCTCCTGCGACCGCAGCGCGTAGCCGTCCACGTCGTCGCGGGTGAAGCCCTCCAGGGTGGCGATCAGGTCCGCGCTGACGCCCTGCGGCACGAACGACGTGGCCAGCGCGGTCTGCGGATCGGTGGCCCAGGCCGCGCCGTCGGAGCCCATCGGCACCCGGGACATCGACTCGACCCCGCCGGCGAGCAGTAGATGCTCCCAGCCGGAGCGGATCCGGGCGGCGGCGGAGTTGACCGCCTCCAACCCGGAGGCGCAGAACCGGTTGAGCTGCACCCCGCCCACCTGGTCGGGCAGCCCGGCCAACAGCGCGGCGGCCCGGGCCAGGTCGCCACCCTGCTCGCCGACCGGGGTCACGATGCCGAGCAGCAGATCCTCCAACCGGCCGACGTCCAGGCCGGGGTTGCGCTCCCGCAACGCGTCGATCAGGCCGACCACCAGGGAGATGGGCTTGACCCCGTGCAGCGCGCCGGTGTCCCGGCCGCGCCCGCGCGGGGTGCGGACCGCGTCATAGACGTACGCCTCAGAGAGCACGGGCGATCAGCTCCTTCATGATCTCGTTGGTGCCGCCGTAGATCTTCTGGACGCGGGCGTCGGCGTACATCCGGGCGATCGGGTACTCAGTGGTGTAGCCGTAGCCGCCGAAGAGCTGAAGGCACCGGTCGACGACCTCGCACTGCCCGTCGGTGAGCCATGACTTCGCCATCGCCGCTGTGGAGACGTCCAGGTCGCCACGCGTGTGTCGGACGATGCAGTCGTCCAGGAAGACGCGGCTGACCCGGGCGCGGGTGGCGCACTCGGCGAGCACCATCCGGGTGTTCTGGTGACCCATCAGGGTCTTGCCGAAGGCGGTGCGCTCCTTGGCGTACGCGACGGTCAGCGCGACCGCCCGTTCCATGGCCGCCACCGCGCCGACGCCGATCACCAGCCGTTCCTGCGGAAGCTGCTGCATGAGCTGGATGAAGCCCAGCCCTTCGGCACCGCCGAGCAGGTTGGACGCCGGCACCCGGAACTCGTCGAAGAACAACTCCGCCGTGTCGTTGGCGTGCAGGCCGATCTTGGACAGCAGTCGGCCTCGCCGGAACCCCGCCGGGTCGCCACCCACCTCGCAGATCAGCAGCGAGACGCCGGACGCCCGCTGCTCGGGGTCGGTCTTCACGGCCACGATGACCAGGTCGGCCAGAGCACCGTTGGTGATGAACGTCTTCGCGCCGGTCACCAGGTAGTCGTCGCCGTCGCGGACCGCCCGGGTGCGCATCGCCTGAAGATCGGAGCCACCGTCCGGCTCGGTCATCGCGATGGCGCCGACCAGCTCACCGCTGCACAGGCCGGGCAGCCAGCGTCGCTTCTGTTCCTCGCTGCCGTACGCCACCAGGTAACCGGTGACGATGCCACTGTGGACGGCCAGGCCGAGGCTGCTCTCCCCGGCGTACGCCTGCTCGTGCAGCAGCACCGCCTCGTGGGTGAACCCGCCGCCCCCACCGCCGTACTCCTCCGGGACCGACAGGCCGAGCAGCCCCAGCTCGCCGGCGCGCCGGTAGTGCTCGCGGTCCGGATGGCCCTGCGTCAGCAGGCGCTCGGCGTGCGGCAACACCTCCTTGGTGAAGAAGGCGCGGGCCAGCTCGGCCAGGTCGTCATGCTCCGGCTCGCGCCAGGGGGAGGGGGAGCCGTCGGGCGGGGGGGTCGGCATGTGCACCACCCTCGCGCGCTGTTGGCAGCATGTCAATAAGATGCTGAGTAGCTCAGAGGCAGCTCTGACGACTACTGGGCATCAAGTGATCATGGTGAGGAACGGCGGGCGACCGGTGGGCTGTCGATAGGGTCGGGCAGATGAGTGTCGAGACGGCTCCGCGCCGCCGCCGGCTGGAGCCGGACGCCCGGCGTGGGCAGATCCTGGCCTGCGCGGTCCGGCTGTTCGGCGAGCGCCCGTACGCGGACGTGTCGACCACCGACGTCGCCCGCGAGGCTGGTGTCGCTCGCGGGCTGGTCAACCACTACTTCGGTGCGAAGAAGGACCTGTACCTGGAGGTCGTCCGGGTCATGGTGACCATCCCCGAGGTTGCCCTGGAGCGGCTGCCCAAGGGTGATCTCCGGACCCGGGTCGACGCCAGCGTCACCTGGTTCCTCGACGTGGTTTCCCGGCACAGCACCTCGTGGCTGGCGGCGGTCACCGCCCGGGGGATGGGCGGCGACGCCGACGTGGAGCGGGTGCTCGCCGAGGCCGAGGAGGTCGCCGCGGACCGCATGCTGGTCGCCGTCGGGCTGGCCGGCGAGGCGGAGCACCGCGAGGAGTTGCGCGGGATGGTCCGGGCGTACGGGGGTCTGGCGACCTCGACGGCCCGCGAATGGCTCCAGCGTGGTGCGCTGACCCGCGCCCAGGTGCACCTGCTGCTCACCACGACCCTGCTGACCATCGTCGAGCAGGTCATCCCGCAGGTCCTCGCCGACCGCGAACCGACGCGACCAGAGCGCTGACCGCCGGGGCCGCTGAGCGCTGACCGCCCGGGGCCGCCAAGCGCTGAACGCCGGGGCCGCTGAGCGCTGACCGCCGTCCGCCGAAGGGCGCCGGTCGCTCAGGCGGCGCGTCGGTCGCCGGCCTGGCCGGTACGAGCCGCCGGAGCGGCCTGGCCGGCATGCACCGCCGGTGCGGCGTACCGGTCGGCCGCCTGCGCCGGATAGGACTCGGGGCGCACCACCCGCAGCGGCCGGTCCACCTCGTCGGCCCCGAACCGCCAGCGCGACGGTGTCGGCTGCCGCTGTGGTGCCGGGCCACCGGGGCGCAGCCCGGGCCGGGACAGCAGCACGGTGATCAGGTAGCCGACCACCAGGAAGCCGTGGCTGATCAGCCGTTCCCCGCCCACCGAACCGGTGGCCAGGTCGTTTACCGACAGCAGCAGCAACGTGCCGACGAACGCGCTGAGCATCGGCAGCAGGCCGGCGGGTGGGCTGCGGCGCAGCGCCACGAAGAGGAAGCCCGCGCCCACTGCCACGTTCCACGCCGCCGACTCGTGCCACAGGTGCTGGCCGGTGGGGTGCAGGTGGTCGGCGGTCGCGCCCCGGCCCACCTGGGCCAGGCCGAGCACCAGTTGCACCGCGCCGAGCAGCCCGAGCGCCGACCGCAGGCCGGCGACGAGCGGGCCACGTCCGAACGCCGCACGCAACCCGGCGGCGAGCTGGCCCCGTCCGGGCACCTTCCGCAGGCCGGCGACCAGCGGGCCGCGCCGCCACCGTGACCGGCGGGCCGGGGCCGCGCTGGCGGCGGCAAGGATCGCCGCCGTCCGGTCGGGCACCTCGACCACCAATCGGGTACGAACCCGACGGGTCACCGCGGCCGCCGCCGTGAACCAGGCCCGGCACTCGGCACACCCGTCCAGGTGCTCCTGCACCGCCGTCAGTTCGCCGGCGGTCTCCTCCCCGTCCAGCTGCGCGGACAGGACCTCCCGCCACTGCTCACACCCCATGTATCAGTAGTCGCTCCGGCAGCCGCTCCGGTTCCCGGCGACAGTGACTGGTTGTGGAATACTCGCCGGATCATGACGCGTTACGGCCTGCTGATCCTGCCCGCCACCAACCGGGTGTACGCCCGCGCCGCAGTCGACCTCACCCGAGCCGAGCTGGAGATCTTCGGCCGCTCGGCGCTGGACGGCCGGATCGGCGAGCTGGACACCGAGGTCGTGGGAGGGGCGTCCTACATCACGTTCACCGGCGACGGGCTGACCGAGCGTGACCTGGCCGTCCTGGGCAACCTCTCCGCCGGGTACGCGTTGTTCGAGATCGTCGGCGAGCTGCTGCGACCGATCGAGTGGACCCGCCTGGACCGCTACGACGACGATCTGCTCACCATCCAGAAGTACCCGGGCAAGACCAATGAGCAGTTCACCAAGCTGCTGCTCAACGTCACCCTGCTCGCCTCGGACTGGGCCGCCGAGATGACAAGCCGCCGGTTCCGGGTGCTCGACCCGCTCTGCGGTCGGGGCACCACCCTCAACCAGGCGCTGATGTACGGCTTCGACGCTGCCGGGATCGAGCGCGACCAGAAGGACGTCGAGGCGTACCGGGCGTTCATCACCACCTGGCTGAAGCAGAAGCGGGTCAAGCACCGGGTGCTGGAGTCGGGGCCGGTGCGCCGGGAGCGCAAGGTGGTCGGCCGGCGGGTGCGGATCGAGTTGGCGCCGACCCGCGAGGAGCACAAGGCCGGCCAGACGCAGTTGCTGGACGTGGTCAACGCCGACACCGCCCGGTCGGCGGAGTTCTTCCGCCCGGAGACCGTCGACCTGGTCGTCGCCGACGCGCCGTACGGCGTGCAGCACGGCAGTCGTACCGCTGGGCAGGGGTTGACCCGCGACCCGCTGGCGTTGCTCGCGGACGCCGCGCCGGTCTGGGCCCGGTTGTTGCGCCCCGGCGGTGCGCTCGGGATCTCCTGGAACACCCACGTCGCCAGTCGGGACGACGCGGCGGCGGCATTGGCCGACGCCGGCCTGACGGTGGTCGACGCCGAGCCCTACCGCGCGCTGCGGCACCGGGTGGACCAGTCGATCATGCGCGACGTGCTGGTGGCCCGCCGCCCGGCCTGACGGGCTCGCACCTCCGCCCCGCCGCGCCATGAGCCACCCCCTCCGGGTCGCGCGTGGTCTCTCTCTCCTGCATTCCCCTTTGCTCTGCACCCGCGGAGGCACCAGCTACAGACCGTGAGTGTCGCCTCCGCGGGTGCAGAGCAAAGGGCGGACCACCCGTCTTGACCTCGCGGACCACCGGTGCTCTGTGCCGCATTTCACCTGTTCAGTGGGTAGGTGTGAAAACCACGTCAAGAAAAGGTTCGCCGCCGTCATGGTCGCGTTATGACCCCTGCCGTCCGGCGGGTGGTGGGGCTTTGATTGCCCGGCGCGACCGGAAGGCGGTCGCGACGAACCTTTCCGGCTGAGGAGTCAGCGTGTCTGACGTGGTTTTCGTGGTCCTGACGGTGGTGCTGTTCGCAGTGCTCGCCCTGGTGGTCCGGGCGGTGGAGAAGCTGTGAACGCCGTCAACGCCGTCGGTCTGGTGCTCGCGGTCGTCCTGGGCGCGTTCCTGGTGTTCGCCCTGCTGTTCCCGGAGCGCTTCTGATGACCACGACAACAGCAGGCGTCATCTTCGTGTTGACGCTGGTGGCGGCCCTGGTCGCCGTTTACAAGCCGTTCGGTGACTACATGTTCCGGGCGGTCTCCGGCACGAGGCAGTCGCGGGTCGAGCGGGGCATCTTCCGACTGGTCGGGGTCAACCCGGCCGCCGAGCAGACCTGGGGCGTGTACGCCCGCAGCGTGCTGGCGTTCTCCGCGGTCTCGATCCTGTTCCTGTACCTGTTCCAGCGGGTGCAGAACCACCTGTGGCTGTCGCTGGGGCTCGACCCGGTGGTGCCGCACGGCGCGTGGAACACGGCCGTGTCGTTCGTGACCAACACGAACTGGCAGTGGTACTCGGGTGAGTCGACGATGGGCCACCTGGTGCAGATGGCCGGTCTGGCCGTACAGAACTTCACCTCGGCGGCGGTCGGCATCGCGGTGGCTGTCGCGTTGGTACGCGGCTTCGCCCGCAGCCGCACCGGGCAGCTCGGCAACTTCTGGGTCGACCTGACCCGGATCGTGCTGCGCATCCTCGTGCCGATCGCGGTGCTCGGCGCCATCGTGTTGATGATCGGCGGCGTGGTGCAGAACCTGTCCGGCGGCACCGACGTGAGCACGCTGACCGGTGGCACCCAGACCATCACCGGTGGTCCGGTCGCCAGCCAGGAAGTGATCAAGGAGCTGGGCACCAACGGTGGTGGCTTCTACAACGTCAACAGCGCGCACCCGTTCGAGAACCCCACCACCTGGACCAACTGGCTGGAGATCTTCCTGCTCCTGCTGATCCCGTTCAGCCTGCCCCGGGTCTTCGGCCGGATGGTCGGGCAGAACCGGCAGGGCTACGCCATCGCCGCGGTGATGGGCATCCTCGCGTTCCTCAGCGTCGCCATCACCAACATCTTCGAGCTGGCCGGTCACGGCACGGTGCCGCAGGCGGTCGGCGCGGCGATGGAGGGCAAGGAGGTGCGGTTCGACGTGTCGAACTCGGCCACCTTCGCCGCCGCCACCACGCTCACCTCGACCGGTGCGGTGAACTCGTTCCACGACTCGTTCACCTCGCTGGGCGGCATGATGACGATGGTCAACATGATGCTCGGCGAGGTCGCGCCGGGCGGTACCGGTTCGGGGCTGTACGGCCTGCTCATCCTCGCGGTGATCACGGTCTTCGTGGCCGGCCTGATGGTGGGCCGCACCCCCGAGTACCTGGGCAAGAAGATCAGCTCGCGGGAGATCAAGTTCGCCTCGCTCTACTTCCTGATCACACCGATCCTGGTGCTCGTCGGCACGGCGGCGGCGTTCGGCACCGGCAACAACTCCACGGCGCTCAATGTCGGCCCGCACGGCCTCTCCGAGGTGCTGTACGCGTTCACGTCGGCCAGCAACAACAACGGTTCCGCCTTCGCCGGCATCACGGTCAACACCACCTGGTGGAACACCGCGCTCGGGTTGTGCATGCTGCTGGGCCGGTTCCTGCCGCTCATCTTCGTGCTCGCGTTGGCCGGCTCGCTGGCCCGCCAGGCACCCACCCCCGCGTCCGAGGGCACCCTGCCGACCCACCGACCGCTGTTCATCGGCATGGTCGTCGGCGTCACCGTGGTCCTCGTCGCGCTGACCTTCCTGCCCGCGCTCGCGCTCGGTCCGCTGGCAGAGGGGCTCTGACCATCATGAGGAACGAGGACATGTCCGTCACGTCCGCCCCAACAGAGCAACTCCCCGGCACGCCCGCCACCCAGGGCAACCGGATCGGCGGGGGCCTGCTCGACCCCAAGCAGTTGATCCGGTCCCTGCCGGACGCGGTACGCAAGCTCAACCCCAGCACGCTGTGGCGCAACCCGGTGATGCTGATCGTGGAGGTCGGTGCTGCCTTCACCACCGTCCTGGCGGTGATCGACCCGTCGGTGTTCGCCTGGGCGATCACCATCTGGCTCTGGCTGACAGTGGTCTTCGCCAACCTGGCCGAGGCGGTGGCCGAGGGTCGGGGCAAGGCCCAGGCCGCGACCCTGCGGCAGGCGAAGAAGGACACCATCGCCACCCGGCTGATCGACTGGAAGCCGGGCGCGCGGGCCAACACCTACCGCGACGAGGCGGTGCCGGCGCCGGACCTGCGTCAGGGCGACGTCGTGCTCGTCGAGGCGGGCGGCATCATTCCCGGCGACGGCGACATCGTCGAGGGGATCGCCAGCGTCGACGAGTCGGCCATCACCGGCGAGTCGGCCCCGGTCATCCGGGAGTCCGGCGGCGACCGCAGCGCGGTCACCGGCGGCACCAAGGTGCTCTCCGACCGGATCATCGTGAAGATCACCCAGAAGCCGGGGGAGAGCTTCATCGACCGGATGATCGCCCTGGTCGAGGGGGCCAACCGGCAGAAGACGCCGAACGAGATCGCGCTGAACATCCTGCTCGCCGCGCTCACCGTCATCTTCCTGCTGGCAGTTGTCACCCTCCAGCCGCTGGCCATCTTCTCCAAGGCGTACCAGGCGGCCGCGCCGAACAGTGGGGCGATCACCGACTCCGGTGTCACCGGCGTGGTGCTGATCTCGCTGCTGGTCTGCCTGATCCCCACCACCATCGGCGCGCTGCTCTCCGCCATCGGCATCGCCGGCATGGACCGGCTGGTGCAGCGCAACGTCCTGGCCATGAGCGGCCGGGCCGTCGAGGCTGCCGGCGACGTCAACACCCTGCTGCTGGACAAGACCGGCACCATCACGCTGGGCAACCGGCAGGCCGCCGAGTTCGTACCGGTCGAGGGGGTCGACCCCGCGACGCTGGCCGACGCCGCGCAACTGTCCAGCCTGGCCGACGAGACCCCGGAGGGGCGCTCGGTGGTCGTCCTGGCGAAGAACGAGTTCGGGCTGCGCGAGCGTGAGCCCGGCGTGATGCCGCACGCGACCTTCGTACCGTTCACCGCGCAGACCCGGATGAGCGGCGTCGACCTCACCCCGGACGCCAGCGTGGACGCCGGCGCGGTGGGCGCGGCCCGCAGGGTCCGCAAGGGCGCCGCCGCCGCGGTGATGAAGTGGGTACGGGAGAACGGCGGTCACCCCACCGAGCAGGTCGGCGAGATCGTGGACGCGATCAGTGGCACCGGCGGTACCCCGCTGGTCGTCGCCGAGCACGTCGACGGTGCGCCCGCCCGCGCCCTGGGTGTCATCCACCTGAAGGACGTGGTCAAGTCCGGCATGCGCGAGCGGTTCGACGAGATGCGCCGGATGGGCATCCGAACCGTGATGATCACCGGCGACAACCCGCGTACCGCGAAGGCGATCGCCGACGAGGCCGGGGTGGACGACTTCCTGGCCGAGGCGACGCCGGAGGACAAGCTCGCGCTGATCAAGCGGGAGCAGGAGGGTGGCCGGCTGGTCGCGATGACCGGTGACGGCACCAACGACGCGCCGGCGCTCGCGCAGGCCGACGTCGGGGTGGCAATGAACACCGGCACGTCGGCCGCCAAGGAGGCCGGCAACATGGTCGACCTCGACTCCGACCCGACCAAGCTCATCGAGATCGTGGAGATCGGCAAGCAGTTGCTGATCACCCGTGGCGCGCTGACCACGTTCAGCATCGCCAACGACATCGCGAAGTACTTCGCGATCATCCCGGCCATGTTCGCCGGCCTCTACCCGAGCCTGGACGCGCTGAACATCATGCGGTTGTCCAGCCCGGAGTCGGCGATCCTGTCCGCTGTCATCTTCAACGCCCTGGTGATCATCGCGCTGATCCCGCTCGCCCTGCGGGGCGTGCGGTACCGGCCGGCCGCCGCGTCGAAGCTGCTCAGCCGCAACCTGCTGGTGTACGGACTGGGCGGCATCATCGTGCCGTTCATCGGGATCAAGCTCATCGACCTGCTCATCCAGTTCATCCCGGGGATTTCGTGATGCGCCTACCCACCTGGATCGCCCAACACCTCGCCGCGCTGCGCGCCGTACTCGTCTTCACGGTGCTGCTCGGCCTGGTCTACCCGCTGGCCCTGGTAGCGGTTGGTCAGCTGCCCGGCCTCAACCACAAGACCGACGGCTCGCTGATCTCCTCCGGCGGGACGACTGTCGGCAGTGCGCTGATCGGCCAGTCCTTCACCGACGCGGACGGCAACCCCGTCGCCCGGTACTTCCAGTCCCGCCCCTCCGCCGCCGGCGACGGCTACGACCCGACGTCCACCTCAGCCAGCAACCTGGGCCCGGAGAGCGTGGTCGACACCATCGCCACCGACCCGGAGGAGTCCGGCGAGAGCCTGCTCACCCAGGTGTGCGGGCGCAGCAAGTCGGTCGGCGAACTCAACGGCGTCGACGGCCGGCGCCCCTACTGCACCGACGACGGGGTGGGTGCCGTGCTCGCGGTCTTCCGCGCCGACGGTCTGACCGGCCCGGTCACCCGGGTGGTAAGCGTCAACCAGGCCGCCCCGGCCACCCCGTTCGTCCCCGAGTACCAGGGGGTGACTGTGGAGCCGGCCCAGCCCGGCGAGGACTACGTGGCCGCCGGCGGGGTGGTCACCCCGATCCGGGGCGACGCGCCCGCCGACCCGGCGGTGCCCGCCGACGCGGTCACCGCCAGCGCCAGCGGTCTCGACCCGCAGATCAGCCCGGCGTACGCCGAACTGCAGGTGAACCGGGTCGCACGGGAGCGCGGCGCGGACCCGGCGGCGGTCCGCAAGCTGGTCAAGGAGCACACCGGCGGGCGCGGGCTGGGCTTCCTGGGCGCGCCCGGCGTCAACGTGTTGGAGCTCAACCTCGCCCTCGACAAGCAGTTCGCCGCACGCTGAGCACCTTCGCGGGCGGGGCCGTGCCAACCGGGCGCGGCCCCGCCCGCCGATCTGACCAGGGAGGATGGTCCCCGTGCCACGCGGAGAACTGCGCATCTATCTCGGTGCCGCCCCCGGCGTCGGGAAGACGTACGCCATGTTGGAGGAGGCCCAGCGGCGGGCCGCGCGCGGCACCGACGTGGTGATCGGTTTCGTGGAGACCCACGGCCGTCACCACACCGCCGCGATGCTCGGCGACCTGGAGCAGGTGCCCCGCCGGACCATTGACTACCGCGGCGCGGCGTTCACCGAGATGGACCTGGACGCGGTGCTGGCCCGCCGGCCACAGATCGCTGTCATCGACGAGCTGGCACACAGCAACGTGCCCGGTTCCCGGCACGGCAAGCGCTGGCAGGACATCCAGGAGCTGCTCGACGCGGGGATCGACGTGCTGTCCACTGTCAACGTGCAGCACCTGGAGTCGGTGAACGACGTCGTCGCGCAGATCACCGGCACCACCCAGCGGGAGACAGTGCCGGACGAGATCGTCCGCGCCGCCGAGCAGGTCGAGCTTGTCGACATGACCCCGGAAGCGCTGCGGCGGCGGATGGCGCACGGCAACATCTACCGACCCGACAAGATCGACGCCGCGTTGGGCAACTACTTCCGGGTCGGCAACCTCACCGCGCTGCGCGAGCTGGCGCTGCTCTGGCTGGCCGACAAGGTCGACGAGCAGCTCGACCGCTACCGCAGCCAGCAGGGGATCGCTGCCACCTGGGAGGCCCGGGAACGGGTGGTGGTCGCGCTGACCGGTGGCCCGGAGGGCGAGACGCTGATCCGTCGGGCGGCCCGGGTCGCGGCCCGCAGCAAGGGCGCCGACCTGCTCGCCGTGCACGTGGCCCGCAGCGACGGCCTGGCCGGTGCCGACCCGGCCCAGTTGGCCCGGCAACGAGTGCTGGTGGAGAGCCTCGGCGGCACGTACCACCAGGTGCTCGGCACCGACGTGCCGGCCGCGCTGCTGGACTTCGCTCAGGGCGTGAACGCCACCCAGTTGGTGCTCGGAGCCAGCCGGCGGGGTCGCCTCGCGCAGATCTTCGCCAGAGGCGTCGGGGTGACCACCACAGCGCTGTCCGGCTCGATCGACGTGCACCTGGTCACCCACAAGCAGGCCGGCAAGGGCCGCCGGGCGGCGGCCGTACCGGCGGCGCTGTCCCGACGCCGCCGGCTGCTTGGCTTCGGCCTGGCGGTGCTGGGCATGCCGCTGCTCACAGTGCTGCTGAAGACCCTGCCCGACCTGACGCTGACGAACGACATCCTGCTGTTCCTCGCCGGGGTCGTCGGGGTCGCGCTGGTCGGTGGGGTGTGGCCGGCCCTGGTCGCCGCGCTCGGCGGCTCGCTGCTGCTCAACTGGTTCTTCACCCCGCCCTTCCGCACGCTGACCATCGCCGAGGCGGACAATCTGCTCGCCCTGGCCGTCTTCGTCGGGGTGGCCCTCGCGGTGAGCTGGATCGTCGACGTGGCCGCCCGTCGTACCCGGGAAGCCGCGCGGGCCGCCGCCGACGCGCAGACCCTCGCCGCCGTCGCCGGTGGCGTGCTGCGCGGCGAACGTCCGCTGCCCGCCCTGCTGGATCAGCTCCGGGAAACGTTCGGGCTCCGCGCGGTGAGCGTGCTGGAGTTGGCCGAGGAGGCCAGCGGGCGACCGGAGCGGGCCCGCGAGGAGCACGCCTGGTGTGTGGTGGCCAGCGTCGGCGAGCAGCCGGCCTGCACGCCCGACGCTGGCGAGACGGCGGTACCGGTCGACGACCGGATCACCGTCGTGCTCAGCGGCCGGCGGTTGGAGGCCGCCGACCGGCGGATCGTCGAGGCGTTCGCCGCCCAGGCCGCCGTCGCGCTGCGACAGGAACGGCTCGCCCAGGAGGCCGCCACCGCCCGGCCCCTCGCCGCCGCCGACCGGATGCGCACCGCGCTGCTCGCGGCGGTCAGCCACGACCTGCGTACGCCACTGGCGTCCGCGAAGGCGGCAGTGACCAGCCTGCGCAGCCACGACATCGAGTTCGACGAGTCCGACCGCGAGGAGTTGCTGGAGACCGCCGAGGAGTCGCTGGACCGTCTCGCCCGGCTGGTCGGCAACCTCCTGGACATGAGCCGGCTCCAGGCGGGCGTGCTGGGCATCTCGGCGACAGCGATCGGCCTGGAGGACGCCGTACCCCTGGCGTTGGACGAACTTGGCCCGGTGGCCGCGACGGTCGGCACGGACATCCCGGCCGACCTGCCGGCCGCCACCGCCGACCCGGGCCTGCTGGAACGGGTGCTTGTCAACATCGTCGCCAACGCGCTGCGCTACAGCCCGCCGGACCAACCGCCCACGATCACCGCCAGCGCCCACGCCGGTCAGGTGGAGCTGCGGGTGATCGACCGGGGGCCGGGCATCCCGGAAGACCAGTGGGAGCACGTCTTCCTGCCGTTCCAACGCCTCGGCGACCGGGACAACCAGACGGGTGTCGGTCTCGGTCTTGCCCTGTCCCGGGGGTTGGCCGAGGCGATGGGTGGCAGCATCACCCCGGAGACCACCCCCGGCGGTGGGCTCACCATGGTGCTGCGGCTGCCCGCCGCGCCGACCAGCTCGGAGGGGCCGCAGGAATGACGCGCATCCTGGTCGTCGACGACGAACCGCAGATCCTGCGCGCCCTGCGGATCAACCTGCGCGCCCGCCGGTACGACGTGGACGTCGCCGGCACCGGGGCCGCCGCGTTGAAGGCCGCCGCCAGCCACCCGCCCGACCTGGTGGTGCTGGACCTCGGCCTGCCCGACATCGACGGCGTGGAGGTGATCCGGGGCCTGCGCGGGTGGACCACAGTGCCGATCATCGTGCTCTCCGGCCGGGCCGGCAGCGAGGACAAGGTCGCGGCGCTGGACGCGGGCGCCGACGACTACGTCACCAAGCCGTTCGGGGTGGAGGAACTGCTGGCCCGCATCCGCGCGGTGACCCGCCGCCTGGGCGCGCCCAGCGAAGCGGTGCCGGCTCTGCGGATCGGCCAGCACACAGTCGACCTGGCCGACCACAGCGTGCTGCGTGACGACGGCACCGAGGTCAAGCTGACCCCCATCCAGTGGAGCGTGCTGGAAAAGCTGCTGCGCCACCCCGGCAAGCTGGTCAGCCAACGTCAGCTCCTGCAGGACGTGTGGGGGCCGGAGTACCAGAACGAGACCAACTACCTGCGGCAGTACCTGGCCCAGCTGCGACGCAAGCTGGAGGACGACCCGGCCCGCCCCCGCCACCTCATCACCGAGCCGGGAATGGGTTACCGCTACCGGCCGTGAACCGTTGACACCCGCCGGCAGAGATTGAAGAATTTCTTTCGCAGCGGCAGCGGCGTGCTTCTGTAACCGTCCCCTTCACCGGTTACCCCTCGGGAGCTCCGCCGTGTCCTTGCCCCTGCCCCTGTCCCGTCGTCGGCTGCTCGTCGCCGGCGGTGCCGGCCTCGTCCTGGCCGGTCTCACCGACCCGTTCCGGGCCGGCCCCGCCCGGGCCGCCGTCACCACCGCCGACCTTGTCGTCTACGGCGCCACCTCCGGCGGGCTGGCCGCCGCGATCACCATGCGCCGGCTCGGCCACACCGCAGTGGTGGTGGAGCCCACCGGTCACGTCGGCGGGCTGAGCACGGCAGGGCTGGGCGCCACCGACACCGGCGTCCAGGCGTCCATCGGCGGGCTGGCCGCAGAGTTCTACCGCCGGGTGTACGTGAAGTACCACGGCGGAACCCTCACGCCCACGTCACCGCTGCGGATGACCTTCGAACCGCGTGTCGCCACCGCCGTCTTCGCCGAGATGCTGGCCGAGGCGGGCGTCCCGGTGGTCGTCGACGCCCGGCTGGCCGGCATCGGTCGAACCGGCAACCGGATCACCGAGCTGCGCACCGAGGACGGGTCGATCTACCGGGGTGGGGTGTTCGTCGACGCCACCTACGAGGGCGATCTGCTGGCCATGGCCGGGGTGGGGTTCACCGTCGGGCGGGAGTCCAATGACACCTACGGCGAGACGATCAACGGGGTGCAGTCGCGCAACACCCACCAGTTCGCCTACCCCGTCGACCCGTACGTGACGGCCGGCTCGCCCGCCAGCGGGCTGCTGCCGGGCATCTCCGCCACCCCGCTCGCCCCGCAGGGCAGCGGCGACGACAAGATCCAGGCGTACTGCTTCCGGATGTGTCTGACCCAGGCGGCCAACCGGATCCCGTTCGGCAAACCGTCCGGTTACGACCCGATCCGGTACGAGCTGCTGCTGCGGCACATCCAGGCCGGCTACGCGGGGCCGTACTTCACCACCCACTCGGTCGGCGGCGGGAAGACCGACTCCAACAACAACGGGGCCGTGTCGACAGACAACATCGGCTTCAACTACGCGTACCCGACGGCGAGTTGGGCCACGCGGGAGAGCATCATCGCCGAGCACCGCACCTACCAGCAGGGGCTGATGTGGTTCCTGGCCAACGACCCCCGACTGCCGGCGTCGGTACGCGACTCGACGGCCCGGTGGGGGCTGCCGGTGGACGAGTTCACCGGCACGGGCGGCTGGCCACCGATGCTCTACATCCGCGAGGCACGCCGGATGATCTCCGCGTACGTGATGACCGAGGCCGACTGCCGGGGCCGGGTACGCGCCACCGACTCGGTGGGCCTGGCCAGCTACACGATGGACTCGCACAACTGTCAGCGGGTGGTCGTCGACGGCAAGGTGCGCAACGAGGGAGACGTGCAGATCGGCGTGCCGGCGCCGTACCCGGTGAGCTACCGCGCGATAGTGCCGCACCAGGCGCAGTGCGCCAACCTGCTGGTGCCCGTCTGTCTCTCGGCGAGTCACATCGCGTACGGCTCGATCCGGATGGAACCCGTCTTCATGATCCTCGGGCAGGCCGCTGCCACAGCGGCCTCCCTGGCGCTCGCCGGGAACCTGGCAGTGCAGGCCGTCTCCGTGCCCGCCCTCCAGACCCGGCTGCGCCAGGACGGCGCGGTGCTGGAGTGGGGCTCGACGAGCGAGGTGATCCTGGACAACGCCGCGTCCAGCGGGATCACCCGGGCCGGGACGTGGCTGCGCAGCACCAGCATCGGCGGCTACTACGGCCCGGACTACGAGCACGACGGCAACACCGCCAAGGGCGTCAACCGGCTGCGGTTCCGCCCTTCACTTCCCGCCTCCGGGTCGTGGACAGTGCAGTTGCGCTGGACCGCGGACCCGAACCGGGCGACGAACGTGCCGGTGGACATCGCGTACTCCGGGGGGTTGGTCACCCGGACGGTCAACCAGCGACAGTCCGGCGGCCAGTGGGTGCCGTTGGGCACCTATCAGTTCACGGCGGGCAGCGACGGAAGCGTGCTGATCCGCACCGAGGACACCGACGGCCACGTGGTCGCGGACGCGGTGCGCTTCGTGCGTGCCTGACCGGAGGCGGGTGCCGGGTCGACCCGGTCAAGTGGCGGGGCCACCAGCAGCGGGTCGACCTGGATCACCTCGATGCCGAGCGGGCGCGGGCCACCGCCATTTCTTGACGCCGCGTTCACGGCGGGGCGCCCCAATCAGTTGCCGGGGTACTCGACGCCTACCAGCCGCTCTGAGGCAGCCCAGAGCCGGGCGGCGTCGTCGGTGCTGCGCGCCGAGCGGTAGACGGTCAACTCGGTTGGTGCGCCGGTGAACTGGCCCACACCGTCCGGGCCGTAGAACCGGCCGCCCTGCGCCTGTGGGCTGGTGGCCGCGTACAGGGCAGGAAGCAGCCCAGCATCCACCGAATGCACCAGGATCCCCCAGCGGGCCAGCCGACCCATGATCGAGTGGTGCAGCGAGGGGCGGCTGCGGCCCAGATTGGGGCCGGACGCGTACAGGTTGGTCATGGTGGTGCCCGGGTGGGCGACGTTGCTCACGATGCCCCAGTCACCGGCCCGACTGCGCCGGTCGAGTTCCAGCCCGAAGTGCAGGGTGGCCAGCTTCGAGGCGTTGTAGGCGCGGATCGACGCGTACCTGCGGTTGCTCTGGAGGTCGTCCCAGTCCAGCCGGCCGGAGCGGGCGGCGCTGCTCGACATCGTGGTGACGCGGGCCTGCCCCGCCCGGAGCAGCGGCAGCAGCCGTCCGGTCAACGCGAAGTGGCCGAGGTGGTTGGTGCCGAACTGGAGCTCGAAGCCCTCCGCGGTGGCGTGTCGGGTGGGAGGGGTCATCACGCCCGCGTTGTTGATGAGAAGGTGGATCGGTCGGCCCTCGCCGAGCAGCGTGTCGGCCAGCGCGGCCACCGACCCCAGCGAGGCGAGGTCCAGCGGCCGGGTCGACACGACGGCACCGGGCGCGGCGGCCCGGACGGCCTCCAGCGCGGCGGTGCCCTTGGCCGGGTTGCGGACCGGCAGCACCACCTCGGCACCGGCGCGCGCCAGCCGGGCGGCCAGACCGAGGCCCAGCCCGTCGCTGCCTCCGGTCACCACGGCGAGCTTTCCGGTCAGCTCCGGAACGGTCAGGTCGAGCACGACAACCCCCAGGTCAACGGTGTCCTTTATTGGTCGCCACCAACACTGGGTCAGGCTCCGGCCACCGCCCAGGGTGGCCTTGTCCAGGGATCGGCAGTCCCTGGCTGACGGACCGGTGCCGTACTCGCCGCTCTGGCGAGTAACGTTCCGAACGGACCAAGATCGGCGTACGAGGAGGCGCGGTGCTGACGACGACGGTGGACATCCCGACCAGCGACGGAGTGGCGGACGCGAGCCTGACCCGACCGGACGGGGACGGCCCGTTCCCGGCGGTGCTGCTCTTCATGGACGCCTTCGGACCGCGCCCGCGCCTGGTCGAGATGGCCGAGCGGATCGCCGAACGCGGCTACCTGGTGCTGACGCCCCACCTGTTCTACCGGGCCGGCCGGGCACCGCTGTTCGACCTGTCCCGCCTCGGCGAGGCCGACCAGCGCGCCGCCCTCTTCGAGAAGATCATGCCGCTGGTTGGCGCGTTGACTCCCGACGTGATCAACCGGGACACCGCCGCGTTCCTCGACTTCCTGGCCGCCCGCGACGACGTCCAGCCGGGCCCGGTCGCCATGACCGGTTACTGCATGGGCGGCACGAACGCGCTGCGGGCCATCGAGGCGCACCCGGACCGCATCGCCGCGGTGGCGAGCTTTCACGGCGGGCGGATCGTCACCGACGCGCCGGACAGCCCCCACCTGGGCGTCGGCTCGATCACCGGAGAGGTGTACTTCGGGCACGCCGACGCCGACCAGTCGATGACGCCCGAGCAGATCGCCACGCTGGAGAAGGCGCTCGACGCCGCCGGGGTGCGCTACCGCTCCGAGGTGTACGTCGGCGCGCACCACGGCTACACGATGGCCGACACCCCGGCGTACGACGAGCAGGCCACCGAACGCCACTGGGCCGCCCTCTTCGACCTGCTGGACCGCACCCTGCCCGTCAGCTGACGAGCGCGCCTGCCTGATCAGCGGCGCAGCAGCACCGGACCGGCGTCGATGCGGGTGCGGAACAGCGCGTACGGCTTGCGTCGCAGGTCCTTGCCCAGCTGGTACTGCGGCTGCCGGTGCAGTTGGTTGGCGGTGACGTAGAGGTACCCGTCGGTGGCCACCGACATGGTGTCCGGCCAGAGCAGTCGCGGGTCGTGCACCAGCGTCTCGTACTCGCCGTCGGGCAGTCGACGCAGCACCGCGTTGTGCTCGTACGAGGTGAGGTAGAGCCGCCCCGCGTCGTCGCTCTCCAAGCCGTCCGAGGCGGTGCCCCGGTCGCCCTCGTCGACGACTGTGGCGGTGACCGCCTCCTGGGTGACGCCCGGGTCGGCCAGCGCCTCCGTGGACACGCTGTGCAGGCGTCGGGACGCCAGCGGGCAGTAGTAGAGCCGGTCGCCGTCGGCGGAGATGGCGATGCCGTCCGAGCCCATGCTCACCGGCTTCGGCGGGCCGTCGGCCGGCCGTTCGAGGAACGGTCGGCCCTCGACCACCGGCCGGAACGACGTCAGCGGCTCCGCCTTGGTGGACGGGTGGTCGTGCAGCCGCCGCCAGGAGGCTCCGCTGGCCAGGTCCACCACGATGATCCCGTTCGGCCCGGAGTCGGCGGAGTCGGTGATGTACGCGACCCCCGCCTCGCCCCGCCGCAGGTCGAAGCGGACGTCGTTGAGGTACGTCGTCGGCAGCGCCACGTCCGTCGGGAAGGTGATCACCTGGGCGACCGTGTCGGTGTCCAGGTCGATCCGGACCAGTTTGGGGCCGCCCGGCTTGGTGGGCTGGAACATCGGGCTGCCGGTGTCCAGCACCCAGAGCCGGTCGGCCGGGTCCACCACGATGCTCTGCACCGAGACGAACGCTCCCGCGTCGTCGTCACCGGACGGGTCGTTCCAGGCATGGTCGGGGTAGGGCATTTCCCGACCGTCGCGCAGTTCGACGACGGTGGCCGGCACCTCGTCGCCCCACTTGGGGAAGTTGACGAAGATCCGGCCCCGGTGCGAGACGCTCACCCCGGTCGGCATCGGGCCGGTGAAGGTGTGCACCAGCTCCAGTTCGCCCATCGGCTCGTCGCCGACCGGCCCGTTCATGACGTCCGCCCCACGGTGCTCATCGGCTCGCTCCCTACCGGTCGGCTGTTACGGCGCTTCGGTGGGGTTGTTCCCGCCCTGGCGTCCGATATGCCTCCGATCAGCTCGCTGGCGTGCCGGCCCGCGCGGCGGGCAGGCCGGGCACCGGGACGTCCACCGCGAGCAGCGCGCCGTCCTGGGGGCCCGCCGAGTCCAGCCCCACCCGGGCGGTGCCGATGAAGAGTCGCCGCAGGTCGGGGCCGCCCAGGCAGATGCCGGCCGGCTGCTTGGCCGGCAGCCGGATCTCCCGGTCGAGGGTGCCGTCGGGCCGGTAGCGGCGTACCGCCGAGCCGCCCCACAACGCGATCCAGAGGTGGTCGGCCGCGTCGAGCGTCATACCGTCCGGGCCGCCGTCGGCGGGGGACAACCGCAGGAACGGCTCCCGTCCGCGCAGGTCGCCGGTGGCGGGGTCGACGGTGAACCGGTCGATCTCGCCGCGCGGGGTGTCGGCCAGGTACATGGTGGTGCCGGTCGCGTCGAACGCCGGACCGTTGGGGATGGTCAGCCCGGTCACCGCGGGGACCGGCGCGGCGCCGGGGGTGAGGCGGAACAGCGTGCCCCCGCCGGGCACCATCGCGTACGTCATGCTGCCGGCCCAGAAGCGGCCGTGCGGGTCGGCGACCGCGTCGTTCATCCGGGTCGGCTCGGGCGCGTCGGCGACCAGCTCGGCGACCGCTCGGGCGTCGCCGGTGGCGGGCAGCACCGTGACGCCGGTCCCGGCGGCGGCCAGCCAGTCGCCGGGTCGGTCGGCCACCGGGGCGACCGCGCCGAGCGGCACATCGAGGCGGCGTAGCTCCCGCAGCGGGGTCGGGGCGTCGCCGTCGGTCTCCAACAGTCGCCCGGCCAGCAGGTCGACGAGGACCAGCCGGTCGTCGACCCAGCGCAGGCCCTCACCCAACTCCAGCCGGTCGGTGCTCCAGACGGTCGGCTCGGTCAGCTCCATTGTGCTCCTCCAAAGGATCGTCAGCGGACCGTACCGCCGGGGCCGTGGTCGAGCAGCGCCAGCTCGGCCCGGTCAGGCAGGCCCTCCCAGTCGCCCCGGCTGGCGACCGCGAACGCGCCGGTGGTGACGGCCCGGTCCAGTCGGGTCGACGCGTCGACGCCGTCGAGCCAGCCGGAGAGCAGCCCGGCGACGAAGGCGTCGCCCGCGCCGACGGTGTCCACCACCGGCACCGTCCGGGCTGGACGGTGGATGGTGCCGGCCGCGCTGTGGCTGGTCGCTCCATCGGCACCGTGCTTGACAACGACCTCGGTGACGCCGGCCGAGAGTAGCGCCGAGGCCGGGTCGGTCGCATCGGTGAGCACCGCCAACTCGTCGTCGGAGGCGATCACCAGGTCGATCGAGGACAGCAGCGGGCGCAGCGCGGCGGCGGCCTCGGCGACCGACCAGAGCCGGTTGCGGTGGTTGACGTCCAGGCAGATCGTGCTGCCGGCGACGCGGGCGCGCCGCACGGCCTCCGCCACCGCGTGGTACGGCTCGACGCCGAGCGCGCAGGTGATGCCGGTGACGTGCAGCAGCCGGGGTGGCGGCCCGGGCGCGTCGAAGGCCCGGGTCACGTCGGCCGGGCCCAGCCGGGAGCCGGCCGACCCGGCACGGTGGTAGGTGACCCGGTTGATGTCGGCGACCCGGTTCTCGAAGAGGATCAGCCCGGTGGGAGCGGTCGCGTCGACCCGGGACCAGGTCAGGTCGACACCCTCGGCGCGCAGCGTACGGCGGACCAGCTCGCCGGGCTCGTCGGCGCCGGTGACGCCGACCCAGGCCGCCCGGTGGCCGAGCCGGGCCATGCCGATCGCCACGTTCGACTCGGACCCGGCGACGGAGATGCCGGCCGTGCCGCCCAGTCGCAGTGGGCCGGTGGTGCGGAACGCCGCCATCGTCTCGCCGAGCGTGAGCAGGTCGGTCATGGCCGGACCGCCGCGAGGAAGGCGGCGGCGCGCTCGCGCAGCGCCGTCGTGTCGCCGCCTCGGACGGCGTCGCCGAGCAGCGGGGAACCGACGCCGACCGCTGTCGCGCCCCGGTCCAGGTAGCGTCGAGCACCGTCCGCGTCGACACCACCGACCGGCACGAACGCGGTACCGGGGAACGGGTCGCGCAGAGCGCCGAGGTAGTCGGGCCCGCCGAGCGAGGCCGGGAAGAGCTTGATCGCGGTGGCCCCGCCGTCGGTGGCCTGCACCACCTCGGTGGGGGTGAGGGCGCCGGCGAGCACCGGCAGCCCGAGCCGGCCGCCCTCGGCGAGGCTCGCCGCGATGGCCGGGGTGACCAGGAAACCGGCGCCGGCGTCGGCCGCCGCGCGGGCGTCCTCGGCGCTGAGCACGGTGCCGGCGCCCAGGGCGTAGTCGGGCCCGAGGGCGGCCCGGGCGCGGCGGATGACGCCGAGCGCGTCGGCGCTGGTCATCGAGACCTCGACCAGTGCGACGCCGCTATCGGCCAGGGTGAGTACGGCGGTCAGGGCGGCGGCCGGGTCCGGGCCGCGCACGATGGCCAACAGCCGGTGGGTACGCAGCTCGTCGAGCAGGTTCATCACGGGTGTCCTCAGTGGGTGCGGTGGGCGGAGATGATGAGTCGCCAGGTGACCTCACCGGCGGGCGGGACGACCGCCGCGTCGGAGGGGCCGGCGTCGGCCAGGTCGAAGGCCGCGCCGAGCATCGGTTCGACGCCGACGCTGCGGTAGGGGCCGTTCGCCGGCCAGCCGCCCAGGTTGCGCCAGAGCGCTGTGCTGCGGGGCTGGCCGGCGCACTCCAGCTCCAGAGTGAGCCGGTCGGCTCCGTCGATCACCTGCACCCGGGCGCAGTCGAGCAGCACCGCGCCGAGCGCTGTCCCGTCGTCCGGGCCGAACGTGTCCACTGTCAGCCCGGCCGGGGCCGGCCACGACCCGGTCAACCACGGGTCGCCGGTGGGCCAACTGCCCGGTGGCAGGAGCGCGGCGGCTTCCGGGTGCAGCCGGGTCGGGGTGCCGGTGGGCGCGTCCAGGCGGGCGGCGGGGGAGAGGTCGAGCAGGGCGTGCGCGGCCCAGACGAACCGGTACCCGGGGTCGGCGGCCAACCGGTAGTCGGCCACCACCACGCCGCCGGAGTCGGTGATCCGGCGGGTGAGGGTGAACGTCGGCCGCTCGATGACCGCACTGCCGGGGCCGCCGCCGCGCCACGGCCGCGACCACACCTCGCCGTGGTCGGGCTCGCCGCGCACTGTGGGCAGGCACTCCTCCAGACCGCCGGCGTCGACGAAGGCGTCGTCGGGGCGTACCTCGTGCCGGCCGGGTTCCGGGCCACGCCACAGCCACTCCCGGCTGCCGCCGCGCAGACTCGTCCACCGACCGCCGTGCGCCGCGTCGTACGCCACCCGCAGGGCCACCGGCCGCACGTCGGTCACCACTCGGCGAAGGACCCGTCGGCGTGCTGCCAGACCGGGTTGCGCCAGACGTGGGGCGTCTGGGCGGCCTTGCGGACCGCCGTCTCGTCGACGGTGATGCCCAGACCGGGCCGGTCGAGGCGGGCGATGTGCCCGTCCACGAACCGGAACGGCTCCGGGTCGACCAGGTAGTCCAGCAACTCCGAGCCGGCGTTGTAGTGGATGCCGATGCTCTGCTCCTGGATCAGGAAGTTCGGCGTCGCGAAGGCCACCTGGAGGCTGGCCGCCAGGGAGATCGGGCCGAGCGGGCAGTGCGGGGCGAGCAGCGCGCCGTACGTCTCGGCCAGCGCGGCGATCCGGCGGACCTCGGAGATGCCACCGGCGTGCGACAGGTCCGGTTGGACCACTGCGACCCCGGCCTGCAACGGGCCGAGGAACTCGGACCGGCCGTAGAGCCGCTCGCCGGTGGCCACCGGGATCGGCGTGCTGGCGACGATGTCGCGCAGGTGGTGAGCCTGGTCGGGCAGGACCGGCTCCTCCACGAAGAACGGGCGCAGGGCGGCCAGCTCGGGCAGGACCCGGCGGACGGCGGCCATTCCGGCGCGACCGTGGAAGTCCACGGCGATGTCCCGGTCGGGGCCGAGCACCTCACGGGCGGCGGCCACCCGGCCGATGACCGCGTCCACTTCGGCCGAGGTGGGGATCGGCGAGAGACGCCCGCAGGCGTTCATCTTGACCCCGGTGAGGCCGGCGGCGATCTGCGCGGCGGCGGCGTCGGCCACCTCGCCGGGTTCGTCGCCGCCGATCCACGAGTAGATCCGTACCCGGTCGCGCACGTGCCCGCCGAGCAGCGCGTGCACCGGCGCGCCGTACGCCTGACCGGCGATGTCCCAGAGCGCCTGGTCGAGGCCGGCGACCGCGCTGGAGAGGATCGGGCCGCCCCGGTAGAAGCCGCCCTTGGTGAGCACCTGCCAGTGCTGCTCGATGCGCAGCGGGTCCGCACCGATCAGATACTCGGAGAGCACCTCGACCGCGCTGCGCACCACCTCGGCGCGGCCCTCGACCACCGGCTCACCCCACCCGACCAGCCCGTCGTCGGTCTCCACCCGGCAGAACAACCACCGTGGCGCGACCAGGAAGGTCTCGATCCGCTCGATCTTCACTGACTGCCCCTTCGTCCCCGTGCCTTCTCGACGTCGCGGACGGCCTTGTCCAGCAACTGACGCATAGCGGTCTCGGCCGCCGTCTCGTCCCGGTCGCGCAGCGCGTCGACCACCGCGCGGTGGCTGGGCACCGGGTCGTCGTGCGGGCTGCCACCGTGCACCAGCCGGTCCCGTTCGGCGAGCCCGGTCTCCATCACCACCTCCATCCGCTCCAGCAGCTCGTTGTGGGTGGCGGTGAGCAGCGCACGGTGGAAGGCGAGGTCGGCGGCGATGGCGGCGGCGGGATCACCGTTGGCCTGGGCCATCTCGGCCAGCGCCCGGTCGAGTGCGGTCAGGTCGTCCTCGGTGGCGCGGGTGGCGGCCAGGCGTGCGGCGGCCGGCTCGATGATGGCGCGCACCTCGTGCAGTTGGTCGAGCAACCGCTGGTCGGTGCCCTCGGCGAACTGCCAGCGGATCACGTCACCGTCGAGCAGGTTCCAGTCCGCACGGGGTCGGACGAAGGTGCCGCGCTTCTGCCGGGCGTCGACGATGCCCTTGGCCGAGAGGACCTTCAGCGCCTCGCGGAGCGCCGTGAGACTGACGTCGAACTCCTCCTGCAACGCGACGATGTTCAGTGTCGCGCCGGCGGCGATCTCGCCGGTGAGGATGCGACGGGCGATCGCTTCGACGGTCTGCCCGTGGACGCCGCGGCGTGCGTACTGTGCCAATGCTCCTGGCCTTTTCGCTGGTCGGTATCGATCTCTCAGGCCGAGGCTTTCACCGCTGTCCAGCCACCGTCCACCACGAGGCTCGCGCCGGTGATGTAGGCGGCGTCCGGCGAGGCGAGGAAGGCGACAGTGGCGGCCACCTCGTCCGGTGTGCCGAAGCGCTTCGCGACGGTCTCCGCGATGCTGCGCCGGCGGTCCTCTTCGGACACGTCGGCCCAGGCGGCGGTGAGGATCGGCCCGGGCAGCACTGTGTTGACCCGGACCTGCGGGCCGTACTCGACGGCGAGTTGGCGGCCGAGCGCGACCAGGCCGCCCTTGGCCGCCGCGTACGCGGGCCGGCCGGGCAACCCGACCAGCGCGTGCACCGAGGAGATCAGCACCACCGCGCCGGAGCGTGCCCGCAGGTCGTCAAGGCAGGCGCGGACGCCGAGGAAGGAGCCGGTGAGGCTGACGCCGAGCTGGTGGTCCCAGGACTGCCGGCTGGTCTCGTGCGCCGGGGCGACCCGGACGGCGTACGCGGTGCTGACCAGGATGTCGACCGGGCCGAGGCGGTCCCGTACGGCGCTCACGGTTGCCGTCCAGTCGGCCTCGTCGCTGACATCGCCCACTACGGACAGTGCTCGGTCGCCGCGCGCTGTCAGTTCCTCGGCCAGTGGGGCCGGATCGGCCACGTCGAGCAGCGCGACAGCTGCTCCTTCGGCGGCGAGTCGCCGGGCGATGGCCGTGCCGATTCCACCCATCGCACCGGTGACCAGCGCGTTCTTGCCCTCAAGCCGACGCATAAGCTGATCCACCTGACCCTCGCCTTGGTCTCGTCTAATCATTAATTACGAAGATATCTTGACAGTCGGCGACGGCCGATGCAACCTTCTCGTCACAGCATTCACATGGACGACACATCGCGTGGTGACGCTGAGTGTCGTAAAGGAAGGGATACCTCCGTGAGCGACTTCGACCCCGGTCGCCGGCGATTCCTTGGCCACCTTGGGCTCGCCGGACTGGGCGCGCTCGGCGCCAGCTCGTTCCTCAGCGCGTGCGCCAGCTCCGCCAGCGGGCCGACGACGAGCAACGGCTCGGGCGCGGTCACCATCCAGTCCAACCTCTCCTCGCCGCAGGCCAAGGCGGCGATGGAGAAGCTGATCGAGACCTTCAACGCGCAGGGCAAGGGCACGGCGAGTCTCAACACGATCGCCTCGGAGACCTTCCGGACCCAGCTGCCGACCTACCTGACCTCGGCCAACCCGCCGGACCTCTACACCTGGTACGCGGGCTCGGTCGCCAACGACTACGCCAGCAAGAACCTGTTGCTGGACGTCTCGGAGGTGTGGAAGTCACTGGACGACTACCCCCAGTCGTTACGCACGCTCTCCACCGACGCCAGCGGCAAGCAGATCTTCGTGCCGATGAACAACTACTGGTGGGGCTTCTTCTACCGCAAGTCCAACTTCGCCAAGTGGGGCGTGCAGGAGCCGAAGACCTGGACCGAGTTCCTGGCGCTGTGCGAGACGCTGAAGAGCAAGGGCGTCCCGCCGATCGGCATCGGCCTCGGCGACACCCCGTGGGTGGCCTCGGCCTGGTTCGACTACCTGAACATCCGGATCAACGGCGCGCCGTTCCACCGCGAGCTGCTCGCCGGCAAGCAGCGCTTCGACGACCCGAAGGTCAAGGCGGTCTTCACCCGCTGGCGCGAGGCCCTGCCCTACTTCGATCCCAAGGGCAAGGCGTACCCGTTCCAGGAGGCGACCACCGCGCTGCTGGCCGGCAAGACCGGCATGTTCCTGATCGGCACGTTCTTCGCCGACGCCGCACCCAAGGACGCGCTCGGCGACCTGGACTTCTTCCGGTTCCCGATCATCGATCCGGCGGTGCCGCTGGCCGAGGAGGCGCCGACCGACGGCTTCTTCGCCAGCGCGAAGACCGCCAACCCGACCGGCACCAAGGCCCTGCTCAGCTACCTCTCCGGGGTCGAGGCCCAGGAGGCGTACGTCAAGGCCAGCTCCGGCATCGTGCTGCCGGCCAACCCCAGGGCCAAGGCGTCGGACTCGCCGCTGGTGGTCAAGGGCAAGGCGATGCTGGACGAGGCCAAGGAGCTGACCCAGTTCTTCAACCGCGACTCCAGCGACGCGCTCCAGCCGACCGCGGACACCGCGCTGACCAAGTTCATCGACAAGCCGGACCAGATCGACGCGATCCTGCGGGAGTGGCAGGCCGGCGCCGAGAAGGTCTTCAAGGGCTGACGTGACAGCAACGATCTCCACGACGTCGGTCACACCCACCCGGCGGCGGCGACGGTCGGCTCGACTGTCGCCGCTGCTGGTGGCGTTCGTCCTCGTGCCGTTCGCGGTCGAGAGCGTCTGGGTCTTCTGGCCGGCGATCCAGGGCTTCTGGTTCTCCCTCACCCGCTGGGACGGGATGACACCGCCGACCTTCGTCGGCACCGACAACTACGTCGAGCTGGCCGGCGACGCCACCTTCCGGGGTGCGCTGGTCAACACGGTGATCTGGCTGGTGCTCTTCGGCGGCCTCTCCGTGCTGGGCGGGTTCGGCATGGCGCTCGTCCTGCAGAAGGAACGGCGCTTTGTCGGCTTCTACCGGGCCGCGCTGTTCACCCCGGTGGTGTTCTCGCTGGTGGTGACCGCGCTGGTCTGGCGGGTCTTCTACCAGCCCGACGGCATCGCCGACACGCTGCTGCGGGCCGTCGGCCTGGAGCAGCTGATCCGGCCCTGGCTCGCCGACCCGCAGACCGCCCTGTACGCGGTGATCCTGCCCGCGCTGTGGCGGCAGATCGGGTACGTGATGGTGCTGTTCCTGGCCGGGTTGAAGGCGATCGACCCGGCGCTGCACGAGGCGGCCCGGGTGGACGGCGCCAACTCCTGGCAGCGGCTACGACACGTCACGATTCCCCAGCTCAAGGGGGTCAACGCAGTGGTTCTGTCGGTCATCGTGATCGACTCATTGCGCTCGTTCGACATCGTCTGGTCGCTGACCAAGGGCGGGCCGTACCACTCGTCGGAGCTGCTCAGCACCTACATGTACTCGACCGCGTTCCAGAGCCTGCGGCTGGGCTACGCCTCGGCGATCGCTGTCGTGATCTTCGTGCTCGCGCTGGCCGTCATCCTCGGCTACCTGGTCCGCGCGTTCCGGGAGGAAGCGTCATGAACAAGCTCCGTACCGGGGCCTTCCACACCGGCATGATCCTGCTCTCGCTGCTCTGGCTGGGCCCGGTGCTCTGGGTGGTGGTGATGTCCACCCGGTCGTTCGACGACATCGCCGCGCACGGTGTGGGCAGCCTGCCCCGGTCGTTCACACTGGACACCTACCGGCAGGCGTGGACCGACGGCGGCGAGCTGCGGGCGCTGATCAACAGCATGCTGGTCACCGTCCCGTCGGTGGCGCTGAGCCTGGGGCTGGCCGCGATGGCCGCGTTCGCGCTGAGTCGCTTCCGGATCCCCGGACGGCGGACGATCCTGCTGCTGATGCTCGCCGGCAACCTGCTCCCACCGCAGATCCTGCTCATCCCGGTGGCCAAGTTCAGCGAGCTGACCGGCCTGTACGACACGCTCTGGGCGTTGATCGCGGTGCAGGTCGGCTTCGGGCTCGGCTTCTACACGTTCGTCCTGCACGGCTTCATGCGGGACCTGCCGGGAGAGATCCAGGAGGCGGCCACCATCGACGGCGCCGGCACGGCACAGATCTTCACAAAGGTGATGCTGCCGCTGACCCGGCCCGCGTTGGCCGCTCTCGGGGCGCTGTCGTTCACCTGGATCTTCAACGACCTGCTCTGGGCGATCACCGTGCTGCGTACCGATGACAACATGCCGGTCACCCCGGCGCTGCTCGCCCTCCAGGGCCAGTTCGTCTCGTCCTGGAACGTCATCGCCGCCGGTACTGTCATCGCGGCCGTGCCCACCGTCGCGGTGTTCCTCCGCTTCCAGCGGCACTTCGTCTCCGGCCTGGCGCTCGGAGCGGTCAAGTGACCGCCGAGGCCGGGCAGCGCTGGACGCTGCGGGGCACGCACACCGAGTACACGGTGCGGGTACCCGCGCACGGTCGCTGGCTGGAACTCGTCGCGTGGGGGCCGCACGGCGTCTCCGACGGGCCCTCGCCGGTCGCCTACGACGGCCCGGTCCCCTTCCTCACCGCCGGGGACGCGGCCCCCATCGAGTACGCCACCGACGCCGACCGCCCGTTCACCGGCGCCGACCTGGTGATCGAAACCTCCAACGGGCAGCGCCGGGTGGGCTTCGTGCACACCGACGCGCGGATCGACGCCGACCAGCGGGAGCTGGCCGTCGAGTTCGCCGACCAGGTCACCGGGCTGCACGCCACGGTGCACTACCGGGTGCCCGTCGGCACCGACGTGGTGCAGCGGTGGGTCGACCTGACCAACGACGGCACCGGCGCGCTGCGGGTCGTCCGGGCCGGATCGGGCGGGTTCTGCGTACCGACGCCGCACGGCGCGCTGCTCAGCCACCAGTGGGGCCAGTGGGAGCAGGAGTTCCAGCTCTCCCACGTCGAGCTGGGCCACGGCACGTTCAGCATCGGCAGCTCCCAGGGCGTACCCGGGCATCTGCACGTGCCGTGGCTGGCCGTGCGCGACACCGCCGAGCCGGCCGGTCCGACGTGGGGGATGGCGCTGGCCTGGACCGGCTCGTGGGAGATCAGCGCCGAGCGGGACACCGGCGGCCTGACCCGGGTCCGGGTCGGCCGTCAGCTGGTCGACGGCCCGCTGGAGTTGGCCGCCGGCGAGCGCCTGACACTGCCGGTGGCCACCGGGGCGTACAGCCCGGACGGCCTGGACGGGCTGGCCCGGGTCTGGCACACCCACCAGCGGTTGCTGGCCGCCGACCGGCTCAGCCCCCGCCCGGTGCTCTACAACTCCTGGGAGGCGACCTACTTCGCGGTCGAGGCGCAGAGTCAGCTCGCGCTCGCCCGGATCGCCGCCGAGCTGGGCGTGGAGACGTTCGTCGTGGACGACGGCTGGTTCGTGGGCCGCGACGACGACACCGCCGGGCTGGGCGACTGGACGCCCGACCCGGCGAAGTTCCCGGCCGGGTTCGACACGTTCATCGCCGACGTCCGCGCGCTCGGGCTGAACTTCGGGCTCTGGGTCGAGCCGGAGTGCGTCAACCCGAAGTCGTCCCTGTACGCCGAGCACCCGGACTGGGTCTACTCCGTCGACGGCCGGCCGCTCACCCCGGTCCGCAACCAGTACCTGCTCGACCTGGGCCGGTCGGAGGTCGCCGAGTTCGTTCACTCCACAGTCGACGGCCTGCTGCGCCGGTACGACATCGACTACCTGAAGTGGGACTTCAACAGGCCGCGTACCGAGCCGGGTCGGTCCGGCGGGTCGGGCCCGCTCGACCTGGACGGCGCGCACGTCGCCAACCTGCACCGGATCTACGAGCGGTTGCGCCGGGACCATCCCGGTGTGCTGATCGAGGCGTGCGCCGGCGGGGGCGCGCGGACCGACCTGGCGATGGCCGCCCGGGCCGACGTCTTCTGGCCCAGCGACAACACCGGCCCGCTGGACCGGCTGGCCATCCAGTACGGCTTCCTGCACGCCAACGCCCCACACCTGCTCAGCTCCTGGGTCACCGACGCGCCCGGCCTGTTCGACGCCCGTCCCCGGTCGTTGGCGTTCCGATTCGTCCTGGCGATGGCCGGTGTGCTCGGCATCGGCGCGGACATCCGGGCGTGGACCCCCGCCGAGCGGGCCGAGGCGGCCGGCTGGATCACCCGCTACAAGGACATCCGGGACGTCGTCACGCGCGGCGAGGTGCACCTGATCGGTGGCCCCGACCAGGCCCGCTGTGCGGTGCAGTACACCGCGCCGGACGAGAACCAGGTCGTCGTGCTGGCCTGGCACACCGGCCGGCTCGACGGCGCCGGGCTGCTTCCGTCCCGCCCGGTCCGGTTGCCCCTGCGCGGCCTCGACCCGGCGGCCCGTTACTCGCACGGCGATCGGCACTACTCCGGCAGCCACCTCGCCACCGTCGGCCTGCCCGTGCAGTGGAGCGCGACCCACGACGCCGACCTCATCGTGCTGACCCGCGACTGAGATCGGAGCACCACCACCCCCACCCCCGAGGGACAGGAGTACCTCCATGCGCCTGAACCGACAGCTGACCGCTGCCCTGGCCGTGCTCGGCCTGGGCCTGGCCAGCCCGATGCCGGCGATGGCCGGCCCACCCCCCGCCGACCCACCACGGGCCGGCCACGGGCCCGGCCGCCCCGGTAACGCCCCGCCGGCCACCGGCGCCGAGGACCAGGGCGCGCCGGCCTTCTTCAACAGCGGCCTCGCCCCGACGCCCTACCAGGGCTGGAACACCTACTTCGGTCTCGGTGGCGACCCCACCGAGGCCGAAGTACGGTCGGTGACCGACTACATGGTCACCAGTGGTCTACGGGACGCCGGCTACACCTACGTGTGGATCGACGGCAACTGGGCCGCGCCCACCCCCCGCAACGACGCCGGTCAGCTCGTCGCCGACCCGGCCCGCTTCCCCGGTGGAATGGCCGCGCTGGCCGCGTACATCCACAGCAAGGGGATGAAGGCCGGCATCTACACCGACGCCGGCCCGTACCTGCCGGGACAGTGTGGGCTCGGCAGCAACGGCCACTACCGGGCGGACATCGCCCAGTTCGCCGGCTGGGGCTTCGACGCGCTGAAGGCCGACTGGCTCTGCGGCCGGGCCGCCGGCCTCGACCCGGAGACCACCTTCCGGGAACTGGCCGAGGCGGTACGCCAGTCGCCCCGACCGATGCTGCTCAACATCTGCAACCCGGTCAGCTCGGACTGGGGCGGCGGCCCGTACCCCCCGGAGCAGCTCTCCACCTGGAGCTACACGTACGCGCCCACCATCGCCGACTCCTGGCGGACCTACACGGACGTGGGGCTCACCGACCCGACTCCGCAGTGGGCGTACCCGTGGGTGCTGCGCAACATGGACGTCAACGCGTACCACCCGGCGGCCACCGGACCGGGGCACTACAACGACCCGGACTACCTGCTGCCGATGCGTCCACTGCCCGACGGCGGGTACGAGTTGAGCCTTGACGAGTCCAAGACGCAGCTCGGCATGTGGGCCATCATGGCCGCGCCGCTGGTGATCGGCTCCGACCCGCGGGGCCTGCCGAAGGAGATGATCTCGGCGCTGACCAACCCCGAGATCATCGCGGTGGACCAGGACCCGCTGGTCCGGCAGGGCGTCAAGGTCGCCGACACCGGCACCGACGCGCAGGTGTGGAGCAAGGTGCTCACCGGCTCCGGAAAGCGGGCGGTCGCGCTGCTCAACCGGCACGACACCGCCCAGCAGATCACAGTGAACTTCGCCGACGTCGCCCTCGGCGGGTCGGTCAGGGTCCGTGACCTGTGGTCCCGCTCCAACGTGGACGCCAAACCGGGCAGCCCGGGCGTACAGCCGTTCACCGGCTCGTACACCGTCGAGGTGCCGGCGCACGGGGTGGCCATGCTCGGCCTGACCGGCGCCGACCAGGTCGCCGGCGCCGACCTCGGTGGCACCGCCAGCGCCAGCCCGGCGCTGGTCCGGGTGGACGACACCCACGCCACCGCCTTCGTCCGCGACGCTTCCGGTGCGCTGGCGGTCAACACCCGCACCGGTACGACGTGGGGCACGCACTGGACCTCGCTCGGCGGCCCGGTGGGCGGCCGGATCCTCGGCCAGCCGGCGGCGTACGGCTCCGCCGACGGGCGGCTCGACGTCTTCGTCCGCGGCACCGACAACGCCGCCTGGCAGCGCAGTTACGTGGCCGGTAGCTGGGGACCGTGGCGCAGCCTCGGCGGCACGCTGACCGACGCGCCGACGGTGGCGTGGACCAACCCGACGCAGTGGACCCTCGTCGCCCGCGGCGCCGACGGCAAGCTCTGGTCGCGTACGCCGAACGCCGGCTGGACCGGCGTCGGGGCTCCCGAGAATCGGCCGTTCTACGGTCGGCCGAGCGCTGTCGTCGACGACGCCGGCGTGCTGCACGTGGCGGTCCGCAGCCGCACCGACGAGGTGTGGTGGAGCAGCCGGACCGGCACCACCTGGTCGGCCTGGACCAACCTGGGCGGCACCACCAGCGGTAGCCCGACACTGCTCGCCACCTCCGGCCGGGTCTACCTGTTCGCGCTGGCCGCCGACAACCGGCTCTGGCAGCGCAACCTGGCCGACGGCGCCTGGGGCGGCTGGTTCCGACGCGGTGAGTTCGCCACCGACGCGTTCCGGAGTGCTCCCGGAGCCGCCGCCGGTGCCAACGGCAGCGCCTGGCTGGCGGTACGCGGTGTCGACGACCGGGTGCACCAGGTCACCCTCTGATCCAGGTGGCGGGCCGTCTACCGACGGCCCGCCACCGGCACCATCCGTGCCGGGCCGTCCCACGGGGGGACCCAGGCGGCGGCCTGGTCGGCCAGCGCCTCCGCCGCGTACCGGACGGGCTCGTCCGGACGCCCGGCCACTCTGAGCCGGGCCAGCGCCGAGAGCGCCTGCACCAGCGGCCAGATCGCACCGACCCGCCGAGCGTCGGCCACCACCTCCCGCAGCGCCCGTTCGGCCACCTCCACGTCGTCGCGTCCCTCGGCACTGCCGGCGCCCTCCTCGGCGTTGCCGCCACCCGGCCATCGTCCGTCCCATCCGGACAATCCACGGCGCGGCTGGTCAAGCCGTGGGTCAGGTGCGCGGTTGCTCGGAGTTCCACAGGCGTGCGGTCGGGCGGCTCTCCGCGTGGCCGAGCACC
Source organism: Micromonospora sp. NPDC047187 (assembly GCF_040643355.1). Lineage (NCBI taxonomy): Bacteria > Bacillati > Actinomycetota > Actinomycetes > Micromonosporales > Micromonosporaceae > Micromonospora > Micromonospora sp. NPDC047187. The sequence goes on from NZ_JBEYUF010000002.1 coordinate 419,886, forward strand.
CGGAGCAGTACGTGCGCCATCGCCCAGGCAGAGCGGCTAGGCGCGGTGTAGGAACGGACGCATCTGCCTAGCCCGCGTCGTCAAGCGCGGAGCGGCGCCTGTGTCCCGTCGAGCGGGTGAAGCGCAGCCCCGGCCCGACCCCGGCCACCGGGAGCGAGCCCGTCGCCCGGAACGCGCGCATGTGGTTGCCCGGCTTGAAGGGCTGCGCGGGCGTTGGCTGGCTGCTCTTACGTTCGTCGGTGGTAGTGGTTGCGGCGGGGGAGTTGTTCGGGGTCGAGCCAGGCGGGTGGGATGAACTCGGGGTGTCCGTCGTCGCCGAGCCGGACGACCCAGTCGGCCTGGTGGACGTGTCGGTGGTGGTGGCCGCAGAGGAGGACGGCGTTGTCGAGGTTGGTGGTGCCGCCGTCGGCCCAGTGGTGGATGTGGTGGGCGTGGCACCAGCGGGGTGGTCGGTCACAGCCGGGGAAGGCGCAGCCGCGGTCGCGGATGACGAGGGCGCGGCGCAGTGGCCCGGTGATGAGGCGGCGTTGTCGACCCACGTCGAGGACCTGACCGGTCCCGCCGAGGACGGCCGGCAGGATAGCGGCGTCACAGGCGAGCCGGCGCACCGTGCCTGGGGTGAGTTCTAGGCCGATGTCGAGCGCCCCGGTCGACAGCTGCCGGGTCAGCCCGTCGTAGTTGGTGGTGATGACGATCTGGGCGGAGTCGCCGCCGCTGTCGGGCAGTTCGCCGGTTCGGAGGGCGAGTCGGCAGATGTCGGCGAGGGCGTCGTGGCGGCGTTGTCCGGGGGAGCGGGTGTCGTCGGGGCCGGATGGTGCGGTCAGTGGGTCGATGGCGGCGCGGAGTAGGCCGGCGGTTTCGGTGTCGAGGGTGCCGGTGAGTCGGAGGCGACCGTCGGTCTGTTCGGAGAGGGTGAGGTGGCGGTCGCGGGTGGCGCGGCGGTGTTCGGCGTCGAGTGCGGCTTGGGTGGCGGCGTCGGCGATGTCGGGGGCGACGTGGTCGAGGATGCGGGTGCCGAGTTTGCGCAGGTGGGTGGGGTCGAATTGTGCGGCCCAGCCGACGAGCACACCGACTGCTTTGTCGGCGGTCTCGGCGTCGGCCGACCTGTTCACGGTGTCGAGGGTGTCGGCGATGACCCGGGCCTGGTCCAGGCTGATGGCGCCATCAGCCAGCGCTTGTCGGATGCCGGGGTTGCCGGTGTCGAGGGCCGTGGAGAGGTCGACGAGGCGTCGGGCGGCGGGAACGGTCAGCCGCAGTCGCTCGCGGAGCCAGACCCCAGTGCAGGAGGCGCCCTGCGCCCGGGGCGTGCCGCGGCCGTCGAGCTCGCGGACCAGAGCGAGTTTGACGGCGGCGAGCCGTTGCTCCAAGCGGTGCGCGGCATCGAGCGCGGCGATCAGGTCGTGCTCCGGCAGGGCCCAGGCGGCGGCGTCGACGCAGGCGGCGACGGCGTCGTCTGCCAGCGCCAACTCCTCGACCATGCCCCGACACTAGAACAGGTGTACGACACTTTCAGTCATCATGATCGATTGCTTCGCGGCAGGCAGCGTGTAGCTGGCAGGGCAGGGCAGGGCAGCCTGTCGGCAGTGTCGCTTCGGAGCGTGGTCGTTGGCCGGAGCGTCAGTCGCGCCGGACGAGGCCCGGGCCGGCGACGATGTCGATGTCGCCGTCGGCGATCTCATGGCCGGCGGCGCAGCGGAGCACCGCGCGGATCGGCTCGCCGCAGTCGTGGTGGGTGGCGACGACGGACGGGCCGGTGTCGGTGGCGGCCCAGGTGTCGCCCCAGTTGCGCAGTGCGGTGATGACGGGCAGGAGTTCGCGGCCCTTGCGGGTGAGTTGGTACTCGTGGCGGGTGCGCTGCCCGGGCTCCCGGTAGGGAATTCGTTCGAGCAGTTCGGCGGCGACCATCTCCTTGAGGCGGGCCGCCATGGCGGGCTCGCCGACGCCGACCCGGCGGACGAAGTCGTCGAAGCGGCGCGTGCCGAGCAGGGCCTCGCGCATGATCAGGACCGTTGACCTGCTGCCCACGATGTCCATCGCCCGGGCCACCGAGCAGTTTTCGCTCGTCCAGGAATCGCGGTCGTCTCGTAGGTCCTCCATGCCTCCAGCGTACCTGACTTGCATGGAGGCTAGTCAGGTGCTTCACTGGGTCGAGCTGACTTCAGCATACGCAAGTCAGATCACCAGCCTGAAGGATCTTCAGTGACCACCAGCGCCACGGCCCCAACCCCACCCGGGAAGACCCCATCAGGACCGGCGGCACCCGGGTCGGCCGCCGTCGCCCGCTCATCCTTGCGCGGCTCCCGCCCGGTGACCCTGATCGCCATGTGCCTGGGCGCGATGATCACGTTCCTGCAGATCACCGCGACGGTATCCGCGTTGACCACGATCCAGCAGGACCTGCGGGTCGACCCCACCACTCTGGTCTGGATCCCCAGCGCCTACACCCTGATGGTGGCGAGCGCCGTGCTGTCCGCGGCCACCCTGGGCAGCCGCTACGGGCGTAAGCGCATGTTCGGCGCCGGGGTCGTCGCGATGATCGTCGGCGCAACCGTCGTGGCTGGCGCTCCGACCGTCGCATGGGTGATCGTCGGACAGTTGGTCGCGGGCCTCGGCGGAGCCCTGATCCTGCCGAACAGCCTGGCGATCCTCGGCGCGACCTTCACCGATCCGCACCGACGGACCGAGGTCATCACCGCGTGGTCGGCGGCCTCCGGCATCGGCCTCGCGATCGGCCCGCTCATCGCCGGCACCCTGCTGCGGCACTACCAGTGGCACAGCGTCTACCTGTCGACGATCGCGCTGGGTCTGGTCACCCTCGTCGTCGCCATCGTCGGGGTGGCCGAGTCCCGGCCGAGCGCCGCCCGACTCGACGTGCCCGGCCTGCTACTGGGCACCGTCGCCATCGCGGCCGCCGTCTACGCGCTGATCCAGGGCGGCAAGGTCGGCTACACCAACCCGGTGGTGTCGACGGCCTGGGTCGTCGCGGTCGTCGCACTTGTCGCGTTCGTGCTGGTAGAACTGCGGGCCAACGCGCCAATGCTCGACGTGCGGCTGTTCCGGTCCCGGTCGTTCAGCGCCGTCATGGTCGTCGGCGCGGTGTCGCTGTTCGGCTTCACCGGCGTGGCGATCCTGCTGGTCCTCTTCCACGAACGTGCCCAGGCGCTCAGCCCGCTGGACACCGGCTGGCGCATGTTGGTGCTCTTCGGCGCGTACGTGCTGGTGGCCTTCGGTGCCGGGCGCGCGATTCGTCGTACCGGATTCAAGGCGCCGTTGACCCTCGGCCTGGTCCTCGGTGCGGTGGCCAGCTTCGCGTTGGCCAACCAGGGGCCGACCACGTCGTTCGGTGACCGCTGGGCGCTGTTCGCATTGTTCGGCGCGGCCAGCGGTCTGGTGGTGGCCCCGGCGACGGCGGCGGCATTGGCCAGCGTCGCGCCCGCCCAGGCCGGCATGGCCTCCGGCGCGGTCAACGCCGCCCGACAGGTCGGCTCGGTGCTCGGTTCGTCAGTGCTCGGCACTCTCCTCACCACCACGATGGTGGCCGACCTGCCGGACCGGCTCGCCGCGCACCAGATCGGCGAACCCACCCGTACCGCCGTGCAGGCAGCGGTGGCCTCCGGCGCCAACAGCGGCCAACCGCTGCCCGACCCGGTCCGGGCGGCGATCGCCGAGGCGCTGACCTCCGGTGTCCAGGCGGGGTTGCGGGTCAACGGCGTCGTCTTCCTCGTCACCGCAGTGCTGGCGCTCACCCTGATCCGCAACCGGCCGCACCAGCACTAGTCAGGAAGCCAACGCGTCCAACTCCTCGACGGCGTCGGTCGGCAGTTTCAGGTCGGCCGCCGCCACGTTCTCCCGCAGGTGCGCCAGGCTGGAGGTGCCGGGGATCAGCACTGTGGTGGGGGAGCGCTGGAGCAGCCAGGCGAGGGCTACCTGCTGCGGTGAGGCACCCAGTCGGGCGGCCACGCCGTCGAGCGTGTCGGACTGCAACGGCGTGAACCCGCCGAGCGGGAAGAACGACGCGAACGCGATGTTCTCCTCCGCGCACCGGTCGAGAAGGGCGTCGTCCTGCCGGTTCGCGAGGTTGTAGAGGTTCTGCACGGTGACCACCGGCGCGATGGCCTGCGCCTCGTCGAGCTGGTCGAGCGTCACGTTGCTGAGCCCGAGGTGCCGGATCAGGCCCTCCTGCCGCAGCTCCGCCAGGGCGGCGAACTGCGCACCGAGTGGCGCGTCGCCGGTGCCCTCGGCCATGCCTACCCGCAGGTTGACCACGTCGAGGACGTCCAGGCCGAGGTGTTCCAGGTTCTCCCGTACCTGGGCCTTGAGGTCGTCCGGCTCCAGAGCCGGGATCCAGGAGCGGTCGGCGCCGCGGCGCGCGCCGACCTTGGTGACCAGGTGCAAACCCTGGGGGTACGGGTGGAGCGCCTCGCGGATCAGCTCGTTGACCACGACGGGTCCGTAGAAGTCGCTGGTGTCGATGTGGCGGACGCCCAGGTCGACGGCCTCGCGGAGCACGGCGAGCGCCTGCTCGCGGTCGCGGGGCGGGCCGAAGACACCCGGGCCGGCCAACTGCATCGCCCCGTAGCCCATCCGGCTCAGGGTGAGGCCGTCAGCGGGGGTGAGGGCACCGCCGGGAAGGTTCTCGCTCATCTCATCCTCTGTCCGTTGTCGTCGTGACATCTGCGGCCGTTCGGAACCGGCCCTTCGACGACTGTCCGCCGGCAGCCGCCCAGGCGGCAGGGCGAGCTGTTCCTGGTAGTGACACAGCCAGTCACCGGGCCGCCCGGCGATCTACCGTCGGTGGCATGGACGCAACGAACCCGCTCGGCGACTTCCTGCGCGCCCGCCGGGAGCAGACCCGGCCCGAGGACGTCGGGCTCGGCCCGGGCGTGGGCCTGCGCCGGGTGCCGGGCCTGCGGCGTGAGGAGGTGGCGATGCTGGCCGGCATCAGCGCCGACTACTACCTCCGATTGGAGCAGGGTCGCGAGCGGCACCCTTCGGTGCAGGTCCTCGATGCCCTCGCCGGGGTGCTGCGGCTGGATCCGGAGGCGACCGCGTACATGATCGGGTTGAGCCGTGCGCGGTCGCGCCGGGCGGCCCGACCGGCCGCCGAGCGGGTGCCGGCCAGCATCCTGCACCTGCTGCGGCAGCTCTCCATGCCGGCCTTCGTGCAGAATCGCTACCTCGACATCCTGGCGTCGAACCCGATGGCGAGGGCGCTGTCGCCGAATCTCGCCCCGGGCGCCAACCGACTCCTGGCGGTGTTCCTGGACGAGGCCGAGCGGGAGCTGTTCCGCGACTGGCGGCAGGCGATGCAGAGCGTCGTGGGGCAGATGCGTGCCGACTCGGGCGGGGCCACCGACGACCCACGGTTGACGGCGCTGGTGGGCGAGTTGTCACTCAAGAGCGACTGCTTTCGGCAACTGTGGGCGCGCCACGAGGTGCGTCGGCGGGAGGGCATCGTCAGCCGGCTGCACCACCCCGAGGTGGGCGATCTCGACCTGTACTGCGACAAGCTCGCGGTGGCGGGCGCCGACGGGCAGCTGCTGGTGATCTACCACGCCGAGCCCGGTACGGAGTCCGCCCGCTCGTTGGCGCTGCTCGGCTCGATCGCCGCCAGCAGCGCCGACGACGTGCCGGACAGCCTCCGACCCGGCGACCCGGCCCGCCTCCATCCGCTGGAGTGAGCCGGTCAGGGCCGCTGCGGGGTAACCCGGGTGGGGATGTGCTCGTAGCGTTTGCGCATGGTCTCGCTGGCGGCCGGGCCGGCGGCGAACACGAAGTCGGCGTCGTCGAGCGGGCGACCGGTGCGGCGGTCCACGATCACCGGGTCGGCCTCCACCCCTGTGGTCCGGTCGACGAGGATCATGCTGCGCTCGCTCGGCTCGAGGCGTGAGTTACCCCAGGCGGCGAGGGCGACGACGACGGGCCGCAGGCTGCGGCCGAGGTCGGTGAGGACGTACTCGTAACGGTCGGGCCTGGTCTGGTAACGGCGTCGTTCGAGCAACCCCTGACCGGTGAGGGTCTTCAGCCGGCTGGTCAGGATGCTGGACGAGACGCCCAGGTTGGCCTGGAACTGGTCGAACCGGGTGTAGCCGTCGAAGGCGTCGTGCAGGATCAACAGCGTCCACCACTCGCCCACGTGGCCGAGCGCGCTCGACAGCGGGCATTCGCGGTCCTCCAAGCGGATCTTCCCGGCCACAACTGTGCCCTCTCCCGAGTAGGTGCTAGTGTCGAAGTTAGTAGCTGCTGTTTCAGCAGTAACTATACGACTGCCGCTTCATGCTGCCCAGACAGGAGTAACAGATGTCCCAGCGGGACTCACTGCACGGTCGCCGTGCGCTGGTGACCGGAGGTACGAAGGGGGCCGGCGCGGCGATCGCCGCCCGGCTGCGCGAGGTCGGGGCGGACGTGTGGGTCAGCGCCCGCAGTGAGCCGGCGGGGTACGAGTTCGCCGATCGGTTCATCGCCGCCGACACGTCGAGCGTCGACGGCGCGGGGACGGTGGCCGAACGCCTGCTCGCCGAGGGGGGCGCGGACATCGTCGTGCACGTCGTCGGTGGGTCGCACGCTCCGTCCGGTGGTTTCGCCGCGCTCACCGAGCAGGCCTGGATGGACGAGCTGAACCTCAACCTCCTCGGCGCGGTACGCCTGGACCGGCGCCTCGTTCCGTCAATGATCGAAAAGCGCGCCGGCGCGATCGTGCATCTCACCTCGATTCAGCGGCGCAAGCCGATGTACCAGGCCACCCTGGGGTACGCGGCGGCCAAGGCGGCGCTGACCGCGTACAGCAAGGGTTTGGCCAACGAACTCGCTCCGTACGGCATCCGGGTGAACAGCGTGGCACCCGGCTTCATCCAGACCACCGCCGCCGACGCGCTCGTCGACCGCCTCGCCGTGGGGAGTGGTGTCGACCGCGACACCGCCCTGGGGCAGTTGATGGACTCGCTGGGTGGGATCCCGCTCGGCCGCCCGGCGCGGCCGGAGGAGGTCGCCGACCTGGTGGCCTTCCTGGTCTCCGAGCGTGCCTCGGCGATCGTCGGCGCCGAACACGTCATCGACGGCGGCACCATCCCGACGGTCTGACCTGATCTTCACAACGTCCAGGGAGGACGCCAACCATGACCGCCACCCAGGCCGCACCGGCCATCATCCGCCGCTACTTCGAGCTCGCCGGCCAGCCCGACTCCGAGGACTACTTCGCCCTCTTCGCCGAGGACGCCGTGGTCGAGGACGAGTCGACCGAGCACCGGGGCATCCAGGCCATCCGTGCGTGGCGTCGTGCCGTGCCGCTGGTGTCGTACGAGATCACCGACGTCGAGGTCACTGCCACCGGCACCGTCGTGACCACGACGATCACCGGCGACTTCCCCGGCAGCCCGTTCGCCGGTCTCCGGTACCGCTTCGGTGACTACGACGACGATGCGATCCGGCTGCTGCGCATCGCACCCTGACAAACCGAGCGACTTGACGACCCTTGTTTGTGAGTGCACACTTACAAACATGCGATCCACTGCCGAGGCCCGCCGGGTCACCGTCCTGAACACCGCCGTGTCGGTGTTCGCGCGCGCCGGCTTCCACGCCACCCCGGTCACCGCCGTGGCCGCCGCCGCCGGCATCTCCGAGGCGTACGTCTTCCGGCTCTTCTCCGGGAAGCTCGGCTTGTTCGTGGCGGCGGCCGGGGCGTGTTTCGACCGGATCGCCGACGCGATCGAGGCGGGTGCGGAGCGCGCCCGGGGTGACAGCCCGGAGGAGGTCCTCGACGCCATGGGCGGTGCCTACGCGGAGTTGATCGCCGATCGCGACCTGCTGCTCTTCCAGGTGCAGGCGCAGGCCGTCACGGACATCCCGGAGGTCGCCGAGGCGGTGCGGGCCGGCTACCGGCGGGTCGCGACCTTCGTGCAGAGTCGGGCCCGGGCCAGCGACGCGCAGGTGCAGCAGTTCTTCGCGTACGGCCAGTTGTGCCACCTGATCGTGACCGCCAGCCTGGAGCAGGTCCCTGAGCCCTGGGCCCGAGCCCTGACCGCCGGCATTCGCCACCCCTGACCGACCCCGACGCTGGGCCGCTACGGCGGCCCAATCTTTCGGTCCAACAAGTGTGTGAGTGCGCACTTACAAACAAGGGAGAACCTCGATGACCACCGAAACGACGATCACCGAAGTGGTACTGCCCGGCGTGGTCGAGCCCGACGGCCTCCTGCTGCACCGGCGCGCGATGCCCGTGCCCGCCCGGGGGCAGGCGCTCGTCGAGGTCGAGGCCACCGGCATCTCGTTCGCCGAGCAGCAGATGCGCCTCGCCCTCTACCCCGGCCAGCCGAAGTTCCCGTTCGTGCCCGGCTACGACCTCGTCGGCACCGTCCGGGAGGTCGGTCCCGGCGGCGACGACGCACTGGTCGGCACCAGGGTGGCGGCGGTCACCAAGACCGGTGCCTGGGCCACGCGCGCGCTTGTCGACATCGATGCCCTGGCCCCGGTGCCCGTGGGTCTGGACCCTGCCGCGGCCGAGACCGTCGTCGTCAACGGGGTGACCGCCTGGCAGATGCTGCGGGACGCCGACCTGACGGCCGGACAGATTATCCTCGTGCACGGCGCGAACGGCGGCGTCGGGAGCGTGCTCGTCCAACTCGGCCGACACCTCGGCCTGCGAGTCATCGGCACCGCCGCCGAGCGGCACCACGCCGGGCTGCGCGCACTCGGCGTCGAACCGCTCGACTACCGCGACCCGGACATGGCCGCGCGGGTCCGCGGGCTGTCGCCGGGTGGCGTCGACGCCGTCTTCGACCCGGTGGCCGGCCCGGGCGTACGCACCTCGTACGCCCTGCTCGCCCCCGGCGGCAAACTGGTCGTCTACGGCAATGCCGCCGCCGTCGGCACCGGGCAGTCGGTCGTGTGGGTCTTCGTGAAGCTGCTGACCCGCCTCTACACCTGGAACGCGCTGCCCAACGGCCACCGGGCCGGCTTCTACAACTTCTGGGCCGGCCAGCTCACCCGGCGCGCCGCGTTCCGCCGTCGCCTGCGCACCGATCTCGGCATCGTGTTCGACCTGCTGCGGCAGGGAGTGATCGTGCCGCAGATCGCCGCCCGCTATCCGCTCAGCGAGGTCTCCGCGGCACTGGTGTTCGCCGAGAACCGCACCCGGGCCGGCAAGGTGGTGCTGGAGCCCTGACCTCCGGCCCGTCCAGGGCTGGTGCGGCGGACCGCCGCGAGGGCGTACGGTGAACATGTCGCCCGGGACCCCGGTGGCCGCCAGACGCCGTCGCCACCAGCCCGCCAGGGGCGTTACCGCTCATCTTCTCCATCGCCGCGACGTGACGGTCGTGTCGGCTGATCGCAGACCGCGTCCCGACCGACCGGCGCCGCGTCGTCGGTGTCCGGCGGTCGGTTGCCCGACGCGCGCACCTGGGTACACCCTCCGTGCGAATTGTTCCGAACGCCTTAACTAGGGAGTACCAGATGAGGATCGCCAGGGATCGGATCGTCGCCGCACTTCGCGACCGGGGTCAGGTGGCCCGGGCCGCCTGGGTCGAGCGCGAACTGCCCGAGTGGGTGGACCCGGCCAAGCACTCAGGGCTGCTCGCCACCCTGAACCTCAACCCAGCTGATCTCGTCGACGCGTCGTCTTCCCCTTGAGGGTTGCGCTGCTCGGACCGGTCGCCTGGCGTACGCCCCCACATCACTACGGCCCGTGGGAGCAGGTGACCGGCTTGCTCGCCGAGGGGCTGGTCAGCCGCGGGATCGACGTGACGCTCTTCGCGACACTGGACTCCGTCACGTCCGCCCAGCTCGACGGAGTCTGCCCACGGGGGTACGCGGACGACCCGGACCTGGACGGTCGGGTGTGGGAGGCGATGCACGTCTCCCACGCGATGGCCCGCTCGGCGCAGTTCGACCTCGTGCACAGTCACCTGGACTGGCTGCCGCTGGCGTTCGCGGAACACTGCCGCGCGCCGCTGCTGACCACTGTGCACGGTTTCTCCGGCGCGGGGATCCTGCCCGCCTATGGCCGAGCCCGCTCGTCGTACGTGTCGATCTCCGACGCCGACCGGGCGCCGGAGCTGGACTACGTGGCCACGGTCTACCACGGCGTCGATGTCGCCGGACTGCCGTTCACCAACAAGGCCGGTCCTGGGCTGGCGGCCTTCGGCCGGATCCACCCGGACAAGGGCACCCACACCGCGATCGAGATCGCCCGCCGCGCCGGCCGGCCCCTCACCATCTGCGGGATCGTCCAGGACGAGCGGTACTTCGCCGAACAGGTGGCCCCGCACATCGACGGCGACCAGGTCGCCTTCCTCGGGTCGGTGGGTCCGCGACGGCGTGCCGAGGTACTGGGTGACAGCACCGCACTGCTGCACCCGATCGCCTTCGACGAGCCGTTCGGGCTGTCGGTGGTGGAATCGATGGTCTGTGGCACCCCGGTCGTCGCCTACAAGCGAGGCTCCATGCCCGAGGTCGTCGACGAAGGGGTGACAGGTCTCCTCGTCTCCACCGTCGACCAGGCCGTCGAAGCGATCACCCGGGTCGCCGGCCTCGATCGGGTGCAGTGTCGGGCGCGGGCTTTGAAGCGCTTCAGCGCGGACCGGATGGTCACCGACTATCTCGCCGTCTACGACAATCTCGTCCGCAACTGACTGAACTGCACCGCTCTCCGTTCCGCCGGTCACACACGCTGACCGGCGTGCGCCGTCCCCGCGTGAGGCTCACTCGTACTCCTGCGGTGGCCGACAACCGGAAGGCCCGATGTTCATGCTCAGCTACGGATTCCTCAGCACCCACCCACCGACCCGGTGCGGACTGGCCACCTTCAACGCGGCCCTCGCCGCCCAGTTGACCGCCGACGGCACCCGCAGCGGCATCGTCCGGGTCACCGATCAGGGCGACGACCAGCGACCCGTACCCGGGGTCGTGCACACCTGGTCGGCGCGTAACCCGGCCGGCTGGCGGGAGGCGGCGGCCGCTCTGAACGCGTACGACGTGGCGATCGTCCAGCACGAGTACGGCATCTACCCCGGCACCGACGGCGAGGAGGTCCTGCCGTTGCTGCGGCGGCTCAGCGTGCCGAGCATCGTGGTTCTGCACACAGTGCTCAGCCAGCCCTCGGCCCGGCAGAAATCCCTGTTGGAGCAGATCGTGGCGACCGCCGGGGCGGTCGTCACGATGACCGACACGGCCCGCGACCGGCTGCTCGTCGGATACGCCGTGCCAGCGGGCAAGGTGACGGTTATCCCGCACGGCGCGGCCGAGCTTGCCGGCGTACCCGTCGACCGGCGTACCCGCCCGCACCTGCTGACCTGGGGGCTGCTCGGGCCGGGCAAGGGCATCGAGTGGTCGTTGCGGGCCCTCGCGCGGTTGCAGGATCTGGAACCGACTCCGACCTACACGGTGGCGGGGCGGACCCACCCGAAGGTGATCGAGCACCACGGTGAGGTGTACCGGGCGGGGCTGCACCAGCTCGGTGCCCAGCTGGGCGTCGCGCACGCCGTCGACTACCAGGACGTCTACCACGACCAGGAGGCGCTGGGCCGGTTGATCCGCTCCGCCGACGTGGTCGTCCTGCCCTACGACTCCCGCGAACAGGTCACCTCCGGGGTGCTCATCGAAGCGGTGGCCGCCGGAGTGCCCGTCGTGGCGACGGCGTTCCCGCACGCCGTCGAGCTGCTGACCGGTGGGCCCGGTCTGGTCGTACCCCACCAGAACCCGACGGCACTGGCCAAGGCGATCCGGCGGGTCCTGACCGAACCGGGCCTGACCGCCCGGTTGGCCGGACGGGTTCGCCCGCTGGCCGCGCACCTGCGTTGGCCTGCGGTGGCGGCCCGCTACGGCGCCCTCGCCGAAGAGCTCGTCGACGCCCGCTCACCCGCCGTCAGCGCCGTGCCGGCGTGACGGCGACCACCGGACGCCCCCGGACGTCGACGCGTGGGCGCTGGGTGACGGCACCCGCGCCGAGCTTCGCGCACCTGGCTCGGCTCAGCGATGACACCGGTCTGTTCGAGCACGCACGGCACGCCATCGTCCGGCGTGAGCATGGTTACTGCACCGACGACGTGGCCCGCGGCCTGCTGGTCGTCAGCCGCGAGCCGGAGCCGAGCGAGGAACTGCTCCGGCTGGCGGAGGGATACCTGGCGTTCCTGACCCACGCACAGGACGCCGGCGGAGCGTTCCGCAACCGGCTCGGGTACGACCGGCGTTGGGTCGACGAACCAGGGCTCGGCGACTGGTGGGGTCGAGCTCTGTGGGGCCTGGGCACTGCCGTCGCCCGCAGCCCCGCCCCATGGGTACGCGAGGAGGCGCTGGTCGCCTTCAGCCGGGGCGCCACCCGCCGAGCCAAGGCCCCGCACACGATGGCCTTCGCCGGTCTGGGCGCGGCCGAGGTGCTTCGCCGTCATCCGGGCCACGTCGCCGCCGCGTCCCTGCTGGCGGACGCGGCCAGCACGATCGGCCCGCCGGCCTCCGATCGGGGGTGGCCGTGGCCACGGCAGGAGCTGACGTACGCGAGTGCCGCCCTCGCCGAAGTGGTCATCGCCGCGAGTCAGCTTCGCGAGGGTGGCCCACCTCTCGACGATGGCCTGCGCATGTTGACCTGGCTGCGCGATGTCCAGCTCCGCGACGGACGGCTGTCGGTCGTACCCGCCGGGGGTTGGCGGCGCGGCGCCGTACGGCTGCACCACGACCAGCAGCCGATCGAGGTCGCCGCCCTCGCCGATGCCTGTGCCACGGCGGCCACTGTCACCGGTGACCCGGAGTGGGACAACGGGGTGCGGCAGGCGGTCGGATGGTTCCTCGGCGACAACGACCTCGGCACGCCGATGTGGGATCCGGCGACCGGCGGTGGCTACGACGGGCTGACCGCGCACGGGCCCAACCTCAACCAGGGCGCCGAGTCCACCCTCGCGCTCATCTCCACGCTGCAACACGCCCGGCGGTGGTCGTGACAGGGAGTCTGGCCGTCCGGCAGGACGTCACTCTCACCCCGGACCCACGCCGTGTCATCGTCAAGCTCTTCGTACCGGGTGAGGACGCCGCGGTGGTACGTAACCGCGCGCGGGCGCTCATCGACCGGGTCGCGCACCTCGACGACGAGGAGAGCGGCCGGCTGTTGCGGGACACGTTCGACCGGTTCGGCGCCCGGCACCGCGACCTGGCTGGCACCTTCCACCACCACTACGAGCTGGTCCGGCACCGCGCCGCGCGGGCCCGGGACCTCTCACCGAACAGCCGGCTGCTGGTCGGCGCCTACTTCAGCCACGAGTACGCAGTCGAGGCCGCCGCCCTGTGCAACCCGTCGATGGTGGTCCACCCGGACCAGAGCGGTCTCGGCCCGGGGCAGCTGCGCGTCGCCATCAGCCTGCGCCAGGTAGGGGAGGGCCACGTGTCCTCGATCGGTTTCGCCACCGCGATCGTCGGACCAGGGGAACAGCTCACGATCGCCGACCGGGCCGGGCCGTTGGTCGTCGGGCAGCGGATGGGCGTACGGCACCGCCGGGACCTGCTCGTTGCCGGCCTGGCCGAGGAGGAGTGCGACAACGAGGTCGCGGCCACGGTGCTGGACGCGTTGCCCGAGTGGTACGACGAGGCCGCCTTCGAGCGGGTGCTCGGCACCCTGCCACCCGATCTGCTCTCCCGCAGCACCGGGTTGGGGACCGTCGAACAACTTCGTCGCACCAACGCCGGTAGCTACGCCACGGCCTTCCCCGCGGACACGGTCCTGCACCAACGGGTGCTGTGGCCGGCGACCCCGGCGGAGAGCAACGGCATGGAGGACGCCCGGTTCGTCCGCTTCGTCGATGAATCCGGGCCGGTGTACCGGGCCACCTACACCGCCTACGACGGCCGGAACATCGCCACCCGGGCGCTGGCCAGCGACGACCTGCGCCGGTTCGAGATGACCCCGATGCGCGGACCGGGTGCCCGCAACAAGGGGCTCGCGCTGTTCCCGCGTACCGTCGGCGGCCGGCACCTGGCACTGTGCCGCGCCGACGGCGAGACCATCGGCCTGACCGCCCTGGACGGCGAGAGCCGCTGGCAGGCCCCGACCCCGTTGCACGCACCGGGCGAGAGCTGGGAATTGATCCAGGTCGGCAACTGCGGATCACCGATCGAGACCGACGTCGGCTGGCTCGTGCTCACCCACGGCGTCGGGCCGATGCGTCGGTACGCGATCGGTGCGCTCCTGCTCGACCTGCACACACCCGAGCGGGTCGTCGCTCACCTGCCTGGTGCGCTTCTCGCACCCGACGAGGACGACCGGGACGGGTACGTGCCGAACGTCGTGTACTCCTGCGGCGCGCTCGTGCACGACGGTGAGTTGTGGGTGCCGTACGGGGCGAGTGACGCGCGAGTGGGATTCGCCACCGTGCCGCTGTCCTCGCTCCTCAGCGCGATGGTCGAGGCGGGCGGAGAATGCGCTGGGGCGGGGTAGCCTCACCGCTGGACAGGGGGAGGTGAAGCATGGCCGACATCGGCGAGGTGGTGCGTTGGTTGCAGCTCAACGCGCCCCGGGGTGGCCCGGACGAGGTGTCGCAACTGGTCGCCCGTGCGGCGCCCGCTCTCGATGCCAGCGAGATCGTGATCTATCTGGCCGACTACACGCAGACCCTCCTCGTGCCGCTGCTCGGCGCGGGACTCGACCGGGATCAGTTGCCGATCGAGACGACGCTCGCCGGTCGGGCCTTCACCACCCTCGCCATCCAGCGCGCGCCCGACAACCCGGACCGGGTCTGGGTGCCACTGCTGCTCGGGTGTGAGCGGATGGGCGTACTGGAGATCGTCTCCCCGGCCGCCGCCGACGAGACGATGGACGCTCCGGCCTGGGAGGTGGCGGTCAACGTCGCCCAGATCCTGGTCAACCGCCGGCTCTACGGTGACGTGGTCGAGCGGATGCGGCGGCGGATGCCGATGCAGGTCGCGGCCGAGATCGTGTGGGGCCTGCTCCCGCCGCTGACCTTCGCCACCGACGACCTGGTGGTCACCGCCATCCTCGAACCGTGCTACGACGTCGGCGGCGACATCTTCGACTACGCGTTGAACGACGACGTGCTCAGCGTCGGGCTCTTCGACACCTGCGGGCACGGCATCAAGGCGAGCACCCTGGCCTCGCTGGTGGTCAGCGCGTACCGCAATGCCCGTCGGTGTGGCCTCGACCTGGTCGACACGGCGATCAGCATCGACCGGTGGGTGCGCTCCGAGCACCCGAACTTCTTCGCGACCGGGTTGCTCATCGAGTTGGACCGCCAGACCGGCCAGCTCAGCATGATCAACGCTGGGCATCCCGGTGCGATGTTGCTGCGTGACGGCAAGGCAGTTCGGGAGCTACCCGGGCCGACCGTGTTGCCGCTGGGCCTGGGTCACCTGTCCCCTCGCCGACCGCGGGTGCACGTGGAGAATTTGCACCCGGGCGACCGCATTCTCGCCTACACCGACGGCATCACCGACGCCCGTAGCGCGGAGGGGGAGCAGTTCGGGTTGGACCGGCTCGTCGACTTCGTCAACCGCGCCCTGAACGACGGGTTGCCCAGCCCGGAGACGATGCGTCGCCTGGTCCGCGCGGTCGTCGGCTACCAGGACGACCAACTCGATGACGACGCCACCGCCCTGTTCGTGGAGTGGCGGCCACCGCACCTGCCGCTCGCGCACCTCCGCGACCTCGCCGCGCTCCGACACTGACCGGGCGCAGTGGGATTTTGCACTCCCAGTGCACTTGTCTCCGATTGCGAGGCTGTCTAGCGTCACCTCATGGCTGACTCATGGACCTTCGCCGTGGCGCGTGACGACCTCGGGCAGACCACGCTCGTCGATGGCTCCACCCC
Organism: Micromonospora sp. NPDC047187; assembly: GCF_040643355.1. Classification (NCBI taxonomy): domain Bacteria; kingdom Bacillati; phylum Actinomycetota; class Actinomycetes; order Micromonosporales; family Micromonosporaceae; genus Micromonospora; species Micromonospora sp. NPDC047187. The sequence goes on from NZ_JBEYUF010000002.1 coordinate 435,686, forward strand.
CGCCCTGGCCGACGGTGAGGCGCTGCTGCGCGTGGACCGCGTCGGCCTCACCGCCAACAACGTGACCTACGCGGTGCTCGGCGACTCGATGCGGTACTGGCAGTTCTTTCCGCCGGCCGCCCAGGGCCTCGGGCCGCAGTGGGGCCTGCCGCCGCTCTGGGGCTTCGCCGAGGTGGTCGCCTCGGCGGTGGCCGGTGTCGAGGTAGGGCAACGGATCTACGGCTACCTGCCGCCCGCCGGTCACCTCGTGGTGCGGCCGGACCGGGTGGACGCGTCCGGGTTCCGCGAGGCGAGCCCGCACCGGGCCGAACTGCCGTCGCCGTACAACGCGTACCGGTCGACCACCGGCGACCCGGCGTACCAGCGCGACCAGGAAGATCTGCTGATCCTGTTCCGTCCGCTGTTCTTCACCTCGTTCATGCTGGCCGACCAGGTCGTCGACAACGACTTCTACGGTGCCGACGCGCTGCTGGTGTCGTCGGCGTCGAGCAAGACCGCGTACGCCGCAGCGTTCGAGCTGAACGGGCGTGGGCCGCGCCTGGTCGGTCTCACCTCGCCAAGCAACCTGGCGTTCACCCGGTCGCTCGGCTGCTACGACGAGGTCGTGTCGTACGACGACATCGACGCCCTCGACGTGGTCCCGACGGTCTATCTCGACCTGTCCGGGGCACCCTCGACCCGTGCCGCAGTGCGTCGACGCCTCGGCGATCGGCTCGTCCGGGACATCGCGGTCGGGCTCACCAACCAGACGCCGAACGCCGCCGCCGCCGAGGAGGTGTTCTTCGCGCCGGTGCAGATGCGCAAGCGCAGCCACGACTGGGGCCGCGACGGCCTCGACCAGCGGTTCACCGAGGCGTGGCAACGCTTCGCCGCGGTGGTGAGCGGGTGGCTGGACGTTCGGGTGGGTGCCGGGCCGGAGGCGCTGCGACACGCGTGGCTCGAGGTTCTCGCCGGTCGTACGCCGCCACGGGTGGGCCACGTCATCCAACTCTGATCGGGCTCAGGCAGCGATGTCCGGGTTGAGCTGTAGGCGCAGCGCGGCCAGCGAGCGGGTGATCAGCCGGGACACGTGCATCTGTGAGACGCCGATCCGCTCGGCGATCTGGGCCTGGGTCAGGTTGCCGTGGAAGCGCAGGCTCAGGATCTGGCGCTCGCGTGCCGGCAGCGTGGCGAGGGCCGGGCCGAGGGCGACGCGGATCTCGACGAGGTCGAAAGCGCGGTCGTCGTCGCCGAGGGTGTCCCCGAGCTCCCGGCTGCCGTCAGCCCCGGTCGGGGTGGACAGAGACGTGGCCCGGTAGGCGCGCGCGCCCTCCAGCCCTTCCAGCACGGTCTCCTCGGTCACGTCGAGGTGGGACGCGATGTCGGCGACGGTCGGCGAGCGGCCGAGGGTCTGGGTAAGGGCGCTGTTCGCCGCGCTGATCGACAGGCGCAGCTCCTGGAGGCGGCGGGGCACCCGCACCGCCCAGGTGCGGTCCCGGAAGTACCGCTTGATCTCGCCGATGATTGTGGGAATGGCGTACCCGCTGAAGTCGACACCTCGGTCGTGGTCGAAGTTGTCCACGGCCTTGATGAGCCCGACGAAGGCGGTCTGGGCCAGGTCGTCGTCGGGTGCGCCGCGCCCGCCGTAGCGGCGCGCCAGGTGCCGGGCGAGCGGCAGCCACGCCTCGATGGCGCGGTCCCGCACTGCCGGGCGGCGGGGATCGTCCGCCGGGGTCGCCGCCAAGGCGGCGAGGAGGTCATCCGGGCTCTGCTCGCTGCTCCGCTGATCGGCGCTGGTGGCGCTGCTGGCGTTGTCGACGATGGTGGCCATGTGGGTGGTCCTTCCCGCAGGCCCGTCGATCGAGTCGACCGGAAGAGTCTCCGAACCGGCTGCCGCCGGGGCGCACGTACGGGCGAAGGTGCGCTGTCGCAAGGCCACGAGCACGGGCCTCGCCACCGCGTCATGTCGTTCACTTGATGACCCGGACACTACCCGAAAGACCGATTATTTTCTAGCCGAAAGTATGAGGCTGGGCGTTTAGGGAGGGAGCTGGCGGGGATCAGCCGCGCTGATCCAAGGCGTCGACAGCGGTCGTGGCCGGCTGGGCCGGCTTCACCGCGAACGGGTGGCGCAGTCGCCGCATGGCCTCCTCGCTGCTGTCGAAGGTCACCGCCGGTCCGTCCAGCACGTCACCGTGGGACGTGGCGAGGAACAGGGCGGGTCGACCGTTGTCGTTCGATGTCATGCAGGGATCCTGTCTCTACGAAAGGGGTGCGTCTGGGGCCTCGGCAACGTCGGCCGTGCGACCTGGTGACGCTTCGGCGCACACGCTGGCGCCCGAATGCTGGTGTCCTGTGCACGGGCGAGCGCCCGGCGACACCGACACCCCGCACCATACCCGCCACCGCCACCACATATGCGCCGGCGACGGACCCGTCTCGCTTGTGGCGAGCCGGCGGCCCGGGAATTCTGTAATCCCACCCGCTGCCGCGAGTCTCCGATCTTGAGGGCGGTCAGCACACCCAGCGTGGGCGCCGCGCGGATCAGCATCCAAGGAGTGAGACCCATGTCGTCAGCCGGTCGAGCACTGCCCGATGTCGGGTTGGTCGTCGCGGCCCGGCAGGGCGACCAGCGCGCTCTCGACGACGTCGTCGCGGCCTCGCTCCCGCTGGTCTACAACATCGTCGGGCGTGCGCTGCGCGGGCACGCCGACGTCGACGACGTGGTCCAGGAGACGTTGGTACGGGTGATCCGGTACCTGCCCGCGCTCAACGACCCGGCGGCATACCGGTCCTGGCTGGTGGCGATCACCATCCGCCAGGTGCGTGACTGGGAGACGCGCCGGCGTGTCGCGCTCAACCGCGATGCCGGTCTCGACGCGATCCACAACGTGCCCGACCCCGCCTCCGACTTCGCGGGGATGACCATCCTCCGGCTCGGCCTCACCGACCAACGACGCGAGGTCGCCGAGGCGACCCGCTGGCTCGACCCGGACGACCAGGAACTGCTCTCGCTGTGGTGGCTGGAGGAGACCGGCGAGATCACCCGGAACGAGGTCGCCGACGCGCTCGGGCTGTCACCCGGGCACGTCGCGGTGCGGATCCACCGGATGAAGGAGCAGATCCAGAGCGCCCGCGGCGTCGTACGCGCGCTCCGCGCCCGCCCCGGCTGCCCGGACCTGGGAGCCGTGACCGCCGAGTGGGACGGCACGCCCAGCTCGCTGTGGCGCAAGCGACTGGCTCGACACGTCCGCGACTGCGCGTTCTGCGGACGGCTGGGCACCACCCTGCTGCCGATCGATCGGCTGCTCGCCGGTATGCCGTTGCTGCCGCTGCCGGCGGGTCTCGGCGCCCACCTGCCGAGCGCGGCCACCCCGGCAGCCGCCGCGCAGGCCGTCGCGCCGCCTGGCCCGACGGCCGGACCCGCCGCCGGGTCGACCCCACCGGGCGCGGTGCCCACCGATGCGGGCGGCGGCCCGAGCGTCGTCGACCTCGCGGTGAACCGGCCCCGTGGCCTCGTACCGTCCCTCGCCGCCGGTGTGGCCGCCGCCGGTCTGGCCATCACCATGGCGGTGGTGATCCTGCCGGACGAGCCGTCCGCACCCTCGTGGGCGGCGCCGCCGTCTGCCGCGCCCACCGCCGTCGCCGCCCCGAGCGTCGCGCCCTCGCCGAGCGCACGGCCCTCGTCGAAGGCTGCGGTCGCGCCGGCGGTCAGCTCCGCCCGCAAGGGCGTCGGGGTGTGGAACTTCGCCGGGGCGAGTCAGGCGTTGGCGAACTCCAAGGCCGGCTGGTACTACACCTGGGGCACCCAGCACCCGGGGATCAGCACGCCGCGCGGTGCGACGTTCGTGCCGATGATCCGCAGCGCGGAGAACGTCACCGCCGCGGAGCTGGCACGGGCCAAGGCCGCCGGGCCGTACCTGCTCACCTTCAACGAGCCGGACATGCCCGAGCAGGCGAACATGACAGTCGAGCAGGCGTTGGACCTGTGGCCGCAGCTGATGGCGACGGGCAGCAAACTGGGCAGCCCGGCGGTCGCCTGGGGCGGGCCGGACCCGCAGGGTTGGCTGGACAGGTTCATGACCGGCGCGCAGGCCCGGGGCCACCGGGTGGACTTCATCACGCTGCACTGGTTCGGCGCCGACTTCACGACCGCCACTGCGGTGGCCCAACTCCGGCAGTACCTCCAGGCCGTCTACCAGCGCTACCGGAAGCCGATCTGGCTGACCGAGTTCGCGCTGATCCGCTTCGCCGGGGGCGGTTCGCAGTTTCCCACTCAGCAGCAGCAGGCGGCCTTCCTCACGGCGGCCACCGCCATGCTCGGCCAACTCCCCTACCTCCAGCGCTACGCCTGGTTCGGGCTACCCGCCACGGACAAGGACCGGTCCGGGTTGTTCAGCGACGGGACCGAGGCGACAGTGGTCGGCCGCGCGTTCCAAGCCGCCCGTTGAGCACCGGCGAACGGATGGACGAGCAGATCATGGTGGTGCGCCGAGGGCGTCGCGTACGGGCCGGGCGGCTGGTCGGCGTCGTCGCGACCCTGGTCGCCACAGCATTGGCCGTCGGGCTCAGTCAGGGCTGGGGCCGCACCGACCAGGCACCAGCAGCGTCGTCGGTAGCAGCGTCGCCGACCGCTGCGGTGCCGACCGCGCAGGTGGTGCTCAACGGCACCGACGACGCCTTCATCCAACTGCTGATTCCGATGAACGAGGGCGCGCTCGCGCTGATCGACCAGCTCGACAACCGCCCGGCGGATCCGTCGCTGCGGGCCCTCCTCGGCGAGGTCCGGAAGGCCCATCAGGCGGAGTTGCGGGACCTGCGTGGGCTGTTGGCCGCGGGCAACGTGCCGGAGCTGAACATCCACGAGGGGCATCAGATGCCCGGCATGGTCACCGAGGCCAGCCTCGCCGAGCTACGAGCCGCGTCCGACGCGGAGGTGTCGTCCCGGGCGGCTGGTCTGATCCGGGCGCACCTCGCGCAGACAGTGGTGCTGTGCCGGGGCGAGCAGACCGCCGGGGGAAGCCCGGAGCTGAAGGCGCTCGCCGGCCGGATCCAGCAGGCGCGGGCCGCCGAGCTGAACACGCTGGACAACCGGCCCGGCGCGCCCACCGCCGCTCCGGGCGGCTGAACATGCGGCCCAGAGGACCGGCCGATGCGGACGTCTGACCTGCACACCGACGTCCACCCCCCGTCCCGGGCGTCCCGTCCCGCCCACCGTGCCGTCACGTCGGACGCCGTCCGCCCCTTGCGGCGCGCGACGCACCGGACCCGCAGCGCGGCACCGGCCGACGCGGTCATGCCGATGCCGGCGGCAGGTTGGCGCGGCGGCCACCGTCGCGCCGCCGGCCGGGCCACCATCGTCGCCTCGGTTCTGACGGTCAGTCTCGGATGGCTGGTCGCGATCCTCGTCGCACCGCACGTGACCCTCTCTCCGGGTGCGCGGATGGTCGCCCTCTTCTGCCACCTGACCTGCCTCGTGGTGGGCTTCGGCGCGGTGCTGACGGTGGACTGGTTCAGCCTCCGCTGGCTGCTGCGCCAGGAACCGCTCGGCACCGTGCTGACCGCCGCCCGCGGAGCGCACCTGCTCATCTGGCTGGGTCTGGTGGGTCTGCTCGCCAGTGGGGCCGCCCTCGGACCGGACACGTCGTCCGGGCTGGTCTGGGTCAAGTTGCTGGCGGTGCTCGTGGTCGGCGTCAACGGGCTGTTCCTCGGCCGGGTCCGGGATCGACTCGTGGCCGTGCAGGGCCGCCCACCCTGGTCCGCCCTGCTGCCCGGCGTCGCCGCCGCCACGATCTCGCAGCTCGCCTGGTGGACCGCGACCCTCGTCGGCTTCTGGAACGCCAACGGCTGACAGTCGCCGGCTGCGTCGCTGGTCAGGCCGGCGTCGGGTGCCTCTCCGCGAACCGGGCGCGGGTCAGGAACGCGAGTTGGGCCCGCTTGTCCGGCATGTCGATCTCGGAGTCGAAGGTGAAGCCCTCGATCTCCAGTCGGCGTAGGGCGAGGTGGTTGCGGACGTCCGGCTCCACGACGATCCGCTGCGCGGCCGGATCGCGGAACAGGAAGCGGGCGACGGCCGGGCCGGCCGCGTTGGTGAGGCTGCGGGCGAGGCGTCGGTCGGGGCTGAGCAGCAGGTGCATCCCCACGTCGCCGGGCTGGACGGGGTAGCGCTCGCCGACCGGGTCCGCCTCGGGCTGATAGCTCTGGAAGAGGCCGACCGGCTCCCCGTCGACAGTGATCAGGTACGCGTGGTGCGTGGGCAGACTGTCCACAAAGGCGTAGATCTCGCGGACCTCTTCGAGGGTGTGCGAACCCATGCCCCAGAAGGAGTTGCGGGGCAGGGTCACCCAACCGTGCAGAAGGGCGGCGTCCCGGTCCGGGTCCACGGTCACCAACGACAGCTCGCCGAGACCGGCGATCTTCTCCTGGTACGTCATCGGGCGCTGTCCTCTGTTCCATCCGGGGCGCAACTTAGGTTAACCTCCCCTAACCAAGGATGACCTTACCTGGAGGGGTGCGTGAAACGGAACTGGGAGGCCCTGGTCCTCAAGGCCATGGGAGGGCGGGACTTTCAGTTGACCGTCCTGAGCACCGAGTCGATCGACGGGCACTACCAGCGGCTCCTCCTGGACGGGGGCGGCCTGCTGGAGACGTGCGGGGTGCACCCCACGATGTGGATCCGGCTGTGGTTCGACAACGACGGCAGGGCCCACCAGCGCGCGTACACGCTGGTGGACCCCGATCCGGCCACCGGCCGATTCACACTCGAATTCGCCATCCACGACGGCTGTGCGGCCCGCTGGGCCACCACGGCCAAGGTCGGCGACACCATCAGCGCGACAATGCAGGGCAGCGCCTTCGAGCTGCCCGACCCCGCGCCCGAGCACCTCTACCTGGTCGGCGACGCGGCCTCGCTGCCTGCGGTGAACAGTCTGCTCGACGCCGGTGCCGACATTCCGGCGACGGTGTGGCTGGAGTACGCCCACGAGGGCGAGAAGGCACTCGCGCTGCGGGCCCGGGCGCACCACGACGTCACCTGGGTGCCAAGGCGCGACGCGGGTCAGCATCTCGTGGACACGGTCTGCGCGGCAGTGCCGACCAGCGGCGCTGGCCACTACTGGGTGGCCTGCGAGGCGGCCACCACCCGGGGCATCACCCGACACCTGCGCAAGACGCTGGGCGTCGACAAGGACCGGCTGACCTCCCTCGGCTACTGGAAAGCGGCATGAAGGGCCGGCTCGGCACCCTGACCGCGCTGTACGTCACCCAGTACCTCGGCGTCGGCTTCATCACCGTCGGGCTCACCGCCATCCTGCGCGACGGTGGTACCTCGCTGGACACGCTGGCGCTGTTGCAGATCGTCGGCCTGATCTGGCCCATCAAGTTCCTCTGGGCGCCGATCCTCGACCGGTACGGCTCACGGCACCGCGGCCACTACCGGTCCTGGCTGCTCGTGCTCCAGACCGCCCTGGTGCTCGCCCTGCTGGCGCTGCTGCCGTTCGCCAGCCCGGCCGACGCACTCGGCCCGATCATCGCGATCTGCGCCGCGTACGTGTTCTTCTCGGCCACCCAGGACATCGCCGTGGACGCCGTCGCGGTCCGGATGCTGGCCGACTCGGCCCGGGGCACCGGCAACGGCATCCAGGTCGCCGCGAGCTACCTCGGCAACCTGCTCGGTGGTGGAGCCTGCGTCCTGGTCTACGACCAGTTCGGCTGGGTGCCGGCGATCGGCCTGCTGGCCGCGATGACAGCGGTCGGTCTGCTGGTGGTGTGGCGGTTCCGGGAGCCTCCCCGTACCGATCGGGTGGAACGAATCGGCGCTGCCTACCGGGCGTTGCTGTCGGTGTTCGGCCAGCCGGGCTGCCGGTGGTGGACCTTCGGTGTGGTGCCGCTGGTGTACGTCGGTGCGGGCATGGCGTACGCCCTGGTCACCCCGGCGCTGGTCGACGCCGGGTGGTCGTTGGGTCGGATCGGCGTCGTCACCGGCGTGGTGATCAGCGCCCCGGCCATCGTGGCGGGCCTGGTCGCGGGTCTCGGGATCGGGCGGTTCGGGCGCGGTGGCGTGCTGGTGGTCGGCGGCGTGGCGCTCACGGTGTCGACGTTGTTGCTGCTGCCGCTGATGAACGGCAGGGCTCCGCTGGGCGGAACGGTCGCCGCGCTCTGCTGCTTCATGGTGGCCTACACCATCGCCAACGTCGTGCTCTACACGGTCAACATGGACTACTCCCGGCCCGACACCGGCGGCACCGACTTCACGGTGCTGTCGTCGTTCGGCCTGGTCTGCTCGTTCGTGGCCGCGTCCATCGGTCTCGCGGCGGCCGAGCGGGTCGGCTATCCGGCGGTAGCTGTCGCGGCCATCGTGCTGGTGGCCGCCGGGGTCGCCCTCGGCCTCTCCCACCAGCGGCGATTCCCGCACCGGCCCGGCCCCGCCGTCGGCCCGACCGCCGAGCCGCCCACCGAGCAGCCCGCAGTGGACGGCGTCAAGGCGGTGGCGTGACCACCGTCCAGCCGGCCACCGACACCGCGACACCGGCACGACTGCCACAGCGATGGCTCATCCTGGCCGTGCTGTGCGTCGCGCAACTGGTGGTGGTGTTGGACAACACGGTGCTGACAGTGGCGGTGCCGGTGCTCACCACCGAGTTGGGTGCCAGCACCGCCGAGGTGCAGTGGATGCTCAACGCGTACGCGTTGGTGCTGTCCGGGTTGCTGCTCACCGCAGGTAGCGCCGCCGACCGGTACGGCCGTCGTCGGATGCTGCTCGCCGGGCTGGTCCTGTTCGGGGTCGGCTCGCTGGCCGCCGGTCTGGCCAGCACCAGCGGACAGTTGATCGCCGCGCGGGCCGGGATGGGCGTCGGTGGGGCGCTGCTGGTCACCGCGACGCTCGCGGTGGCGATGCAGGTCTTCGACGCCGCCGAGCGATCCCGGGCGATCGGCATCTGGGCCGCCACCAGCGCGTTGGGCTTCGCCATCGGGCCACCGATCGGCGGCACGATCCTCGCGCATCTGCCGTGGGGCGCGATCTTCCTGATGAACGTGCCGATCGTGCTGGTCTGCCTGTTCGTCGGTCGTGCGCTGGTCCCCGAGTCCCGCGGGCCGGCCGGCGGTCGACTCGACGTGCTCGGCGCGCTGCTCTCCACCGCCGGCCTGACCGCTGTCGTCTGGGCGATCATCTCCGGGCCGGAGCGCGGGTGGGCGTCGACGGAGGTGATCGGCGCGGCGGTTGTCGGCGTACTCCTGCTCGGGATCTTCGTGCGGTGGGAGCGACGGATCGCGCACCCGATGCTGGACATGCGCTTCTTCCGGGACCGGCGCTTCGTCGGTGCGATCTCCGGCGTCGTGCTGATCACGTTCGGCGCGACCGGCGCGCTGTTCCTGCTCACCCAGCACCTCCAGTTCGTCAGGGGTTATCCCGCCTGGGAGGCCGGTCTGCGGATGGCGCCCTTCGCGCTGTCCATCGTGCTGCTCAACGTCAGTGGCGTCGTCGCGAGTGTGATCCGCCGGCTCGGCCTGGCGGTCGCCATCGCCGTTGGCATGACGCTGCTCGCGGCCGGTCTCGCGCTGGTCACCCTCTTCCCGTCCGACGGGTACGGGGTGCTGCTGGTCGGGCTGCTCGTCATGGGTGTCGGTTGCGCGCTTGCCAATCCGGCCATCGTCGAGGCGGTGATGAGCGCGATCCCGGCGGCGAAGGCCGGCGCGGGCGCGGGTGTCGACGGCACCATGACCGAGGTCGGCAGCAGCCTCGGCATCGCGGTGCTGGGTGCCGTGCTGAACGCCCGGTTCGCGGCGCTGCTGCCGGCGGCCCTGGCCGGCGCCGGGTCGTTTCCCGCGGCTCTCGCCGCCGCCGGTGAAGGAACCGAGCGGGAGGTCGTGACTGTCGCCTTCGCCTCGGCGCTGGAGACGGGGCAGTTGGTGGGCGCGGCTGCGGTGTTGATCGGTGGCCTGGTCGCCGCCGGGTTGCTACACCGGGCAGATCGCACCAAAACCTCCTAATAAGGGTAGGCTACCCTAATAGTCACATCGTGGTAGTCGACGGAGGCGGTATGCGGCTCTACCTGACCGCGCTCAACCCCACCGACGCCGTCCTGGACGGGTTCCTCCCGGCGGCGGCGTCGCTCGGGCTGCCGGCCACAGTGCTGACCGACCGGCCCGCCGAATGGCCGGCCGCCGTGCCGGTGGCGCGCTGCGCGGTCCGCGACCCGGCCGCTGTGGTCGCGGCGGCGGCACCCACCCGACCGGTGGCGCTACTGTCCAACAGCGACCATCTCCAGGAGGCCACCGCGATCGCCGCCCGAAAGCTCGGCCTGCCCGGCAAGGACCCGGACGCCGCCCGTCTCTGCAAGGACAAGGCCGCGGCCCGCCGGGCGATCGCCGCTGCGGGCCTCGATCTGGTACGCGCCGTCACCGTCGACCCCGGCGCCACGCCGGAGGTGCCGACCGGGATGTTCCCGGCGGTGCTCAAACCCCGCGAGGGGGTGGCCAGTGAGGACGCGTACCTGGTGGCCGACCACGCCGAGCTGGTCGCCCGGGTCGCCGAGATCCGTGGCCGGCGGCCGGACGTGGCACTGGTGGTCGAGGAGTACCTCGCCGGCGAGCTGCGAACCTTCGAGACCCTCGGCGACGGCACCGAGCTGGCCTCCCTCGGCGGATGGCGCACCGGTCTCGGCCCGCCGCCGACCTTCACCGAGGAGAGCCTCGCCTGGTCGCCCCCGGCGGAGCAGGCGCGCACCCAGCTGCGGGCGCGGCTCGACGCGCTCGGGGTCGGCTTCGGCGCCTGTCACACCGAGTACGTCGTCTCCGACGGCCGGGTCCGGCTGATCGAGGTGAACTACCGCCTCATCGGCGACCGGATGGACCTGATCCTCGCCGAACTGCTCGGTGTGCCGTTGTTCGAGTACGTCATCCGGCTGCACCTCGGCGAGCCGCTGGCCGCCCTCGGCCTGCCCGACACCGTCGACCGCTACGCCCAGGTGGAGTACGTCTGCGCGGACCGGTCCGGCCGACTCGTCGCCGCACCGGGCCCCCTCGACACCGTCCACGGCGAGGTCCGGCTGGGCTGCCGTCCGCTGCGCGAGGTGGGCCGCACCGCCGAGCACACCGGCACGAACCGCGACTACCTTGCCGTGTTGCACGGAATCGGCCCCGACGAGGGCAGCGTCCGGCAGGCGCTGGCCGCCCTCCGCAACGACCTCCAGTGGACCATCGTCGAGTGAGCGACGAGTGTGAGCGGGAGGTCTTCGCCCGGGTGCTCGACGCCCTGCTGCGCGAGGACCACCTCGGGCTGCGCAGCGCCGGCCGACCGGACGGACCCGACTGGTGGCAGGTGCCACACCCCGCTGGTCTGCTGCGCATTCCGGTCCGGGCGGACGGGTTCCAGCAGGCCCTGCGCAGTGCCGCGCCGACGGTGCTGCTGGTGACCCGCGCCGGCGACTTGCGGCGTACGGAGACGCTGGACGGACTGTTGACGCTGCTCGCCCCGCGCGACAACGCCGAGGCCGAGGCCGGCTGGCGGGACTTCGGCGTCGAGTGCCGCGCCGACCTGGGGGCCCGACGGCTCGCCGCCCGCAACCGGGCGCGGGTGCTCACCGAGGTGGCCGCCGAACGCGCGCTCACCCCGACCGGCCTACCGGCGGCGGTCCTGGACGACGTGCTCGCCGCCCACCACGGCCACCCCGTCTACCCCACCGACCGGTGCCGGCACGGTCTTCGCGACGACGAACTGCTCCGGTACGCCCCGGAGCACGCCCCACGGTTCGCGCTGCGCTGGTACGCCGCCCCGGCCGAGGACGTCCGGCTCGCGGGCGAGCTGCCGTCGTGGTGGCCGCGCGCACCGCGACCGGACCAACTGCTGCTGCCAGCGCATCCGATCACGGTGGCCCGCGACGCGCTCCCGGTGGTCGACCTGCCGGTGACCCCGGTGCGCCCCACCCTCTCCATGCGGACGGTGGCGCTCGACCACGACCCGTACCTGCATCTCAAACTGCCGCTGCCGACCGCGAGTCTCGGTGCGCGCAACCGACGCACGCTGCAACCGGGCTCGCTCGCCGACGGCGCGGCCGTCGCCGCACTGCTCGACCGGATCGCCACAGCCGAACCCAGCTTCGTCGGTCGGATCCGGCACGCCGACGAGAGCACGTGGGCGCACGTCGACGCCGACGAGCACCGCGGTTTCCTGCTGCGCCGATTTCCGCGCGACCTGGCCGGCGTCCAGGTGGTGCCGGTCGCGGCCCTCGCCGCAGCCGACCCGGTGGCGGGCACGGTCCTCGAACGGATCAACCCGCAGCGGCCCGTCGCGCTGCTGGAGTCCTACCTGGACCTGCTGCTCGACTGGCACGTCTTCCTCTGGCTACGCCACGGGATCGCACTGGAGGCGCACCCGCAGAACATCCACCTGCTGGTGCACCCGGACGGCACTGTCGGCCTGCTCTACAAGGACAACGACGGCGCCCGGCTCGACAGGCGACACGCCGGCACGAACGGGCTCGCCCTGCACGACGACCGGATGTGGGCGCGCGACCCGCACGAGTTGGCCGACGTGTTCACCACCATCACCCTGCACCTTGCCGCCACCGCGCCCCTGGTCGCCCTGGCCGCCCGAGGGCTGCCCGTGCCGACACCCGCCGAGGCGCTGGTGCCCCGGCTCGCCGCCGCCCGCGACCACTGGGGCGACGGACCGGCGGTGCGGACCTTCACCGAGCGGGTCCTGAACGCCACCCAGCTACCCATCAAGGCGATGCTCACCGCCGGCACCCTGCTGCCCAAACAGCGGCTCGGCTGCGCCGACATCAACAAGTACTACCTGCGTACCGGCCCGAACTACCTCCGGGAGACACGATGACGAGCGCCCAGTTGCGCTCCCGGCCGGCCAGCCACACCGGTCAGCGCGCCGACCTGGCCGCCGCCCACGCCGTCTTCGGTTGTCTGCTGCGCGAGCTGGCCCCGCCGGACGGCACCCCGACCGTTGTCGACGGTGCCGTACGGCTGCTACTGCGGCACCTCGACGTCACAGTGCGCTGCGAGGTCGCGCGCACCTCGCCGCTCGGCGCGCACCGCTACACCGGCCCGGTCCAACGCAGGACCGGCCGCGGGCGGTGGGAAGACCTGGACGCGGACGGGCTGGCCGCCCTGGTCGCGGCGGAACTGACCACCCGTACCGGCCTGGTCAACGACGAGTTCGCCGAGCAGGTCCGGGCCAGCCGGGACACGGTGGCCCGGCTGCTGGCCGACCGACCGGCCGAGGATCCGACCCCCACCGGTGAGCCCGCCATCGACGCGTACGTCGACTCCGAGCAGTCGTTGGTCTTCGGCCACCCGCACCACCCCACCCCGAAGTGGCGCAGCGGTGACCGGGACAGTTGGCGGGCGTACGCGCCCGAGCTGCGCACCGCGTTCCGGCTGCACTGGCTGGCCGTACCGGACGACCTGATCGCCGACGCCGGGCCGTTCGACCCGCTGGTGGCCGCGCTCGACCCGCCGCGGCCCCCGCGCGGGCACCGCGTCCTGCCGGTACACCCCTGGCAGCTGTCGCTGATCCCGCCCACCCACCCACGGCTGCGCGACCTGGGCGCGGCCGGTGTGCCGGTACGACCCACGGCGAGCGTCCGAACCCTCTACGCCCCCGAGGCCGACCTGTTCGTGAAGACCAGCCTGCACGTGCGGATCACCAACTGCCTGCGCAAGAACGCCCGCTACGAACTCACCGGCGCGGTGGCGCTGACCGACCTGCTGGCCCGGGTGCCCCTGCCGGACGGCGTGGGGCTGCTCGCCGAGCCCGCCTACCGCACTGTCGACGTCCCCGGCCCGGACGAGGCGTACGGAACGATCCTGCGCGACGGTCTGCGCCAGCACCTGCGTCCCGGCGACATCCCGGTGCTGGCGGCGGCGCTGGCCGCAACGCCGCTGGTGACACCGGATCCGGTGGCCTGGTGGCGCGCGTACGTCGGCCTGCTGGTGCCGGCGGTGCTGCGCAGTTGGCTCAGTCACGGCGTCGTGCACGAGGCGCACCTGCAGAACGTGGTCGTCGTGCTCGACCGGGATCGCCGTCCGGTACGCATGCTGCTGCGCGACCTGGAGGGGGTGAAGCTGGACGCCGACCGTTGGGGCAGCTGGCCGGACGGCGTCCCGGCGCAGGTCCGCTACGGTCCCCGGGCCGCCCACCGCCGGATCGTCTACTGCCTGTTCGTCAACCATCTCGGTGGGATCAGCGGGGCCCTCGCCGATGCCCGGCCGGGAGTCGAACGGCGGCTGTGGCAGGAGCTGCGCGCCGTCGTCGAGGCGGTGGCCGCCGACCTCGGTGAGCCGGCGGAGCTGCGCGCGCTGCTGACCGGGGAACCGCTGCTGGCCAAGGCGAACCTGCTGGTCCGGTGGCGGCGTGACGCCGACCGCGCCGCACCGTTCGTGCCGGTGCCGAACCCGATGGGTGGACCACGATGACCCGACCGGTCTACGTTCACGACCTCGACGCGCTGGCCGGGCACGCCAGAGCCGTCCGGGCGGCACTGCCCCAGCCGGTTGAGCTGCTCTACGCGGTCAAGGCCAACCCGGATCCCGGTGTGCTGCGAACCCTCGCCCCGATCGTCGACGGGTTCGAGGCCGCCAGCCGGGGTGAGCTGCGCAGGCTGGCCGAGGTGCTGCCGGGACGGGCGCCGGCCGCGTACGCCGGGCCGGGCAAGACGGACGCGGACCTCGCCGCCGCTCTCGCCGCCGGGGTGCACCGCATCCACGTCGAGTCACCCAGCGAGTTGGCGCGACTCGGCGCGCTGGCCACTGCGGCGGGCCGGTCGGCCCAGGTGCTGCTGCGGGTGAACCTGCCGGTCGACGCGCCGGGCGCGAGCCTTGTCATGGGCGGTGGACCCAGCCCGTTCGGCATGGACCCGGCCGACGCGATCGCGTGCGCCCGCCGCCCGCCGGCCGGCATCGACGTACGCGGAATCCACGCCCACCTGGCCAGCGGACTGGACGCACCGCTCGCCGCGACGGTCGCCGCCGCCGTTGTCGGCTGGGCTGCGGCCGAGGTCGACGCGGCCGAGGTTGACGTCGGCGGTGGCATGACCGTCGACTACACCGACCCGGACGCGCGGTTCGACTGGGAGGGCTACGGCCAGGCCCTGGCGGACGTCCTCGACAGGCACCCGGGCGTGCGGCTGCGCATCGAGCCGGGCCGGTCGGTCACCGCCTACTGCGGGGCGTACCTCACCGAGGTCGTCGACGTGAAGCGCTCCTACGGCGAGTGGTTCGTGGTGGTGGCCGGTGGGACGCACCACCTGCGGACTCCGGCGGCGAAGGGCCACGCGCAGCCGTTCACGGTGCATCCGCGACCGGGTGACGGCGGCCCCCGCACCGACGGCGGGTCGGTCACCGTGGTCGGGCAACTCTGCACCCCGAAGGACGTGCTGTCCCGGTCGGCCACCGCGGGGCCGATCGCCGTGGGCGACGTGCTGGCCTTCGCCATGGCCGGGGCGTACGCCTGGAACATCAGCCACCGTGACTTCCTGCTGCACGAGCCTCCACATTTCCGCACCGGTGACCTGCACGAAGTGGCCGCCGAGTGGGCGGCCCGGCCGCTCGGGACGTGAGCCCGAGAGCCTCGATCGGCTCAGCGTGTTATCGATAACATGCTATCTTTCATCCGGGAGTGAAGGGCACACTCCCGGTCACCCGAGCCAGCCGGCGAAGATCTGCCGAGGGGCACGCCCCTTCCGCCGCCTTCCCGGTCGGTGACCAGTCCGGGCCCCCGTCAATGCCAGGCGACCATGGTTGGTCGTCGAACGGCAAGGAGCCCAAGCAATGCTCAAACGTAGATTCTTCCTCCCATCCATCGCGGCTGCGGCGCTTCTCCTCGCGGCCACCACCGGCGGCGCGTTGAGCGGCGGCTTCGGTGCGACGGCAGTGGCCGCCACCAACGGCACCCTCGCGGCGACCGCCGGCTGCGGCAAGGCCCCCACACTCGCCAGCGGAACGCGGACGATTCAGAGCAGCGGCCAGAGTCGTACGTACAACCTGCGGATCCCGGACGGGTACGACCGGAACCGTCAGTACCGGCTGATCTTCGGCTTCCACTGGTTGAACGGCTCGGCCAACAACGTCACCTCGGCCGGCTACTACGGGCTCCAGCCGCTGTCGAACAACAGCGCGATCTTCGTCGCTCCACAGGGTCTCAACGCCGGCTGGGCCAACACCAACGGGCGCGACCTGACCCTCTTCGACGACATCTCCCGGCAGATCGAGAATGATCTCTGCGTGGACACCACCCAGCGCTTCGCCCTGGGCTGGAGCTACGGCGGGGCGATGAGTTACGCGGTGGCCTGTGCCCGGCCCACTGTCATCCGTGCGGTCACCGTCATATCCGGCGCCAACCTCAGCGGATGCAACGGGGGCACCCAGCCGGTCGCCTACTTCGGCATCCACGGCATCTACGACAGCGTGCTGAACATCTCCCAGGGTCGGCAGCTGCGCGACACGTTCGTGCGCAACAACGGCTGCACCGCGCAGAGCCCGCGCGAGCCGAGCCGGGGCAGCCTGACCCACATCACCACCGCCTACTCGGGTTGCCGGGCCGGCTACCCGGTGCAGTGGGCGGCCTTCGACGGGGACCACACCCCAAGCCCGGTGGACGGGTCGGGCAGCCCCAACGACTCGCGGACCTGGACCTCGGGTGAGATCTGGAGGTTCTTTAGCCAGTTCGAGTCGACCACGCCGCCGACGACCCCGCCGCCGACCGACCCGCCGCCCACCGATCCGCCGACCACCCCGCCGCCGACCGGGGAGCCCGGCACCTGCGCTGCCACCTACCGGACGCTCAACACCTGGCCCGGCGGGTTCCAGGCTGAGGTGACAGTTGCCAACAACTCCACCGCGCCCCTGAACGGCTGGACGGTGGGCCTGACCCTGGCCAGTGGTCAGGCCATCAGCAGTCTCTGGAGCGGCACCAACACCGGCACCACCGGCAGCGTCACCGTCAGGAACGCCGCGTACAACGGCACAGTTGGCCCGAACGCGTCCACCACCTTCGGGTTCACCGCCACTGGCAACGGTGCCACCGCACCCAGCAACGTCACCTGCACCAGCCCCTGAGTTCCACAGCAGGAGGGCCCGGAGCCATTGGCTCCGGGCCCGCGGGTGACATCCGCTGGCGCCGGTTGCCGCCGGCGGTACCGGGCCACGCTGCGCTCAGGTCTCGCTCTCCAGCAGGTCGCGAAGGGTGTCGAGGGCGGCGATCTCCTCCTCGAACGTCTTGCCGACGACCGGGCCGAGGAAGCGCGACAGCCCGCTCGGCTGCCACGCCAGCTTCAGCGTGAGCCGCGTCCCACCGCCGTCGGCCGGGGTGAGCGTGTATTCGCCCTGGGTGCGTACCACGTTGCCGGTTGCCTGGAACGCCAGACGTCGACCCGGCTCGAACCCGGTCACCTCGTAATCGGCCGGGATGCGGCTCCCACCGGGGCCCTTGAGTCCCTGTTTGTAGCGAGCGCCGACCCCCTCGCCGGAGACGCGCGCGACGTCGAGCACGTTGGGACGCCAGCGCGCGTCGTTCTCGCCACGGGCGAGAAAGGCGAAGACGACCTCAGGGGTCCGTCCGATCTGCACAGTCTTCTCTGCCGAGGGCACAAGAAACCTTTCTCAGGGGTCAGGGAACGATCTTCATCTGTGCCATCATCCCACTCGCCGAATGGTCGATCATGTGGCAATGGTAGACATATCGGCCAAGGTACGGCCCAAATGTCGCCTGGAGTCGGACCGTCTCGCCCGGTCCCACCGCGATGGTGTCCTTCACCCCGGCCTCGCCCGGCGCCGGCGGCTGACCGTTGCGGGTCAGCACCCGGAACTGAACCAGGTGGGGGTGGAAGTTGTGCGGGATGCCGAAGAGCGTGTCGCCGTTCGTCACGGTCCACACCTCGGTCGTGTTGCGTTTGATCTCGGTATCAACCCGTTCGGCGTCGAACTGCTGCCCGTTGATGAGGAACTGGCCGGTTGACGGGTTGAAGTTGAGCGTGAACGCCCGCTCCTTCGTGGCCTCCGGCAGCGCGGGGATGGTGCTCAGCCGGTCGGGCACCCGGCTGGTGTCGGCGGCGGCCCGGTTGATGTCGAAGCGCAGCACCGGCCCGGCCACCGCGTCGTCGAGGAAGACCTGGCTGCCGACCGGGAACGCGCCGAAGTCGACGACGATCTCGACCCGCTCGCCGGGCGTCAGGCTCCACGAGCGGATCGGCGTCGGCCCGGCGAGCAGCCCACCGTCACTCGCGATCTGGGCGACCTCGGTGTCGTTGCCGAGCCGCAGGGTGAACGTGCGGAGGTTGGACGCGTTGACGAAGCGCAGCCGGTACTTGCGGGCGGCCACCGGGAAGTAGGGCTGCGGCTTGCCGTTGACGAGGATCGTGTTGCGGAACTGGAAGTCGTCGTGTTCGAAGACCAGGCTCGCGTCGTCGGCGAACCGCGCGTCGCGCAACATGATCGGAATGTCGTGGTTGCCGGTGGGCAACCGAAGTTCGGCCTGGGCCGGGTCGTCGATCAGGAAGAAGCCGGCGAGCCCGCGGAACACGTGCTCGGCCTCCATGTGATGGGCGTGGTCGTGGTACCAGAGCGTGGCTGCCCGTTGTTTGTTGGGGTAGTTGTAGATCCGGCTCTTCCCCGGGTCCAGCACATCGGTGGGGAACCCGTCGCTGCTCGACGGTGTGTGGCCTCCGTGCACGTGCACCGCGGTCGGCATGTCGAGGTGGTTGCTGTGGGCGATGACCGCGAGCCGGCCCGTCTTGACCCGGAACGTCGGGCCGGGAAAGAGCCCGTCATAGGTCAACACTTCGGTACGCGTCCCGGGCAGGATCTCCGCTTGAGCCTTACGGGTGGAAACGAGGTAGAAGTCGGTGTTGGCTACCGAGGCGATGGGCTGCTGCACTGGCGGTATCGGCATCCGGACAGCGAACGGGGCGGTGACGGCCGCGACGTGTGCAGTCTTACCGTGGCCGGTGTGGGTGCCGTGGGCCGGTGTCGCGGACGGGGTGGAACCGCGCGCCGCTGCCGCCGCGGTGGCCGTGACCAGCGCGGCTGCTCCCGCGGTGGCACCGGCCTTCATGACGTTGCGTCTGCTCACCATTGGTCGCTCCACTCCTGGTGGTCGAGGTCTCGGGTGAACTGTCGGGGAGGTCCCTCGACGCGCCGTCGAAAACTGGTCGCGGCCAAATATGGATTTCACCTTAAGTTTTGGTGTGACTACCAAAAGCTAAGCTTCGATGCTTCCAACGACGCGCGGTGAGACCGTAGACTCGTGCGAGTAGTCGGCCGTGACAACTCATAAGAGGCCGATCCGATCTGAGTGCTTTGTCGCCCACGCATGGGGGGGTCGGCGACACGGCGGGCAGCCGGCGCTGGGGAGAGCCGCGCGAGCCCGCACCTGGGGAGCAATAGGGCACACACCGGGGGATCCGCAATGGTTGTTGGAAACAATGCGCTGCGGAGGACCGCTGCCGAGGTTCTCGAACGCAGGCATCAACCGATTCTTGCCGCCTACCGTCAGCGTCTCGCCGCTGTGAGTGACGACTTCGAAGGGGCCGCTGGCCTGATCGACAGCTACGCGGCGCAGGCCGACGTTCTGCTCCGGGAGACGACGGCCGAGATTCGCCGTGAGACCACCGACCCGCTGTCGACACCGCCGCCGACAGTGTCCACCGAGGACGTCGAGCTTCACCCAAGCGAGTGTTTTCGCGCGGTCGTCGCGCTTGCCGACATCGTGTTGGCCGACGCGCTGGAGCAGTTGACTGGCCAGCCCGACCAGGGCGCGATACTGGCGCTGGTCGCCGACGCGCTCACCCGTACGACACTGACCCGGCTGGCCGACGCGAGTTCGCGCTATGCCGCCGGCCTGATGAACGAGGTCCACCAGGCGCAGATCGCCGAGCGTTCGTTGATCGCGCGCGAGCTGCACGACCGGCTGGGCCACAGCCTCAGTGCGGCGTACCGCAACCTGGAGGCCCACGAACTCGCCCAGGAACGACGCCACGACGACGTGGACCGTCGGGTGGTCATCGCCCGGGAGTCGCTCCACGACGCGGTCGGCTATCTGCGTGTACTCATCGCCGACCTTCGGCTCTCTCAGCCGCTCGGGTCACTCGACGAGGCGCTGGCCAACTTCCTGTCGACCGTCGAAACGGGCGAGACACGTCTGCACACCGAGATCAACGGCGACGAGTCGTGGGTGCCTCCCGAGGTGCTCGACGAGGTGTTCCTGGTCGTCCGCGAAGCGTTGCGCAACGCGGTGGCGCACTCCGGCGCTCGGGTGATCCATTCGGTAATCGACATCACCCCGCACGAGCTGCGGGCGACCGTGGCGGACGACGGGGTGGGCTTCGACGTCGCGGCGGCTCGCGACGGCTCCGGCCTGCGCGCGATGGCTGAGCGCGCGGCGGTCGTCGGCGGTCGCCTCGCGGTGCGCGCGGTGAGCCACCAGGGCGCTTCGGTCGAGCTCGTCGTGCCGCTGCTGTCCGTCGAGGCGGGGGTCGGCCGGTGACCGTCACGATGATCGAGCCGACCCGCATCGTGCTGGTCGACGACCACGTCGTGGTGCGCGACGGCCTCCGGGAGATCCTCGACGCCCAGCGCGACCTCGTGGTCGTCGGCGAGGCCGGTGACAGCGGCGCAGCGATCAACGAGATCCGAATCCGTCAGCCCGACATCGTGCTGCTCGACGTGCAGATCCCCGGCGACGGGGTGACCACCACGGTCCGCCGGATCCGTGACGTCGCGCCGGCGAGCCGGGTCATCATCCTCAGCATGTTCGACGGCCCGACGCTGTTGCGCGAGTTGTTGACCCTGGGCATCTGCGGCTACCTGCTGAAGAACTCGACGCGCCAGGAGTTGGTGGCGGCGATCCGTGGCGCCTGCGCCGATGACGCGCCGGTGATGCTGGCGGTGTCGCGGGAGAGCCTGACCCAGGTGCAAGGGCCGGTGCACAGCACACTGTCGGACCGTGAGCGCGAGGTCCTGCAGTTGGTCGGTCAGGCGATGAGCAACGCGCAGATCGCCGGCCGGCTCTGCCTGTCGGAGGCGACGGTCAAGCGCCACCTGCGCAACATCTTCGCCAAACTTGGCGCGGTGTCCCGGATCGACGCGGTCAACAGGGCGATCGCGGCTTCGCTGATCGTCCTGCCGAGGCTCTGCGACCCGACGTTTCACGGATAGCAGGCCGCTCAAGGATTGCTCTGGGTAACTTGCCCGCAAACGGGCACTCGTGTTGGACTAATGCCGTGAATAGCACTCGCCTGTTCGTACTCGGAGCGCTCGCGCGCGGGGGCCCCATGCATGGGCACCAGATCCGCCGGGCGGCCCAGGTCGACCGTACCGAGCTGTGGAGCGACGTCAAGCCGGGGTCGCTCTACGGCGCGCTGCACCGAATGCAGGTCGAGGGCGTCATCGAGGCGGTCCGGACCGAGCAGGAGGGCAACCGGCCCGCCCGCACGATCTACGCGCTCACCTCGGCCGGCGCGGCGGAGCTGATCGACCACCGCGACGAGGCGCTGCGCGACACCAAGCTCCGTCACGACCCGGTCGACCTGGCCCTGCAGAACGTGATCGACCTCGGAGAGGACGCGCTGCGCACGATCATCGTGGCGCGGCGGAAGGCCCTCGCCGAGCAGCTCGACTCGTGGCTCGCGCTCCGAGAGCTGGCGGCGCCGCACATCCGCGGTCTGGAGTGGACGACCTTCCGTCATACCGAGCTCCGGCTCCGTACCGAGCTCGCCTGGCACGACGAGCTGCTCGACCAGTTGCCCAAGCTGATGGCCAACCAACCGACCTCGATGACTACCTCGTGACGGTGCCAGCCCCGGCCGCGGTGGCACCTCCGGGGCCGGGGCTGGCGGCATGTCACTGAGCGGGCTCGGGCTGAGTGGTCACGTTCCAATCGGGCTTGCTCGCCTCGGCCCAGGGCTCTTCGGGCCGGCGGGGCAGCAGGTAGACGAGAAGGAACGTGAGGATCACACCGACCAGGACGACGCCGACGGTCCACTGGACCGCCCGGTTGAAGTTGGTCTCCAGCGCCGACGTGGCCGCGCTGTCGAAGGCCGCGCCGACCGGACCCGGCGCCGAGTCGGCGCAGCCGGGCGGCGTGGCCGTCGGATCCGACGCACGCGACTGGCGGATGAAACAGTCGGCGAAGGTGGTCGTCGCCGCGCTCGCCTCGGCCGGCGGCAGGCCCGCCGCCACGAGCGATGCCTGGAGCTCCGGGCTCGCCTTCTCGGCGGCCGTCCCCGAGTAGGAGCCGAGCGTTCCGAAGAGGACCACGCCGGCCACCGCGACACCGATCGCCTGGCCGAGACGCTGGGCGGTGCCGAGCACACCGCTGGCCGCGCCAGCGTCCTGCCAGGGCACGCCGGCCAGCACGATCTCGACGCTCGGCGCGATCACCAGGCCCGAGCCGAAGCCGGCGAAGAGCAGGGCCGGCAGTAGCTCCAGGCCGGAGCCCCACCAGTGGATCGTGGCGATGATGCCCACCATGCCGACGATCACGATGCCCGCGCCGAGCATCAGGACGCCACGACCGAGCGCCCGGGCGACGTTGTCGGAGATGGCCGCGCCGACCAGTGTGCCGAACGAGAACGGCAGCAGGATCAGGCCCGTCGTCAGGGCGGACTTCTCCAGGCCGATCTGCAGGTGCAGCGAGAGCGCGAAGAGCAGGCCGATGAAGCCCGCGAAGTAGCAGAGGCTGATGCCGACGCCGGCGGAGAACGAGCGGTGCGCGAAGAGGCGCATGCTCACCAGCGGGACCTGGGCGCGTCGGGCACGGCGCAACTCCCACACCGCGAAGACGGCCAGCGCGGGCAGCGCCGCTGCCATCGAGACGAACGTCCATGCCGGCCAACCCAGGCGCTGGCCCTCGACCAGGGGGACGGCCAGCAGCAGAACGGCGACCGAGACGAGCAGCATGCCGATCACGTCGAGACCACCGCGGCGGCCCCGCGACTCGGGCACCAGGATCAGCGCGGCGATGAACGTGGCCAGGCCGATCGGCACGTTGAGCAGGAACACCGGCCGCCAGTCCCAGCCGTTGAGGTCCCACGCGATCAGCAGGCCGCCGAGGAGGGGGCCGCTGGCCGTCGCGATGCCGCCGATCGCGCCGTAGATCCCGTACGCCTTGCCGGTCTCCTTCGCCGGGAACGTGGTCTGGATCAGCGCCAGCACCGGCGGGTTGAGGATGCCGGCCATCATGCCCTGCACCACCTGGAACGCGATCAGTTGACCGGGTGTGGCAGCGAGCGCCGACGCCGCCGACGCGAGCGTGAACCCCGCGACGCCGGTGAGGAACAGTTTGCGGTGGCCGAAGCGGTCGCCGATCCGGCCGGCGGGGATGAGCAAGAGGCCGTAGCCGAGCGCGTAGCCGGCGATGACCCACTCCATGGCCGTGTAGGTCGACCGGAGGTCGCGCTGGATCGGCGCGATGGCGACATTGACGATCGTCGTTGCCAGCAGAATCATGAATGCCCCGGCCAGGATGACGGCCAGGATCAGCCATCGGCGCGGATTGGGTGGGGCGGCGCTGCGTTCGTCGGTCCAGCTCTCCGTCATCGCGTTCCTCCTGAAGTCGGACGGGGTCGACAGCGGACCCACCCTTCGACTACACGCGTTCGCGTACGATTAGTCAAGTACGGCTATTTGCGTATGACCAGTACGGCACATGAGGAGGGCCCGGGTCAGGAGCTGACCCGGGCCCGATGGCGCAGAGGTGGTTACGACCAGTCGGAGGAACCCGAACCCCACTCGGACGAACCGGAGCCCCACGCGGACGTCGCCGGCCACGCCAGGTCGAAGGGGAAGTCGTTGGCGCGAAGCTCCAAGGTGCTCTCCAGCACGGCGTCGGTCAGCCGGTCGACGTCGGCGTCGCTGTGAGCGCCGCCGGCGAAGAGCATCGGCATGCCGAGCGTGTAGATGCCGCGCTTGCGCAGCAGCAGCGTGAGGATGAACGTCGCCGGGTTGAGTGCCCGCGAGTAGACCCGGTAGTCGGTGTAGGAGTCTTCCGGAAGGAACTGGAAGCACCCGATGTAGTCGCCGAACCCCACCATGCGCAGCGGGATCCCCTCGGCCGCCCGGAACGCGGCCAGCCGCGCCTGGACCCGGTCGACCTTGGCCCGCAGGTCGGTGTAGTAGGCGGGCCCCTTGTCGCGAAGCAACTGGAGCGTGGCCAGCGACGCCGCCACCGACAGGTAGTTGCCGGTGTGGCTGCCCTGCAGGCCGGTCTTCTGGCCGAAGTCGGTCCAGGACTGCCCACTGGTCTGCGAGATGTCGAGGATGTCGGCCCGACCGCCGATCGCCGACAGCGGCAGCCCGAGCCCGCTGATCACCTTGCCGTAGGTGACGAGGTCGGTCGGGATGTCGAACTTCTGCGCGGCGCCGCCGAGCCCCGAACGGAAGCCCGTCAGCACCTCGTCGAGGATGAACGGCACCCCGAGCCGCTGGGCGGCCACCGCCACCTCGCGGATCATCGGGATCGTCGTCTCCTCGAACGGGAACGACGAGGCGGCCGGCTCGGCCAGGATGCACGCCAACTCGCCCGCGTGGCGCTCGATCAACTCGACCGCGAGCGCTGTGTCGTTGGGCAGGATCAGCAGGTCACGCGGCTCGGCCGGGGTGACGCCGGCGAACGCCGAGACCAGCGGAATGCCGTCCTTGCCGATCTCCGGGAACGGCACCGCGGGATGCCCGTGATACCAGGGGGCGGTGTTGTGGACGGCCAGGTCGTGGGACCCGTGCAGGGTGCCCTCGAACTTGGCGACCATCCGCCGCCCGGTGTGGGCACGGCAGAGCCGGATCGCCGACTGGGTGGCGCCCGTACCCGAGTGTTGGAAGGCGAACTTCTCGTTGTGCGGGAGGAGTTCCCGCAGCAGCGTCGCCAGCTCCAGCTCCAACGCGTTGGTGTAGCCGTTGCCGGTGCCCTTGCCGAGGTGCTCGCGGACGAAGTCGACGACCGGCGCCGGGTTGTGCCCGTGCAGCGCCTGAGCGCCGTATCCCATGTGGCAGTCGAGGTAGTCGTTGCCGTCGATGTCGGTCAAGGTCGATCCGCTGGCGGTGGCCGCGATCACCGGAAACGGCGGTGCCTGGAACGGCCAGAACACGTGCGCGGCGGCGTCGACCGCCCTCAGTTGCTCGACGTGCGCGGCCGAGGCACCCTGGCGCGCGCCGATCTCGCCGAACAGCTCGTAGACCCACTTCTGCTGCATGAGGTCCTGAATGACCTCGATCGCTCCGCGCTCCTGGTGGCTGGCGCCCATCGTGTCCCCTTCGCATGGCGGCCGTGACAGGCGCAGCCTGCGCCCGCCCACTCGAACCCGGCTGGAGAACCGGTCGATCGACGCGGCTTCGAGCAGGTCTCGAGCGCCGTCGTCGAAGCTCGCCGCCATGACGGAAAATCGGGTCAATCTCTACTCGCTGACCGACACGATCACGCCGTGGGCAGTGCGGGCCGCGGCGACGCTCGGCCTCGCCGACCTGATCGCCGCGGGCACCACCACGCTCGACGAGCTCGCCGCGGCGACGAAGGCCAATCCCGACGCGCTGCACCGGCTGCTGCGCTACCTCGCGGTCCGCGGCGTCTTCAAGGAGACCGAGCCGCGGGTGTACGCCCTGACGGAAGCCGCCGAGTTCCTCAAGACCGACCACCCCGCCGCCCAACGTCCCTGGCTCGACGTCGACTCGATGGCCGGCCGGATCGAGGGCACGTTCAGCTCGCTGACCCACTCGATCCGCACCGGCGACGCGGCGTACCCAGTGCGTTACGGCATCGAGTTCTGGGACGACCTGGCCACCAACCCCGACCGGGCCACCTCGTTCGGCGCGCTGATGGCCACCCACGCGAGCTACTTCGACCAGGTCGTCCAGGGTTACGACTGGAGCACCGTCAACCACGTCATCGACGTCGGCGGCGGCACCGGCGCCCTGCTCACCGAGATCCTCAAGGCCCAGCCGCACCTGCGCGGCACAGTGGTCGACCTGCCGGGTGTCGTCGAGCAGGGCCGGGCCCGGTTCGAGGCGGCGGGCATCGCCGACCGCGCCGAGGTCGTCAGCGGGAGCATCTTCGACCCGCTCCCGGCCGGCGCCGACGTCTACATCCTGTCGAACGTCCTGCACGACTGGAACGACAGCGCCGCCGAGAAGATCCTCCAGCGGGCGGCGGACGCGATCGGCACGACCGGAAAGGTGCTGATCGTCCAGATCCTCGTGAAGGACGAGAACGACAACTTCCCCGACGACCCGGCTCGGCTGATGTTCATCACCCAGATGGACCTGCGCCTCCTCTCGCTCATGGCGGGCAAGGCGAGGACCTGGCGCGAGTACGCCGAACTGGGCGAGAAGGCCGGGCTCCAGGTGGACGGCAGCACGGTGATCCCCACCGGGCAGACCCTGCTCTCGCTCCGCCGCGGCTGAGCCGACGGGCCCCTTGCTGACGGTTTCCGGTTGGGAAGGGGCCCTCGCTAACGGACCGTGCGCGCGTCGTACCGTTGCGGACATGAACCCGGCCGTCAGACGAACCGCGATCGATGCCCTCGTCGCGGTCGTCGTCGCGGCCGTCGTGGCGGTGGCGATCCGGGTCGCCGACGAGCCCGGCGCCCGGCCGCCGGACGCGCGCGCCTACGCGATCGGCGCGGTGATCGGGCTGCTGCTGGTCTTCCGGCGCCGCTGGCCGCTGCTGGTGCTGGTCGGCTCGGTCACCGCGCTGATGATCTACTACGCGCTCGAGTACCCGGGCATCCCGCCCGCACTCCCGCTGGCCGCCGCCCTCTTCTCCGTGGCGGCCGCCGGCCGGTTCACCTGGGCGCTCGTCGTCGCCGGGTTCTTCGTCGTCCTTGAGCTGATCATGCGGTACACGCTGCTCGGCGAGGGTTTCTTTCCCGCCCTCTCGGCCACCCTCGAAGAGGGCTCGCTGCTCGCGGCCGTGGTGCTGCTCGCCGAGACGATCCGCACCCGCCGGGACCGGCTGGCCGAGGCGCAGCAGCGTCTCGCCGTGATGCGCCAGGAGCGTCAACACGAGGTCGCCCAGGAGCGGCTCCGCATCGCCCGCGAGGTCCACGACGTACTCGGTCACACGATCGCCGCGATCAGTGTGCAGGCGAGCCTCGCCGACGACATCTTCGACAGCAAGCCGGCCGAGGCGCGGGCCGCGCTGCGGAGCATCCGGGGCGCGGCACGCGACGCCATGCACGAGGTGCGCTCGGCGATCGGCATGCTCCGCGACGCCGGGGAGGTGCCCGATCTGGCGCGAGTCTTCGCGGTCGCCGAACAGGCCGGCGTGAAGGTGCGGTCGGGAATCGCCGGCACCCCGCGCCCGATCCCGCCGGAGGTGGCGCTCTCGGTCTACCGGATCGTGCAGGAGTCGATCACCAACACTGTCAAACACGCCGGAGCGACGACCGTCGACGTCACCATCGCCTACGCGGGTGACGCCGTCACTGTGGAGATCGTCGACGACGGGGTCGGGCCCGGGGCGAGCCGGCGGGGGCACGGGGTGGCCGGCATGCGGGAACGGGCCACGGCGGCCGGCGGGTCGCTCGAGGTCGGGCCCCGGCCGCAGGGCGGTGGGTTCCGAGTGGCCGCGCGGCTGCCGGTCGAGGTGGAGGAGACAGCGTGACGATCCGGATGGTGCTGGCGGACGACCAGACACTCGTGCGGGCCGGCTTCCGGGGCCTGCTCGACCACAGCGACGACCTGGAGGTGGTCGGCGAGGCATCCAACGGCGCCCAGGCTGTCGAGATGGTCGCCGCGACCCGGCCGGACATCGTGTTGATGGACGTGCGAATGCCGGTGCTCGACGGCGTGCGGGCGACGGCCGCGATCGTCGAGCGGTTCCCGGCCGTGCGGGTCATCGTCCTGACCACCTTCGAGCTCGACGAGTACGTCTTCGAGGCGCTGCGCGCCGGCGCGAGCGGGTTCCTGCTCAAGGACATCGAGCCTGACGAGCTGCGTCAGGCTGTGCGGGTGGTGGCCGGCGGCGACATGTTGATCTCGCCGCGGGTGACGAGTCGGCTGGTGAGCGCGTTCGTCAGCAAGGTCGCGCCGACGCCGGTCGACGGCGGCCGGCTGGCGGTGTTGACCGACCGCGAGCGCGAGGTGATGAGCCTGGTGGCCAACGGGCTGACGAACGAGGACATCGGGCGCCGGCTGTCGATGAGCCCGGCCACGGCCCGTACCCACGTCCATCGAGCCATGGTCAAGCTCCGCGTCCGTGACCGCGCGCAACTCGTCGTTCTCGCCTACCAGACGGGGCTCGTCGCGCCCGGCAGCTGACTACGGCAGTTGTTTCGCGGGCGGTGCCGGCTACGGCGATCGCCGTACGCACCGGCCGTTCCTCAACGGATGCCGGGTGGTGCGCATCCTCCGTATGTTGGCGTCATGTTTGAGGTCGGAGAGAACGCCGACGGGATCCTGGCCGGGGTCCTGTTCCTGATCTGGCTGTCCGCGGCGATCCTCGCCACGCGGCTGGCCTGGCGCCCGACGCCCGAGGCGCTGCGCAAGAGCGCCCGTCGGCTGCTGCGTCTGCTCGTCGCCGCGCTTGTGGTGCTGGTCGTCAAGTGCGTCGCGATCGGGCTGATGCTCGCCGTCGACTGGATCTTTGCCGACAACCGCGTGATCGTGCAGATGCCGCTCCTGCTGTTGCCGATGCTGGCCGTCGCCATCTGGACCGTGCCGGGCCTGCGCGCCCTGGCCAACCGCGACGACGCACCGGTCGACGTCGAGACGCGCGCCGCCGCCGCCGATCCCCGATTCGTCGTGCCGGTCCAGGTGACGGCCGTGGCGACGGTCATTGGCGTCTACTTCGCGTACGTGTCCCGTCCGGTCCCGTCCTACCTCGACGACATCGCGACCCACGCCGCGCCGATCCTGCTGTCGGTGTTGGTGCTGTGGTTCTGGCAGGGGCGTCGCCTGCGGGTCGTCACCGCTACCGACTTCGCACGCCGTGGCCGGCGTGCCAGCGCCCTGCGCGCGACAGCGCAGGCTGCCGTCGTGGTGCTGGTCGTCGCCGCCGGCATCACCTACGTGGCGCAGAGCAGCAGGCTGCCCGACCGGATGAGCATGGCGTCGCACGACAACGTCGACTACGGCGGCGGCCCCTCGATCGGTCACGGTGGTCATGGCGGGACCTCGGTCGACGAGCTGCGCGGGCCGCGGACCGGCAAGCCCAACAAGGCATTCACCCTGACCGCGAAGAACGCCACGGTACGCCTCTCGTCCGGCGCCGAGATCAAGGCACTGACGTACAACGGACAGTCGCCCGGGCCGGAGTTGCGGGTCCGTGAGGGCGACCTCGTCGAGGTGACGCTGCACAACGAGATCCCCGACGAGAACGTGACCATCCACTGGCACGGCCTCGACGTCCCCAACGGTGAGGACGGCGTGGCCGGCGCGACGCAGAACGCTGTGGAGCCGGGCGGCACCTTCACCTACCGGTTCATCGCCGAGCAGGTCGGCACCTTCTGGTACCACACCCACCAGAACCCGCTGGAGGCGATCCGGCGGGGCCTGTTCGGCGCGCTGATCGTCGAGCCGCGCGACGGCCCCCCACCCGGCGAGCGGGACTTCGTCGTGCAGGCCCACGAGTGGCGTACGCCCGACGACAACATCGTCTCGTTCGGCACCAGTGACACCTTGCAGCGCCAGGAGGTGGCCCCGGGCACGCCGGTGCGGCTGCGTCTGATCAACACCGACAACAACCCGTCCACCGACAGTCGTCCGCGGTCCCTGACGGTCAACGGCACGCCGGTACGGGTGGCGGCGATCGACGGGGTCGACGTCAACGGTCCGACCCCGCTGACCGACCCGCGGTTCGGGTTGGCGACCGGTGGACGCTACGACGTGACGTTCACGATGCCGGCGGGCCCGGTGCGCCTGACCGACCTCGCCAACCGCGACGCCGGGCTGGTCCTGGCGCCACCGGGTGACACCTCGACGCCGAAGATCGTCGACGACGGGGACCAGTTCGACCCGCTGTCGTACGGCTCTGGCGGCTCCCGGCCCTTCGACGCGGGCTCGTCGTACGACCGCTCGTTCATCCAGCTCCTCGACGACCGGCTGTCGTTCTACAACGGGGGCCTCCACCTGGTGCCGATCATCAACGGGCACAGCTTTCCCAACACGCCGACGCTCATGGTCCGGATGGACGACGTGGTCAAGGTGCGGATCGTCAACCGCAGCCACCAGAACCACCCGATGCATCTGCACGGCCATCACGCGTTGGTGCTGTCCCGCAACGGGGTCCGCGCGACCGGGTCACCGTGGTGGATCGACAGCCTCGACGTGATCCCCGGTGAGATCTACGAAATCGGCTTCAAGGCGGACAATCCGGGGCTCTGGATGGACCACTGTCACAACCTCGACCACGCGGCCAACGGCATGGTGATGCACCTCGCCTACGAGGGCGTGACATCCCCCTATGAGCTGGGGCGGGGCACTCCCAACCAGCCGGAGTAGGCGGACCTGTCGAGCCTTCCTCCACCGGGCCTCGAGGCAACGGCGGCAGCGTCGTTCGCATCCGAACCCCGCATGCTGAGGAGAACCCATGCTCGACGCGATGCGACGAACGTTGTCGCTGGCTGTGCCGCTGGTACTGGTGGCCGGCATTGCCGCGCCCGCCACAGCGGCCACCTCGACCACTGGGCGACTGACCGTCGTCGCCCGCAACCTCGACAACCCTCGCGGTGTCGCCATCGACCGGGCCGGCATCGTCTACGTCGCCGAGGCCGGGCTCGGCGGCGACGACGTGTGCATCCCCGGCACGTTCGGCACCAACCTTTGCTACGGCTCGACCGGTGCGATCACGGCGGTCCGTCACGGCTGGCAGAAGCGAGTCGTGACGGGCCTGCCGTCGCTGCGTAGCACCGGCGGCGGCTTCTCCGTCTACGGTGCCCACGACCTGGCCTTCGATCGGCAGGGCAAGCTCCTGGTCGCGATGGGCTACAGCACCGACCCGGTCTCGCGCGACCTGCTCGGTGCGGCCGGGGCCACGATGGGAACCATCCTCCGGGTCGAGGGGAAGCGCCGCTGGTCTGTCGTCGGCGACCTCTCCGCCTTCGAGGGGCAGAACAACCCCGACGGGGTGATTCCGGAGAGCCAGCCGTACGCCGTCGTCGCCGACGGGCGTGACGTCTACGCGCTCGACGCGGCCGCCAACGACCTGCTGAAGATCGACCGTCGTGGCGTGGTCACTGCCGAACACGTGTGGCCGCAGGAGCAGGTTCCCGCGCCGCCGGAGTGGGGTCTGCCGCCCGGCTCGACGACGCCGATCCAGTTCGTGCCGGTCACCATCACCCGTGGGCCGGACGGCGCCTTCTACATCGGACAGCTGACCGGGCACCCCTTCCCGAACGGCGGCGCCCGGGTGTGGCGGCTCGTGCCCGGACAGGAGCCGACGATCTTCGCGACCGGCTTCACCAACATCATCGACATCGCGTTCGACAAGCGGGGTCGACTGGTCGTGCTGGAGATCGCGAAGAACGGGCTCAGCTCCGGGGATTCCACCGGCGCGTTGATCCGGGTGGAGCGCGACGGTAGCCGCCGGGAGTTGGCGAGTACCGGACTGGACTCCCCGATGTCGTTCGCCATCGCTTCC
Organism: Micromonospora sp. NPDC047187; assembly: GCF_040643355.1. Lineage (NCBI taxonomy): Bacteria > Bacillati > Actinomycetota > Actinomycetes > Micromonosporales > Micromonosporaceae > Micromonospora > Micromonospora sp. NPDC047187. Next base: position 467,241 of record NZ_JBEYUF010000002.1, read on the forward strand.
GACGGCAGCTTCTACATCGCCAACAAGGGCCTCGGCATCGGCGAGTTGGTCCGTCTGTCCATACGAGACTGACGGAATCGCGCGGCAATCGTGGCGTTCTTCGTGTCGGGAGGACGCCACGATAGCTGTGGTGTCACACGTCCGCGATACGGTGCCAATCGTGTGCACGCTGGCGGCGGGGATGGGGTCTGGGGGTTAGGTTGACGCGGTCCGACGGCGGGTCTCCCGCCGGCGCCACCACCATCCTCATAGTCGACGACCACGCTCTCGTCCGCGAGGGGCTGCGCTGGGTGCTCGAGGTGCACGCCGACCTCGACGTGGTCGACGAGGCGGGCGACTCGGCCACCGCGGTCGCCAAGGCGGCGTCGGAACGCCCCGACGTGGTGCTGCTCGACGTCGAGATTCCCGGCGACGACCCGGTGGTCACGGTGCGCCGCATCCGTGAGGTGTCGCCCGACAGCGCGGTCGTCATCCTCAGCATGTACGACAGCCCTGACCTGCTGCGCCGTCTGATCGCCGCCGGGGTTCGCGCCTACCTGCTCAAGAGCGTGGGCCGTGAGGAGCTGGTCGCCGCGATCCGCAAGGCCCGGGACGGCAGCGGCTCGGTGCTGCTCTCCGTCTCCGGTCAGAGCCTCGTGCAGGTGCAGAACGCGGAGTCCGCCATTCTGTCCCCCGTCGAGCTGGAGATCCTGCAACTCGCGGCCGAGGCGATGACCAACGCCCAGATCGCACGGCGACTCGACCTGACCGAGGCCACTGTGAAGAGCCACCTGCGTCGCATCTTCGCGAAGCTCGGCGCGGTCTCCCGCATCGACGCGGTCAACAAGGCGGTGGCAGCGTCACTGGTGACGCTGCCACACGACCGGTTGGTGCCACGCCCGCGCCGCCCGCCGTTCTAGGGCCTGTTTCATAAGAACTGGCTCGACCGCCCTTATGAAACAGGCCCTGGCGACCGGCGACGTTCCTCAACAAGCGGCCTTGAGGTCGGCGGCGCGGTCCGTGCGCTCCCAGGTCAGGTCCGGGAGTTCACGGCCGAAGTGGCCGTAGGCGGCCGTCTGCTGGTAGATCGGACGCAGGAGGTCCAGGTCGCGGATGATCGCCGCCGGACGCAGGTCGAAGACCTCACCGATAGCCTTCTCGATGCGGTCGAGCGGCACCGTCTCCGTGCCGAACGTCTCCACGAACAGGCTCACCGGGTGGGCCTTCCCGATCGCATAGGCCACCTGCGCCTCGCACCGTTCGGCAAGGCCCGCGGCGACCACGTTCTTCGCCACCCACCGCATCGCGTACGCCGCCGAGCGGTCGACCTTCGACGGGTCCTTGCCCGAGAACGCGCCACCACCGTGTCGGGCGTACCCGCCGTAGGTGTCGACGATGATCTTCCGCCCGGTCAGGCCGGCGTCGCCCATCGGGCCACCGATCTCGAACCGACCGGTCGGGTTGACCAGCAGCCGGTAACCCTCGGTGTCGAGGTCGAGCGCCTCCAGCTCCGGCGTGATCACGTGGTTCCGGATGTCGGGGGCGAGCAGTTCGTCGAGGGAGATGTGGGCGGCGTGCTGCGTGGAGACCACGACGGTGTCGAGCCGGACCGGGCGTAGGCCGTCGTACTCGACGGTGACCTGGGTCTTGCCGTCCGGCCGCAGGTAGGGCACCGTGCCGTCCTTGCGGACGGCGGCCAGACGACGGGCCAGCCGGTGGGCCAGCGCGATCGGCAGCGGCATCAGCTCCGGCGTCTCCGAGCAGGCGAAGCCGAACATCATGCCCTGGTCACCGGCGCCCTGGGCGTCGAGCCCACCGCCGGACGAACCGTCGCGCAGCTCGATCGCCGTGTCGACGCCCTGCGCGATGTCGGGCGACTGGGCACCGATCGAGATGCTGACGCCGCAGGAGGCGCCGTCGAAGCCCTTCTTCGACGAGTCGTACCCGATGCCCAGGACCGTCTCCCGCACGATGCGCGGGATGTCGGCGTAGGCCTGCGTGGTGACCTCGCCCGCGACGTGGACCTGGCCGGTGGTGATCAGGCTTTCGACGGCGACCCGGCTGTGCGGGTCCTGCGCCAGTAGCGCGTCGAGGATCCCGTCGCTGATCTGGTCGGCGATCTTGTCGGGATGACCTTCGGTGACCGACTCGGAGGTGAAGAGGCGGCGCGACATGTGTGACTCCTAACCCGAGGGGCGTGGGGGCCCGGCGAGTCTTCCCGCCCCTGGTGGAGGTTGCCTGGAGGAAGCATCGAGCGATCAAAGGGGTATCCGCCGTACAACTTTCGACACGCATCGATCCTCGGAAGAACCCGCGATGTCGCTACCTGCGGTCGTTCCGACACCCTCCGCCCATCCATAGCTTGAGAGCGTCTCGACGAGTGCTATGGGGAATGGGGGGACCACTGTGGTCAGGTACGAGATCCTCGGGTCGCTGGAAGTGATCCACGAGGGCCGGATCTGCACGCCGACGCCGCCGAAGGTGCGGACCGTGTTGGCGCTGCTGGTGATGCGGGCCAATCGGGTCGTTCTGGTCGACTCGATAATCCGTGAGCTGTGGGGTGACGATCCGGCGCGCAGCGCCGTCACCACAGTGCAGACCTACATCTACCACCTGCGCAAGCTCTTCGCGAAGGAGGGCATAGAGACCCCGGACCGGACGGTGCTGGAGAGCCGTGCCCGCGGCTACCTGCTCAGGGTGGAGCCGGGCCAGCTCGACGCCGAGGTGTTCGAGACGATGCTCGACCAGGGCCGTTCGCACATCGAGTCGGACCGGCCCGAGGAGGGCGCCGAGGTGCTGCGGCGGGCGCTGGCCATGTGGACGGGGCCGGTGGGCGCCAACGTGACGTTCGGGCCGGCGTTGGAGGCGCACGCGATCCACCTCCAGGAGCAGTGGATCCGGGCGTTGGAGCTGCGCATCCAGGCCGACATCACGCTCGGCCGCCACCGCGAGTTGATCGGCGAGCTGCGCTATCTCGTGGGCACGTACCCGCTCAACGAGTGGTTCCACCGCCAGCTCATCGTGGCGCTCAACCGCTCCGGGCGCCGTGGTGAGGCGTTGCAGGCGTACCACCACCTGCGCCGGGTGCTCAGTGAGGAGTTGGGCCTGGACCCTTCGCCTGACCTCCAGCGGCTCCAGCGGGAGGTGTTGGCCGCCGGCGGGCCACTGCGCCCGGGGCTCGCCAGGGCCTCGTGACAGGCCCTCGACCGACGCTCCAGCGCCGTTCGACCGGCCGTCCCTAGCTTTCACACGGACATCGCGGCCAGGAGGTCTTCCATGACGAGCACATCCGACCGTCGGGTGGTCATCACCGGGATTGGCGTCATCGCCCCCGGTGGACTGGGCACCAAGGCGTTCTGGGAACTGTTGACCGCTGGCCGCACGGCCACCCGTACCCTGTCGTTCTTCGACGCCACCCCCTTCCGGTCGCGGGTGGCCGCGGAGGCCGACTTCGACCCGGTCGCCGAGGGACTGTCGCCGCAGGAGGTCCGCCGGATGGACCGGGCGGCCCAGATGGCGGTGGTCTGCACCCGGGAGGCGCTGGCCGACAGCGGCTTCGAGGTCGCCGACCCGACCCGGGTCGGCGTGAGCGTCGGCACGGCGGTCGGGGCCACGATGAGCCTCGAAGAGGAGTACGTCGTGGTCAGCGACGGCGGCCGGAAATGGCTGACCGACCACCGGTACGCCACCCCGCACCTCTACGACTATCTGGTACCGAGCTCGTTCGCCCGCGAGGTGGCGTGGTCGGTCGGGGCGGAGGGTCCGGCGACTGTGGTCTCGACCGGCTGCACGTCGGGCCTCGACTCGGTCGGCCACGCCCGGGAGCTGATCCGGGAGGGCTCGGCCGACGTGATGATCGCCGGCGCGACCGACGCCCCGATCTCGCCGATCACCGTGGCCTGCTTCGACGCGATCAAGGCGACCACGGCCCGCAACGACGACCCGACGCACGCCTCGCGGCCGTTCGACAACAGTCGCGACGGGTTCGTTCTCGGCGAGGGTTCGGCGATGTTCGTCCTCGAAGAGCTCGAGCACGCCCGCCGGCGAGGTGCGCAGATCTACGCCGAGCTGGTCGGGTTCGCCTCGCGCTCCAACGCGTTCCACATGACCGGCCTGCGGCCCGACGGGCGGGAGATGGCCGAGGCGATCCGGGTGGCGCTCGCCGACGCCCGGCTGCCCGGCGACGCCGTCGACTACATCAACGCGCACGGTTCGGGTACGAAGCAGAACGACAGGCACGAGACTGCGGCGTTCAAGCGGAGCCTCGGTGACCACGCGTACCGCACCCCGGTCAGCTCGATCAAGTCGATGATCGGCCACTCGCTCGGCGCCATCGGCTCGATCGAGATCGCGGCTTCGGCTCTGGCGATCAAGCACGGGGCGGTGCCGCCGACGGCCAACCTGCACGAACGCGACCCGGAGTGCGACCTCGACTACGTGCCGCTCACCGCCCGTGAGCAGCAGACCGACGTGGTGTTGAGCGTGGGCAGCGGGTTCGGCGGCTTCCAGAGCGCGATGCTCCTGGCGCGTGTGGCATGACCACTGTCGTCACCGGGGTCGGGGTGGCCGCGCCCAACGGGTTGGGCCGCGACGCCTTCTGGGCGGCCACCGTCGCCGGGGTGGGTGGCATCGGGCCGATCAGCCGTTTCGACCCCTCGGGTTATCCCGCCCAGTTGGCCGGCGAGGTGCCCGGGTACGAGGCGGCCGATCACATCCCGAGCCGGCTGATGGCGCAGACGGACCACATGACCCGGCTGTCGTTGACGGCGGCGCAGTGGGCGCTGGCCGACGCGTCGGTCGACCCGTCGGCGCTGCCCGAGTTCGGCATGGGTGTCGTCACGGCCAGCGCGTCGGGCGGCTTCGAGTTCGGCCATCGTGAGCTGGAGAAGCTCTGGAGCAAGGGCTCCGAGCACGTCAGCGCCTACCAGTCGTTCGCCTGGTTCTACGCTGTCAACACCGGCCAGATCTCCATCCGCCACGGGATGCGTGGGCCGACCGGCGTGCTCGTCACCGAGCAGGCGGGCGGGCTCGACGCGGTGGCGCAGGCCCGACGCCAGGTGCGCAAGGGCGTGCAGCTCGTGATGACCGGCGGCGTCGACGCGTCGCTCTGTCCGTGGGGCTGGACCGCCCAGCTCGCCAACGGTCTCCTCAGCACGGGGCGTGATCCGGCCACGGCTTACCTGCCGTTCGACGCCAACGCGTCGGGTTACGTGCCGGGCGAGGGCGGGGCGATCCTCGTGTTGGAGGACGAACACGCCGCTGCCCGGCGCGGGGCCGCCGTCTACGGGGTGATCGCCGGTTACGGCGCCACGTTCGACCCCCGGCCCGGCTCCGGCCGTCCGCCGGGTCTGCGTCGGGCGGCCGAGATGGCAGTGTCCGACGCCGGTCTCACACCGGCCGACATCGACGTCGTCTTCGCCGACGGCGCCGGTGTCGCGGAGCTCGACCGCGTCGAGGCCGAGGCGATCACCGCGGTCTTCGGCCCACGTGGGGTGCCGGTGACCGCGCCCAAGACGATGACCGGCCGGCTCTACTCGGGCGGGGCGGCGCTCGACCTCGTCTCCGCGCTGCTGTCGATCCGGCACTGTGTCATCCCGCCCACCACAAACATCCGCCAGCCGGCCGAGGGCCTGCACCTCGACCTGGTGCGCGACGTCGCGCGGGAGACACCCGTACGCGCGGCGCTCGTCCTCGCCAGGGGCTACGGCGGGTTCAACGCGGCCATGGTCGTGACCGACGAAAGGAATGGACGATGACCGACGCCAGCCTCGCCGCCGTCGCGAACTTCGACGAGCAGCAGGCACTCGACCTGCGCGAACGGCAGATCGCGGTGCTGGGAAGCGCCAAACAGATCGCCAACGTGATCTACGTGGTCACCGAACTCGGCGTCGCCGACCTGCTCGTCGACGGACCGGTGCCGGTCGCCCAACTGGCGGCGGCGACCGAGTCGCACGAGGACGCGCTGCGGCGGATCCTGCGCGCGGCCTGCGCGGTCGGCATCTTCGACGAGCAGGAGGACGGGTCGTTCGCGCTGACCCCGCTCGGCGAGGGGCTGACGTCGGCCCGGATCGGCGGGCTGCGGCCAATGGTGCAGTTCAGCGGCGCCGACTTCAACCGCCTCCCGTACGCGGAGATCCTGCACAGCGTCCGCACCGGCGAGCCGGCCTTCAACAAGGTCTTCGGCATGGGCTTCTACGACTACCTCCAGGCCCACCCGGAGGCCAACCGGTTCTTCGAGGGCTTCATGGCCCACTGGAGCCGGCGGCTCGCCGACCGGTTCGCGGCGGAGTTGGCGCCCGAGCGGTTCGGCCGGATCGCCGACATCGGCGGCAGCAACGGCTACTTCCTGGCCAAGATGCTCCAGCGCCACCCCGAGGGCACCGGTGTCCTCTTCGACCTGCCCGAGGTCGTGGCCGATGCCGAACCGCTGCTCAAGGAGCACGGCGTCACCGAGCGGGTCGAGGTGCGGGGCGGCGACTTCTTCACCGACGAACTGCCGGCCGGCGCGGATGCGTACATCCTGAAGTCGATCGTCCACAACTGGCCGGACGACACCTGCGTCACGCTGCTACGTCGGATCCGCGCGGCGATCGGCGACGCCGACTCCCGCCTCATCGCGATCGACCAGATCGTGCCGCCGCGCAACCAGTGGGACCACGCCAAGATCATCGACATCGACATGCTGGTGCTCTTCGGCGGCAAGGAGCGCGACCTCCGCGAATGGCAGGCGCTGTTCACCGCGTCCGGTTTCGAGCTGGTCAACACCCCCGCATCCCGCGGCTGGGCCCTGCTCGAAGCGCGTCCGATCTAGGAAAGGAAGCCCGCAATGGCACACATCGGCATCGACCAGCCGGTCGTGACGATGGTCAACGTCTTCACCGTCGAGCCGGCCAACCAGCAGAAGCTCGTCGACATCCTGATCGAGGCGACCGACGCGGTGATGTCCAAGGTCGACGGGTTCGTGTCGGCGAACATCCACGCCAGCCTCGACGGGACCCGGGTCGTCAACTACGCGCAGTGGAAGAGCGAAGAGCACTTCACGGCGATGCTCCAGAACCCCGAGGTCCACCCCCACTTCGGCGAGGTACGCGCGATCGCCACGCCGGAACGCCACCTCTACAAAGTCGTCTACACGGAGGACGCTCATGTCTGACGGAAGCACCGACGTCCTGATCGTCGGCGGCGGCCCGGTCGGTTTGTCGACCGCGCTCTTCCTGGCCCGCAAGGGGATCCGGCCGATCCTTGTCGAACGTCGGCCTCGGCTGTCGACGATCCCCCGCGCGACCGGCCTGCACGCCCGCACTGTGGAGATCTTCCGCACCGTCGGCCTGGAGCCGGCCGTGCAGCAGGCCGGCATGAAGATCGTCGGGCCGGGCGCCGAACTCGACCTCGTCCGCGCCGGCCGCGCCACGCCACTGGTCATGCTCGGCGCCCAGTCCCTGGCCGACCTCCACAAGTCGTTCGTCATGGAGGCGCACGACGTCGACTACGACAAGTTCACGCCGAGCTGGCCGATCTGGTGCGGCCAGGACCACTACGAGCCGCTGCTCTACGACGCCGCCGTCGAGGCGGGCGCGGAGATCCGCTTCCAGAACGAGCTGATCGGGCTGACCCAGGACCCTGACGGGGTGACCGCGACAGTCAACGACAACGGCACGACGCGCACGATCCGGGCGCGCTACGTCGTCGCTGCCGACGGCGTGAAGAGCCCGGTCCGCGAACTGCTCCAGATCGGAAACCGCAGCAACGGTGTCGCCGGGAACTTCGTCAGCATCATCTTCCGCGCCAAGGTCGACCTGCCCGAGTCGGCACCACGCTTCACGCTGATCTACCTGATGAACCAGCTGGCCCAGGGTTTGCTGCTCTTCATCGAGCCGGGGCGGTGGATGTTCGGCGTCAACTACTACCCCGAGCGGGGACAGTCGCCGGCCGACTTCACCCCGGAACGGTGCGTCGAGCTGGCCCGGATCGCGGCCGGTGACCCCGAGCTGGAGGTCGAGGTCGAGTCGGCCCAGCCCTGGGACGCGCGGCACATGGTCGCCGACGCGTACCAGGCGGGGCGGGTCTTCCTCGCCGGCGACGCCTGCCACGCCCACCCGCCGGCCGGCGGCTTCGGTGTCAACGCCGGCATCCAGGACGCGCACAACCTGGCGTGGAAGCTCGCCGACGTCCTTCAGGGGCGAGCCGACGAGAGCCTGCTCGACTCCTACGAAGCCGAGCGTCGTCCGGTCGGCGCGGCGACCGCCGACCAGGCGTGGATGCTCTTCCGCACCCGGGGTCAGCTCGCCGACGAGGACAAGGCCGCCTACCGGGACTTCGTCATCGTGACGATGGGCTACCGGTACACCTCCAACGCGATCGTCGGCGCGCCCGCCGACACCGAGCTGCTGCCCCGCGAGCTGACCTTCACCGGCCAACCCGGATCGCGTGCCCCGCACGGCTGGGTCGACCACGACGGCGCTCGGGTCTCCACGATCGACGTGCTGACCGAGGGCTGGACGTTGGCCACTGCTCCGGGCGACGACGCCTGGCTCGCGGCGGCCGAGGCGGTCTCGGCGGAGACCGGGCTTCCGATCAAGGCGCTGACCGCCGGCCCCGACGGTGACCTCGCCGACGACGGCTCGTGGCTCGCGAGCTGTGGGGTCGGCCCCGGCGGGGCGCTGTTGGTACGCCCCGACGGCATCGTCGCCTGGCGCAGCGCCGGCCCGGTCGACGACCGGGCGCAGACCCTTGCCGCCGCCCTGGCCACGATCCTGCGGGGAGCGTGAGCACATGTCCTACCGCGCCCTCATGGTCATGCGGATGGCCCCCGGTCACGCCGACGCGGTCGCCGAGCTCTTCGCCGAGCACGACAAGGGCGACATGCCGTACGTCGTCGGCATCTCGCGGCGCACGCTCTTCCAGTACCAGGACCTCTACATGCACCTGCTCGAGGCCGACACCGACGTCTTCGACAAGCTCCTCGCGGCCCGAGCCCGAGCGGACTTCCAGGAGGTCAACCGCCGACTCTCGGCCTACCTGCAGCGCTACGCGCCGGACAGCATGACCGAGTTGCAGGACTCGAAGGCCACGCCCTTCTACACCTGGAGCCCCGAGACAGGGAGCATCACGTGACGCTGACCCGCCGCGACATCAACGACATGATGCAGGCATACAAGAAGACGAGCCTGCTGCGTACCGCTGTCGAGCTGGGTGTGTTCGACGCGCTTGCCGCGGGCCCGGCCACGGCCAGCGGGCTCGCTCCGAAGCTCGGCATCCACCCGCGGGGCGCGCGCATCCTGCTCGACGCGCTCACCGCGATCCGTCTCACCGACCGGACCGGCGAGCACTTCTCGCTCACCCCGGCGGCCGCCGACCACCTGGTCAGCACCCGTCCGGACTACCTGGGCGGCATGGTCAAGGTGATGTCGAGCGACTGGGAGTGGGACGCGTTGCGCGACCTCAGCGCCGCCGTACGGGCCGGCGGCACAGTGCTCGACGTGCACGCCGAGACCCCGGAGTACACCTACTGGGAGGACTTCGCCGCGTACGCGACGAAGGTCGCCCAGCCGACCGCCGAGGTGATGGCCGAGGCGCTCGCGCCGTGGACGAAGGAGCGCGCCGAACTCGACATCCTCGACGTCGCCTGCGGCCACGGCGTCTACGGCTACACCCTCGCGCAGCACAACCCACAGGCGGCGGTGACCTCGCTGGACTGGCCCAACGTGCTCGCCGTGACGGAGAAGCACGCCGAGCGGCTCGGTGTGCGCGACAGGGCGTCGTTCCTGCCGGGTGACATGTTCACCACCGATCTCGGCGGCCCGTACGACGTCGTGCTGCTCACCAACGTCACCCACCACTTCTCCGAGGAGCGGGTGCACGAGTTGGTGAACCGCCTCGGTTCCGTGGTCAAGCCGGGTGGCCGGCTGGTCATCGTCGGGTTCACCACTGGCGACGAGTCGCCGGCACTGGACCCGGCGCCGTACCTCTTCTCGGTGTTGATGTTGGTCTGGACCTTCGAGGGGGAGTCGCACTCTGTCGCCGCCTACAACCGGGCGCTCGCCGCGGCGGGCTTCGGCCCGGCCACCGTCCACCCGACGGACCTGCCGTTCCGAGTGCTCGTCGCAGAGAAGGGATGATCATGCATCGGCAACCGATCGTGAAGGTCGCCGCCACCGACGTGCCCGGCATCAACCGGATCGGCGGCGAGGTGCGGATCCTGCTCAGCCCGAAGACCGTCGACGCGACGGAGGGCTTCATGGGCACGGTCCGCCTGGAGCCGGGCGAGTTCCTGGCGGAGCAGTACAACCCGTACTCGGACAAGTTCTGTTATCTGGTGCGCGGCGAGGTCGTGATCCGCGTCGACGGCGCGGAGGTCAAGCTCGCGCCCGACGAGGCTCTCATGGTCCGTCGCGGCCAGCGGCACCGCATCGTCAACGCCGGTGGCGAGACCGCGCTGATCGTGTTCCAGATCAGCCCGCTCGCGCCGCGCCCCGAGCTGGGCCACGTCGACACCGAGGAGGTCCCGCACCCCGAGTCGCCGGTGCCACAGGTCGGCGGCGTGCGCGACGGGTGGCAGCGACCGACGGGAGGAAACTCATGAGCCAGCTGACCCTCGACGACCTGCGTCGGATCCTGGAGACCAGTTCCGGCGTGGTCGAGCAGACCGACTGGGCCGATCCGGCGACGCTCGACGCGCCGTTCGACGACCTCGGCTACGACTCGCTCGCGCTGCTGGAGCTGGCGGCGCGGGTGCAGCAGGAGTACGAGGTCCGCATCCCCGACGACGCCGTGTCGATCATGAAGACGCCGCGGCTCGCCGTCGACTACATCAACCAACGACTCGCGGATCGGTGACCCCATGGCCGGACACACGGACAACGCGGTCGTCATCAACGCACCGTTCGACCTCGTCTGGGACCTGACCAACGACATCCCCAACTGGCCCTCCCTGTTCAGCGAGTACGCCAGCACCGAAGTGCTCTCGACGTCCGCCGACGGGGCCGTCGTCTTCCGGCTGACCATGCACCCCGACCCGGCCGGCCGGGTCTGGAGCTGGGTCTCCGAGCGGGTGCCCGACCGCAGCGACCGGGTGGTCCGGGCACGGCGGCTGGAGACGGGCGCCTTCAAGTACATGAACCTGTTCTGGGAATACACCGAGATCCCGGACGGCGGCGTGCGGATGCGGTGGGTACAGGACTTCGAGATGCGGCCGGGCGGGCACGCCGACGACGAGGGCATGACCGCCCACCTCAACCGGACCACACGTGAGCAGCAGGCACGCATCCGGGAGATCGTGGAGAAGGCCGCGGCCGAACGCGGGCAGTCATGACCGCCACCGTCAACACGCCCGTCGGCAAGAGCTGGCTGATCTGCCCGGGCTGCCGGGCGTTGCTCTACCAGCGCCGGGTCGAGCGCAACCTGGGCGTCTGCCCGGAGTGCGACCACCACGACCAGGTCACCGCGCACCAGCGGATCGAGCAGCTCTTCGATCTCGACTCGGTCGAGGAGCTGCCACCGGTCGGCGCCTTCGGTGATCCGCTCGGGTTCGTCGACACCCTGCCCTACCCGCAACGGATCGAGGCCGCCCGCCGGCGCACCGGGCTCGACGAGGCGGTCGTCTGCGTCCGGGGCACTGTCGAGGGGCAGCCGTTGATAGCGGCGGTCATGGACTTCCGGTTCCTCGGCGGCAGCCTCGGCTCCGGCGTCGGTGAGCGGATCACCCGGACGGCCGAGTTGGCGCTCGAAACCCGTACGCCGCTGCTGATCGTCAGCGCCTCCGGCGGCGCCCGGATGCAGGAGGGCGTGCTGTCGCTCATGCAGATGGCCAAGACGAGCGCGGCGCTCGGAGCCCTCGACGAGGCCGGGGTACTGACGATCTCGCTGGTCAGCGACCCGACCTACGGTGGCGTCGCGGCGTCGTTCGCGACGCTCTGCGACGTCATTCTCGCCGAGCCGGGAGCGCGCCTCGGCTTCGCCGGGCCGAGGGTCATCCAGCAGACGCTACGTCAGCCACTGCCGGCCGGCTTCCAGACCGCCGAGTACCTCTTCGCCCGCGGCATGCTCGACGACCTGGTGCCCCGCTCGAACCTGCGGCCGACCATCGGCCGGCTGCTGGCCTTCGCGGGGGCCGACCGGTCCGCGCCGGATCCTCACCCGGTACGGGCGACCGCGCCTTCCGAGTCGGCGGACCCGTGGGCGGTCGTGGCGCTGTCCCGCGATCTCGGTCGACCGTCCACACTCGACTACATCGGCCACTTCGTGGACGGTTTCGTGGAGCTGCACGGCGACCGCCTGGCGAGTGACTGCCCGGCGATCGTCGGCGGCGTCGGCCTGATCGACGGCCGACCCACAGTGGTGATCGGCCACCAGAAGGGCCACACGGTCGCCGAGGTGGCCAGCCGCAACTTCGGCATGGCCACACCGGCCGGCTATCGCAAGGCGGCCCGGCTGATGCGCCTGGCCGAGAAGCTCGGCACGCCGATCGTGACGCTGATCGACACGCCCGGCGCCTACCACGGCATCTCGGCGGAGGAGAACGGGCAGGCCCTCGCCATCGCCGACAGCATCCGGCTGATGGCCGGGCTGACGGTTCCGGTCGTCGCGATCGTGACCGGCGAGGGCGGCAGCGGAGGTGCCCTCGCCCTCGGCGTCGGCAACCGGGTGCTGATGCTCGCCAACGCGACGTACTCGGTGATCAGCCCGGAAGGCTGCGCGGCGATCCTCTGGAACGACTCCGGTCGGGCCGACGAGGCCGCCGCGCAGCTCAAGCTCCAGGCCGGCGACCTGCTGGCGCTCGGCATCGTCGACGGGGTGGTTCCCGAACCACCCGGCGGGGCACCGGCCGATCCCGGGGCGACCGCCTCGGCCGTGCACCGGGCGGTTGTCGACGCGTTCGCGGAGTTGGCCGGTCTCAGCCGCGAGGAGGTGCGGGCCCAGCGCCGGGCCCGCTTCCGACAGATCGGAGGTTTGACGAATGCCGGAGGGTAACGCCGACCCGCTGGACGCCGCGGTCCGCAGTCTCGCGCGGCTGATCGGGTCGACGCCAGGTCCGGTCCGCCGTGCGCGGCTCCAGCACGGCGACCTGGTGGTCGAGGTGGAGTGGCCGGACGGCGCACCCGGGGTGGCGGCGGTCCCGGCGGTCCCGCCGGTGGAGGCCGACGCCGGTCTGCACTACGTGTGCGCACCGATGGTCGCGACGCTCTACCTCGCGCCGTCGCCAGGCGCTGACCCGTTCGTCAGTGAGGGCGACCAGGTCGTGCCCGGCCAGCAGGTCGCGATCCTCGAAGCGATGAAGATGATGATCCCGGTCGAAGCCGACCGCGCGGGCGAGGTCGTGAAGGTGCTGGTGCCCAACGCGACCCCGGTCGAGTACGGCGAACGGTTGATCGCCTTAGCTGTGTCGGAGGGCTGACCCAGTGTTCGAGTCGGTGCTGATCGCCAACCGGGGCGAGATCGCGGTCCGGATCGCCCGGACCTGCCGGGAGATGGGGCTGCGTACCGTGGCGGTCTACTCGACCGTCGACCGGGACTCGGCGGTGGTGCGGCTGGCCGACGAAGCCGTCCAGATCGGGCCCGGTCCCAGCCGGCGCAGCTACCTGAGCGCCCCGGCCATCATCGAGGCGGCCCGCCGCACGGGAGCCGACGCCATCCACCCGGGCTACGGATTCCTCTCCGAGGACCCGGACTTCGCCGAGATCTGCGAGGCCGACGGGATCACGTTCATCGGGCCGCCGCCCGCCGTGATGGCCGCGCTGGGCGACAAGGCCCGGACGCGGGGCATCATGGCGGGCCTCGGCCTACCCGTGCTCCCCGGCACTACCGACGCCGTCGAGTCGGCGGCCCACGCCCGCGCGGTCGCCGACGAGATCGGCTTCCCGCTGATCATCAAGGCGGTCGCCGGTGGCGGCGGTCGGGGCGTACGGGTGGTCCGCGACCCGGCCTCGTTCCTGGGCGAGTTCGCGTCCGCGCGGGCCGAGGCACAGCTGCTCTTCGGCGACAACCGGGTCTACATCGAGCGCTACCTCGAGTCGGCCCGCCACGTCGAGGTGCAGGTGCTCACCGACCGCTACGGCAACGGCATCCACCTCGGCGAGCGCGACTGTTCGGTGCAGCGGCGTCACCAGAAGCTGATCGAGGAGTCGCCCGCGCCCGGGTTGCCGCAACACATGGTCGACCGGATGACCGCCGCCGCGGTCACCGGCGCGCTCGGTGTCGGCTACGTGGGCGCGGGCACCTTCGAGTTCCTGGTCGGCGGTGGGGACGACTTCCACCTCATGGAGGTCAACTGCAGGCTCCAGGTCGAACACCCGGTCTCCGAGCTGGTGACCGGCGTCGACCTGGTGCGGCAACAGATCCTCGTCGCGGCCGGCGAGCGGCTGGCGCTGACCCAGGCCGACGTGACGCCGCGCGGTACCGCGATCGAGTGTCGCCTCAACGTCGAGGATCCGGCGCGCGGCTTCGTACCGACGCCGGGTGAGCTGACCCGCTTCGACCTGCCCGCCGGCCCGTTCGTCCGGGTCGACACGCACGGGTACGCCGGCTACCGGGTCCCGGCCGACTACGACTCCCTCCTCGCGAAGGTGGTCGTCTGGGCGCCGGACCGCACCCAGGCCCTGGCCCGGATGGCCCGGGCGCTCGACGAGTGCGCCATCGAAGGGCCTGGTGTGGCGACCACCCGGGACTTCCTCCGATCGACGCTCGACCACCCGCTGTTCCGCGCCGCGAAACACGACACCTCGCTTGTCGACACCATGCTCACCGGCCTCCAGCCGGACACCACCGAAGCTCCAGGGCGCCACTAACCGAAGGGTTCACACTGCTGCCGGTTCGCGGGTTTGCGGCCCGTGCGTCCACGCGGGCGCCCGCGGACGGAAGGTGGCCGACATGGCAATTGACAACGCTTCTCGAGGTGTCAGCCGACGGCGATTATTGGCCGGAGTCGGCGCGGGGGCGCTCGTGGCCGGCACCGGGGGAGTCCTGCTCGACGCGACGCCGGCGGCGGCCGCGTTCTCCAACCGGTTCGGCCGAATGTTCCCGTCGCTGCCGGCATTCGGGTCCGCGACGACCCAGATGCGGAACGCGCTGATCGACCTGTCGCGCGTCGGCGGCCCGATGGACGCCCGCGACCCGCTCAGCGTCGGCGCGGAGGCGCTCGCCGACCAGCAGCAGCACAGCATCAACAACCCCGACAACTTCTCGATCCCGCAGGGCATGACGTACTTCGGGCAGTTCGTCGACCACGACCTGGCCTTCGAGACGACGGCGCCGCTGGGCACGCCGGTCGACCCGACCACTGTGCCGAACCCCCGGACGCCGGCCCTCGACCTCGACTCGCTCTACGGTGGTGGGCCGACCGGGAACCCGGAGTTGTACAACTCCGCCGATCCCGCCAAACTCAAGATCGAGTCGGGCGGGCGCTTCGAGGATCTGCCGCGCAACTCCAGTGGCAGGGCGATCGTCTTCGACGTGCGCAACGACGAGAACCTGCCGATCGCGCAGATCACGGCCGCGTTCATCCTCTTCCACAACCGGGTGGTCGACCTGGTGCGCGCACAGGGCACACCGGCGGCGCAGGTCTTCGGCGCCGCCCGGCAACTCGTCACCTGGCACTACCAGTGGATCGTGCTCAACGAGTTCCTGCCGCTGATCGCCGGCCCGGGCACTGTCTTCACAGTGCTCAACGGCGGCCGCCGCTTCTACAAGCCGGAGCCGAACGCGACGTTCATCCCGGTCGAGTTCACCGCGGCGGCGTTCCGCTTCGGCCACAGCCAGCCGCGACCGGCCTACCTGGTCAACCGGACCGGCAACGGCGGCGACGAGTTCTACGCCATGCTCTTCGACCCGGCGCTGAGCGGCGCCGACCCGGCCGACCTGCGCGGTGGAAAGCGGGCCGCCCGCCGCTACCTCGACCACCAGTTCTGGTTCCAGTTCTTCGACGGCCAGGTGCGCTGGAGCAAGTGGGTCGACGTCCGCAACTCGACGCCGCTGTTCGGCTTCCCGCTGCCACCGCCGCCGTCCGGCTCCCCGTCGGCCAACCTGCTCGGACGTGACCTGCTCCGTCAGCTCACCTTCGGCATCCCGTCGGGCCAGCGGATCGCCGCACACATCGGGGCACCGGCACTCGGCAGCTTCAACTTCCCGGAGCTCAGTGGGTACGGCCTCGGCCTGGACTCCAACACCCCGCTCTTCTACTACCTCCTCAAGGAGGCACAGCTCCAGGCCGGCGGCGGTTCACTGGGCGCGGTAGGTGGGCGAATCGTGGCGGAGGTGCTCATCGGCATCGCCCAGCTCGACCCGGCCAGCTACCTGAAGGTGCAGCCCAACTGGCGTCCGACCCTGCCGGCCCGCTTCTCGGGCCAGTTCACGATGGCCGACCTGCTCACGTACGCCCGGGTCGACCCGGCCAGTCGCAACTCCTGACGGCGCGTGCTCCGCACCCGGGCCCGGGGCGGCCCGGTGTGTGGAGCACGGGCGCGGTTGAACGGGACTCCAACGGTCCTCGACACTGGTGCGGGAGGGTGCGGACATGACTGGCGACTTCAGCGATTTCAAGGTGGCGGATCTTTCGTTGGCGGCCTTCGGGCGTAAGGAGATCGAACTGGCCGAGCATGAGATGCCGGGTCTGATGTCGATCCGGAGGGAGTTCGCCTCGCGGCAGCCGTTGAAGGGTGCGCGGATCACCGGCTCGCTGCACATGACGATCCAGACGGCGGTGTTGATCGAGACGCTGGTGGCGCTCGGCGCGCAGGTCCGGTGGGCGTCCTGCAACATTTTCTCCACCCAGGACCACGCGGCGGCGGCGATCGTGGTCGGCCCGACCGGCACCCCGGACGCCCCGGCGGGTGTGCCGGTCTACGCCTGGAAGGGCGAGTCCCTCGACGAGTACTGGTGGTGCACCCAGCAGGTGCTGCTCTGGCCGGACGGGCAGGGCCCGAACATGATCCTCGACGATGGTGGTGACGCCACACTGCTGGTGCACAAGGGCGCCGAGTTCGAGGCCATCGGGGCGGTCCCGTCGCCGGAGAGCGCCGACTCGGAGGAGTACGAGGTCATCCTCGGTGTGTTGACGCGGTCGCTGCGGGAGGACAACCGCCGCTGGACGCGGGTCGCCGCCGGGATCAAGGGGGTGACCGAGGAGACCACGACTGGCGTGCACCGGCTGTACGAGATGCAGCAGGCGGGAAACCTGCTGTTCCCGGCGATCAATGTGAACGACTCGGTGACCAAGAGCAAGTTCGACAACAAGTACGGCTGCCGGCACTCGTTGATCGACGGGATCAACCGGGCCACCGATGTGCTGATCGGTGGCAAGGTCGCCGTGGTGTTCGGCTACGGCGACGTCGGTAAGGGCTGTGCCGAGAGTCTGCGTGGTCAGGGAGCGCGGGTCATCGTGACCGAGGTGGACCCGATCTGTGCCCTGCAGGCGGCGATGGACGGCTACCAGGTCGCGACCATCGACGACGTGGTCGAGACCGCCGACATCTTCGTGACCGCGACGGGCTGCTTCAGCGTCATCACCAACGAGCACATGGCGCGGATGAAGCACCAGGCGATCGTGGGGAACATCGGCCACTTCGACAATGAGATCGACATGGCCGGTCTCGCGAAGCGCGGGGACGTCGAGCGGGTCACTGTGAAGCCGCAGGTGGACGAGTGGCGGTTCGCGGACGGCCACTCGATCATCGTGTTGTCGGAGGGTCGGCTGTTGAACCTTGGCAACGCCACCGGGCATCCGAGCTTCGTGATGTCGAACAGCTTCGCCAACCAGACCATCGCGCAGATCGAGCTGTTCACCAGCACCGACCAGTACCCGATCGGTGTCCACACCCTTCCGAAGCACCTGGACGAGAAGGTGGCCCGACTCCACCTCTCCGCGCTGGGTGTCCGCCTCACCGAACTGACCAAGGAACAAGCCAACTACCTCGGCGTCCCGGTCGAGGGGCCGTACAAGCCCGACCACTACCGCTACTGAGAGGGCCCGCCCCGCATGATCGCCGTATCCGGCTCGATCGCGACCGACCATCTGATGCGCTTCCCGGGGCGGTTCGCCGAGCAACTCATCGCCGGCAGCCTCGACACCGTCTCGCTCTCGTTCCTCGTCGACGACCTGGTCGTCCGTCGCGGCGGGGTCGCTGCCAACATCGCCTTCGGGCTCGCTCAACTCGGGCACCGGTCGGTGCTGCTCGGTGCGGTCGGCGGCGACTTCGGCGACTACCGCAGCTGGCTGGAGCGGCACGGGGTCGACTGCTCGGAGGTGCAGGTCAGCTCCGTCGCACACACCGCCCGGTTCATCTGCACCACCGACACCGACCTCTGCCAGATCGCGTCGTTCTATCCCGGCGCGATGGGTGAGCCCGACCGGATCAGCCTCGACGGTGTCGCCGCGCGGGCCGGCGGGCTCGGGCTCGTCATCGTCGCCGCGGAGAACCCGGAAACGATGCTCGCCCGCGCCGCCGCCTGCCGCCGGCTGGGCCTGCCCTTCGCGGCCGACCCGTCACAGCAGCTGGCCCGGATGCCGTCGGCCGACATCGAGGCGATGATCAACGGCGCTCGCTACCTGTTGACGAACGAGTACGAGGCGGCGCTGCTGGAGTCGAAGACCGGGCTGAGCGAGGACGACATCCTGCGCCGCGTGGGCGTGCGGGTCGTGACCCTCGGCGCCAACGGGGTACGCGTCACCGGGCAGGAGGGTGACTTCCTGGTCCCGGCGGCGCGGGTGGGCCGCATCGTCGACCCGACCGGCGTCGGCGACGGCTTCCGGGCCGGCTTCTTCGCCGCGCTCGCCGCCGACCTGCCCATCGAGCGCGCGGCACAGGTGGGCTGCGTACTGGCGGCGCACGTGCTGGAGGTCGAGGGCCCGCAGGAATACACGGTCGACGCCGACGCTTTCGAGCGCCGCATCGCCGACTCCTACGGCCCGGACGTCGCTGTCGACGTGCGGGCGCTGGGGCTGGCTCGGGTCTGACCGGGCCAGCCGGCCGAGGCGCGCGAGGTTCGGTGCCGCGTCGGAACGAGCCGGAGCGGACTCTCCGGGATGATCGGATAGCCTGCACGTGTGCGTACACCGCTTCCGGCTCCGAGTTCCACTCGCCGGGGACTGTTCGCGGCGGCGACGCTGGCACTGCTCGGGGCGGGGGCGTGCGCCGACGCCGAGCCGAAGTCCGAACAGCAGCGAGGGCCCGATCCTGAGCTTCTGATCGACGAGCTGACCGCGGGCCTCTCCCGGGACAATCCCTACCGTGACCCGGACGCGGGGGAGCGGGCGGCGGCCCAGCGGGCAGCGCGATCGCTGGTCACCGAGCCGGACGCCGGCGCCGACCTGGATCGGGTCTTCGACGACCTCGGCTTCCGGGCTCACCACGGGGCGGACCCGGTCACCGGCCGGCCGTTCAGCCTCTACCTCGCCGACGGGTCCGACGACCGTTCCTGGGGTGCCGTGTTGGTGGACCGGAGCACGACCCCGCGCACGGTGATCGAGGTGCCGCACCCCGGCTTCGACATCAACACGGAGAAGCTGGGGCTGGTGTTGTACCGCAAGGCACCGGCCAGCGTGCTGCTGGTCGCTGGGGCCCACCGGCAGGCCGCCGACGGCGACGCGGACGTTGCCCACAATGACCGGTCGCTGTTCCACGCCCTGGCGACCGAGTTCGCCGACAACGGCCTCGACCAGATTCAACTGCACGGCTTCGCCGACCGGAACCTGCCCACGTCCGACGCGGTGGTGTCGACCGGTTCGGCTCCGGTGACCCCGGTGGCCCGCCGGATCGCGGACGGCCTCTCCGGGGCCGGGCTGAACACCTGCCGGGCATGGGTGAAGAAGTGCGGCCAACTTGAGGGCAAGACCAACGAGCAGGGTCGGGCGGCGGCGGCACTGGACGCCGTCTTCATTCACCTGGAGCTGAGCTGGTCGGTCCGGCGGGACACCGAGGCCCGTAGCCGCGTCGCGAGGGTGCTCGCGGAGCAGCTCACCGTGACCTGACCCGACGGTCGGTTGCTGTCGAGGTCAGATCCGGCGGGCCGTCCGCCAGCGCAGTGCCCAGTAGCCGGTGCCGTCCAGGATGGACTCGCCACCCAGGTCACCCATCGTGGGGCCGTTGGCGGTGGTGCGGCTGGAGATGAACCGGTGGTGTCCCCGGTCGTCAACGCCGAGGTACATGCCGGAATGCTCGATGTTCGCGCCCTGCACCGGCCCGGCGTTGAAGAAGAGAAGGTCGCCGGGGAGCAGCCGATCCAACTCCCGGGCCCGCTTGCCGGTGTTCGGCATGAGCAGGGCCCCTGGCCCCACCGAGGCCATCGCGGTCGCCCGCCGCGGCAGACCGGGGCCGGCGTTGTTGGTACCGAGCAGCGGATAGCCCATCCGGTAGCCGTAGACCATGCGCAGGAAGCCAGAGCAGTCCAGGCTGCGGATGTGCGACGGTGCCGGCTTCTCCTTCTTGTCGGGGAACTCCCACGGCACCCCGAGGTAGTCGTAGAAGTCGGAGTTCTCCGCGCGACCGTCCGGGTCGATGTCGGAGAGCGGCCCGAAGGCGGCGTCGCCGGAGTACTGCCGGCCCTTCGAATCCTTCTTCGGTACGGCGACGTAGGTGTATTCCCGGGCCACCGCCAGCACGTCCGGGGAGCGGTCCGTGCGAGCTTTCCGGAACCAGTCGGTAAACCACTTCTCTTTCTCGGCGCCCGCCCGCCACTCTCGGGGGGCGAGTCGTACCCAGAGATCGGCGGGCACCTTGGCCTTCGTGAACCGTGCCTCGGCGAACGTTCGCTGCGGGCCGCTGATGTGCACGGTGCGAGCACCGTCGGTCATGATCGCGACGGTCTTCCCCTTGGCGTCGAGCATCTGCGTCCGGTCCGGCGCGGTCAGCCGTCGGTAGCTGTAGCCGGCGCCGCTGGGCGGGGCGGCCTGCGCGGCCTGCGCGCCGAGGCTCAGCTCGATCGGATCCGCCGCGGTGTGCCGGACGACGACATAGGTGAAGGTGCTGCCAGCTGTCAGCAACGCGAAGGCGGCGACGGTCATCAGCACGGCGCGGCCCCGGGAGTAAGTCCGGTAGTTCATGCCTGTCCCTTGTCGGTGTCCGGTTTCAGGTGACCGGCACGAAGCCGGCCACGACGCCGCTGAACGCCACGCCGTAGGTGATGGCGGTGACCATGACGGTGGCCAGCACGGTTGCTTTCGGTGGCTGCCGCACGAGCTGGTAGGCGATCAGCCCTGGCGCCACGAAGCCCAGGGTCTGATGCGCGAAGAGCAGCGGCAGGTCGCGTTGGACGATCACGAACAGCGTCATCTGGAGGAGGACGCTGAGCAGGACGATCGCGGCGAAGAGGCGCTTGCCGTAGAGGATCACCATGCGCTGCATCACCCGGGTGAGAACGTACGTGACGACCGTCATCACCACGATCACCGCGGCTTGGAGCGGGTCCTCGATCAGCGCGAGCGCGATCCAGCCCGGCGTGATCATCCCGCCGGGCGAGAGGTTGGTGGTCAGATAGCAGAGCAGCGCGAAGACCAGGCCGATGCCGAGGCAGGCGGTGGCGAGCTGCGCGCTGAGTTCTCCTCCGAATGTCACCGGTAGGTCCTTCCGAGAAACACGGTCTCGCCGTCCACGTCCGAAGTGCGCGCGGTCGGCGGACGGAGCATCGATTCGGCGCTGGTGTGGTCGTTCGGTTCCCAGCTCGGCAGCGCGGCCAGCTCGTGCAGCAGCACCTCACCCTGCCCGTGGATGTTCCCGACGGCGACGATGGAGGCGTCTTCCGCGGTCACCGCCATGACCTCGCTGATCAGCCGCTCCGACGGGAGTTTGCCGCCCAGGTCGACCACCCGGCTCTGCAAATCGGCGGGCACGTTGACCCGGGCACTGCGGGTCATCTCTCCGATCAGGACGATGCGTTGCGGTTGGACCCGGCCGGCGAGCGTACCCATCTGACCGTTCCGCTCCACCCGGTCCGGTCGGCAGTTGATCACCATGGTCAACGGCTGGCTGATCAGCCGTTGCTTCTCGAGTTGCTCGATGTTCATGAACGTCGACTCCGGGTCGTTGGCGGCGAAGATGTTGGCGAACCTGACCCGCTTGTTGCCGTAGAGAACCCGGGCCACCGAGAGCACACCCGGATCGGGTGGTGCCGACCACATGCCGGCGAGGGCACTTCGCCGGTCGACGCCGAGCTGTTCGGCAACGGCGAGCGCGATGGCCACGTTCTCCTTGAAGGTGATCCAGCCGAACCCCGACATCTCCTGATCGGTCACCGACTCGGGGTCGACAGCGATCAGCTGGCAGTTCCGGTTGGCTGCCTCCTTCTCCAGGATCGCCAGCCGGTCCTTTTCCGCGGTGATGCAGATGCCGTCCTCGGGCATCGACCGGCTCAGCGACCGAGCCACGTCGTCGAGAGTCGGCCCCATCTCCGCGAGGTGGTCCTCGCGAACGTTGCAGAGCACCCCGATGGTGGACCGGATGAGCTTGCTCTGGTTGATCTCCTGCAACGCCGGCATGACCGCCATGCACTCGATGACCAGCGCATCCGGGTGATAGACAGCCGCCCGTCGAACGATGCCGATCTGCTCGACCACATTGGCGATCCCGAACTTGCGGTGTACCGGCTCCTCGCTGGCATCCGGGAAGATGAACCGGGCGGCGGTACCGGTGGTCTTGGCCACCACGACCTTGTCGCCGCCGCGCAGCGCGCCCGCGCAGAGCCGTGTGATCGAACTCTTGCCACGGATGCCGTTGACCAGCACGCGGTGCGGGATGGTGTTGAGGTTGCGGTTGTGGTTCCGCTGTTCGATCACGCCGGCCACCAGGAGCGCGAGGCAGCAGAGGGCGTAGACGGTGTACAGGTAGAACATGCTCAGCCCCTCGTCGCCCGGTTGCGCGTGCCGGCCGCGTGCCGGACGCGGGCGAGGACGCTGGTCCGGTCGGCTCCCGCGCCACGCAGCCGCAGCGCACCACCGAACCGGGCGGACCCGGTGTGCCGGACCTGGCGACAGATCTCCAGGCACATCGCGATCGCGCCGATGTCGTCGTGGCGCTGTGGCGGAACGGGCAGTTCCACAGTCCCGTCGCTCATCCGCTCAGCGAAGGCACTCAACCTCCGCAACGGCCGGACGAAGATGTAGAGCTGCCACACGTGGGTGAGCAGGGCGATGCCGACCACTGCGCCAGCCAGCAGCAAGGTCCAGCGCCGCTCCACCATCGTCGGTAGGCGCAGCCCGGCGACGTCCTGCTCCAGCACGACCGCCCACTCGAGGTGGGCGACGGTCGTCGGCGCGGTCAGACCGGAGGCGGCGATCATCGCCGGGGCGCCGTCCTCGGTGATCGACCGGCCAACCGTGCTGCCCGGCAGCACCTCGACCGCAATGCTGCGGGCCAACTCGCCCTGCAGCGGCTGGAATGCCTGGAAGCCCTCCGAATCCAGGATCGTCCGCAGCTCCGCGTCGACGACCCGGACCCGACCGTCGACCCGACGGACCAGCCCGAGAAGACGGTCCGGGTCGAACTCACCAACCACCGCGTAGCCGTCGGCGCGCTGGTTGAAGGCGTACACCAGCGGCAATCGATCGGCCGTGTCGTCGAGGTGAATGCCGACCTCGCCGGGCAGCGGCGCGACGGCCCGCAGCGGTTTCCGACCCGCCCCCGCCACCTTCTTTCCGTCGCGATCGATCAGGTACAACGCCCGGAGCCGCTGCTCGTCGGCGAGTTCCCGGTCGAGTTCCCGGTCCGCCTGGGCGAGGTCCTTCGAGGTCACCCCCTGCGACACCCGGGAGACGGTGGTCAGGCCGTCGTCGAGCAGGTGTCCCAGCGCGTTGCTGGCCTCCTCGGCTCGGCTCTCCTCGTCCCGCACCAACTGCACGGGAATCGCCGGATCGGAGGCCTGCAGCGCGAGCACCGTGGCTGCCACTGGCCAGAGCATCGCGATCACCACGGCGACGGTCAGGCCCTGGAGAACGGTCGGCCGCCACCGCCGGTCCGGCGGGTACTGGTCGCCTGAGGTCAGGGCCAGTGCCCGCGCGATCCGGTGCGCTTCGCGGATGCGCATCGGCGCGCGGTGCCGCGTCATCGCGCCGCAGGCGTCGGCCTTCGCCTGATCCAGCAGCGCCCGGACCGGCCGGACCAGGGACATGCGCATGAGTACGAAGCTGAGCAGGGCCACGACCAGCAGACTGAGCCCGAGCAACGCCCCCTTGGTGCCCGAGGTCCCCCCACTCACCTCGGAGGCGAGCAGGGAGACGACAACAAGTCCGGTCTCACCCACCGGCGCGGACGACACCACCAATCTGCGGTCCTTCCACTCCTTGACGACCACCTCACGGCTTTGCGGCGAGTCGGACCCGGCCTGGCCGGCGAAGACCGCCGGCAGGTGCACGGCGTCGACCGCATTGGCCCCCTGCATCAGGCTGCTCTTGCCGTCGGGGGTGATCATGTGGATGCCATGTCCCGCATCGGGGTTGAGTCGTAGGTTGCGCATGGTGACCGGCTGGATCGCGAGCACCGACCGGGTGTCGTCCAGCGCGACGGAGTAGACCAGCATGGGGCCATCCGGCGTGGTGACGGCGATGGTCCTGTCGACGTCAAGCACCGGCGGCAGCAGGTCGATCGGCAGCGCCGCGCCCTTGGCGGCGAGAGGTCGCCGGGAGGCGGTCTCGACGATCGCCGCGCCGGTGAAGCCGCTGCCCTCTTCGACCAGCCGGTTCAGCAGGTCGGCCTCACTCGCGGCGCCGCGATCCAGCATCGTCCGGCTGAGATCGGTCGCCAGGCCGCGGGCTTCGACCTGCATGCTCGACGCCAGCTTGGTCACGACGTCACGCTGCGAGTCGACGACGGCCGGGAGTACCCCGGGCTGGGCGCTGACCGCGAACCCGAGGATCGCCACGGCAACCACGAACATTGTGGTCCAGAGGTAGACCAGTGAGGGCGCGCTCGCACCGGCAGGGAAGGCCGCTGCTGGCAACTGCTGGTCGAGCGCCCGTCGCCGCCACGCCAGCAACTGTTCCTGGTCGTCTGTGGGGCCAGCCGCCGACTGCCATGGCGCATACTGCGCCGACCTGCCTGACACGAAACGACAACCTTCCCCGTGGAACTGCCCCCTGGACCGCTACTCGTCCAGCCCGTCAGCCGGGGACAGCCGCCGGCCGTCGCGAATGCTAGCAAGGTGCACCACCACGAGATCCGTGATGATTTCGCTTTCGTTACCGGCTGTTTCGGGTTCGTTATCGGCGCGGTACGCCGCGTACCACCAGGCCCGCCGTGTCAGCGGCCCTGGTTAGGAGGTTGCCCTCGATCCGCTCGACCGCGGCCTCGTAGATGCGGCGTCGACCGGGGGACAGGGTGGGATCAGCCAACGCCCGCTCAAGATCGACCATACGGATGTCCGGGTTCAGATCAACGAAGGTGGGAATCGCCTCGATGGCCACCACCTTCCACCTCTTCGTCTCGCCGGCCGGACCGAACGTCACCCGGGTCATCGCGCCGTCACGGTTGGCGTTGACCGGCTCGGCATGCCGGGCGATCTGGTTGCCCATCCCGTAGACGATCCAGGTGTCGCCGATTCGCTCCACCGGCTGAACCACGTGCGCGTGGTGCCCGAAGACGACGTCCACGTCGTCGATGGCGGCGATCTGACGGGCCCAGGTCTGCTGGTCAACGTCCGGCTCGTGCTCGTACTCGGTGCCCCAGTGCAGGCTGACCACCACGATCTCCGCGCCCGCATCCCGAGCCGCCACGGCGTCCCGCCGGATCACCTTCGCGTCGATCAGTTTCGCCACCCACTCCTTGTCGGCGGGCGGGCGCAGGCCGTTGAAGCTCTTGGTGTAGCTGAGGTGCCCGATCTTCACGCCCTTGGCCTGATAGATCTTGGCGATGCGGGAATCGCGCTTGGTCCGGTAGCTGCCGGTGTGCCCCAGGTTCGACTTGTCCAACGCGTCGAGGGTCCGCTTGACGCCGTCGTACCCCTGGTCGATGGTGTGGTTCGAGGCGGTGGAGCAACCGTCGTACCCGACGCCCTTGATGCCCTTGACCACCTCCTGCGGCACACTGAACTTCGGGAAGCCGATGTACGGGCCTCCCGGCGGTGCCAGCGCGGTCTCCAGGTGGCACAGGGCCAGATCTGCGCTGGAAACGGTCTCGCGCACCGGGGCCAGCATCGGGCCGAAGTCCAACTCGCCGCCGCCGTCGCGCCGGGCCTGGTCCCACAACTCGGGGTGCACCAGGATGTCCCCCGCGCCGAGCACGGAGACGGTGCGTCCGGCGACCTTCACCGATGCGCCCAACGGGCGGGGCGGGTCGGCCGGCGCGGGCGATTCAACCGACCAGGGTCCGAGGGCGTAGATCGCGCCTACCCCGACCGCTAGTGCGATCACACAACTGAGGATCGTCCGTAGCGTGCCGGAGAACCCGCCGCTCGGCTGAGAATTGCTCGCCACCGCGACAGGCTAGTACGCCCCGGACCGCGCCCTCCTGGCGGCGTCTGGGCCAGCGACCCGGCGACGGCAGGATTGACCACTTTTCGAACGGAGAAGACGGCAGCCCCTCGCACCGGCCTCGCGCGAACCATGGCTTCACACCTTGGCAGCGGCGCGCGCCTCCGCTAACGTCCATGGGAACGCTCCCATGAACTTAGATACATCTATGTGATCTGGAGGCAACACGTCGTGGCTATCCTCTCCTCGCTCCGCCGCAGATCGGCGGCCATCAGCGTGGCAGCTGTCGCGGGCGCTACCGCCGTCGGCGTCTGCCTCGCCGTCAGCAGCGCCTCCGCCGGCACGCTGTCCGGGTCGCTCTACCGTGACCCGAGTTCGGCCGTCGTCCGCTGGGTCGCCGCCAACCCCGGTGACTCGCGTACGGCCGTCATCCGCGACAAGATCGCGAGTCAGCCGCAGGCGCGCTGGTTCGCCAACTTCAACCCCTCGACCGTGCAGTCCGAGGTCTCCGGGTTCATCGGCGCCGCCAACGCGGCGCAGCAGATCCCGGTCCTGGCCGTCTACGAGATCACCAACCGGGACTGCGGCGGGGCCAGCGCCGGTGGGGCGCCGGACCTCAACCAGTACCAGACGTGGGTGTCCAACTTCGCCAGGGGACTGGGCAACCAGACCGTCATCATCATCCTGGAAACCGACTCGCTCGCTCTCCTGACGTGCCTGAGCGGCGCCGAGATCAACGCGCGCAACGAGGCGATCTCGACGGCCACCCGGACCATCAAGTCGGGCAACCCCAACGCCAAGGTGTACCTCGACGGCGGCCACTCCACCTGGAACAGCGCCGGTGAGACGGCCAACCGGCTCCGGGCCGCCGGCGTGCAGTACGCCGACGGCTTCTTCACCAACGTGTCGAACTACAACTCCACCTCCAGCGAGGCGAACTTCGGTCGGGCGGTCATCTCCGCCCTCAACGGCATGGGGGTCTCGGGCAAGCGCCAGGTCATCGACACCAGCCGCAACGGGGGCGCCAGCGGGGACTGGTGCGGCGACGACAACACCGACCGGCGCATCGGGCAGTACCCGACGACCAACACGGGTGACGGCAACATCGACGCGTACCTGTGGGTGAAGCCGCCGGGGGAGGCGGACGGCTGCCGCTTCACGGCCGGTTCGTTCCAGCCCGACCTGGCTTTCAGCCTGGCCAACGGCGCGCCCAACCCGCCCACCACCGCCCCGCCGACGACCACTCCCCCGACCACGACCCCGCCGACGACCACGCCGCCAACCACCCCTCCGCCGGCCGGTGACGGCTGCTCCGCGTCGATAGCGGTCAACCAGTGGGCTGGCGGTTTCACCGCGAGCGTGACTGTCACCGCCGGCCAGTCCGACATCAACGGCTGGAACGTGACCGTCGCGCTGCCCGGCGGCTCGGTCACCAGCGCCTGGAACGCGCAGGTCAGCGGCACCAGCGGAACCGTCGGGTTCACCAACGTGAGCTACAACGGACGGGTCCTCGGCCGGCAGTCGACCAACTTCGGCTTCCAGGGCACCGGCACCGGCCCGGGCGTGTTGGCCGACTGCGTGACCAGCTGACCCACCCGATGCGGCGGCCCGGCGCGGAGGACCACTCTCCGCTCCGGGCCGCTCTGTGCCACCCCGGTGAACGCTCAGGTCGCGCTCGCGCCCCCGTAGCTCAGGGGATGCCGCACCGTCTATGTCCGTACGCTGGTCGCCTGCGGCTTCTCGGCATCGCGGCCGTGGATCGGGCGTGCCGACCAACTGCTGTGGTCGGGCTTGTGGCTCTTCCCTCTCCTGCGGGACATTTCGTGGCCGGCGAGCAACGCCATCGCCACGGCTGTCAGCAGGCCACCGAACAGTGGGATGACGCGCACACCGGCCGTCGCCAGCAGACCCGCGCCTATCAACGAGCCGGCCGCGAGGCCGAAGTTGAACGCGACGCTGAGGCTGGCCGACGCCATGTCGGTGGTCGACGGGGCCACCTGCATGACGCGGTGCTGAACTCCCGCGATCAGCGAACTGAACGACATCCCCGCCACGGCGAGCAACGGGATCGTCAATACCTTGCTCGCGCCAACTCCATGGAGGCCGAGCATCGCGGCGGTGAGGAGCCCCAGGAGAACCAGCACGACACCGAGCGGAAACCGGTCCAGGACCCGACCGACCGCCCAGGTGCCGGCGACGCCGAACGAGCCCTGGACGAAGAGCAGCAGGCCGAGAGACGCTGCGGCGAACCCGCTGACGTCGAGGAGAAACACGGTCATGTAGGTGAACGCGCCCATGGCACCGGTGACCGCGAGGACGGTGGCGAGGAGAAGTACGACGAAGCGTGGCCGGTCCGGCATCGGCCCGATGTCGCCCGCACTCTGCTGCGGTGTGACGCTCGGTAGGAGCAGGGCGACCGCGACGCAGGTGACGAAGCCGAAGACGGCCATCGCGACGAAGGCGGCCCGCCACCCGGCCTGCCCGCCCAACCAGGTGCTCAGCGGCACCCCGAGAACCGGGCCGAGCGCGTTGCCGATCGACAGTCGAGCCACGATGCGGCCTCGGATGTTCGCGGGGAACATCGAGATCGCTACCGGGAACACCACCGCCCAGAAGACGCCATTCGTGGTGGCGGACACCAGCCGCGCGGCGAGTAACACCTCGTAGGAGGTTGCGAAGGCCGACACCGCCGTCGCCGCGGCGAACACACCGAGGGCACCGGCGAGCAGCGGGCGCCGGGGCACACGCCTGGTGACCCGGGTCAGCGGGAGCGCCACAACCATGACCACCACTGCGTACCCGGTCACCAGCAGACCGGCCTCGGACCTGGAGCGTCCCAGGTCTGGCGCGATCAGCGTGAGCAACCCGATCGGAAGCACCTCGGTGGTGACGTAACAGAAAGTGGCTGCGGACAACGCGGCGAGGGCATAGACCGCGCGTCGTTGGTGCACCATTGGCTACCTCCCAGATCCTGGACGAGGTGTAGCGATCAGCCGCCCGGGATGAGGCATCGTGATCCCGGCTAACTTGGTTTTGACGGTAGCATAGCTAACCGTGGATCCCCGTTTTTCTCACGTGCGTAGCAAGCAGACGTGAGGTGCAGGCGCGGTGCGTAACTGTCTTAAACGGTTTAGGTGGTAGCGTCGGCGGTATGCCACTCGACGTGTGCCAGCTACCGTTGGTCGGCGGCCACCCGGCACTCGATCTGGTCAACACGCTGGAGCGAGGGGGGGAGTCGCCGCACGATTTCCTGTCCGACAGTTCCGCTCTGCTGCGGTGGTCGGTCCCGGTGGGCGTGATCAGCGACGCGGAGGCCGACCAGGTGGGCCGGGCGTGGCGCGACGAGCCCGCCGCGGCGCATGCGGGACTGGCCGCCGTGCGGGACATCCGTGAGGGGTTGTACGTCGTGATGCTCGCGGCGATCACCGACGCGGACGGTGGCACGGCGGGCGACCCCATCGCCGCCGGTGCCGCGCTGGTCGCCCTACATCAGCGCTGGTCCGGCGCGGCCGCCCGAGCGAGACTCGTGCTCGACTCGTCGCAGGTGCGACTGGTCTACGGCACGGTGCCGGCCATGTTGGTGCCCGACCGGATCGCGGAGGCCGCCCTCGACGTCATGCTGACGGCCGACCTGGCCCGGGTGCGCCGCTGTCCGGTGCCCGAAGGGGGCTGTGGCTGGCTGTTCCTCGATCAGAGCCGCAACGGTTCCCGCCGCTGGTGCCGCATGGCCGACTGCGGCAACGCGGTGAAGGCGCGACGGCTCACCGAGCGTCGCCGCGCGGCCCGGCCCGCCAGCTCGTAGCCGGTCGACGATGGTGATCGATGGTGTGCGTGGTGAGTTGCCGCCGGCGGCGGACCGGTCCTGACCTCATGTCGGTTCCACTGGCGTCCCGTCGGGTTGTCGCCCTGTGCTGGGACAACAGGCGTCCGGGTGGCGGGGCGAGCGCCTGCCGCTCCCTGCCACCCCAGCTGGAGGCCCGGGTCGCTAGACTGGGCCCTCGCGCCCCCGTAGCTCAGGGGATAGAGCATCGGTTTCCTAAACCGTGTGTCGCAGGTTCGAATCCTGCCGGGGGCACCTCGAAGACCAGCGGTCAGTCAGGCGGCGTAGATGAGCTTGACGCCGTCCAGGCCGAGTGCCGCTGCCCGTGTGCCGCGGATCCGCTGTTGAGGTTGCGCCAACTGTTGTTGCTGGCGGCCTCGTGCACCCACCCGTCGACGACGTTGTAGATGTGCTTCACCCCGTTGACGTTGAGCGCGGCCAGCGAGGTGCCCTGGGCGCCGTGGATGCCGGTCCACAGGTTGGCCCAGCCCGCGTTGCTGGCGGCCTCGTAGACCCGGCCGCCGTCCAGTGTGTAGAGGATCTTCGTGCTGCCCACTGTGATCGCCGCTACCGCCGAGGCCGGGATGCCCGTGTTCAGGTTCCGCCAGGCGTTGGCGCTGTGCGCCTCGTGTACGTAGCCGCCGACGATGCTGTAGACGTACTTGACGCCGTTCAGCGCGATCACCGAGATCGAGGATGAGCTGGCACCACCGACGCCGGTGTTGAGGTTGCGCCAGCCGTTGTTGCTGGCGGCCTCGTGCACGTACCCGTCGACGACGTTGTAGACCAGCTTCACCCCGTCGAGGTTGATCGCGGCCAGTGCGGTGCCCTGGGCGCCGTGGATGCCGGTCCACAGGTTGGCCCAGCCGGTGTTGCTGGCGGCCTCGTGGATCCGGCCGCCGTTGAGGGTGTAGAGGATCTTCGTGGATCCGAGGGTGATCGCGGTCGTCGCCGTGCCGGTCACCGCGCCCGCGCTGCCGGAGACCGGCAGGGCACGCCAGCCGGCGTTGCTGGCCGCCTCGAACACCTGACGGGGCTGGTCGGCTGGGTTCTGCTGGATGAAGACCAGCGGGTTGATCCGGGTGCCGGACGGGTCGATCATGTGCCAGTGCAGGTGTGGGCCCGTCGAGCTGCCCGAGCCGGGTGCGCCGGCAGCGCCGCCGGAGCGGCCCACGATCGTGCCCGCGCCCACGCTGGCACCATTGCCGAGCAGGAACTGCGACAGGTGCAGGTACTGGCTGCGGTACCCGTCCGCGTGGTGGATCGTGACGGTGTGCCCGCCCGTGCCGTTGTTGGGAATGTTCTGGATGGTGCCGGCGCCGCAGGCCGGCAACGCCGTGCCCACCCCCATCCCGAAGTCGATGCCGCCGAGTGACCCGCGGCGGAGGTGACCCTCCCAGGTGTCGGTGATCGGGTAGGCGCTGAACGGGTTGTAGATCGACGGTGCGGCCCGCGCGGCCTCGGGAATCAGCAGGCCACCGGTGCTGATGGCGCCCGCACCCAGCACCGCCGCGCGTAACATCGTGCGGCGACTCACGGCGGAGGTGGTCGTGTCGTCGCCGCAGCAGCTACCTTCGCGACCGTCAGCCATTCCCACTCCTTCTGCACCCGCCGAAATATCTACGGAGGCTAATGGGTGGGGTGGTCTGGCGGTACCGCGGCCACCAGACGTTGATCAGAGCGTTGGCAGCTGTTCGGCTCGGGTGACCACCTGGTCGATGAGACCGTATTCCCGGGCCTGCTCGGCGGTGAACCAGCGGTCCCGGTCCCAGTCTCGCTGGATCTCGTCGAGGGTCCGTCCACTGTGCTGGGCGATCAGCTCCTGCATCGTCCGCTTCACGTGCAGCATGTTCTCCGCCTGGATGGTGATGTCGGCGGCGGTTCCGCCCATCCCGCCGGACGGCTGGTGCATCATGATCCGCGAGTGCGGCAGCGCGTACCGCTTGCCGGCCGCACCCGCGCAGAGCAGGAACTGCCCCATCGAGCCGGCGAACCCGAGCGCCAGCGTCGCCACGTCGTTGCGGACGTAGCGCATCGTGTCGTAGACAGCCATTCCCGCGCTCACCGAACCGCCCGGCGAGTTGATGTAGAGGTAGATGTCGCGGTTGTCGTCCTCGGCGGCGAGCAGCAGGATCTGCGCGCAGATCTGGTTGGCCGACTCCTCCGTCACCTCGGTGCCGAGGAAGACGATCCGCTCCCGCAGCAGCCGCTCGAACACATGGTCACCGAAGGACGGCTGCCCGCCCTCCAGCATTCGCACGTCGTACCCGATCATGTGCCGCCGCCTTCCGCCGTGCCGGCGGGCGGTGGGGACCACCCGGTGGACCGGCCCCTTCAGCGTGCGGGCGACGGCAGTGGCTGGCCCAGTGATTCTGCCGCCGGCAGATCCGCCGACGGCAGAACCCACGCGGCCTACGCGACGGTCACCCGCCGCAGGCCCAGCCGGGCCTGTGCACAGTCAGCCAGGGCGGCGGTACGCGGACCGGGGCGCGAGCCACCAGCGGAGGCTCTTCCGTCGACGCTGAGGGTCGGCTCGCTCGCCACCGGCCCGCGGTGCAGGACGAACCCGCCGACACGTGGACCCACCAGCAGTGTGGCGTTGCCGATCTCCCGCCGAGTCGCATCGACCCGCTCCAGGTGGGTGAGCGCGGCGCGCGGCGCGGCCGGGAGGCGGGGTTCGACCCGGCGCATGTCGTCGCGGGCCTCGCCGAGCAGGTCGGCGAGGCTGATGCCGAGCGCTCGGCAGATCGCCGCCAGCACCTCCGACGAGGCCTCCTTCCGGCCCCGCTCGACCTCCGAGAGGTAGGGCACGGAGACGTCGGCCGACGCGGCCACCTCGCGCAGCGTGCGGCCCTGACGCTGGCGGTGGCGGCGCAGCACCCCGCCGATGACTCGTCGCAGTAACGACATGCCGGCCTCACTTTCGCGGTCGTCGTCGGGAACACCCTCATCATGCCCGTCCGCGGCCGTCCGGACCGACCCGTCCGGGCCCGCGCCGCTCCGTCGGCGGGCCCCGGGGCTCTCACCGGTGGGCGCCGCCGGTTGTCCGCCGCGACCCGGACGTGCGGTCGACGGTGTACCCGCTATGTTGTGGGCGTGCAGGCGACGGCGGGGGAGCAGGTTCGACGGTGATCCATTTTCCCGCGCAGCGCCGGGGCCCACTGAGCGCGCTGAGCCTTCGGCTCGCCGCCGCCCTGGGCCTGGTCTTCGCCGTGGTCGCCGCGGTCTACCTGGGCCGGGACGGCTACCGCGACGTCAACGAGGATGGCCTCACCCTCCTCGACTGCTTCTACTACGCGGTCGTGTCGCTCTCGACCACCGGCTACGGGGACATCACCCCGGCCGCGCCGTCGGCTCGGCTGGTCAACGTCCTCTTCATCACCCCGGCCCGAGTGATCTTCCTTATCATCCTGGTCGGCACCACCCTGGAAGTTCTGACCGAGCAGTACCGGACCGGCCGTCGCCTGTCGCGGTGGAGGAGAGCCGTGAAGGACCACGTCATCATCTGCGGCTACGGCACCAAGGGGCGCAGCGCTGTGTCCGCCCTGATGGAGAATGGTCTGGACCGCTCGCGGATCGTGGTGGTGGAGCGCAGTGCCGCCGCCCTGCGGCAGGCCACCTCCGCCGGGCTGGTGGCGATCGAGGGCTCGGCGACCCGGTCGTCGGTGCTGAACGAGGCGCACGTCAAGAGCGCGAAGGCCGTGATCATCGCGACCGACAGTGACGACGCGTCGGTGCTGGTCGCGCTGACGGTACGGCAGCTCACCGCTGGACAGGTCCGCATCATCGCGGCGGCGCGGGAGGCGGAGAACGCTCCGCTGCTCAAGCAGAGTGGCGCGCACCATGTGATCGTCTCGTCGGCCACGGCGGGCCGGCTGCTCGGCCTGTCCACCTCGGCGCCGCCGCTGATCGACGTGGTGGAGGACCTGCTCACCCCCGGTCAGGGCATGGCGCTGGCGATGCGTTCCGCCGAGCGGGACGAGGTGGGTCGCTCGCCGCGCGAGCTGGAGTCGTTGGTGATCGCCCTGGTGCGGCGGGGCAAGGTGGTCACCCTGGCCGACCGGGCCGGCGCGGTGATCGAGACCGGCGACATGCTCGTGCACGTACGCGACGACCGCCCCCAGTCGGCCACCACCGCCTGATCGTCCCACCGCGATCGGTCGGTGTGACCGCCGGCATGACGGCACCGCTGTCGCCGCTGTGGTGAGCCGGCGTCAGCAGGTGTCGTCGGCGACGCAGATCGCCTCGGTGCAGCTGACCGCCGTGCCGGTGGAGGCCCGGCTGAGCAGTTCGTAGAGCGTCTCCCGTTCGGCGGGATCAAGCGCGCCCAGCACCTCGTCCTCGGCGCCGGCCAGGGCGCATTCGGCCTCGCTGAGGCGTTTTGCCCCATCTTCGGTGAGTTCGACGACGTGTCGGCGGCGATCCTCGGGTGAGCGCCGACGCTCGATCAGCTGCTTCGCCTCCAGGTCGTTGAGCAGCCCGACGATGTTGGTGCTGTCCATTTCGAGGATGGTGGCGAGCGCCTGTTGCCCGGTGCCGCCGCCGGCACGCAGCACTGTGAGTGCGACCAGATGCCGGGGGCGTAGCCCCAGCGGCGCCAGCACCGACTCCGACCGCAGCCGCATCCGTCGGGCCAGATGGTCCAGGAGTGCGCCCGAGCGGTGCTCGGAGGAGTCGAGCGGCTGCGCGGACATGTGACCCAGTCTACCGACTCAGCGGAACATCGGCCTGCTATAAATAGTTGGTGCCTCACGAACGATCCCTGAAGGAGGAATGATGCATCTGCTGCATATCGATTCGAGCATCCGCGGTGACTGGTCGGTCAGCCGGCGGCTCACCGCCCGTGCGGTCGACGCATGGCGTGCGGCCCACCCGGACGGCACCGTGGCATACCGGGACCTGGGCGCCGAGCCGCTGCCGCACCTGGACGCGGACGGCGGGCTGGCGCGAATGACCCCTCCGGACCAGCACACGCCGGCCCAGCGCGAGTCCTGGCAGCTCAGCGAGCGGCTCGTCGACGAGGTGAAGCAGGCCGACGTGGTGCTGCTCGGCCTGCCGCTCTACAACTACGGCGCGCCGAGCAGCGTCAAGTCCTGGGTCGACCACCTGATCGTTCCCGGGCTGGCGTACGACCCGACGACCCAGGAGGGCCTGCTCGGCGGGCGCGATTTCGTGGTGCTGGCCACCCGGGGCGGCGGCTACGGCGAGGGCGCTCCTCGCAACGGCTGGGACCACGCCGAGCCGTGGCTCCCGCACGGCCTGTCGATGACCGGCATGGAGCCGCGCTTCATCAGCGCCGAACTGACCCTGGCGCCGTCGGTGCCGGCGATGGCCGAGCTGATCCCGCTGCACGAGGCGAGCCTCGCGGCGGCCGAGAAGGAGATCGACAACCTCTGGATGCCGGCCACCGCCCAGCGCTGAGAAAGCGCCGGTACGACGAGAGCGGCCGCCCCCGATCGGGGACGGCCGCTCTCGTCGGTACGGAGGGGTCAGATGATCGTCCAGGTGTCGCCGCTGCCCAGCAGGCCGGCGAGCTGCTGCTCGGGGGTCTCGGTGACCTTGGCCTTGGCGGCCGCGAGCTGAGCCTGCACCACGCTGTCGTAGGACGGTCGGTCCACCGAGCGGAACACCCCGATCGGAGTGTTGCGCAGGTCCAGGCCGGGCAGCCGGGACAGCGCGAAGGCGTAAGCAGGGTCGGTCACCGTCGCGTCGTGCACGACGATCTCCTCCGGGCGGACCGAGTTGGTGTCCCGGACCTCCAGGCCGAAGCCGCCCGGCGGGTGCACCACGCAGAACTGCCCGTCGGCCCCGAAGGTGATCGGCTGGCCGTGCTCCAGGCGGATCAGGTAGTCGTCCCGCGTGGACGGGTCCTTGAGCTGCTCGAACGCCCCATCGTTGAAGATGTTGCAGTTCTGGTAGATCTCCACGAACGCCGAACCCTCGTGCTCCGCGGCGGCCCGCAGCACCGACTGGAGGTGCTTGCGGTCCGAGTCGATGGTGCGGCCCACGAAGCTGGCCTCCGCCCCGAGCGCGAGCGAGAGCGGGTTGAACGGGGCGTCCGCCGAGCCGGCCGGTGTCGACTTGGTGACCTTGCCGACCTCGGACGTCGGAGAATACTGGCCCTTGGTCAGACCGTAGATCCGGTTGTTGAACAGCAGGATCTTGAGGTTGACGTTGCGCCGCAGCGCGTGGATCAGGTGGTTGCCACCGATGGAGAGCGCGTCGCCGTCGCCGGTGACCACCCAGACCGACAGGTCCGGCCGGGACACCGACAGGCCGGTTGCGATGGCCGGGGCCCGACCGTGGATCGAGTGCATCCCGTACGTGTTCATGTAGTACGGGAAGCGGGACGAGCAACCGATCCCGGAGACGAAGACGGTGCGCTCCCGGGGGATGTTCAGCTCCGGCATGAACTGCTGGATGGCTGCCAGGATCGCGTAGTCACCGCAGCCGGGGCACCAGCGCACCTCCTGGTCGGACTTGAAGTCCTTCGCGGTGAGCTTGACGGCGACGGGCTCAGACATTCTTCAGCACCTCTTCCAGCGTCGTCTCCAGCTCGGCGGCCGTGAACGGAAGACCGCGGACCTGGTTGTAGCTGATCGCGTCGACCAGGTAGCGGGCCCGGATGACGTGGGCCAGCTGGCCCAGGTTCATCTCCGGGATGACCACCTTGTCGTACGAGCGGAGCACCTCACCGAGGTTGGCCGGCATCGGTGCCAGGTGCCGCAGGTGCGCCTGAGCGATGGAGAGACCACGCTGGCGGACCCCGCGGCACGCCGCGCCGATCGGCCCGTACGTCGAGCCCCAGCCGAGGACCAGCACCCGGGCGTCGCCGTCCGGGTCCTCCACCTCGATATCCGGCACCGGGATCGTCTCGATCCGGGCGGCCCGGGTGCGCACCATGAAGTCGTGGTTGGCCGGGTCGTAGGAGATGTCGCCGGTCTTGTCGGCCTTCTCCAGACCGCCGATCCGGTGCTCCAGGCCCGCGGTGCCGGGAATCGCCCACGGCCGGGCCAGGGTCTCCGGGTCACGCAGGTAGGGCAGGAAGGTGGTGCCGTCCTCGCCGTTGGGCTTGGTGGCGAACTCGACCCGCAGGTCGGGCAGCGACTCCACGTCCGGCAGCAGCCACGGCTCGGAGCCGTTGGCGACGTAGTTGTCGGACAGCAGGATCACCGGGGTGCGGTAGGTGAGCGCGATCCGGGCCGCCTCCAGCGCCGCGAAGAAGCAGTCCGACGGTGACCGGGGCGCGATCACCGCGACCGGCGCCTCACCGTGCCGACCGTAGAGCGCCATGTTGAGGTCGGCCTGCTCGGTCTTGGTCGGCATGCCGGTGGACGGGCCGGCGCGCTGCACGTCCACGATCACCAGCGGCAGCTCCAGCGCCACCGCGAGCGAGATCGTCTCGCTCTTGAGCGCCACGCCGGGACCGCTGGTGGTGGTCACGCCGAGCGACCCGCCGTAGGAGGCGCCCAGTGCGGCGCCGACGGCCGCGATCTCGTCCTCGGCCTGCACTGTGAGAACGCCGAAGCGCTTGTGCTTGCTCAGCTCGTGCAGGATGTCCGACGCGGGCGTGATCGGGTACGCGCCGAGGAAGACAGGCAGCCCGGAGCGGACCCCGGCGGCGACCAACCCCAGCGAGAGCGCCGCGTTGCCGGTGATGTTGCGGTACGTGCCCGGCTTCATCTTGGCCGGCTTGACCTCGTAGCGGACCCCGAAGTCCTCGGTGGTCTCGCCGAAGTTCCAGCCGGCCTTGAAGGCGGCGACGTTCGCGGCGACCAGCTCCGGACGGGCCGCGAACTTGCGCTCCAGGAAGCGCAGCGTCGACTCGTAGGGCCGGGAGTACATCCAGGAGAGCAGCCCGAGCGCGAACATGTTCTTCGACCGCTCGGCGTCCTTCTTGGACACCTGGTGGGCGGCGAGCGCGCCGACCGTCATCGAGGTCAGCGCCACCGGGTGCACCACGTAACCGGCCAGCGAGTCGTCGTCCAGCGGGCTGGCCTGGTAACCGACCTTGGCAAGGTTGCGCTTGGTGAACTCGTCGGTGTTGACGATGATGTCCGCGCCGCGCGGCAGATCGGCCAGGTTGGCCTTGAGCGCCGCCGGGTTCATCGCCACCAGCACGTTGGGCGCGTCGCCCGGCGTGAGGATGTCGTAGTCGGCGAAGTGCACCTGGAAGCTCGACACGCCGGGCAGGGTGCCGGCGGGGGCCCGGATCTCGGCGGGGAAGTTTGGCAGCGTAGAGATGTCGTTGCCGAGCTGCGCCGTCTCCGAGGTGAACCGGTCGCCGGTCAGCTGCATGCCGTCGCCGGAGTCACCGGCGAACCGGATGACCACCCGGTCGAGTTGACGGATCTGCTTGGTCACTGTGCCACCTTCGTTCGCGACTGCGGGGCTTGCCCGGCCACGGAACCTCCTTGACGCAACGCTTCACCGCACCGCCCAGGGCTGGTCCGGCCGCTGTCGTTCCTCACCTGAGAGCCTACGTCTAAGGGAGCCCTAACCATCCCCGGAGGTCCGCCGACTGGGACCGGATCGGGATGCGAAATGCCCACTTCTGTGGGGTTACGCACCGCCCGCCGTAATTCAGATCACCACCGGGTCGCGCCGACGACCCCGGCCGCGCGCTGCCGGGGTCGTCAGTCGATCAGTCGACCGGGTTGGGCGCGGGCTCGGGCGGCGGACCGCCGAGCCCGCGGCGCAGCGAGGTCGTGGCCAGCGTGAGAGCCAGCACCATCAGCAGCGTGGAGACCGCGATCAGGATGACCGCGGTGCGCTGCACCGAGGTCAACCCGCCGTCCCCGGTCGTGGCGCCGGCGGGCAGTACGCCCTGCGAGCCGGTCGGCGCGGGCGGGGAGACCACCGGCGTGGCCAGTGCGGCCGCCGCGGTGATCCGGAAGCTCATCTGCACCCGACGGGTCGGGCCGCTGCGTGGATCGAGTTGACCGATCACGGCCCCGGACAGCGGCGCCTCCCGCTGCGCCTGCGGCGTCGCCTCCACCGGTAGCTGCACCTCGGCGGTCGTGCCCGCCAGCACCAGGCCGGCGTCGCAGCGGGTACGCGTCGGGTCGACCGCCACGCAGCCGAGCGGTGGGGTCGGCACGGTCACCCCGGCCGGCAGGACGACCTCGACCCGGCCGGCGGCGTCCACAGCGCCGGTGTTGCCCAGCCGGAGGGTGAGGGTGCTGGGGCCGCCGCTGATGTCGAAGGCCACCTCGTCGGCGGCGAGCGCGATCCCGGGCACCGGCGGGCCCGCTGGGAAGAGCACCGCGAAGCCCTGGTCGTCGGTCGCCTCCCCGACCGCTCCCGGCGCGTCCGCGATGACCTGGACGGAGCCGCTGAGCGGCATCTGCTTCCACGCCGTGCCAGCGACCCGCAGCCGGAGCACGGTGCTGAACCGGACGCCCGCTCCGGCGGTCCAGGCACCGCATCGGTACGTCCCACCACCGTCGGCGACGCAGCCCTTCGTGCCGGCGTCGGTCAGCCCGGCGGGCAGCG
This sequence comes from Micromonospora sp. NPDC047187, assembly GCF_040643355.1. NCBI lineage: Bacteria > Bacillati > Actinomycetota > Actinomycetes > Micromonosporales > Micromonosporaceae > Micromonospora > Micromonospora sp. NPDC047187. The sequence continues at coordinate 506,921 of NZ_JBEYUF010000002.1, forward strand.
TGTACGAGAGTCGGATCTGTTCCGTGGTGGTACCGGTGTTGTGCACCGTGACCTGGAGGGTGGCTGCCGTGCTCGGCGTGTTCCAGTACGCCTCGGTGAGGGTGACGTCGCCGGTGGTGACCTGCACGCCCAGCGGGCTCTGCGGCGGCGGCGCCGAACCCGGGGCGGGCGGGCGGACCGTCGGCGCCGGCGGCGTTGGCGGGGCCGGGGGTGTCGTCGGTGGCACCGGGGGAGTTGAGCTGGGCGGTCGGGTGGTGCCACCTGGTGCGGGCGCGCTGGTGGTCGGCGCTGGCGGGATCTCCGGGGCGGTGGTCACCGGCGCCGGTGGCGTCGACTCCGGTGGTGGTGCGGTGGTCTCCGGTGCCGGGTCGGTCGGCTCCGGTTCACCGCCCGGGTCTTCGGTCGGGGTGGGCTCCTCCGCCGGTGTGGTCGGCGGCCCCTCGCCTCCCGGTTCGTTGACCGGCTCGGCCGAGGTCGCGACCGGGTCCGCGTCCGGTGCGGCCGCGCTGGCCCACGCCGGCCCCACGGCGAGCGCCGTGAGCAGGCCGAGCGCGAGCGCGGTCGCCAGCAGGGGCGTGGAACGCCGCCCCTCCGCCCGGTTACCGGGCGATGCCTTCACGCGGGCCATCTGTCCTCCGGTGACATGGGTGGGTGTCCAATATTCGGTAACAGTTGCCCCGGTGCACTAGTCCCATCTGGAAACAAATCCGTAACGTGTTTGGGACGACCCCTCCGGGCGGACGGTAGGCTCCCGACTGTGAACGGATACCTGGGCTCGTACGCGACGCTCGGGCTCCTGCTGCTCGCCAGCGTTGTCTTCTTCGTTACGGCGTTCTCGGCCAACCGGGTGTTACGCCCGGCGCGTCCGGCCGACCCGCCGGGCAAGCGGGCCAGCTACGAGTGCGGGCTCGACCCGGTCGGCGCCGACTGGGCGCAGATGCAGATCCGCTACTACGTGTACGCCTACCTCTACGTCCTGTTCGCGGTCGAGGCGGTGTTCCTCTTTCCCTGGGCGGTGGTCTTCGACCGGCCGGGCTTCGGTCTGGTGACGGTGGTGGAGATGGCGGTGTTCGTGGCCGTGCTCGCGCTCGGCATCCTCTACGCCTGGCGTAGGAACATCCTCCGCTGGACCTGAGCGCCACTGCCTCCGGCGATCGTGTCGGTCCGTCCGGCCGTTCGCGGTCGGTTACGGCGACGACCGGTCAGGCGAGCCCTCGGCGGGTGGCAGTGGGCGGGCGGTCGCCTCGGATCGAGGCCACCATGTCCAGCACCCGGCGGGTCGGGCCGACCTGGTGGGCCCGGAAGACCCGGGCGCCCGACCAGGCCGAGACGGCCGTCGCGGCGAGCGTCCCCTCCAGCCGTTCGGCCACCGGCAGGCCCAACGTCTCACCGATGAAGTCCTTGTTGGAGAGCGCCACCAGCACCGGCCAGCCGGTCGCGGTCAGCTCGTCCAGTCGGCGGGTGATCTCCAGCGAGTGCCGGGTGTTCTTGCCGAAGTCGTGCGCCGGGTCGATGAGGATGCCGTCGGGGCGTACCCCTGCCGCCACCGCGCCCTCGGCGAGCCCGGTCACCGTCGCGACCACGTCGGCGACCACGTCGGTGAAGGCTGCCCGGTGCGGCCTGGTCCGCGGCGTCAGCCCGCCGGCGTGCGAACAGACCAGGCCGGCGCCGGTCCGGGCGGCCACCCGGACCAACGCCGGGTCGACGCCCGACCAGGTGTCGTTGAGGAGGTCGGCCCCGGCCGCCACGGCCTCCGTCGCCACCTCGGCCCGCCAGGTGTCGATGGAGATCACCACCTCCGGAAACGCGGCTCGGACGGCGGCGATGGTGTCCACCGTGCGCCGGATCTCCTCGGCGACGTCCACGTCCGCGCCGGGGCCGGCCTTGACGCCGCCGATGTCGATGATGGCCGCGCCCTCGTCCACCGCCCGCTCCACAGCGCGAAGAGCGCTGTCCGCGGCGTAGGTGGCCCCGCGGTCGAAGAACGAGTCCGGCGTGCGGTTGATGATCGCCATCACCACCAGCTCGCCGGGGGCGAACGTGTGCCCACCCAGCCGAAGCGCCCCGGCCATGCCCGCCTCCTGGAAGTTCACGCCGTCGCCGCCGCGTCGGCCGGTCCCGACGCTAGTCGGTCGCCCGTCCACGATTCCGGCCGGGCGTCGGCACCGATCGTGATCGAGGCGGGTGGCGGGGTCGCTCCCGGCCGGCTGCCATGCCACGATCAGTACATGGGTCAGCTTCTGCTCCTCCTGGTTGTGGCGTTGACCGTCGCGGCGGTGATATTCGGCGTGACGGTGCTGGTCAGCGGGCGTGATCCCGGCCTGGTGCCGGCCGAGCCGGATTCGCAGGCCGTGGCGTTGCCGGGCACCCGCCCGTTGCGCGAATCCGACGTGGGGGCGGTCCGTTTCGACACCGGGTTGCGCGGGTACCGGATGGACCAGGTCGATCAGGCGTTGCGCCGTGCCGCCTACGACATCGGTTACAAGTCCGAGCTGATCGGCGTACTGGAGTCGGAGGTCATCGCCTTGCGTGAGGGGCGCACCGACGATGCGGACGTGCTGCGGCAGGCCCGCGAGCAGTCCGCCAGCAAGGTGGCTCCCGCGGAAGCGGCTGAGCCGGGCGAGGCGGCCGAGCCGGGCGAGGCAGTGGATTCGGGTAAAGACGTGCCGCTGACCGGCGAGGCGGGCTCGGCCCCGGTCGGCTCGACGACTCCCGGCCCGTTGCCCGCCGCCAGCTCGTCCCCGGCGGATTCCGACGGGGTGGCTCCCGCCGCCGCGCCCGCCGACGACGAGTCGGCCGATCGCGAGCAGACCGCCGGCACCGAGCAGCGCGACGCGGTGGTTCGGTCGGAGTCGGCGTGACCGAGCCGGAGGGCGCTGACGATCTTCGCGACGCGGCCCGACCCGGCGCCGGTGAGGTGACCGCCACGGTGATCGTCGAGGCCCCGGCGGCGCGGGTGTTCGCCGCGCTGCTCGCCTGGGAACGTCAGTCCGACTGGATCCCGTTCACCCGCGTCCGGGTGGTCGAGGGCGACGGGCGCGAGGGCAGCCGGATCGAGGCGGTGACCGCGCTCGGCCGGGCGACGCTGCGCGACGAGATGCGGGTGGTCCGGGTCGACGAGCCGTACGAGATCGGCGTCGTGCACCACGGCCAGCTGCTGCGTGGCCCGGGGGTGCTGCGCTGCACCCAGCTGGACCGGGACCGCACCCAGGTCGTCTGGCACGAGTGGTTCCACCTGCCGGGCGGTCGGGCCGGTCGGCTGGCCTGGCCGGTGCTCTGGCCCGGCTCCAAGCTCGGCCTCACCCAGGCGCTGAAGAGGTTTGCCCGTCTGGTCGAGCAGGGCCGGCTGCCCTGACCGGCGAGCCCGGTGCCGGCTGCCAGCCGGGTGCGCGGAAGAGATGCCCGACCCGGTGCCGCCAGGTCACCGCGGCGCGCACGTCCCGGGCGATCGAGGCGTACTCGTGGAAGGCCACCCGGACCGGGTTGTAGCTGCCGAGGTTCTTGGTCAGGCCGTACACGCAACGTTCCCGTTCCGGCGCGAACGACTTGAAGAGCCGGTCCCAGACGATCAGGATGCCGCCGAAGTTGCGGTCCAGGTAGCTGCCCTGCGACGCGTGGTGCACCCGGTGGTGCGACGGGGTGTTGAACACCGCCTCGTACCAGCGCGGCATCTTCTCGATCCGCTCGGTGTGGATCCAGAACTGGTAGAGCAGGTTGACCGAGCCGCAGAACGCGACCACGGCCGGGTGGACGCCGGCCACGATCAGCGGAATGTAGAACACCCAACTGGTAAGGCCGGTCCATGGCTGGCGCAGCGCTGTGGAGAGGTTGAACCGCTGCGACGAGTGGTGCACCACGTGCGAGGCCCAGAGGATGCGGATCACGTGGTGGCCGCGGTGCGACCAGTAGTAGCAGAAGTCCTGCGCGAGCAGGATCAGCGGCCAGGTCCACCAGAGTTCGGCGACCCGCAGCGGGGTGAGCGCGTAGAGCAGCGCGTACGCGGCGGCGATCGGCACCTTCCAGAGCAGGTCGGCGAAGATGCTGCCCAGCCCCATCGTCAGGCTGGTCGCTGTGTCGGCGCCGCCGTAGCCGACCTCGTCGTCGTCGCGGTGCAGCAGGTAGGAGACCCGCTCCAGCACGATGAGCAGCACGAAGGCCGGGATCGACCAGGCGATGACGTCCGGGAACTCCTTCACCGCGTGGCCTCCGCTCGCCGTCACCGGTCGGGGCGCACCGTCGGGTGACCTCGACCTACCGGTCGGTAACAAGCACCATAGGCAGCCGGGCGGCCGGTGGCAATGGGCTGTCGGACGGATGCCCTAGCGTGTACGAGGTGACTGACCTGGTGATCGGCGCGGATGGGCTGGCTCGCTGCGCCTGGGGGTCGAGCACCCCCGACTACGCCATCTACCACGACACGGAGTGGGGGCGGCCGCTGCGCGGCGACGACGCGCTCTACGAGCGGATGACGCTGGAGGCGTTCCAGTCCGGGTTGTCCTGGCTGACCATCCTGCGCAAGCGTCCGGCGTTCCGGCTGGCCTTCGACGAGTTCCACATCCCGACCGTCGCCCGCTACGACGACGCCGACGTCACCCGGCTGCTCGCCGACGCCGGCATCGTCCGCAACCGGGCCAAGATCGAGGCGGCGATCGCCAACGCCCGCGCCGCACTGGAGCTGCCGGAGGGTCTGTCCGCCCTGCTCTGGTCCTTCGCGCCGGAGCCCCGGCCAACTCGCCCCGCCTCGTTCGCCGAGCTGGCACCGATCACCCCGGAGTCCACGGCGATGGCCAAGGCACTCAAGAAACGCGGCTTCCGGTTCGTCGGCCCGACCACCGCCTACGCGCTGATGCAGGCCACCGGGATGGTCGACGATCACATCGTCGGCTGTCACGTCACCCTCCCACCGGCGACGTGATGAGATGGCAGGCATGACGACCGAGACCGCGCACCGGGCCGGTGCGGCCGGCAACGCCGACGGGGTGGGCACCTGGGCGGTGCTGCTGCCCGCCGAACGGTACGAGGCCGAGCGGCTCGTGCACCACGACACGCTGGAGCTGACCGGGCTGACCGACGTCGCCCGGCCAGGGCTGGGCGACCAGGTGGCCGTGCTTGTCGACGCGCCGCCACGGCTGGTGGCCCTCGGCCGGGTCACCGCACCGGGACGACGCCACCGCGAAGACCCGGACGACCCGCAGTCCCCGGTCGAGCCGGGCACGCTCGTCGTCGCGTACACCCGGCGGGCCTTCGACGAGCCGGTGCCGGCCGACCTGCTGACGCTCGACGGGCCGGTCACCGCGGTGGAGCCGGCGGCCTTCCGGGCGCTGGCCGACCAGCTCGGCCCGCCTCCGGCGCGGCGCACCTGGCTGGTCAGCCTCGACCTGCCGATCGAGGCCGGCACACCGGCCGAGGCGGTACGGCTGTTCTGGTCCTACGTGCAGGAGCTGGGCCCGCGTGAGCTGCCCGCCTTCGTCTCGCCGGCCGGCGACGAGCTGGCCATGCAGGCGTTCGTGCTGGGCGAGCAGGCCAACCAGGACCCGGAAGAGGACGACTAGAAGAGCTTGTCCACTCGTCCCCGCCAGTCGGCGAGGATGGGGCCCGGGTCGGTGTCCAGCACCCGCTCCAGCAGCGTGGCGTAGACGTCCCGGAAGTCGGTGGTGTATTTCAGGTCGCCGTCGTCGAGGTCGGTGAGGCTCGGTGGTGCGCCGTGCCAGCCGCCCCGGACGCCCGCGCCGAGCAGCAGCACGTCCGAGGCGGTGCCGTGGTCGGTGCCGTCCGAGGCGTTGGCCCGTACCCGACGGCCGAACTCGGAGTAGACCGCCACCACCACCTTTCGGCCCGCCTCGGTGCGACTCATCCGGTCGGCGAACCCGGTCAACGCCCGGTCCAGCTGACCCAGCAGGACGGCCTGCAACTGCTTCTCGTCGGCGTGCGTGTCGAAGCCACCCAACGACACCGAGAAGACCCGGGTGGACACTCCCGCCTCGACGCACTGCGCCACCAGGTCGAGCTGCGCGTCCAGTGGGGTGCGGGCCCCGCCGGTGGCCGTCGCGGGCGCCTGTTCGCCGTCCGGGTCCGTCGTGTCCGGGTCGGCGGAGTCGCGTACCTGGCGGATCATCTCGTCCACCGACCGCAGGTCGGCGAAGCAGGCGGCGGCCCGACCCCGGGCCGCCGACTCGCCCGCCTCGGCGGCGGCGAACGCGGTCAGTGTTGCCGCGGGCAGCCCCTTTGCGGCCTTCCGGTCGGTCACCGGCACGGCCGCGCCGGCGCTCTGGGCCCCGGCCAGCAGCGGTGGCAGCGCCGGCTCGAAGGAGACCGCCAGCCGGGGATCACCGCCGGCGCGGTCCAGCCACCGCCCGAGCCAGCCGGTGTTGCCGGGCCGGTCCGGTTGCGCGGTGTGCCAGATGTCCATCGAACGGAAGTGGCTGCGGTCCGGCTTCGGGTAGCCGACTCCGCGCACGATCGCCAGCCCACCGCCGGACCAGCGCTGGTGCAGGCCGGCCAGCGCCGGGTTGAGGCCGAAGCCGTCGTCCAACCGCCGCACCTCCCCGTCCGGGTACGCCAGCTCCGGGCGTGCCGCCCGGTAGGCCGGGTCGCCGTACGGAATGACGGTGTTGAGCCCGTCATTGCCGCCGTAGAGGGTCACCAGCACCAGGGTGCGGGACTGCGGGTCGCGGTCCCCGCTGGTGTCCAGCAGGTCCCGCAGGCTGTACGCGCCGGCCCCGGCGGCCAACGCGCCCGCGCCGACCACCCCGCTGGTCAGCAGGAACCTGCGTCGGGTCAGGGTGTCCATGTCGACTCCTCCGCTCAGCTGACTGTGTATTCGGGGCTGACCAGGCCGGCGGCCAGCAGTTTGCGGGGCTCACCGGCCAGCGGGGTGAGAGCGGCGCGGGTGCGCGCGCCCCAACCGTCCACCACCAGCAGTCGGGCCAGCGCGTCCGGTCGGCCGGCGGTGGGCGCGGCGGTCAGGCGGGCCAGCACCGCTGGTGCCGTGGCGGCGGCGAGCACCCCGGCCGTCCGCAGCCGGGCCTGTAACGACGAGGTGGTCAGCCACGCGGACCCGGCCGGCCAACCGCCCACGCTCGGTGGGCGCAACGGCACCTGGTCGAGCGCGTTCAGACCGGCCAACAGTTGTTTACGTTGCTGCTCGGGCAGCGCGGACGGTCGGATGCCGAGCTGCCGCAGCGCACCGACCAACCACTCCACCGGCTGCTTCACCAGCGTCCCCCGGGTCTGCGCGAAGGCCGGTGCGGAGAAGAGCGCGCGCACTGTCGCGATGGTGTCCTCGCCGGCCAGGCCATCCGGTGCCGGGGTCTCGGTGCCGGCGTAGCGGAACCAGAGCCGACCGGCCACGAAGGTCGCCGCCGCCGGTTGGGCAGCCAGCAGGCCGGCGTACGCCTCGGCGTCGAACCGGCCACTCTGCCCGAGGATGCGCTTCTCGCCGGGGTCGTGCCGGCGGGCCTCGAAGCGGGCCGCACCGGTACGCCGGTCGACCACCCAGCCGGTCAGGGCCCGCGCGCCGGCCTTCACGTCGGCCTCGCTGTAGGCGCCGATGCCGAGGGTGAACAACTCCATCAGCTCGCGGGCCAGATTCTCGTTCGGTGCCTTGCGGGTGTTCTTCTGCCCGTCCAGCCAGACGATCAGGGCGGGGTCGCGCACCATCGCGGCGACCAGCGGGCCCAGCGGCCCACGACCGTGCCGGCGCAGCGTCTCCAACTGGCCCACCATCAGCCGCGCCGACTTGACCTTCTGCGCGCTGGTGGCCCAGTGCCCGTGCCAGAAGAAGAGCAACTTCTCGGTCAGCCCGTCCTCGGCGGCCACCATCCGGTCCAGCCACCACTCGGTGACCTGCTGGAGTTGCTTGCGGCGCTCCGCGTTGGCCTGCTGCCGTTGCTCACGGGTCGAGTCCTTGGTCAGCCCGGCGTACGGGTCCGGGGGCAGCGTCGGGACCGGTGTGGCCGCCGCACCCCGGTCCGTCCCTGTCGGGGTGAGCAGCCGGTCCAGTGTCGCCGCCGGCCCGGCCCGCTCGGCCGCGTCCACCTCGTCGGCGGTCGGGCCGAAGGTGGCCCGGCGCAGCAGGTGCGCCACCGATTCACGATCGCTCATACCGGCCGACGCTAGGCGTCCCGTGTTCGAGGACGGTAAGGGCGGCGTCCGGATCGCGTTCAGCGTCCCTCGAAGACCGGTTTCTGCTTGCCGACGAAGGCGAGGGTGGCCGCCCGGTGGTCGGCGGTGGCGCCGCAGATCGACTGGGCCTGCGCCTCGGCGGCGAGGGCGTCGGCGAGGGTGCCGGCGTCGGCGATGGAGAGCTGTCGCTTGATCGCCCCGTACGCGACGGTCGGGCCGGCGGCGAGGCGGGCGGCCAACTCCTGGGCGACGGGCAACACCTGCTCGTCGTCGTCCGTCAGCCGGTTGAGCAGGCCCAACCGGCAGGCCTCCTCGGCGCGGACCGGCTCGGCCAGCATCAGCAGCTCCACGGCCTTGGCGTGGCCGACCAGTCTGGGCAACGTCCAGGAGGCGCCGGTGTCGGCGGCGAGACCGACCTTGGCGAAGGCCATCAGGAAATTGGTGGTCGGACCGCCGATGCGGATGTCGGCCAGGAACGCCAGCGACGCGCCCGCCCCGGCGGCCATCCCGCGAACCGCGGCGATCACCGGCTTGGGCAGGTTGGCGAGCCGGGCGGCGATCGGGTTGTAGTGCGCCCGCACGGTGCCCAACGGGTCACTGGCGGAGTTTTCCAGGATGGCCACGTGCTCGCGAAGGTCCTGCCCGGCGCTGAACGACCCGCCGGCCCCGGCCAGGACTACCGCGCGGCAGGACCTGTCGGTCTCCAGTTCCGCGAGGGCGTCCCGCAGCGCCTCCTTGAGCGCCACGTCGAGCGCGTTCATCGCGTTCGGCCGGTTCAGCGTGAGGGTGACGACGGCATCGGTCCGGTCGACCAGCAGCGGCTCGGTCACGTGTCTAACGACCCTTCTGTCGGACGATGCGGTTGCCGGCGTCGAGGCACTGTTCGACGTACCGGTCGGCGGCCGGACGCAGGCGGGCTGCGTGCCGGTCGAAGAAACTGGCCGCGGCGGTGCCGGGCCACCGCTCGGGCAGCAGCGCCGGGGGCAGCTGCGGATCCTGGAAGAGGAACGTACGCCACGCGTGCACGAGGCGGAATCGCGCCGCGTACGCCTCCTCGTCGCTGCTGCGCACGGTGACCGCGGCGAGCAGCGGGCGCTGGTCCGCGACGAACCGCTCGTAGGCGCGACCGATCTCGGCCAGGTTCCAGGCGCGTCGGACCACTCCCATCGCGCCGGGGGTGCCGGAGAAGTGCGAGGCGGTGAACCGCTCGAACCGGATGCCGGTCTCGGCGAGGAGCAGGTCGACATCCTCGGCGGGGCGGGTGGCGACCCAGGTCTGCTCGTCGAGCGTCCCGTAGCCGAGGAAACTCAGGTTGGCGGCGAGCCGCTGGCGGTCCCGCCGGGCGCCCGGGGCCTCCAACACCAGCAGATCGAACCGGCCGTCCCAGGTGACCCGGCCGGTCCGGTAGATCCGGGCCGCTGCCTCGTCGAGTCGGCGGGCAGCTTTAGGTGTGATCGAATATCCCGGTCCGGAGACCAACCGGAGGGGCTCGAGCCAGCCTTGACGCACCATCCGGGAGACGGCGGTGCGAACTGCTGGCGGTGCGATTCCCAGCGGCGCCAGTAGCTTGACCAGGGCAGCAACCGGTGCCCGGCCACCCCTCGGACGGAGGTGGTCGCCGTACAGGTCGAAGAGTGCCGACCGTGCCTGCATGACCGCACATTGTGACAGGCCTTCTCAAGATAAGCTAGATGCTGTTACATCAATGCTGCTCCGGTTTGGGTCCGGCGGTGTTCATCAGGGAAAATCGTTGGTCGACACCCCCGTGACCGTTGCGGGTGGTCGTGACGAAGTGGCTGTGGGGCAACCCACCGACCCTGGTGTAGGTCTGAGGGGAGACAACATGGCGGCGATGAAGCCGCGGACGGGCGACGGTCCGCTGGAAGTCACCAAGGAGGGGCGGGGCATCGTCATGCGGGTCCCGCTGGAGGGCGGTGGCCGGCTCGTCGTCGAGATGACTCCCGACGAGGCCAACGCGCTCGGTGACGCACTGAAGGCAGCGGCCGGCTGAGTAAGGAGTGCTCCGGGCGGCTCACGCCGCCCGGAACGTTCTTCAGGCCCTGAGCCACCGGAATCACCGGTGGCTCAGGGTCTTCAACGCTGTGGGCAGGTGGGTTCGCTGCCGGCCCGCGACACTTTCCTGGAGGTACGGTTCCGCGTGCTCGCCATCCGTCTGATCGCTGAGCCGGACCGGCTCGACGTCCTCGTCCTGCCCGTCCGCTCCGCCGATTCGACGGCGGAAGGTGACACCTCGGCCGAGCCGGTATCGACCGCCGTGGCGGGCCCGGACGGCACGGCCGACGAGGCGGGCGCGCTGGCGTCAGCGGCCCGGCTGACGGGCCGAGCCGGCGAGATCCACACCCAGCTGCGCCCCGGACGCACCCCCGGCCGGCTGCTGCTGCTCGGCATCGGCGACGGCGGCGAGGCGGCCTGGCGGACGGCCGGCGCGACCCTGGCCCGCTCAGCTTCGGCTGAGACGCATATCACCATCGCGTTGCCGGCCGAGGTGGCCCCGGCCGCGGTGCGCGGCTTGACCGAGGGGCTGCTGCTCGCCCCGTACCGGTTCCGACTCACCGAGGCAGGCGACCGACCGGCACTCACCGGCGTCGACCTGCTGCTCGACGACCCCACCGGGTACGAGGACACCGTCGCCACGGCCCGCACCACGGCCGCGATGACCCATCTCGCCCGGGACCTGACCAACACCCCCTCCTCGGTGAAGACCCCGCAGTGGTTCGCCGACCAGGTGGCCTCCGCCGCAGCCGACGTTGCGGACCTTCGGCTGCGGGTCCGTGGCCCGGCCGAGCTGACCACCGAGGGCTTCGGTGGGATCCTCGCCGTGGGCGGTGGCTCCGCCAGCGGACCCCGGCTGGTCGAACTGGACTGGCACCCCGCCAACGCGCGCACCCACGTGGCGCTGATCGGCAAGGGCATCACCTTCGACACCGGCGGCATCTCGATCAAGCCGGTGGCGTCGATGAAGTTGATGCGCAAGGACATGGCCGGCGCGGCCGCGGTCGTCGCCGCCACCCTGGGCGCCGCCGCGCTGCGGCTGCCGGTCCGGATCACCACGCTGGCCCCGCTGGCCGAGAACATGGTCAGCGGCTCGGCGTTCCGCCCCGGCGACGTCATCCGGCACTACGGCGGTACGACCAGCGAGACGACCAACTCCGACGCCGAGGGTCGGCTGGTCCTCGCCGACGCGCTGGCGTACGCGGTGCAGCAGCTCAAGCCGGATCTGCTGCTCGACCTGGCCACGCTCACCGGCGCGAACTCGGTGGCGCTGGGCAAGCGCACCGCCGCCCTCTACAGCGAGAACGACGAGTTGGCCGCCAGCGTGCTGGCCGCGGCCGAGGCGGCCGGCGAGTCGGCGTGGCGGATGCCGCTGCACACCGACTACGTCGAGTACCTGGGCAGCGAGATCGCCGACCTCTACAGCGCACCCGCGCAGGGTGCCGGCTCGGTGCTGGCCGCGCTCTACCTGCGCGAGTTCACCGGCGAACTACGGGACCGCTGGCTGCACCTGGACATGTCCGCCCCGTCCTGGGCCGACGGCGACCAGGCCGAGGTCAGCCGCGGCGCCACCGGTTGGGGCGTCCGCTCGTTGCTGCGCTGGCTCGCCGACGTCAACTAGCGCCTGTCTCAGAGCCTCGGCTTGATCGAGGCGCTGACCCACCCTGGGGTCGGATCAGCACTTCACCGCGGCGAGTAGTCCGTGCCCGACCGGAAGCAGCGCGGGGATCCAGTGCTCCGACTCCCGGACCGCCTTGATCGTTTCGCGAACCGTCACCGTCTCCGCGTCGCGGGCGGACGGGTCGCCGATCCGGTCGCTGGCCAGCACACCGTTGAGCGCCAGCACTCCCCCCGGGCGCAACAGCCGCAGCGCCGCCTCCACACAGGCGTGGAAGCCGGTCGCCTCCGCGTCCACGAAGACCAGGTCGTACGCACCGTCGGCGAGCCGGGGCAGCACGTCGAGCGCCCGACCGGTGATGATCCGGGTACGCCCGGCCGCGAAACCGGCCTCGGCGAAGATCCGCCGGGCGATCCGCTGGTGCTCCACCTCCACGTCGATGGTGGTGAGCACGCCGTCGACGCGCATGCCGCGCAGCAACCAGACGCCGCTGACCCCGGTGCCGGTGCCGATCTCCACCACCGCACGGGCGTTGCCGGCGGCGGCCAGCAGTCGCAGCGCCGCCCCCGCGCCGGGGGTGACCGCGTCGAGGCCCACCTCCCGGGCCAGGCTGCGGGCGGTGCGCAGAACGAGATCCTCGGTGACGTACGACTCGGCGAAGTGCTGGGCCTGTGTCGTCGAACTGCCGGAACCGGCGACCGTGGCGATGGGGCACCTCCGGGGGCGGTGCGTGGTGCGGGGGCGGGTTGGCACTGTGAGCGTAGAGGCGACCGTCGTGGGGCGCAGCCGCGCCTCCGTCGGAAGCGATCACCGGGGGCAACCGCTGACTGCACCGCGTCCATCCGTGCAATCCTGGAGGCGGTATCCCGTCAGCCGCGACCAGACCGGCCCGTGGCCGGGCGACGCGGCGCGGGATCCGGGGACGGACTGGGAGGCACCGACGTGACCGACGGCTGGGACTGGCGCCGGGGCGGTGAGACTCCGGCTCCGGCGCGACCGCCCGGGGCAGGAGCCCCGTCGGTGGGGCCGCCGACCATGCCGGGGGCTGACCGCTCGCCCCTCGCCCCGCCAGGCAACGGACCGGCAGCGGGCTGGCCGGCGTCTTCCGGCGGGCCGACTCCGGGCTGGCCGGGGTCTTCCGGCGGAACGGCACCGGGCTGGCCGGCGCCGGCCGCGGGCGGGCCCAACTCGGCCGACGCGTCGGCCTGGTGGTCGGACGCGCTCGCCGACCCCTGGCGCGACCCGGCGGCCCCGACCGCGGTGGTGGTGCCCGGGGTGGTGGCCCCTGGCACCGAGCCCGAGCCGGTCACCGATCCCGACGCACCGGGCCGGCCGACGCTGCGCCACCTGTTGCTCATTCCCGTGATCACCGCGCTGTTGGCCGGCACCCTCGGTGGTGCGTTGGGCTACGCGTTCGCGGTGCGCGGCGGCGCTGGTGCGGCGGTCCTCGGCGGTGCGCCCGCAGAGGTGCCGGCACTGGCGCAGCGCAAACCGGAGTCGCTGGCCGGGGTCGCCGAACGGGTCCTGCCCAGCGTGGTCACCGTACGGGTGAGCAGCCTCGGCGGGACCAGTGAGGGCTCCGGCTTCGTCGCCACCGCCGACGGCCATGTGATCACCAATGACCATGTGGTGGCCGGCGGCACCGGCAAGGCCTCGGTGGTCTTCAACGACGGCAGCACCGCGCCGGCGACCATCGTCGGCCAGGACGCCGAGTCGGACATCGCGGTGATCAAGGTGAGTCGTCCCGGGTTGCGGCCTGTGGAGTTCGGCGACTCCGACGGGCTGGCGGTCGGCGACCCCGTGCTCGCCATCGGTTCGCCGCTGTCGCTCGCCAACACGGTCACCGCCGGCATCGTGAGCGCGCTGGACCGGACGATGCAGGCCGGCGAGCCGGGCGGCCCGGTGCGTTACTACGCGGCCATCCAGACCGACGCCGCGGTCAACCACGGCAACTCGGGCGGCCCACTCGTCGACGGCGCCGGCCGGGTGGTCGGAGTGAACTCCACCATCAAGTCACTCGTCGCCGAGGGACAGGAGGCGGGCAACATCGGGCTCGCCTTCGCCATCCCGATCAACCAGGCCAAGCGGGTGACCCAGGACATCATCGGCACCGGCAAGGCCCGACGTACGGTGATCGGCGCCCGGGCGGACGGCCCGACCGGGGTGGTCGGGGGCGGCCTGCGGCTGGCAGAGGTCGAGCCGTCCGGTCCCGCGGACGGCGCCGGGCTGAAGGTCGGCGACGTCATCCTCAAGATCAACGGACGGCCGATGACCGAGCCGACGGATCTGACCGCGTTGGTCCGCAAGTACGCGCCGGGCTCGGTCGTGACCGTCGAGTATCGGCGGGGCTCCGCCCGGCAGAACACCTCGGTAACTCTCGCCGCGGACGCGAAGTGACTCACCGCGGAGGCGAAGTGAACAGCGGCGCACCCCTTGCCCGAAAGCCGTCCGCCGTGCGTAGTCTTGCTGCTGACGCCGAGAGGAGGCCCGCGGGATGCTCGACAACCTGAACTGGTGGGAGATCGGTGCGCTGCTGCTCCTGGCGCTGCTGATCTTCGGCGACCGGCTCCCCGCCGTGATCACCGACGGCCTGCGGTTGGTGCGCAACCTGCGCAACATGGCCCGCAACGCGACCGGCGACCTGAGCCGTGAGCTGGGCACCGACATCCAGCTGGAAGACCTGCACCCGAAGGCGTTCATCCGCAAGCACCTCCTCAGCGAGGAGGACGAGGCGGCGATCCGCAAGCCGTTGCAGGGCGTCTACGACAACCTGCGCGCGGACGTCAGCGGCGTGCACAACGACCTGAAGGACGTGGCGAACGCCGCCGACCTGCGGTCGAACGAGACTCGGTCCGGCACGGCCACCAGCAGCCCTTCGGCTCCGGCCCCCCGCGCCAGCTACGACGACGCCACCTGACCGACCCGTACCCCGACCGGCTGGTCCGGCCCTGCCCGCCCACGCCGGCCCTGCCCGCCCACGCCGGCCCTGCCCGCCCACGCCGGCCCTGCCCGCCCACGCCGGCCCTGCCCGCCCACGCCGGCCACGCCGGTCAGCGGCCCGGCTGGACCATCCACCGACACGATTCAGCCCGCCGGCCAACAGTGGCCGACGGGCTGACGGTGTTCCGGGTGGTCAGCGCCCAGCGGGCTTGAGACCGAGTGGCTTGCCGAGCAGTGACTCGCGGCGCAGGGCGAGCCGGTCGGCGATCGTGCCGAGCGCCTGAGCGGCCGGGGACTCCGGCTCGGCCAGCACGATCGGGTTGCCGGCGTCGCCGGCCTCGCGGACCCGGGTGTCCAGGGGGATCTGACCGAGCAGCGGCACCTGGGCGCCGATGGTCCGGCTCAGCGACGCGGCCACCGCCTCACCACCGCCGGTGCCGAAGATCTCCATCCGGGAGCCGTCCGGCAGCTCCAGCCAGGACATGTTCTCGATGACGCCGACCACCCGCTGGTGGGTCTGCAGGGCGATCGCCCCGGCCCGCTCGGCCACCTCGGCGGCGGCGGTCTGTGGGGTGGTGACGATCAGGATCTCCGAGTTGGGCAGCAACTGGGCCAGCGAGATGGCCACGTCGCCGGTGCCCGGCGGCAGGTCGAGCAGGAGCACGTCCAGGTCGCCCCAGTAGACGTCGGCCAGGAACTGCTGCAACGCCCGGTGCAGCATCGGGCCGCGCCACACCACCGCGGCGTTGCCGGAGGTGAACATGCCGATGGAGATCACCTTCACGCCGTGCGACTGCGGCGGCATGATCATGTCCTCGACGCGGGTGGGCCGCGCTTCCGTGCCGAGCATCCGCGGAACCGAGTGGCCGTAGATGTCGGCGTCGACCACGCCGACGGAGAGTCCACGGGCGGCGAGCGCCGCCGCCAGGTTGACAGTGACGCTGGACTTGCCGACGCCACCCTTGCCGCTGGCCACCGCGTACACGCGGGTGCGCGAGCCGGGCTGGGCGAACGGGATGACGGGCTCCTCGGTGGCGCCGCCGCCACGCAGCTGCGACTGCAACGACTGTCGCTGCTCGGGGGTCATCACCCCAAAGTCGATCTCCACGCCGGTGACGCCGGGCACCGCGGCGACGGCGGCGGTGATGTCCGTACGCAGCTTGTCCTTCAGCGGGCAGCCGGCGACGGTGAGCAGCAGCTCGACGCGGACGACACCGCTGGCACCGATCGTGGCGGAGCGGACCATGCCCAGCTCGGTGATGGGCCGGCGGATCTCCGGGTCGTTGACGGTGGCCAGGGCGGCCTGGATCGCGTCCTCGACGGTGCTCACGGGTGCTGACATGCCCGCAATGCTACGTCGCGGGGCATCCGTTGCCGCCGCTGCCCGGGGCGGTGTGAGCCAATCGATGACCCGCCGGTCAGCTCTCTGACCGGCGCGGGCCGGTGCCGTCCGGCCGGGCGTCCCGGGTGAAGTCGCCGTCCAGGTCGTCGCGGGGTTCTTCCAGGCCGACCCCGTCGGTCGGCCGCTGGCCCCGTCGCTCCTGCCGGCTGTCCTTCTCCTGCTGGCGGCGCTCCAGTCGCTGCCGGCGTTGCCCCACCTCGTCCAGTTCCTCGGCCAGCCGGGCCAGCTCGGAGCGGAGGAAGTCGCGGGTGGCGACCTCACCGAGCGCGATCCGCAGGGCTGCGATCTCCCGGGCCAGGTACTCGGTGTCCGCCTTCTGCGCGGTGGCTCGCCGCCGGTCCTCCTCCAGGGCCACCCGGTCCCGGTCGGCCTGCCGGTTCTGGGCCAGCAGGATCAGCGGGGCCGCGTAGCTGGCCTGCAACGACAGCACCAGGGTCAGGAACGTGAAGGTGTACGGGTCGAAGCGCAGGTTCGCCGGGGCCAGGGTGTTCCAGACGAACCAGATCGCGATCACCACCGTCATGACGACGATGAAGTTCGCGGTGCCCATGCCCCGGGCGATGCCCTCGGACCACCGACCGAACGCCTCCGCGTCGAACCGGGGCAACTTCACGCCCCGGGGCTCGCGTGGCTGGTCGAGACGCTCCGTCCGACGCCGGTCAGCCATCTGCGCCGTCCAGCGCGGGGTCGGTGGTACCCGGGGCGGCCAGGGCGTCGCGGTCCCGCCAGTCCCGGGGCAGCGAGTGGTCCAGCACGTCGTCGACCGTCACGGCGCCGACCAGCCGGTTGTTGCGGTCGATCACCGGCATGGCGACCAGGTCGTAGGTGGCCATCCGGCGGGTGATCTCCGGCAGCGGCGTGGTGGGGCGCAGCGGGTCGATGTCGTTGACCACCACCTTGCCCAGCAGGTCGGCCGGGGGTTCGCGCAGCAGCGCCTGGAAGTGCACCATGCCCAGGTAGCGGCCGGTCGGTGTGTTCTGCGGTGCCCGGGTCACGAAGACCTGCGCGGCGACGGCGGGAGAGAGCTGCGGCTCCCGGATCCGGGCCAGCGCCTCGGCGACTGTGGCGTCCGGCGGCAGGATGACCGGCTCCGAGGTCATCACACTGCCCGCCGTGCCGGGGGTGTACTTCAGCAGTTGGCGTACCGGGTCGGCCTCGTCCGGCTCCATCAGGTCCAGCAGCACGTCCTGCTCGGGTGGGGGCAGTTCGTTGAGCAGGTCCGCGGCGTCGTCCGGGTCCATCTCCTCCAGGACGTCGGCGGCCCGCTCCCGGTCGAGGGCGGCGAGGATCTCCACCTGGTCGTGCTCCGGCAGCTCGCTGAGCACGTCGGCCAGGCGCTCGTCGTCCAGGGCGGCGGCGACCTCGTTGCGTCGCGCGTCGGGCAGATCCTGCAACGCGTTGGCCAGGTCGGCGGGGCGCATGTCCTCCAGGACGGCGAGCAGGTTCGCCGTACCCCGGTTGTCGGCGATGCCGCTGAGCCCGCGCACCCGGTCCCACTCGACCTGGTGCAGGTGGCCGCGGCGGCTGAGCCGACCGGTCTGCTCGCGTACGGCGACCCGGGTCAGCGACCACTCGCCACCGCGGCTGCACTCCATCGCGACGTCCACGACGGCGCCGGGCTGGCCGCCCGGGTCGAGTTGCACCCGCCGGTCGAGCAGTTCCTGGAGCACCAGCAGTTCGTTCGGGCGCTTCTCGAACCGGCGCAGGTTGAGGGTGCCGGAGCCGAGCACGACGGCGTCCGCGTCGATGGAGGTGATCCGGTTGATGGACAGGAAGATCCGGCGACGCATCGGCATCTCGGCGACGAGGCCCACCACCTCCGGCGGACGCTTCGTCGCCCGCAGCCGTGCCACGGCGTCACGAACCCGGCCCACCTGATCGCCGTTCGGGTCGAAGACGGCGACTCCGGCGAGACGGGCGATGTAGACCCGGGTCGGCGTACTCACGGGCACCAGCCTAAGCGCCTAGTGTTTATCAACATGTCGACCTTGGCCTACGAGATCGTGGACGTCTTCACCGATCGCCCCTTCGCCGGCAACCCGCTGGCGGTGGTGTTCGGCGCGGAGGCGCTGGCCACCGAGCAGATGCAGGCGCTCGCGTTGGAGTTCAACCTGTCCGAGACGGTGTTCGTGCTGCCTGCGACCCAGGTCGGCGTCACCTACCGGGCCAGGATCTTCGCCCCGGTGGAGGAGCTGCCGTTCGCCGGGCATCCCAGCGTCGGCGCGGCGGTCACCGCCTGCCGACGGGGCATGTTCGGTGTGGGGCAGGTCACCCAGGAGTGTCGAGCCGGTGTGCTGCCGATCGAGGTGACCGCGTCCGGGGCGACGCTGACCGGTGGCGCCCCGACTCTCGGGCCGGAGCTGGACCCGGAGCCGTTGCTGGAGATCGCCGGGCTGCTCGCCGAGGACCACATCGGGCCCGCCCCACGGGTCGCCGGCTGCGGGCTGGAGTTCCCGTACCTGCCGGTGCGTCCGGAGTCGGTGGCCCGCGCCCGGGTGGACCCGGCGGCGGCGCAGCGGTACGGGGTGTCGCACGTCAGCGTCTTCTCCTGGGACGCGGCCGCGCAAACCGCGCACGCCCGGGTCTTCGTGCCGGGGATCGGCGTTCCGGAGGACCCGGCGACCGGTTCGGCGGCGCTCGGCCTCGGTGTCTGGCTGGTGGCGAGTGGTCTGCTGCCCGGTGAGGGGCGGTCGGAGTACGCGGTCCGTCAGGGCGTGGAGATGAACCGTCCGTCCGCGTTGGCCTGCAGTGTCACCGCGGCGAACGGGGTGGCGGTGGGCGCTACGGTCGCCGGCCAGGTGGTGCCGGTGGCTCGGGGCGAGATCGCCGTGCCGCCGTTCGTGGGCTGAGCGGAGGAGCCGATGCGGGAGGATGCGGGTGTGACGGACGAGGACGCCCCCGGGGGCACCCCACTGGTCGACGAGGCGATGAAGAAGGCCGCCGTGGCCTGGGTCAGCGTTGCGGGTGGGCCGGCGCTCGCGCTCTGGTGCGCCCCGCTGGAGGGCGCGCTGCTGGTGGTCAGCGGGCCGGGCGAGCAGGCCGCACCGGGTCTGGCCGACGCGACCGAGGCCCAGGTCACCCTGCGCGGCGACCACGGCGGTCGGATCGTCACCTGGCCGGCCCGGGTGAGCCGGTTGCTGCCGGGCACCGAGGCGTGGGACGTCACCGCGCCGCTGGTGGCGGCGAAGCGCCTCAACGCGCCCGGTCCGACCGCTGACCTGGTGGCCCGATGGGCCGCCGACGGATGCGCTGTGAATCGCCTCGCCCCGGCCGGTACGCCGCTGGCCGGAGCGGAGTTGCCGGCCGACGCGCAGGCCGAGCCACCCCGGGCGACTCCGGCGGTCCGGGCCACCCGCAAGCCGTTCCGCCTGCACCGGGTCCGCCGCCGCTGATCGTTTGATCAGCCGGCCCGACCGCCGACGCCCGCCACCGCGGCGTCGGCGTCGACGAGGGCGAGCACCTCGCCCAGGGTGCCGAGTGTGCGGCCGCGCCAGTCCCGGTCGGCGTTGAAGACCATGTGCGTGGCCAGATCCGGTGCGGCGAGCCGGACAGCGGTCATTCCGGCCCGCTCGGCGCCGGTCAACTCCTGGCTGCCGCCGTCACCGATGTAGAGGCAGTCGCCCGGCGCGAGCCCGAGCCGCTGGCAGGCCGTCAGGTAGAGGGTCGGATCCGGTTTGCACCGCCCGACCTGCACCGAGAAGACCCGTACGTCGAGCAGGGGGGCGATTGCGAGCTGCGGCAGGAAGGCCGGCAGTTCGTGCGTACAGTCGCTGATCACGCCGGTGTGCAGCCCGCGCTGGCGCAGAGCCGCCAGCACCGGCACCGCGTCGGCCCGCAGCCAGGTGTCGGCGCGGACCGCCCGGTGCCGGGACGCCACCGCTGCCCGTACCGCATGGTCGCTGGGGTGTACGCCGGCCTGGGCGCACACCCAGCGCAGTGTCGCCTCCGCGTCGCCGAGTCGGCCGCTGGCCCGCTCGTAGTAGGTGCGGTTCAGCACCTCGGTCAAGATCTCGGTGGGACACCCGAGCAGTTCGGCGGTGCCGACGTGCGCGACACCGCGTTGTACCGAACGGGTCAGGGTGCCGAAGAAGTCGAACAGCACCGCCTGGTAGCTGGGCATGGGGGAGCGCCTCCGGGCGGTCGAGGGTCGCCGGCGCGAACCCGCGTGATCGTAACGGAGTGATGACCCTCCGTGCTGACCGTCATACGTGTGAGGATTACGTCCCGTGCCCCCACCCTCACCCCGGCCGTCCCTGGACCCGCTGACCACCGGCGCGGTCGGGCTGGCCGTGGTCGCCGTGTCGTCGTCCGCGCCGCTGATCGCGTACGCCGCCGCCCCCGCGCTGGCCATCGCGTTCTGGCGAAACCTGCTCGCGGTGGCCGTGCTGAGCCCCTTCGCCCTGGTCCGACGCCGCGCGGAGTTCCGCAGACTGACAGTGGGCGCGGGCCGGCGGGAGGGCCTGTTCTGCGTTCTGTCCGGGGTCGCCCTGGCCGGGCACTTCGCGACCTGGGTGCCGAGCGCCCAGCTCACCTCGGTCGCCACGTCCACCGCGCTGGTCGCCACCCAGCCGGTCTGGCAGGGGCTGATCGCCCGCGCCCAGGGGCGTCCGCTGCCCCGGGTGGTGTGGATCGGCATCGCGGTGGCGGTCGGCGGCGCGGCGGTCGCCACCGGAGTGGACGTGGGGGTCTCCGGCCGGGCCGTCCTCGGTGACGTGCTGGCGCTGATCGGCGCGGTGTTCGCCGCCGTCTACACCGCCTTCGGGGAACGGGCCCGGGTCAGCATCAGCACCACCACCTACACCACCATCTGCTACGGGATCTGCGCGCTGATCCTGCTGGCCCTGTGCCTGGTCGGCGGCGTACGGCTGACCGGCTTCGACGGGCGTACCTGGCTGGCCATCCTGGCCCTGGTGGCCGGCGCCCAACTGCTCGGGCACTCGATGTTCAACTACGCCCTGCAAAAGATTCCGGCGACCACGGTGAGCGTGCTGATCCTGCTGGAGGCACCCGGCGCGGCAGTGCTCGGCTGGGCCTGGCTGGGTCAGCTGCCCCGCCCGTACGCGCTGCTCGGCATGGCGTTGCTGCTGGCCGGTGTGGCGGTGGTGGTGCTCGGCGGCCGGCGGACCGAACCCACCGCACTGCCGGCCGACCCGACCCCGCTGGCCGACTGATCGCCCCACCCGGGCGGGCCGAGGCCCCCACCCGCCTACCGGTTCAGCCCTCGTGCACCTCGACGACCCGGGTCGTCGGCGCGGCTGCACCGAGGGCGGTACGCAGGGCCGCCCGGTCCGGGTCGGCGAGGAACGACTCGTAGCCGACCCGACCGTCGAACCGGATCACGTGCACCTCGGTCTGCCCGTCGGTGCCGCGCAGACGCCGCTCCAACCGGCCGCCGTGCCGATCGAGCAGGGCCAGGACGGCGTCCTCGTAGCGCCGCCCGGCGGCCTCCGCCCCGACGGTGAACTCGACGATCGCGACGAGTGTCAGCGCACCGTCCCGGTCAGCCATCGAGACCGACCGCCTTGGCGCTCGCCGTCCACAGCCGGGCGGCGAGCTGCGGATCGGCCGCCTTCCGTAGCGGTCGACGCGGCCGGCGGTCGACGTAGTAACCCCCGTTGATCAGCCGGGAGCGCTCCTGGTTGGCCAACCACACCAGGGTCTCGGCACCCTTCTCGGGGCTGCGGAACGGCATGAACCGCATGCCGAACGCGACAAGCCTGCTGTCGTTGGCGAACCGGGTACGGACCACCCCGGGGTGGAAGCTGTACGCGGCAACGTCCGGCCAGCGTCGGGCGGCCTCGGCGGTGAAGAGGACGTTCGCCTGCTTGCTGGTGCCGTACGCGCCCATCGGCCGGTAGTCACGCAGTGGCTTGTTCAGGTCGTCCGGGTCGAGTGCGCCGAAGCGGTGCGCGCCGGAGGCGGTCACCACGACCCGGCCCACCCGGTCGGCGAGCAGGTTGGTCAGCAGAAACGGGGCCAGGTGGTTGGCCTGGATCGACATCTCGAAACCGTCGACAGTCCTCAGTGGTTGCAGCGCGATCGCTCCGGCGTTGTTGGCGAGCACGTCGATCCGGTCGTACGTGGCCCGGAGCTGCTCGGCCAGTCGGCGTACGTCGTCGAGGATCGCGAAGTCGGCCCGGAACAGTTCCGGACGTTCACCGGAGTTCTCCCGTACCCGAACGGCTGCCGCCTGCAGGCGGGCCGGGTCCCGCCCGACCAGCACCACCTGGTCTCCCCGGCAGGCCAGGTCCACGGCGGCTGCCAACCCGATGCCGGAGCTGGCCCCGGTCACCACCACCAGTCGGCGCCCAGTGAGATCTTCCACAGGTCCATTCACCCCGGTCATGGCGCGAGGTTACCGTGGCGTCACAACGCCCTTTGGGATCGTTAAGGTCCCGGATCTGTCGTCAGGTGGCGTCGGCATGCCCGCCGGACGCTGGAAGGAGCGCATCCATGGCCGCAGTCGGTCGCCCCCGCAGGTCCTGCCTCGCCGTGCCGGGCTCCAGCGTGAAAATGCTCGGCAAGGCCCAGGGTCTCCCGGCCGACCAGGTCTTCCTCGACCTGGAGGACGCCGTCGCCCCACTGGCCAAGCCGGACGCGCGCAAGAACATCGTGGCCGCCCTCAACGAGGGCGACTGGGCCGGCAAGACCCGCGTGGTCCGGGTCAACGACCTGACCACCCCGTGGACCTACCGGGATGTCATCGAGGTCGTCGAGGGCGCCGGCGCCAACCTGGACTGCATCATGCTGCCGAAGGTGCAGACCGCCGCCCAGGTGCAGTGGCTGGACCTGACGCTCACCCAGATCGAGAAGACGATCGGCCTGGAGGTCGGTCGGATCGGCATCGAGGCGCAGATCGAGAACGCCGCCGGCCTGGTCAACGTGGACGCTATCGCCGCCGCCTCGCCGCGCGTGGAGACCATCATCTTCGGCCCGGCCGACTTCATGGCGTCGATCAACATGAAGTCGATGGTGGTCGGCGGCCTTATCCCGGACTACCCGGGCGACCCGTACCACTACATCCTGATGCGGATCCTGATGGCCGCGCGGATGCACGACAAGCAGGCCATCGACGGCCCGTTCCTGCAGATCCGCGACGTCGACGCGTTCCGCGAGGTGGCCAGGCGCTCGGCCGCGCTGGGCTTCGACGGCAAGTGGGTGCTGCACCCGGGCCAGATCGACGCCGCCAACGAGGTCTACCAGCCGGCGCAGGCCGACTACGACCACGCCGAGCTGATCCTCGACGCGTACGAGCACTACACCTCGGAGGCCGGCGGCCGGCTCGGCGCCGTGATGCTCGGCGACGAGATGATCGACGAAGCGTCTCGCAAGATGGCGCTGGTGGTCGCGGCCAAGGGCCGGGCCGCCGGGATGAGTCGTACCTCGTCGTTCACCCCACCGGCGCAGTGACCGGCCGGGCCGGGACGACCGCCGCCGGCTGTCGGTCCGGCCCGACAATCGGCGGTACGCCGGCCCGCCCGCCGGTCAGTAGCTGCTGCTGTTGTCGCTCGTCGCGATCGCGTAGATGATCGCGGCGGCGTAGATGGCGATCACCAGCACCAGGAACCCGGTGAGAATCCAGCCGACGATGATGGCGGCCTTCGCCATCCCCGCCCCACCCTCGCCGCTGAGCCGGATCTGCTTCTGCGCCACGTGGCCGAGGATCGCGCCGATCGGCGCGGTGATGCAGGACGTGAAACCGAGCAGGGCCAGCACGAACGCCGCGATGGCCAGCCCGTTGGTCTTCGGCGCCTGCGGGTAGCCGTAGCCGGGGTACTGCGGCGGGTATCCGGGCGGGGCGTATCCGGGCGGAGCGTAACCGGGCATCGGCTGGGCCGCCGGCTGCTTCGCGCCGGCGTACGGGTCGACCGGGGCGTACGGGTCCGGGGCGTATGCGGTCGGGGCGTACGGGTCGGGGGTGTACGGGTCGACCGGGCCAGGTTGCGCGGGCACCGGCTGACCGGCCACCACTGTCGGGTCCGGTGCGGGGCTCGACGGCTGGGCCGACCACGTGGGGTCGCTCCAGTTGCCGGGCGGCGGGGGATTGGTCATACGAACTCTCCGTCAGGTTGGGGTGCGGAGACAGGGTAGCCAGCGCCGCCCAAACCCGACGCCCCTGCTTCCGGGTGCCGCGTTGCTCGGGCCGGTCGTAACGGGCAGGATCCCTGACATGGCATACGACGCGCGCGCCGCGGACCGCTCCGGCAGCCGACCCCGACGGGACGTCAGCCGCCCGGGTGCGGCCCGACGCGCCCGGACGGCCGCCCCGGCGGGCAGCCCCGGCCCCGACGA
This sequence comes from Micromonospora sp. NPDC047187, assembly GCF_040643355.1. NCBI lineage: Bacteria > Bacillati > Actinomycetota > Actinomycetes > Micromonosporales > Micromonosporaceae > Micromonospora > Micromonospora sp. NPDC047187. The sequence goes on from NZ_JBEYUF010000002.1 coordinate 531,310, forward strand.
GCCGGTCGCGCTCACCGACCCGGTCACCATGCGCCTCGACGGGCGGGTCGCCCTGGTCACCGGGGCGGGCAGCCCGGACGGCATCGGGTACGCCACCGCCCGGCGACTCGCCGACCTGGGCGCGCGGGTGGCGATCGTCTCGACCACCCGACGTATTCACGAGCGGGCAACCGAGCTGGGGGTGACCGGCTTCGTCGCGGACCTGACCGACGAGTCCGAGGTCGGCGCGTTGGCCGATGCGGTCGCCGAGCAGTTGGGCGACGTCGAGGTGCTGGTCAACAACGCCGGCCTGGCCAGTCGCGCCAGCCAGGGGGTGCTGCGGCCGGTGGCGCAGCTGACCTACGACGAGTGGCGCGGCGAGATCGACCGCAACCTCTCCACCGCGTTCCTGTGCAGCCGGGCGTTCATCGGGGGGATGGCCGAGCGGGGTTGGGGTCGGATCGTCAACCTGTCGGCCACGGCCGGCCCGGTCAACGCCCTGCCCACCGAGGCCGCGTACGCAGCGGCGAAGGCCGGGGTCGTCGGGCTGACCCGGGCCCTGGCCATGGAGATGATCGCCGACGGGGTGACGGTCAACGCGGTGGCGCCCGGCACCATCTACACCGCGGCGTCCACCATGGCCGAGATCAAGCAGGGGTTGGGCACCCCGGTGGGGCGACCGGGCACGCCGGACGAGGTCGCCGCGGCGATCAGCTTCCTCTGCTCGCCGGCCGCCTCGTACATCACCGGGCAGATGCTGGTGGTGGACGGCGGCAACAGCGTCCGCGAGGCCCGCTTCCGCTGACGGCGCCGGTCGGCACCGGCCCGTTCGTCAGTAGCCGCCACCGTCACCGGTGTTGCTGCCGAAGGCCACCAGCGCCAGCCAGCCACAGCAGGCCAGCACGGTGAGCCCGGTGAAGACGTAGCCAAGGATCAGCCCCCAGGTGGCGAGCTGGTCGCCCTCCTCGCCGCTGGTGCGGATCTGCCGCTTGGCCAGGTGGCCGAGGACGGCGCCGGCCGGCGGAAAGACGAAGGCGAACACCAGCGACAGGATCGCCAGCACGTTGGTGCCCCGACCCGGCCCGGACGGCGGTGGGCCGTACTGACCGTAGGGACCCTGCGGTGGGTACGGCGGTTGCTGGCTCCAGTGCGCCGACTGCTGCGGCCCCTGGTGGCCGTACGGTGACGGTTCGCCCGCCGGTGGCCCGTACGGTGACCGTTCCGTCGGCAGTTCGTACGCCGGCTGGTCCGGCTGTGGCGCGTACGGCGACTGGCCGGCCGGCGGTGGCGCGTACGGCGACTGGTCTTTCGGTGGCTCGTAGGGTGACGGCGGCGGCTCGTCCTCGGGCGGTCCCGACGGCGGCGGGTAGCTCACAGCTGTCCTCCTCCTGCCGGTGCCGGAAAAGTCCCTCTTGCCGGACGCTACCCGCAGCGGTGAACCTTTTCACAGCGGTTGTGTGGACTGGTCACCTTGGCCTCGTCGACCCGAGGGGCCGATACTGACCCAGCGTTCAGTTACCCATGAGTAGTGCGCGGATCCCCGGAGGCTGAGATGGCCCGACTCGCCCAGACGCCCGGCCTGACCGATGTGCAACAGTCGATCCTGGAGACCGTTCGGGACTTCGCCGACAAGGAGATCATCCCGCACGCGCAGCGACTGGAGCACGCCGACGAGTACCCCACCGACATCCTCGACGGCATGCGCGAGATGGGGCTGTTCGGTCTCACCATCGACGAGGAGTACGGCGGCCTCGGCGAATCGCTGCTCACCTACGCGCTGGTGGTGGAGCAACTGTCCCGAGGCTGGATGTCGATCTCCGGCATCGTCAACACCCACTTCATCGTGGCGTACCTGATCTCTCAGCACGGCTCCGCCGAGCAGAAGACCCGCCTGCTGCCGAAGATGGCCACCGGCGAGGTTCGCGGCGCGTTCTCCATGTCCGAGCCCGAGACCGGCTCCGACGTCTCGGCGATCAAGTCCCGGGCCGTCCGCGACGGCGACCGCTACGTGCTCAACGGGCAGAAGATGTGGCTCACCAACGGGGCCTACTCCTCGGTGGTGGCCACCCTGGTCAAGACCGACACCGGCGCGGAGTCCGTCTACGGCAACATGAGCACCTTCCTGCTGGAGAAGGAGCCGGGCTTCGGCGAGACCGCCCCCGGCCTCACCATCCCCGGCAAGATCGAGAAGATGGGTTACAAGGGTGTCGAGACAACCGAGATGGTGCTCGACGGCGTGACCGTGCCCGACTCCGCGATCCTCGGCGGCGCCGACCAGGTGGGCCGCGGCTTCTACCAGATGATGGACGGCATCGAGGTGGGCCGGGTCAACGTGGCCGCCCGTGCCTGCGGCATCTCCATCCGAGCCTTCGAGCTGGCGGTGAGCTACGCCCAGCAGCGCAAGACCTTCGGTCAGCCCCTCGCCAAGCACCAGGCGATCGCCTTCAAGCTCGCCGAGATGGGCACGAAGATCGAGGCCGCGCACGCCCTCATGGTCAACGCCGCCCGGCTCAAGGACGCCGGCCAGCGCAACGACGTGGAGGCCGGGATGGCCAAGCTGCTCGCCTCGGAATACTGCGCCGAGGTCGTCCAGGAGGCGTTCCGCATCCACGGCGGCTACGGCTACTCCAAGGAGTACGAGATCGAGCGGCTGATGCGGGAGGCCCCGTTCCTGCTCATCGGCGAGGGCACTTCGGAGATCCAGAAGACCATCATCTCCCGCGGCCTCCTCAAGGAATACAAGCTCTAACCCGCCCCGCCCCGCCCCGCCCCGCCCCGCCCGTCGCGATCTTGCACTTTCGGTTGCCCGGTCGACCCTTATGTCAGGTATGCCGGGACAGTAAGTGCAAGATCGCGGGGGATGGGGAGGGTGGGTCAGGTCAGGCGGGTCAGGTTGGCGGCGGCTCGTTCGACGATGAGGCAGCGGTCTTCCACGTAGTCCATGCCGGCCTCCTCGGCGATCCGCCGCGCCTCGGGCGAGACGATGCCCAGTTGGAGCCAGACCGCGGGCGCGCCGATCGCCGCCGCGTCCCGGACCACCTGCACGGCGTCGGCCGCCGGCCGGAACACGTCCACCAGGTCAACGGGGTGCGGAATGTCGGCGAGGCTCTTGTAGGCCCGTTCCCCGAACAGTTCGTCGACCGTCGGGTTGACTGGGATGATGCGCCAGCCGTACTGCTGCATCTGCAACGGCACGCCGTGCGCGGCCTTGAACGGGTCGCGGGACGCACCCACGACGGCGATCACGGCGGAGTCGGCGAGGATCTGCTGAGCGGTACGCACCCGCCGACTGTAGCTCCGACTACAACAGCGTCAGCTGCTCGGCCGCCGACGGTGGCGGTGGCTCGGGCAGGCTGCGGTTGTCGCCCCGCTCCCCGCGGTGCAGCCCGTGCCGGCGGGCGGCGATCCGCACCCGCGCGGTCAACTCCCGCTGGTACGCCTGCGGGGCGTACGCACCGGCCCGGTAGAGCTCGCGGTAGCGGGGCACGAGGTGCGGGTGCTCACGGGCGAGCCAGTGCGCGTACCACTCCCGGGCGCCGGGACGCAGGTGCAGGGGCAGGGCGGTCACGCTCGTCGCACCGGCGGCGGCGATCGCCGAGACGGTGGCGTCGATCGACTCGTCGCCGTCGCTGAGACCGGGCAGGATCGGTGCCATCAACACGCCGACGGAGAAGCCGGCGTCGGCGAGTGCCCGGACGGCGTCGAGCCGGCGGCGTGGGTGCGGTGTGCCCGGCTCGACGGTGCGCCAGAGGTGCTCGTCGACGAACCCCACCGAGAAGGAGATGCCCACCGTGGTCACCTCGGCGGCCTCGCGCAGCAGCGGCAGGTCGCGCAGGATCAGCGTGCCCTTGGTGAGGATCGAGAACGGGTTGGCGAAGTCTCGCAGGGCACCGATGATCTGCGGCATCAGCCGGTAACGACCCTCGGCACGCTGGTAGCAGTCCACGTTGGTGCCCATCGCCACGTGCGCGCCCCGCCAGCGCGGCGCGGCCAGCTCACGCCGGACCAGCTCGCCGGCGTTGACCTTGACGATCACCTTCCGGTCGAAGTCCGCGCCGGCATCGAGATCGAGATAGGTGTGAGTATTTCTCGCGAAACAGTAAGTGCAGGCATGAGAGCAGCCCCTATATGGGTTGATCGTCCACTCGAACGGGACGCGGGACTGCCCGGGCACCCGGTTGAGGATGGACTTGGCCTGCACCTCGTAGAAGGTCATCCCGGCGAACTCGGGGGTGTCGAAGGTGCGGGCGACGGCGCCGGGCAGCGCCAGCGGCAGGGGTGGCGTCGCTGGCGCTGCCCGCTCGGGGTCTCCCTCGACCGGGGGAGCGGTGAGGTTGTCCCAGCGCATGGCCATCATTCGAACACGTGTACGAGGCGAGCGCAAGTGACCCGCCGTACACCGGTGGGCGTTCGGGTGGTCGGAGAGGGGAGGATGGGCGTCATGGAGACGTCGACCTTCGTCTACGACGGGGACTGCGCGTTCTGCACGAGCTGTGCGGAGTTCATCGAGCGCCGCATCCCCACCGCCGCACGGGTGGTGCCCTGGCAGTTCGCCGACCTGGACGCGCTCGGCCTCACAGTGGCCGAGTGCGAGGAGGCCGTGCAGTGGGTCGGCGCGGACGGCTCGCGCGCGGCCGGCCCGGACGCCATCGCGAAGCTGCTCGCCGCGAGTGGCCCGCTCTGGCGGGTCGCCGGCGCCGGCCTGCGGATTCCTCCGGTACGCGTCGCGGCCTGGCCGTTGTACCGCTGGGTGGCGCGTAACCGGCACCGACTTCCCGGTGGCACGGCGGCCTGCTCCCTGCCGCAGGAGGCCCGGGAGCGGCTCTACGGGCCGGCCGGTCGCCCGACCACCGGCGCCTGATCGTCGAGCGCCGGCCCCGCGCCGGCTGTCACCGGGCCCTGGTCGCCCGGCGCCGGGTCGACGTCGGCCGGGCGCGGTTCCGGGGCATCCGTCGTCGGCTCGGGAGAGCCACGGCCGAGCAGCCGGCGTGCCCAGACCAGCGGGCGCACCCGCTCCAGCGGTAGGAAGCTGGTCATCGCGGCCAGGTGCGGTGCGAACGAGATCGTGATTGTCGCGATGGTGACCGCGTGGAACGAGTAGAAGAAGCCGACCATGGCGAGTCGCCAGCGGGGTGGCAGGAAGAAGACCATCGGGCTCAGCAGCTCGAACGCCACGATGCCGAACTGGGCGACGATCAGCAGGTACGGCACCTGGGCGATGAGGTCCGCCAGGTCGGTGCCGCGCCGGATGATCGCGCGGGCCAGGACCGAGCCGGTCAGCCAGTCCAGACCGCCGAAGCGCAGCTTGGCGAAGGCCGCCAGGAAGTACGTGCAGATCACCGCGATCTGGGTGACGCGTAGCGCCCAGCCGCCGGCCTCGGTGCGGGTGGTGTCGCCGTGTCGGGCGCGACCGGCGGTGGGCAGCACGGCCAGTGCGACGAGCAGCCCGAACCGGTCGTGGTCGACCTTCCCGTAGCTCATCGCGATGATCATCCACTCCAGGTACAGCGCGCACACCGCCCAGCCGAGCAGCCGGGGCGCTCGTCCGGTGGCGGCGAGGAGGGCGAGCAGCAGCAACGCCCAGAAGATCACCGTCACCAGCGTCTCGGTTGGCGTCGGCAGTGGGAGCAGGCGGCCGATCAGGAGTGGCTGGTACAGGTCGCCGGGCACGCTGACCCGGGTGCGTACCCAGGGGGTGAAGATCACCAGGTCGGCGGCGACGAACAGGTAGATCAGGGTGCGGAAGGCGGCTACCCGGCCCCGGGGTACGGCCTCGGTCAGCCAGCGGTTCATCGGGTGGCCTGCCAGCGGACGACGGTCTCATCGGTGTGTTGGCCGGTCGGCCGGCCGGCGCGGATGCCGTGCCAGCGGATGACGATGCGGACCTCGACCAGCGCGGGGGCGTCCGGGTGGCGTTCGGCGTACGCGTCGGCGACCTCGGTGAGCAGTGTCGGGTCGGCGGCGTACCGGGCCTGCTGACCCTCGATCTCGGCGCGGCGGATCCCTGTCGCGTTCTGGTCGAGGTCGATCACCGCCCCGGAGCTGTTCACCCCCTCGACACGGGTGTCGGGTGCGGGTGCGTTCGGCGGGTTGGAGGTGGAGTACATCCGGAACGGGCCGAACGGGAAGTCGTCGTCGCTGCCCCAGAAGGTGCCGACGACGAGCAGGACGAGGCCCAGTGCTGTCGCGCCCAGCCGGGTCACGCGCCCGCGGGTGGTCAGGTTCTCCATCGGGTCGTGACGATACGGGATGTACCGACGGCCTCGGGTCCCTCCGACGGCCAGTTCGGCCTGACCAGGCAGGTGATCATGCGGGAGTTGGTGGGGGTACGACGAAGGCCGGGCCCGCATCGGGCCCGGCCTCGCGTGTCGTCGTGGGGACGACTCAGTGGTTGTGCTCGGCCAGCTGCTTGCGGACGTCGTCCATGTCCAGCGCCTCGACCTGCTCGATCAGGTTCTCGAGCGCGGACTCGGGAAGCGCGCCCGGCTGGGCGAAGACGATGACGCCGTCACGGATCGCCATGATCGTCGGGATCGAGCGGATGTCGAACTTGGCGCCCAGCTCCTGCTGAGCCTCCGTGTCGACCTTGCCGAAGACGATGTTCTGGTGCTTCTCCGAGGAGCGCTCGTAGACCGGGGCGAACCGCTTGCACGGACCACACCAGTCGGCCCAGAAGTCGACCAGGACGATGCCGTCGTTGCCGGTCACCTCGTCGAAGTTCGTCGAGGTCAGCTCAACGGTTGCCATTGCACTCTCCGATCACCGCGGTTTATCTACGTCCCGTAGAACCAGGGCTGACCGTATCGAATTCCCGTGCGGTGGGGCACGAAACGTGCCCAGGGCTGCCGGGGGGTGCCGCAGGTCATCGACGAGCATCTGTTCACACCCGACCTGCGGAACGCAAGTGCATGACGCACTTGCGTGACCTGCGGTAATGGGAGCGTTTCCAGGGAGATCCACGCGATTGAGCACTACGAATCGGTAACTTGGGCCTTGACAAGGAGGTATCCGGCCTGCGGAGATCGCTGATCAACCTCCGCGTCGTCACTGACAGTAGTGTTACAAAAAGATAAATGTGACCGCGATCTCTGTTGAACCTACGCAGGCGTAGGGCAGAATTCCTCACATCAGAGCGTGGGCGGCGGGTGCCGGGGAGGGCCCCGCCGCTCATTGCGTCTCCCCCCAGGCGAGTGACCGGTGTGACATTTCCGCCGCCGTCGCGCCCCGCCGGTTGCCTTAACCATCGGTAAGGCATGCTGTGCCGAACTCCATCGCCGCCCGTCGAAGGGACCAGCATGCAGTTCGGTCGCTACTACGAGGAGTTCGAGGTCGGCGCGGTCTACCGGCACTGGCCGGGCAAGACCGTCACCGAGTACGACGACCACCTCTTCTGCCTGCTCACCATGAACCACCACCCGCTGCACATGGACGCGCACTACGCCGCGACGGCCAGCCAGTTCAAGCGCAACGTCGTGGTCGGCAACTACATCTACTCGCTGCTGCTCGGCATGTCCGTGCCCGATGTGAGTGGCATGGCGATCGCCAACCTGGAGGTCGAGTCGCTGCGACACGTCGCGCCGACCTTCCACGGCGACACCATCTACGGCGAGACCACGGTGCTGGACAAGCGTGAGTCCGGCTCGAAACCCGACCGGGGCGTGGTGTCGGTGGAGACCCGCGGCTACAACCAGGACGGCACCATGGTCTGCGTCTTCCGGCGCAAGGTCATGGTCCCCAAGCGGGAGTACGCGGCCGCTGCGGTGCCCGACGGAGTGGATCCGGAGCGGCCCAGCTTCCCCGAGCCGCGCTGACAGCCGCGCGGCAGGCTCGACCGTCGACGAACACCGGGCTCCTTCCCCGCCGCGGGTCTGCTGGGGAAGGGGCCCGGTGCCCGTCGCGGGGCATATGCTGACGCCGGAGGTTCCGATGAGCCACTCCGTAGCGGGAGAGCCGTCCTCTGCCGGCCGCCGAGCCGCACCCTTGACCACAGCTGTCTACTCCGCCGCCGAGTGGGACCTGCTCACCAGCCTGCCCGGTCGGGTTCTCGTGGCCGCCGCGGCACCCGGCCCTGGCCGGACGGAGCGTGGAGTCATGGCCGGCCTGGCCGGTCTGGATGCCGTGGCCGCGGGCCGAGCCTCCGACAGCGACCTGGTCCGCGCGGTGGTCGCCACGATCTACGCCCGCCACGACGGCACCCCGCAACCCGCCGAGCGGCTCACCGACCTGGTGGACCTGCTGGCCGCCTGCCGTGCGGCGAGCCGGGTGCTCCGGCGGCGGGCCGACCCCGCCGACTCGGCCGCGTACCGCCAGTGGGTGCAGTCGGTCGCGGCCCGGGTCTGTCGCGCGGTGCCCGGCACCGTCGCGCGCCGGGTGGACCCACCGGCCAGCCCGGCGGACCGGCGCTTCCTGGACCGGCTCGGTGCCGCCCTCGACCTGGGCTGACCGGCAGGTCGTCGCGGCCGACGCCGACGCGGTCCGTACCCTCTGATGACCGTGACCGACGACCAGCTTGAGGTGGGCGTGGGCCCCTGGCCGGGGGACCCACCGGACGACCCCCGTTACGACAGACAACTGCTCGCGGAGGGGGACCGGCGCAACGTCGTCGACCGCTACCGCTACTGGCGGCACGAGGCGATCGTCGCCGACCTGGACCGACACCGGCACGGCTTCCACGTCGCGATCGAGAACTGGCAGCACGACTTCAACATCGGCACCGTGGTGCGCAACGCCAACGCGTTCAACGCCGCAGAGGTGCACATCGTCGGACGGCGACGGTGGAACCGGCGCGGCGCGATGGTGACCGATCGGTACCAGCACGTACGGCACCACGAGACGATCGAGGAGTTCGTCGTCTGGGCGGCCGAGCGGCAACTGCCGGTGTTCGGCATCGACAACCTGCCCGGGTCGCGTCCGCTGGAGACCGGCACCCTGCCGCGGGACTGCGTGCTGCTGTTCGGCCAGGAGGGGCCCGGCCTCTCCGCGCCGGCCCGTGCCGCCTGCGACCAGCTCTACTCCATCGCCCAGTACGGCTCGACGAGGTCGATCAACGCCGGCGTGGCCAGCGGAATCGCCATGCACGCCTGGATCCGCGCGCACGCCGGTACGCCGCCGGACTGACCCACGTACGGTGCCGAATCGGACGTTCCGGCTTGACGTGCCGGCGGTCCGGGGGAACGGTGGGGATGTGAGTGTCGCGGTGAGTTGTCCGAGATGCGGGGGCCCGGTACGGGCGCCGGATCTGATGAACACCGACTCGAGGTGTGTGCGCTGCGGCCCGGTTCCGCCGTTGCACGTGCCCGAGCACATCGGAGCGGACATCGTGGCGAGCGTGGTGGAACGGATCACCGCGACCGGCGATCCGCCGGTGACGCCGTTGTGGTGCCCGTGGCCGCTGCCGCCCGGTTGGACACTCACCGGCGTGGCGTACGCCGGGGACGACCGGACGGGCGTGCGGGCGACGGTGGTGGCCTGCGCGGGCCCGGCGCCGCTCGGTGGCGGCCCGGCCGATCTGGTCTTCGTGGCCGAGGAACCCGGTGTCGGCCTGGGCACCCGGCTCGCCGGTCTGACCGGCCCGGATCCGGGACCGGAGTTGGTGGACGCGTTGACCGACCCGGGGTCGGGTCACCCCGACCACGTCGGACAGGCGAAGATCAAGGTCGGCGGGCACCCTACTCCACTGTGGTTGGTGAATTCACCGACGGATCGAAGCGCGTACGCCGGCGAAGCTCGGGGAATGTGGCTCCATGCGATAGCCTGGCCGGCGAGTGCGGGTCACCTGCTCGCGGAAGATGTCGTGCTTCACGACCTGACCGAGTGGACTCCGCCCGAGCTCGTGTACGGCGCACCGTCCCCGTATCTACCCGGTAGAGCTTGACAACTCTTCCGGATTGACGGAGAACGGACGCAGATATTCACTGTACGACACCACACTGATACTCTGGGTGCCGCTGCGGTAATGGGACCCGGCGCCGCGCGAGAGGATGGCCCGCCATGGTCAAGAAGGTCCTCACCTGGGCCGGAATCGCATTCTTGATCTTCTTCGTCGCCTACCGGCCAAACTCTGCGGCAGACGTGTTCAAGTCGCTCGGCGGCGGGATCATGGATATCGCCCAGGGGTTTGGCGACTTCTTCACCAGCCTCGTCGCCTAGCCGCCGATGGGCAGCCCCTCCGGTCCACCCTTCGACCCGGACGACCCCGACCGGGAACGTCGCGAGCGCGACACCGAGCCGATCCCGCGGATCGGGCCTGATGACGGCCCGGGCTACGGGGCCGGTCCCGGCCTGTCCGACGGTCCGTCCCTTTCGGACGACGTCGGCTATGGCGACGGGCCCGGCTATGCCGGCCAGGGCCGTTCCGGTCGGGGGTGGGTCCGTGATCCGGAGGCCAGTTACCAGCCGCCGCAGATCTCCGAGGACGAGCTGGCCGGGTTGCGCGCCGACGCGACCGGCTCGACCCCCCGGCGGGTGCTGCCCCTGGAAGACGAGCCCAGTTCGCTGGTGGCTCGCTACCTCTTCCCCACCGAGCGCTACCGGGGCGAGTGGAAGCGACACTGGATCCACCTCACCAACCCGCTGTTGATCGGCGTCGCGGCGACCTTCGTGCTCGGCTACCTCTCCGGCTTCCTCGCCGGCCAGGACGTCGGCGCGTTGACCACCATCGCCGTACTGCTGTGGTTCGCGGTGATGGGCTGGGTGGCGTGGAAGGTCGCCGACTGGTGGTATGACCGGTTCATCCTGACCAACAAGCGGGTCATGGTGGTCAACGGCATCGTCACCCGCAAGGTGGCGATGATGCCGCTGGTCCGGGTCACCGACATGAAGTACGAGCAGACCCCGACCGGTCGAGCGCTCAACTACGGCACCTTCGTGCTGGAGTCCGCCGGCCAGGAGCAGGCGCTTCGCGAGATCAAGAACCTGCCCAACCCGAACGAGCTCTACCTACGCGTCGTCGAGGAGATGTACGAGCCTCAGGCCGTCGAGGCGCGGCTCGGCAAGGAGGCCGACGAGGCCAAGGCCGACGACGGGGCGTGAAGGTTTTCGACCGAACATCGGAGCAAGTGCGCACCTTTCGTCATGGACCAGAGCGCCCCTGACGTGGCACTCTGCCAGGACGGCGGGGGTGTGGAGGTGGGCGGTGGCGAGCAAGGACTCGTTGGAGGAGCAGTTCCGCGAGTTCGTCGCGGCCCGCTCCGCCGCGCTCCTACGCACCGCTTATCTGCTCACCGGCGACTGGGCCACGGCCGAGGACCTGCTCCAGACGGCGCTGACCAAGACCTACCTGGCGTGGAAGCGGCTCGGCGGGATCGAGGCGGTCGAGCCGTACGCCCGGCGTGTGATGGTCAACACGTCGACCAGTTGGTGGCGGCGGCGCTGGCACGGCGAACGCCCGACCGAGGTCCTGCCCGAGCGGGCCGGTGTCGACGAGATCGAGCAGCAACTTGACCGTGACCTGCTCTGGCGGCATCTCCGGGAGTTGCCCAACCGGCAACGGGCAGTGCTGGTGCTGCGCTACTACGAGGACATGTCGGAGGCGCAGACCGCCGCGATGCTGGACATTTCACCGGGCACTGTGAAGAGCCAGGCGTCCCGGGCGCTCGCCACGCTGCGTCGGCGACTGGGCGCGGACGCACCGGAGCTGGCAGCCGCCGCCGGCATCGCCGGCCGGTCTGCGGGTGCAGGGGCCGCGACCGGTGCCGCCGGCCGGACGGCGGGCTCGGGTTCCCGAATCGGGCGAGTTCCGGCCACCGGTGCCGCTGCCACACCCCGTCCCGCAGGGGCGGCTGGCCGACCCGTGCCCCGCCCGACCGCTCCGTGCCCAGCCGAGCCGCGTGCGATCACCCCGCAGGTCGTCCTGCCCACCGCCCCGGCGGCCGTGCCCGTCGGCACGGGCTCCGGGGAACAGCAGTGAGTCACTTCCCAGGCCGGCGCGACAACCTGACGGACGGCCCGCAGCGTTCATACCAGGTGCGGCCTGACGAGATGGAAGGTGCGGTGCGGGAGACACTCTCGCACCAGGTCGCCCTTGCCCGCCCACTGAGCGTCGATCCGGCCGGCCAGGCCATCCGTCGCGCGAACCGGATCCGGCGTCGACGCACCGCCGCCGGCCTCGCCCTCGCGGCGGTCACCACAGTGCTGCTCAGCGCCGGCATGGCCCAGCTCGGTGCCGAGACCAGGCGGGACGGCTCACCCATCGTCGTGATCGGCGACCCGGACCCGACCAACCGACCGCTCCCGACGGCCAGCGTCCCCGGCCCCGCCCCCTCGCCCACGACGTCGACCTCTCTCCTCGTCAGCGAGACGCTGGTCAGCGCCGACGGGCGGCGGCTGGTGCTGCCCGACGTCGGGCCGGCCGAACGCGTCCAGCCGCTGCCCAGCGGCGGCGGTTGGCTGGTGGTCGGCGCGCAGAGCACCGCAGGACGCTCCCTGTGGGTGGTGCAGGACGACGGCCTGGTGCAGGTGCTGCTGGCTGGTGCCGGCGCGATCGTCCTGGCCCCGGACAGCCACCAGGTCGCCTGGCGCGACGGAGACGATCTCCTGATGGCGGGCGTGGTCGGCACCCAACTCATCGGGTCGGTGCGCACCCCGGTGCCGGCGGCGGCGGAGCCCGTCCGGTTCGTCGGTGACAGCGTGCTGGTCCGACTCGACAGGGCCAGCGCCGGTCACACGCTCTGGCGGCCCGGTGCGGGGCCGTTGCCCGACGCCCTCGACCGGGAGAGCCTCAACGTCTACGGGCGGCTGCCCGACGGGCGACTCGTCGGCCAGGTCACCACTACCGATCCCGGCCGGACCTGCCTCGCCATCCTCACCCCGACACGTCACCTGGACCCGGTACGCACCGGCTGCGGTCCAGACCTGAGCCAGGACGGCGTCGGCGGGGTTTCGCCGGACGGGCGGTGGCTGCTGGTCAACGAGGGGAGCGGCACGGCCGGCCGGTCCCTCCTGGTCGACCTCCAGCGGCTCGGGCCGGGCGTGACCGCCGTTGCGGCCGGGCCGCCGATGACCGGGGCGATCGTGTGGAGCGACGAGACCCAGGCCTCCTACCTCGACGGCACCGGCGAGCTGGTCCGGGTCGACGTCGGCCAGGTGCGGGCGGGAAAGCCCGCCAGCCCCGCGGCGGTGCCCGGCGTGCCAGCCGGAGAGCGGCCGATCCTGGTGAACGGCCTCTGACCCCCGGGTGACCCAGGTGAGCCAGGCTCACCGTTTCCTCGGTAGCGTCGGGCGGTGACCTCGCGTACCGGCTCCGTCCCCCGGATCGACCTGCACGCCCACTCGACGGCCAGCGACGGCACGCTGACCCCGGCCGAGCTGGTCGGCGCGGCGTTCGACGCCGGGCTGGACGTGCTGGCGATCACCGACCACGACACCACGGCCGGCTGGGCGCCGGCCGTGGGCGCGCTGCCGCCAGGTCTGCGTCTGATCCGGGGTGCGGAGTTGTCGTGTCGCTGGTCCGGTGCGCAGCCGGCGGTGCCGCTGCACCTGCTCGCGTACCTGTTCGATCCGGACCACCCGGAGCTGGTGGCCGAGCTGGCGCGGGTCCGGGCCGCCCGGGAAGAGCGCGGCGAACTGATGGTCGACCTCCTGCGGGCCGACGGCATCGACGTGAACTGGCCGGACATCCTGACCGGCGCGGGTGGTGGCACCGTGGGACGCCCGCACATCGCGCAGGCACTCATCCGCGCCGGCCTGGTCGGCAGCGTCCGGGAGGCGTTCGGCCCGGACTGGCTGGGCGAGCGGTACCGGCTGCCCAAGGAGGACATCGACGTGTTCCGCGCCGTCCGGCTGGTCCGGGCGGCCGGAGGCGTGCCGGTCTTCGCCCACCCGCGAGCCACCCGACGCGGCCGGGTGGTGCCCGACGAGCTGATCGCCGAGCTGGCCGCCGCCGGGCTCGCCGGGCTCGAAGCCGACCACGAGGACCACAGCCCGGCCGAGCGGGAACACGTGCGGGCGCTCGCCGCCGAGTTGGGTCTGCTCGTCACCGGCTCCTCGGATTTTCACGGCACCCACAAGACCGTTCAACTCGGCGCGTTCGGCACCAGCGTCGAGGCGTACGAGCGGATCGTCGCCGAGGGGGTGACCGAGGTCGCTTCGGGCTGATCCGGGTATTTCGCCCATCGCGACGCGGCTAGGTTGATCACGTGGATCTGAAGCTGTTCGGCGAGGTTTTCGTGACCCTGCTGGTGATCACCGATCCGCCGGGCATGATGCCGATCTTCCTGGCGCTGACCGGTCCGCTGCCCGCCCGCGACCGCAACCGGGCAGCCTGGCAGGCCGTCGCGTTGGCGCTCGGCGTCATCGTGATCTTCGCGGTGGCGGGGCAGACCCTGCTCGACTACCTGCACGTGGACCTGCCGGCGTTGCAGGCTGCCGGTGGGCTGCTGCTCGTGCTCGTCGCCCTTGAGCTGCTGACCGGCAAGGCCGACGACCCGAGCCAGCAGGTCACCTCCAACATCGCGCTGGTGCCGCTGGGCACGCCGTTGCTGGCCGGCCCGGGCGCCATCGTGGCCACCATGCTCTTCGTCCAGCAGGCCGACGGGCTGGGAGAGTTCAGCGCCATCGCCGTGGCGATCCTCGCCGTGATGGTCGCCGTCTGGATCGTCCTGCGCTTCTCCGGCGGCATCGTGAAGATCCTCCGGCCGGGCGGGATCGAGGTGCTGACCCGGATCGCCGGCCTGCTGCTGGCCGCGATCGCCGTGCAGCTCATCGCCGACGCGGTGGCCGCCTTCGTCACGCAGTACGTGAACATGGCCTGACGGCACGCGCGCGATGTCGGAGGTGGGTGGCAGGATCTCAGGCGTGCGACGATCCTCATCAGCGGGGCGGCCGGCCGCCGGCGGCCGGGCCCCTCGGCAGCGCGCCGGCGACGCCGAGCAGCTCGGCTTCGAGGGAATGCCGGAGCGGCTGTTCGTCTGCACCCCGAGCAAGCTCGGCGCGTACGCGGACTGCCCGCGTCGCTACCGCTACTCCTACGTCGACCGGCCCGCCCCGCCCAAGGGCCCGCCGTGGGCGCACAACTCGCTCGGCGCCAGCGTGCACACCGCCCTGAAGAACTGGTATGCGTTGCCCGCCGACCGGCGGCGTCCCGAGGCGCTGGCCACGCTGCTCAAGGGCACCTGGGTCCGCGAGGGCTACCGCGACGACGAGCAGGAACGGGCCGCCTACCGGCGGGCGTTGGGATGGCTGGAGGCGTACGTCGAGACGCTGGAGCCGGATTCCGACCCGCTCGGCGTGGAGCGGGTGGTGGCGGTCAAGACAGCGGTGTTGGCGTTCAACGGTCGTACCGACCGGATCGACTCGCGGCCCGGCCCGGAGGGGCCGGAGCTGGTCATCGTCGACTACAAGACCGGCCGCACCGGGCTGGACACCGACGACGCCCGGGGCTCGCAGGCGCTGGCGCTCTACGCGTACGCCGCCGAGCGGGTGTTCCGTCGGCCGTGCCGCCGGGTGGAGCTGCACCACCTGCCGACCGGCACGGTCGCTGGCCACGACCACACAGTCGAATCGCTGGCCCGACAACTGACCCGCGCGGAAGAGACAGCCCGCGACATCATGGCCGCCGAGCGGGCAGTTGCCGACGGCGCCGACGCGGACGAGGCTTTCCCGGTGGCGCCCGGCCCGCGCTGCGGCTGGTGCGACTTTCGGCGGCACTGCCCGACGGGCGCGCAGGTCCCGGGCAAGGAGCCGTGGGCGGCCATGGACCGGCCCGCCGACGGCTGATCCGCCTGCCGTGGGCCGGTCAGCCGGCCAACGAGGCGGCCGCGTGCCGCGCGGCCCGCTCCTTTGCTGCCTGTATCAACGGCCCCTCCAGGTAGCGGCGGGGGACGGCGGCGAACGCGAGCCGCAGCGCGCGCACAGTCAGGTCCGCCGACAGGGCGGTGGTCGGTAGACCGAGACCTCCGTACATCCGGTGTGCCCACGTCGGCAGCAGGGCGAACGCGGTACCGGCGATCCCCAGGTACGCCCAGCGCGGCGGGCCCAGCGTGAGGCCCAACCGGACCGGCAGGCTGAGCTTCCACGGCAGCGGCGGGGCGGTGAGGAACACCGCCGTCTCGGCGGCCTCCCGGGTCATCCGCAACTGTGGCCGTACGGCCTCGTAGTAGTCCGCGACCTCGGCTGCGGTCCCCGGGACGGTGGCCGGGTCCAGGCCGACAAGGGCGGCGGCGCGGCGCTGCTCGGTGTAGTAGCCGTCCACCTCGTCGTCGCTCAGCGGCAGCCCGGCGCGTCGGGCCGTGCTCAGGAACGACTCGACCTCGGTCACGTGTACCCAACGCAGCAGGTCCGGTTCGTCGATCCGGAACTGCTCACCGGTGAGCGTGTCGGTGGCCCGCAGCCGGTCGTGCAGGCGGCGTAGCCGGGCCCCGGCGGCCTCCGCCTCGGCGGTGGTCCCGTAGACCGTGGTCGCCACGTAGGTAGCGGTGCGGACCAGTCGGCCCCAGGCGTCGGTGCGGTAGTTGCTGTTCTGCGCGACCCCGGCCATGGCCCGGGGGTGCAACGCCTGGAGGTAGAGCGAGCGCAGGCCGGCGACGATCAGGATCGGCTCCTCGTGCACCTTCCACGTGACCGAACCCGGACCGAACAGGCCGAGGTCATCGGAGTCCACCGCACAAGAGTGCCACGGTCGGGCAGACCTCGCCGGTCACGTGCCGCCGGCGCCGCTGATCAGACGTCGGCGGAGCGGCGGGCCCGGCAGTCCGGGCAGAGGCCCCAGAAGGTCACTTCGGCCTCGTCCACCTCGAACCCGTGCGCGCTGTTCGGCTCCAGGCACGGCGCGCTGCCCACCGCGCAGTCGATGTCGGCGATCTCGCCGCAGCCCCGGCAGACCACGTGGTGGTGGTTGTCGCCCACCCGCGCCTCATAGCGGGCGGGACTGCCCGCCGGCTCGATCCGACGTGACAGCCCGGCCCGGGACAGCGCGCCCAGCACGTCGTAGACAGCCTGGGTGGACACCGAGTCGAGGCGTTCGCGAACCCGCCGGGTGATCTCGTCGACCTCCAGGTGGCCGCCGTCGGCCAGCACGTCGAGCACCGCGAGGCGGGGGCGCGTGACGCGCAGGCCCCTCGACCGCAGCAACTCCTCGGCACCCGACATTGGCCAATGACAACACGCCCGACCCGCATCGACAACCGTCGCCCGCTCCGGGTGGCCACCGACACAGCCAGGCAAGATCGGGAGTACGGCCCAGAGGATGAACCCGATCGACGCGGCGCGCGTGTCACCGGTCGAGGGCCTGGGGACGATCGGCGGACCATAGGCTGACCACCCCTGACCATGATCCACCTGGAGGGTTCGATGTTCGAGGAGATCCTGGGTCTACCGGTGCACGTCCTGGTAATCCACGCGGTCGTCGTGTTCGTGCCGCTGCTGGCGGTGCTGGCCATCGCGTACGTGGGGCTACCGCGGTGGCGGCACCGGCTGGACTGGGCCCTGGGCCTCCTCGCCGTGGCCGCGCCGGTGACCGCCTACGTCGCCGTCAAGTCGGGTGAGGCACTCACCGACGCGCTGGTGGCCAGGGGCTTCCAGGGGCCGATCCTCGATCAGATCTTCGAGCACTCCCGCTACGGTGACATCCTGTTACGCGTCGTGGTGCCGCTCGGGATCGTGGCCATCCTGCTGCTCGTGGCGACAAGTGGCCACCCCCGGGTGCCGCAGTTGCCCGCGCTGGTCATCCCGGTGCTGGCGGTAGCGGCCGTGGGGCTCTCCATTGCCGCTTTGGTCTACGTCTACCTGACCGGCCACTCCGGTGCCGAGACGGTTTGGGGCACCACCCTCTGAGCTGCTGCTCGCTGCCGCTGCCCGTGGGCGGGCATCAGAAGATGACTCGCGAGCAGAGCAGACAGAGCAGTACCAGCAGCACCACGCCGGCCGCTGCGCCGAAACCGTAGGTGACCCGCTGCGATCGCTGCTCGGCCGCGTCCAGTTCGGCCATGTCCTGCGGCGGCAGCTGTCGCGGCGGCGCCGCCTGCAGATGTACGGGTGGACGCCAACCCGCCGGCGGCGGCACGCTCGGCGGCGGGCCGGAGTACCCGCTGGCAGTGCCCCCAGCCGGCGCTGGTCCGGCCGGCGGCGGGCCGGCGTTCCCGCTGGGAGGGCGCCCCGTCGATGCTGGGCTGGCCTGCTCGTTCCGCGGTGGATCGCTGGGCCCGCTTGTCGGTGGATTGGTGGGCCCGGTCGGTGCTGTGGTCGCGGGCGCGGCGGGAGGTTGGTCCGCCACCGCGTCGTCACCGGTGTCGGGCCGTCGCCAGTAGTCGTCCGGGTTGCTGCCACCGCTGGGGGTCGTCACGCCGTCCGACGCTACCAACGCCACCGGCGGCCCGGTCGCTTCTGGCCGGCGCGCCCACTGTCGGCGGTCCGGCCGGCTCTGCCTGGCGTGCCCACCGCCGATGGCCCGGTCCACCGCCTTCGGCTGGGCTAGTCTTGCCGCTCGTGAGCACCGAGGACCCTGGCACGCACGGCGCACGTGGAGACGATGACCGCGCCGTCGACCTGAGCGAAGACTTCGTGGTGCTGCCCGAGCAGACCACTGACGACACCGACCGTGGTTGGGGCGAGCGGTCGGGCGGCAACGACGACTGGCTGCTCGCCGAACGCCCCCCGCACTGGGACTGAACCCCCAGTGGTGCGGCCAGACCCCCACGACCTCGATCTGACAGCCGACCGTGGGATGAACGGACCGGACGGTCTCGCAGCGGAACCTGCCCCGGCGTGGTCGTACCCGTCGGCGGGCGGGTCAGCCCCCTCCGGTGCCGGCCCCCGCTGACGGCGGTGGAGTCCGTGGTGGCGGGGTTCGGTCTGCCACCGACGGCGCGTCGGAGGGCACGGGGGTCGGCGGGCACCCGGTCGGGGTGTGCAGGACCGCGGCGGCCAGGCCGAGCAGCGCGGCGACCAGACCGGCCCGGAGCAGGGTGCGCCCGCCGGGCAGAGTGAGCTGGCGCAGCGGGCGCAACGCCCGCGCGGAATCCGGATCGAGCATCGCCTCTGCCGCCTCCCGTCCCCGAGCGCCGCAGTGGCACCCGTGTACGGGGAGGCTAGGCAGTTTCCGCCGCTTCGGCCGACCCACTGCCGACGCCTGTGGACAACCGCCCGGCCTGTGGAAAACGCGCATCCGACGGCGCGATCTGCTATGGCAGCCGCCTTGATCGACTCGGGATCAAGGAACCCGGGCGGTCAGAGCGGCGGGGACAGGCCGACTTCCTGAAACCGAGTGGGTCGAGGCCCGACCCGTGGTGGGGTCGGGCCTTCGGCGATCAGGACGTGGAGCTGGCCGCTGCCGTCTTGCCGCCGCCCGATCCACCCGAGGACGACCCGGAGGAGGACGACGAGCCCGAGGACGAACCGGACGAGGACGACCCGGACGAGGACGAGGACCCCGAAGAGGACGAGGAGCTGTCACCGGAGGACGACTCGGACTTCGCCGGCTTGGTGGCCGTGCCGCCGGCGGTCGTCTCGGAACCGGCCGCCCGGGAGTCGGTGCGGTAGAAGCCCGAACCCTTGAAGACGATGCCGACCGAGTTGAAGACCTTGCGCAGCCGCCCCTGACACGCCGGGCACTCGGTCAGCGGCTCGTCAGAGAAGGACTGCACCGCCTCGAGCTGCTCACCGCACGTGGTGCAGGCGTACTGGTACGTGGGCACGTTCTCCTCCGGATCTGGGCTCAGCCAGTTGGCACTCGACGTATTCGAGTGCCAATGGTGCGTCATTCGGCCCGGGTTCGTCCAGCAGACGTGTGGGGCGCGACACCGTGCGCCGCACCCGGGCCGCCGTCAAGCGTACGCACCCCGTCGGCGGGAGTGACGACCGCGCGCACCCGGCGGTCGTGGGGCTCCGCCGGCAGCGCCTCGACCAGCTCACCGTCGTGCAACGGCACCACCGTCAGGGTCGCCTCGGGTACCCGGGCGAGTGCGCGATCGTACGAGCCGCCGCCGCGCCCGAGCCGCCGACCGTCGCCGTCGACAGCGAGAGCCGGTACGACCACCAGCTCCGCGTGCGCCACGGCGGTCACCCCGAGGCGGGCACCCACTGGTTCTCGGATACCCCGCCCCGCCGCGATCAAGGCACCGGGCCCGGTATACGCCGCCCAGTCCAGATCCAGGTCGGCGAGGAGCACCGGCAGCAGCAACTCGGCTTCCGCCGGCAGCGCCGCCCGCAGCACCTCGGGCAGGTCGGCGCCGCCGGGTTCGGAGCCGACCGGCACGTACGCCGTCATCCGGTGCGGGCGCAGCCGGCGTACCAGGGCGACCAGCTCGGCCTGCACGCGCCCGGCGGCGGCTGCCCGGGTCTCGGCGGGCAGCGACCGGCGGCGAGCGAGCAGCTCGACGCGGGTGTCCCGCTTCGCCATCCGGGTCACTTCCGCTTCATCAGAAAATTCCGGCACGCAACACTCCTGACGCAACGCCTCTCCCACGGTTGCACTGTGTCAGCATCGCAAGCAACGGAGGCGGAACTTCCGGGGGGACCGAGTGACGCTACGCGGGCGGTTGACGGCAGCCTTCCTCGTGGTGGTGCTCGGGCCGGTCCTGCTCGGCGCGCTCTTCGTCGCCTCCACCGTCGCGGCGGGCGACCGCAGCCGCTCCACCGAGCGCCTGGCGGTGGCGGCGTCCACCGTTCGTACCTCGGTCGACGCGCTCTGCCAGCAGCTACGCGCCACCGCCGACGCGGTGGCGCTCACCGCCGATCCGGCCGTCGCCGCCGCGCAACTGGTCGGCCGGGGTCTGGCCGCCGCGGTGCTGGTCACCGACATGGCCGGCCAGATCACCTACATATCGCCCGGTGCTCCGTCGACCCCGTGGCAGGACTGCGCCGGCTCGACCGAAGAAACGAACGGGGGCACGAACGGGGGCTCGGCCGGCCCGGTCCGTGCGTTGGCCGCCCAGGTCGACCTGCACGATCGTGCCGGCACCCGGCTGGGCACTGTGACCGCCGCACAACTGCTCGACCCGGCCTTCGTGGCCCGACTGGCGGCGGTGACCGGGGTGGCGGTCACCCTGCTCGACAGCGGGGCGAGCGCCGCGCGGGTCACCCACACGACCGAGTCCCGTGACGTCCGCGACGCGGTGCTGGCCGCCGCCGTCGGCGTACGGGGCGAGCAGGTCACCGAGACCAACGAGGGCCGGTATGTGCGCAGGCTCGGGCCCTCCGACGCGCAGCCACTGCCACTGGTGCTCTCCGTGCCCAGTGAACGGCCACCGGGGCTGCACGCCACGCTGGTCGGGGTGGTGGTGCTGGCCGGGCTGCTCGCGGTGCTGACCGCCTGGCGGCTGGCCCGGTTGACCACCCGGCCGCTGGCGGAACTGGCCGGCGCGGTCGACCGGGTGGCCCAGGGCGACCTGACCGCCCGGGTGCCGGTACGCAGCCGCGACGAGTTGGGACGGTTGGCCGCCGCCTTCAACCGGATGACCCGGGAGACCGGCTCCTACGTCGCGGCGTTGACCAGCAACCGGGATCAGCTGCGCGGGCACCTCGCGGTGCTCGGCGACACCCTGGCCAGCACGCACGACCTGCAACGCATCCTGCGGGTGATCCTGCGCAGTGCCATCGGGGCCACCGGCGCACGGGCGGGTGCCGTGCTGCTGGTGGAGACCGGCGGGGTGCTCGTCGCGCAGTGCACCGAGGGGTTGGACGGGCGCTGGCCGGCCGAGGAGGCGGACGGGTCGCAGACGCTCCGGGTGCCGGTCGGCGTCGGTGTGGTCGGTGAGGTCGCCGCCACCGGGGAACCGCAGCGGGGCAGGGCGGAGCCGACCGGGGCGCCAACGGGTGAGCCACGCTGTCGCACCTACGTCGCGGTTCCGTTCGCCGCCCCGGCCGGCGGTGCCACGGCCACCCTCGGCGGGCCCTCGGGGCCGGTCGACGAGGCGGGCGCGGCGGCCGCGCTCGGCGTACTGGCCCTCTACGACCGGCTGGGCGCCGACGAGTTCGACGACGACGACCTGGCCACCCTGCGCACCTTCGCCGGCCACGCGGCAGTGGCGGTGGACAACGTCCGGGTGCACGAGGAGGCGCAGCGGCTCTCCCTCACCGACCCGCTCACCGGGCTGTGGAACTACCGCTACCTGCGCGAGTCGATCCGGCGGGAGGTGGAACGGGCCAGCCGCTTCGGGCGGATGCTCAGCGTCCTCGCGTTGGACCTGGACCGGTTCAAGGACGTCAACGACACCTACGGGCACGCCGCGGGGGACACCGTCCTGGCCGAGTTCGCCCGCCGGGTGCGCGGAGAGATCCGTGAGGTCGACCTGGCCTTCCGCCAGGGTGGTGAGGAGTTCGTGCTGCTGCTGCCGGAGACCGACGCGCGGGGCGCGGCGATCGTGGCCGAGCGGCTCGGCGCGGCGGTGCGCGACACGCCCATCGCCGTCGAGGCGTACGCCGGGCCGGTCCTGGTGACCGTGTCGGTGGGCATCGCCGTCTTCCCGGACCACGGCAGCACCGGGCGGGAGGTGCTGGAGGCCGCCGACGACGCGCTCTACGCGGCCAAGGCGGCGGGCCGCGACACGTACCGGGTCGCCGAGGTGCGCTCGGAGCTGCCGACCCGGGAGATTCCGGTGCTCGCGTGTGCGGTGAGCCCACCCGACGGGCTGCCGCGCGCCGGCCAGCCGGTGCAGGTCAGCCGGGAGCCGGGCGGGCCCGCCCGGTCCGACCCGGCGGCGGGCGTACCGGAATCATCGCTGGCGGGTCCGGCGGACGCCCGACCGGATTCGGTCGACGACACGCCGGACAGCGCGACGGGCGCGGCGCGGGCCGGCCCGGACGCGGCGCGGCCGGGGCCGGGTGGCGGCGCGTCTTCTGGGCCACACCCGCCGCGGCAGAGCCGTGGCCGATAGTCTCGCGGCATGTCGGAGCACTCAGCGAACCCCTCATCGACGGTCGCCGCAAACGGCCGTCCCCTGGCGGTCAAGGCCGTCATCCCGGCCGCCGGACTGGCTACCCGGTTCCTGCCGGCCACCAAGGCGGTGCCCAAGGAACTGCTGCCGGTGGTGGATCGGCCGGTGTTGCAGTACATCGTCGAGGAGGCCACGCAGGCTGGCATCGGTGACGTGTTGCTGATCACCGGTCGGGGTAAGACGTCGATGGTGGACCACTTCGACCGTCGCCCGGACCTGGAGACCAGGTTGGAGGAGAAGGGTGACTCCGAGCGGCTGGCTGCCGTACGTCGGCCCAGCGAGCTGGCCGAGATCTACACAGTGCGGCAGCCCGAACAGCTCGGGCTCGGCCACGCCATCGGGTACGCCGAGTCGCACGTCGGCGACCAGCCCTTCGCGGTGCTGCTCGGCGACGAGTTCGTCAAGCCGTCGGAGCCGCTGCTGCCGGCCATGCTGGAGTTGCAGGCCCGCACCGGCGGTGTGGTGCTCGCCTTCTTCGAGGTCGACCCGTCCGAGACCAAGCGGTACGGGATCGCCTCCGTCGAGCCGGCCGAGTCGGAGCTGACCGACATCGGCGAGGTCGTCAAGGTGACCGGGATGGTGGAGAAGCCGCAGCCCGAGGACGCCCCGAGCAACCTCGCCGTGCTCGGCCGCTACGTGTTGCCGGGCAAGATCTTCGACGCGATCCGGCGGACCAAGCCGGGCAGCGGCGGCGAGATCCAGCTGACCGACGCGATGGAGCTGCTGCGTACCGAGGGCGTCCCGGTGCACGCGATCGTCTACCGCGGCACCCGCTACGACACCGGCATGCCGCTGGGCTACCTCCAGACGGTGGTGCAGATCGCCGCCGAGCGCGAGGACCTGGGCACCGAGTTCCGGTCGTGGCTGGCCGACTTCGTCAAGGCCGACGCGGCAGGCGGATCTGGTACATGACCGCGACGGCCGACGCCGAGGCGGCCGCGAACGAGTTGACGCCGCTCGCCGACTACCTGGGCAGCGTGCTGCGCAGGTTGCGCGCGCTGCCGCCACTCGACCTCGACCTCACCCAGGCGCACGGCAACGTCCTCGCCGAGGACGTCGTCGCGCCGCACGCCTTCCCGGCCTTCGACCAGGCGGCCGTGGACGGCTACGCCGCGCGCTGGGAGGACATTTCCGGAGGGGGCCGGGGGCCGAGCTACGTCCCGGCCCCCTCCGGCACGCCAGGCGGCCGCACCATCCGGCTCAACGTGGTCGGCGATCTCGGCGCCGCGAGCTGGCGGCCGGTCCGGCTCACCCCCGGCTCGTGCTTCTCGGTGGCCGCCGGGGCCCCGCTGCCGGTCGCCGCCGACGTCGTGGTCCCGGTGGAGTGGACCGACCAGGGCATGGCCGCGGTGGAGATCTTCCGCACCCCCAAACGGGGGTACGGGGTACGCCGAGCGGGTGAGGAACTGCCCGCCGGCACCCTGCTCGCTCGGGCCGGCACCTACGTGTCCCCGGCCCTGGTCGCCGTCTTCGCGGCGACCGGCATCGGGCATGTGGTGGTCCGGCCCAGCCCACGGGTGGTCATCGTGGCCACCGGTGACGAACTCGTCGACGTGGGCCGGGGCAGTCAGCCCGGTCAGGTGGTAGATGCGAACTCGCACGCGCTGACCGCCGCGGCGGCCGAGGTGGGCGCGCTGGCGTACCGGGTGGGGATCTGCGACGACGACCCGGAAGGGCTGCGCGGGCTGTTGGAGGATCAGACGCTGCGCGCCGACCTGATCATCACCACCGGCGGCACCGGCACCGGCCCCGGAGACATGGTGCGTCGGATCCTCTCCCGCCGTGAGGGCGGTCGCGCCGGGCCGGTCACCTTCACCGACGTGGCGCTCTATCCCGGCACCGCGCTCGGGTTCGGCACTGTCGGCGCCGAGGAGGTGCCGGTGGTCTGCCTGCCCGGCGACCCGGGCGCCGCGCTGATCGGCTTCGAGGTGCTGGCCCGCCCCGCCATCCAACTGCTCGCCGGCGCCGAGCCGGTGTTCCGACCCAGTGTGCGGGCACACCTGCTGGAGACCGTGTCGTCGCCGACGGGGCTGCGCGAGTTCCGGCCGGCGCACGTCGCCGAGCGACGCGGCGGCGGGTACACGGTCCAGCCGCTCAGCGGCGGACCGTTCACCCTCTCCGGGTTGGCCGAGGCCAACGGGCTGCTGGTGCTCGGCGAGCGGGTCACCACGGCCGCGGCCGGCTCCACGGTGGACGTCCTGCTGCTGGACCGCCGCCGGTGACGCGTCCCGGCCGGTCCGCTCGCGGCCCGCGTCGGATGACCGTCGGATCTTCGCGGTGAACGCGGTGGGGCCACTTGTGCGCGACACGGTCCCGCGCGGGAGACTGTGCGGGTGAGTCTCTTCGGACCCGCGCGGGCACCGGGCTGGCCGGTGGAGTTGGCCGACGGCCCAGTGCTGCTGCGGCCCTACCGGCGCTCCGACGCGGCGGCGTGGTCGGAGGTGCGGCGGGCCAACCGGGCCTGGCTGGCACCCTGGGAGTCGTCACTGCCCGGCGGTTGGGACGAGTTGAACTCGCCGGCAGCGTTCCGCTGGGTGCACCGTGACCAGCGGCGTTCGGCCCGCGAGGGTGAGGGCATGCCCTTCGCGGTCTGCCTGCGTGAGTCCGACCGGGACCGGCTGGTCGGGCACATCAACGTGGGCAGCATCGTGCGGAGGGCCCTCTGCTCCGGGTACGTCGGCTACTGGGTGGACGCGCGGGTCGCCGGCCGGGGCGTGATCCCGACGGCGCTGGCGCTCGCCGTGGACCACGCGTTCGGCCCGGGCGGGCTGCACCGGGTGGAGGTGAACATCCGTCCGGAGAACCGGCCGTCCCGGCGGGTCGTGGAGAAGTTGGGCTTCCGCGAAGAGTCGTACCACGTGCGCTACATGCACATCGACGGCGCCTGGCGGGACCACGTCGGGTACGCGATGACGAGTGAGGAGATCGCCGCCGAGGGTGGCCTGCTGGCCCGCTGGCACCGGGTTCGCGCCAACGCGCGGTAGGAGGATTTCCCGACATCCGCCCACTCGTCCCACGGACGGGATCGGCGCGGCGCGGTGGCATCCCGGTCGGTGCGCCGTAACCTCAAGTAACTGCAAGCTGCGGCAAGCGCTCCCCGGCCGGACGATCCACGCGCCCAGGCGTGATCGATGGAAGATCCTGCGGTCGGATGGCGGTTGCTTCGAATTCGGTGACGGGAGGGGTGAGGGTGCCGACCTCGGTGCTCCTCGCCGTCCTCGCCGCCGCCGGCCTGCTCGCCCTGGCCCCGGCGTTGGTTCGCCGGTACGACGCCACCGAGCGGTTGGTGGCGGAGCGGGCGCAGTCGACGGCGCGGGTGCTCCAGCGCCGTCGGCGGCGCCGCACTGTGCCGGGACGGCGACCCGTCCATCCTCCGCGCTCACTGATCGTCACCCTCAGTGAAGACGCGACTACCGGCGCGTTGAGCGCGCCGGTCTCCGCGCCACCGGCCGGCCGCCGCTCCGGTCGACTGCGCGCCGTGCCCGCCGCGCCGAAGCGGCCCCGTCGCCGCCCGCCGCCGCGCCGACAGCACACCCCCGCCGTGTACCGGCGTCGCCGGGTGCTCGCCGCCCTGCTCCTCCTCAACGTCGTCGAGCTGGTCGGCGTGCTGTTCGTCAGCCCCGGCTTCTGGGTCGGCTTCGGGGTCACCTTCCTGCTCCTGGCCCTGTACGTCGTGCACCTGCGGGGTCAGGCTCTCGCCGGGCGTCGCCGCCGCCGCGCCCGAGCCCGGGAGGCCGCCTGGTTGGCCGCCCGGCAGGCCGAGGTGCGCCGGGAGCAGGCCCGCCGGGCCGCAGCCCGCCGGGAGGCGCAGCGCCGCCTCGCCGCCCAGCGCGAAGGGGTACGCCGAGCCGCCATGGGCCTGGACCGGCCGGGAGACCTGCCGGCTGCGGTCAACGGTGGATCGGTCTCGTACCGGCGGTCGGGCGGCCTGCGCGGCCGCCCCTACGAGGCCGGCCGAGGCGCCTGACGCGGTCCCGGCCGCGCCTGGCCGGGGGCGGATTCGCGGTGGAGGCCGACGACCTGTTAGCCTTGCTGCCGGCCCGCCCGGTGTAAGCCGGGTGGGACCGAAGCCGGTTCGCCGGCGGGGGGCTGTGGCGCAGACTGGTAGCGCACCTCGTTCGCATCGAGGGGGTCAGGGGTTCAAATCCCCTCAGCTCCACCCCAGGTCAAAGGCCGTTTCCGCAAGTCGGAGACGGCCTTTTCGATCTTCCGGGTGACAAGCCGTGCCCATCACGTACGCCCCATCGACACGTCGCGTGGCCACCCGCCGAGATTCGCGAACTGGCGAAGGTAGCGCTCGCATCTCTGGGTGAACTCGCCCGGCTCAGGTGGCAGTCGAGTCGCCGTGATCATGTGGCGCGGGTGGGTGTGGCCCGGCTGTAGGAGCTGGATCTGGTCGTCGGTGAACTGGCCGCCAGTGCGGTCGGCGACGGCAAGTGCCATGGCCAGCGCTACCACGACACTCACGCAGGTGCGGTAAGGGCTGAAGACGGCCTCTGGGACACAGCCGGTCTCCGGCTCGTGGTCGATGACCAGGAGCCAGGCACCGTCCTCGAACCCCGAGACGTCGATCTCAAGGTGGATCGAGCCTGGCATTCCGTTGGGCTGGCGTTCAATGCGGTCGCCGATGGTGGTGGACAGGAGTTCCGCCGCGTCGAGGCGGCGACCGGAAGTGACGCGGCGTCCCCGCTCGTAACGTCGGTCGGTGAACAGGCTCAGCTCGGGTGTCGTGTCCAGGCCGAGGAGTTCGGCCAGGGTGGCCCGTGTGGCGATCACCATCTCGGCGAGCGAGATGGGCCGGGCCAGCGTTGCCTCAAGATCGACTGACACTCGAGCCTCCGGTCTCGTCGGGTGGTCCGGTGGCCAGTGCCATGCCCTAGGAGAAGCGTTCGGTCGTCACGGGTATCAAGCCGTGCTGGCGCAGGACGTTCGTCAGCTCGGACAGGGCCGAGCCGAGCAGCATGGTGGCGTCGGTCCTCAGTAGTGCGGTCACGTCGAGACACCAGGCGAGCGAGTGCCCGACGCGGCGCAGATCCCAGGTGATCTGGTCGCCGTGCATGTCGAGACGACCGGTCGCGGCGGATGCGCCCGTGCCGCCCGCTGGTGTCCGCCAGGCCGTCCGGAGGCTCGCCACCTGCTCGGCGCCGAGATCCTTGGCGAAGAGGACCCGGTACACCCGTCGCTCGTGGAAGCCGGCCGGTGGCTGCGCCGGGCCGAGCCGCAGCGGCGGGGCGGTGGCGATCGGTTGACGGTCGAGGAAGTGCGTCCGAAGCACCGGCTCGTTCGGCAGTTGCCCGCCACCGAGCGCGCGGTAGACGTCCTCGGCCTCCCGGCGGGAGGTGGGGAGCACCCGCCCCAGCACCTCGGGGTCGGCGCGCATGCCGCGGCTCAATGTGGCGGAACTCCACCAGCCGGCCTCCGGCGTCCAGCCGGCGCTGTCCAGCCCGGTCGTCGTGTAGTCGTGGTGGCGAGCGAACTCCTCGACGACGATCCCTTCCACAGTGGTGGCCGGGCTGCGGTCGTCGAGTCGAGATAGGACCAGGTAGTAGTCCAGGGGCGGTCCCGCGTCGGGCACCAGCACGGGTACGGCCCGCAGCGGCTCGGTGGTCATCAGCACAACCTAGCGAAGGAGAACGGTTAGCATCCGGACCTCTACGTGAGGAGCCCAGATGACTTCGGTGGCCCAGACCCGGTTCGGCATCGTCGGCAGCGGCTGGCGAGGTGAGTTCTTCCTTCGCCTGGCCCGGTTGCTCCCCGAGCGGTTCCGGGTGACCGGGGTGGTGACGCGTACCGAATCGCGGGGAGCCGCCGTGACGGCCGACTGGGGCGTGCCGACCTTCCGCACGACGGCGGAGTTGCTCGCCCACGAGCGGCCGGACTTCGTCATCGTGTCGGTGCCGTGGCCGGTGACACCAGAGGCGACCCGGGAGTTGGTGGCGGCCGGCGTACCGGTGCTCGCCGAGACGCCGCCCGCCCCCGACCTGGCGGGTCTGCGCTCGCTCTGGGCCGACGTCGGAGGCAGCGGCCTGGTGCAGGTCGCCGAGCAGTATCTGCTGATGCCCGGGCACGCGGCGCGGCTGGCGTTGGTCCGCGCCGGGGTGCTCGGTGAGCCGACCTCGGTCCAGATCTCCTCGACCCACCTGTACCACGCGGTCTCACTGATCCGGGGTCTGCTCGGCGTCGGTCATGAGAGCGCCGAGGTGAGCGCGCGCGCCTTCGTCGCGCCGCTGGCCAATCCACTCTCGCCGGCCGGCTGGAGCGGCGACGACACCCCGCAGCAGCTCTCCACCACCCTCGCGACCATCGACTTCGGCGGGCGGATGGGGCTGTACGACTTCACCGACAACCAGTGGTGGAACCCGCTGCGGACCCGCCGGTTGGTGGTCCGGGGCTCGCTCGGTGAGCTGGTGGACGACCGGGTGGTCCGCCTGGTCGACCCGAGCACACCGGTGGAGTCGCTCCTGACCCGGCGGCAGACCGGTCTCGACCTCAACCTGGAAGGGCTCGACCTCAAGCACATCAGCTTCGACGGCGACGTGGTCTACCGCAATCCGTTCGTCGGCAGCGGACTGTCCGACGACGACATCGCGGTCGCCGACATCGTCGCCCGCGCGGGGGCATGGGCGCGGGAGGAGGGCCCGGCTCCGTACCCGCTTGCCGAAGCCTGCCAGGACCACCTGATCAGCCTCGCCATCGAAGAATCGGTACGCACCGGCCGGCCGGTCGTCACCGCCACCGAGGCATGGGGGCGGTAGCTCCGGCGGATCCACTTCTGTCCCTTGGCCGACAGTTCGCAACCGTGAAGCCAGCTCACCTGTGAAGCCGGGTATCAACCGAATGCCCGGGAGCACCCGGGCCCCACACGGGGAGCAAGGATGAACCGAAGCACTCGACGCCGGATGCTCGCAGCCACCGCCACCGGTCTGTTGGCCACCTCACTCGGCGTCGCTGTTTCCGCGACCGCGACCGCCGCGCCCGCCGGGGCCGCCCTCCGCACCTGCAAGATCAGTACGCTGCCGTACCCGACCGACACCTATCGCGCCGACGCGAACGCGGTCGACCCGACGGGTCGCTACGTCGCGGGCACCGCGCTGCGGGTCGGTGAGACCGAGAACCAGTACCTGCTGCTGTTCTGGGACGGGCAGCGGGTCACCGAGCTGGAGTCGGAGGGTTCGGCCACCCCCGTCGACATCAACGCCGACGGCGTCGTGATCGGCAACGGATCGGCGGAGACCGGCTACGGGCAGCCGTGGAGGTACCGCGCCGGCAAGCTCGAGCAGTTGCCGGTGCTGCCGTCCACCGGCATCTTCGTCAGCGCCATCAACGATGCCGGCGACATCGTCGGCTACGGCTCCGACATCGTCCCCGGGGAACTGGTCGCGCTGCGCTGGCCTGCCGCCCGTCCGGGCACGGTCGAGGTGCTCGACGCCCCCGTCGACGCCCAGGCTGGTGGGATCACTGACAACGGGACCATCGTCGGCAGCGCCGGGCCCTTCGGAGACTGGAGCAGCTGGGTCCGCCGGCCGAACGGCCGGATCGACGCGCTCACGTTCCCGGGTGCCGAGTGGAGCACGGCCGGCGCGGCGGCGGGCCGCTGGGCGATCGGCCAGGCATGGCTCGGCGGCAGCACCTCGACCAGGGTGCGGTGGGACCTCCGCAACGGCTCGCACACGTTGCTCGACCAGGAGATGCCGGCACTGACCGGCATCAACGCCAAGGGCGTCGTGGTGGGTGGTGACCGCGTTGCCAGGGGCTCCACCTCCCGGGTCCTGCCGGGCGGCGGCGAAGGGGTGGCCGTCGGGGCGCGGTCCATCTCCGACTCGGGCACCATCGTCGGGTTCCGCAACGTCCTCGCCGACCGGGTGACTCCGGTGCGCTGGACGGGCTGCTGACCCACCGACTCTCCCACCGCGTGGGGCCGGCCCGGACGGGTCGGCCCCACGTCGCGTCAGCGCGTCACGGCTTCCAGGAACCGGCGGTCTGGAACTGGTCCTGGTATTCCAACGCGCCCGAGGTGTCGTGCACGTCGAACACGACGCTGCCGGTGCGTCTGGTGCCGGCGGTCAGGTCGTCGACGGCCGGCATCGGTTTGCCGCAGCCGGAGAAGGCTCCACCGATCGCTGTGGTCTTGGTGCCGTCGGCGGCGACCCACTGGAAGTAGAGCGGGTTCGTCGACACGGTGCCCTTGGTGACAGCAACCGTCACGTCGGCGATCACGTACATGCCCTCGCCGGGCTTCAGCCCGTGGGCCTTGCAGGGTTTGGTGGCGCTGCTGAACTTCGTCACGGTGATCTCGACGGTGCCGGCCTCGTTGTTGACGACCAGGGTGTCGCCCGGCGACAGGTCGCGGGTGTCGCCGTTCGCCGGCGGCGGGGTCGGTGGGGTGGCCTGTGCCTCGCTCACAGTGGTCGAGGTGCCTTTGGCGCCGATGACGACCGCCACGATGCCGCCGGCGCAGGTGAGCAGGGTGAGTACGGCCGCGGTGACCGCAACGACAACGACGGACTTCTTGGCGCGGTCGGTCTGCGCCGGTGGTGGTGCGATGATCGGGTAGCCGGAGCCACCGGGTGCCCGATATCCGCCGCCATCGCCCGGGTGCCCGCCCGCCGCCGGGTACGCAGCCCCCGAGAACGGCGGCTGCGGTGTCGCCGCGAACGAGCGGGTCGGCGACTGCGGGTTCGGCTGTCGGGGGTCGTGCGGCCTGACGCGGGGCTGGGGGTGGGTCACCGTACTCCTTGACGCTTCGGTACGTGCGGTGCGGGGAACTCTTCGACGTTACCGTGGGTGGCGGAACGCTCAGTGGCCACGCTGGAGGGCTTTCCATCGCGAGGATACGAAGTCGCTCTGGCCAGCGTGGACGGTGTTCAGTCGGTCACCGAACGCCAATGTGGATCGGTATTCCATTCATCGCTATGAGTAACCAGACGAGGTCAACGTGCCGGAAGTGCGGCGGCGGTGCGGACCAGACCGTCGGCGATCACGAAGCGGCCGCTGATCGATGTCGGCGGGTTGTCGACCCCCGCCGCGTCCACCCGGGCCGGTGCGATCCGGGCAGTGAACGTGCCGGCATCGGGGTCGATGTCGAGTAGGGCGTCGTGGAAGTCCAACCAGCCGTGGACGATCGGATGCCACACCTTGTAGACGGTCTCCTTCGCACTGAACAGCACGACCGGCCAGTAGGTGCCGCTGGGCAGCCGTGCGCAGGCGGCCTCCTCCTCGGGCAGCAGCACGAGTCTGCGTACTCCCGGATTGACCTCGCGGTGCTGCTCGGCATCCATCCCGACGGACCGGATGTCGGTGGTGTGCGCCGCCGCTGCGGCGCAGTAGCCGGCGGTGTGGGTGATGCTGCCGACCACCCCGGCCGGCCAGACCGGCGCGCGGTCGGCGGCGGCCGGCACTGCGGTCGTCGGCAGGCCCAGGTCGCGCAATGCCCTGCGGGCGCAAATCCTTCCCGCGGCGAAGTCCCGCCGACGGGTCTGCACCGCCTGCTCACCGAGACATGCCTGCTCAGCGGGGAGCAATTCGCCCGTCCAGTCCTCGGGCCCGGCGACGGCGACGGCGACCGTCGATGGCAGCAGGTCACGCATTCCGGTGACCTACTGGTCGGTAGGAATGACGCATCGAGTTAACCGTCAAATTTCCGACTCCCACGACCGCCGAAGGTACCGCAAAGATGTAACACCGGAGGGACGCGCAGCGCTCTCCCTGATGGCTCCGGGGGGACCACCATCAATGCTGGCCGGCACGGCAGCCGCCAGTCCCGTGGACATCTGGAAGGACGTGCGATGACCGATGGCCTGGAACGGCCGGGGGTGCGGGCTGACGAACACGCCCCGAAAACCCCCTGCTGGAGCTGCGGCTCCTGTGGTGACGAGTGGCCGTGCGCGACGAAGCGCACCCGGCTGCTGGCGGAGTACGGGGGTGACCGCGCAATGCTCAGCGTCTATCTTGGCTCCTGCCTCGCCGCCGCCACCGAGGATCTGCGCGCAGCCCCGGTGATGTCGCTCCAGGATAGGTTCATCGGCTGGTTGCCGCGCGGCTCGCGGCGTAGCTGAGTCTCTGGTGGCCCCGCCGCTGGGCGGGGCCACCAGAGGTGGCGTTTCAGCGACGTCGAGGGCGTCGGGTCATCGCGAAGCCGAACACGCCGGCCACCGCGGCGAGCGCGCCGCCGATGCCGGTCCATACCCAGCGCGAGCCGAGATCCGGCAACCAGTCCGCCAGCGAGCCGCTCTCGTCGTCGGCCTCCGCGTCCACCGGAGGTACGGCGTTGAGCACCGTGCCGGCCTTGGTGTTCGGCACCAGCGGGGCGGCCAACTCGCCGTCGTCAGTCGAGGCGCCCCGGTCGGCGATGGTGCCGACCAGCAGGTCGACGTCGATCGGCGCACCCAGATCCGGCTCCGGCAGCTCGATCACGGAGAGTCTCACGACGTAGGTGCCGGGCAGTGGGTCGGCCGACCAGGGCTCCGCCCACGACCGCACCTCGCGCAGCGTGCAGCCCAGCACCACGTTCGACGCCTTCGCGTCGACGGTCGGGGTCTGGGCCCCCGCCGTGCACGCCTGGCGTCGGCGCAGCCCGTCGAAGACGTCCACCGTCCAGGTGGAGGCGCCGCTGCGTCCCTTCGGGAAGGTGACGGTGGCGTTGATCTCGTGCACCTGGCCGGCCGTCGCCGGGAACGACCAGTAGAGGTGGTCGCCGATCGAGGCGTCCACCCGCACCGGTTGCCCGGCGGTGATCGGGGTGGCGGTGAGGAACGACGTGCCGGCACGGTTCACCGGCGTGGCACCCGGGGAGGGGGTCGGTGCGGCGGCGGCCGCAGCGGGGAGCAGAGCGGCCACGCCGGCGGCGAGCAGCGCCGCCGTCGACCGGAACAGTGCGGTACGCATCAGTTCTCCCTCCAGGTGGCGACCCACCAGCGGGTGAGCAGACCGGCGAGCAGGCCGGTGATCAGCCCGGCGATGGTGAGCAGTGCGAGCAGCGCCCAGCCCCGGCCGAGGTCCGGTCCGTCCGGTGCGGGCGCGGCGGCGACCACGTCGATGGTCAACTCCACCGGCATGCCCGGGGTGGCCGCGGTGCCGGGACGCGGGGCGAACGAGTTGCTGACCACCAGGCAGACGGTGGTGGGTTCGATGACCGGCGCGGAGCTCTGCTCGGTCTCGGCGGCATCCTCGTCGTCGGCGGTGGCTGACCAGCGCAGCCCGGCGGAGAGCACGTCGGCCCGCCCGCTGCCGGCGTCAGCGCCGCGGACGAGTTCCCGGCCGTCGGCCGCGGTGGCCCGCAGCAGCACCCCGTAGTCGCGGTTGACGGCCCGGTCCAACGCCATGCTCACCGAAGCCCGCAGCTCCTGCCCGGGGCGGATCGGCACCCGGTAGTAGCGATGCTCGGAGAACGCCTCCCGGTCGGCGTAGACGCCGGGGGCGAGCAGTGGCGCCGAGTCGCACGCGCTCGTGCCGCCGACCACGGTCGGGGCCCGGGTGTGCGTGTCTCCGGCCCGCTCGACGAGCTGTTTGATCCGGTCGGTCAGCTCCTCGGCGCTCTGCGCGGCGGTGTAGGTCCCGCCGGTCGCGCTGGCGATGCAGAGAAGTTGCCGGCGAACCTTCTCGTCGGGGGCCAGGCCGAGGGTGTCGACGACCAGGCTGGTGCCCTGGGCGGCCAGTTCCCGGGCCACCTCGCACGGGTCCGGCGGAGCACAGGTGTCCTCGCCGTCGGTGATCAGCACGATCCGCCGGGTGGTGGCACCGGTGCCGAGGTCCTGCGCGGCGGAGCGCAGCGCCAGCCCGACCGGAGTGAACCCGGTCGGGCGAAGTGTCGCCACCGCCGCCTTGGCGGCGGACCGGTCCACCGGCCCGACCGGCACGATCTGCTGGGTGTCCTGGCAACCGACCTTCTTGTCCTTGCCGCGGTAGGTCGCGCCGAGCACCCGGATGCCGAGTTGTGTCTCCCCGGGCAGCGCGTCCACCACGTCGTTGAAGGCCTGCTGGGCGACCGAGATCCGGGTGCGTCCGTCGATGTCGGCGGCGCGCATCGACCCGCTGACGTCGAGCACCAGCTCGACCCGGGGCGGCTCGGGCGCCGGCTCCTCGTCGGCCTGCGCCGGCCCGGTCAGCGCGGTGGTCGCCAACAGTCCGAGAAGGACCGCCGTCGATCGTCTGAAGTTGATCACGACCCGCAGTGTAGTGAGATCCACTTTGGATGATCGTTTGGGTGGAGGCGTGCGGAACCGACGACGCCGGCCAAGTCGGCAATCGCCCCTGACCGGCCACGCCCGCGCTCAGGGTCCACGCCGGGTCACCCTCGGTCAACTGTGTGAGGGAAGGTGTCGGCTCGGCCAGCATCCGTCGGAAATCTGACCCAAGTCGACCCGTTGTGCCGGTGGTGCGCGGTGGTTAAGCTCTTCATGCGCGCCCCAATCGCCCGCTTCCCCCGTGGCAGGCGATCGGGGCGCGCGTCTTTGTCAAGAAGGGCCCGCACGCTTCGGCGTGCGGGCCCTTCTTCCGTCGCGCTGTGCGGCGCGTCGCCTGTCGATGCTTATATCCACCGACCGTCGAGCCACATCCGGGACAGCCAGTCCGAGTAGGGAATCACCCGACCCACGAAGATCGGATAGAAGTACGCGAAACAGAGCGCGACCAACAGCACGTACGCCCCCGCCGCGATGCTGCCCACCAGTCGGCGCTCATAACTCGGGTCACCGGGCACCAGCGGCGTCACCGTACCCACGTCACCCCCGGCGGGCGCGATCAGCGCGCCCAGCACGTACACCACTGCCAGCACCAGGAACGGCACCGCCGGCGCGGCGTAGAACGAGAACATCGTCCGGCCGTCGAGGGCGAACCAGAACCACGGCAGCAGCCCGGCGGCCACGGTGAGCAGGATCGCGCCGGCCCGCCAGTCCCGACGGGCCACACCCAGCCAGGTCAGCGCCACCAGAGCGGGCAGGAACGACCACCAGAGCAGCGGGGTGCCGAGCAGCAGAATCTCCGAGGCGCAGCTCGCCGCGCCGCAGACGCCGTCGCCGGCGTAGTGGAACGCCACCGGCCGGCCCAACAGCAGCCACTGCCACGGCCACGACTGGTACTTGTGCGCGTCGTCAAGCTGGGCGTGGAAGCCGTACGCCGCGCGGTGGTACTCGAAGAGGTTGATCAGCGGACCGATCACCGGCCGGTCGCTGAGCCGGGAGCCGGGGTAGGACGACGCGAGCCGGTAGTAACCGTCGTCGGTGAGCAGCCAGCCCGACCAGGTGGCGAGGTAGGTGCCCACCATGAGCACGCCGGCGAGCACCAGCCAGGGCAGCTCGTCGACGAGCGTGTCCCGCCAGGGCCGGCGGACCCCCGCCGAGCGGCGGACGCCGACCTCCCAGAAGATCACCAGCAGCGCGAAGGCCGGCACGAAGTACAGGGCGCTCCACTTCACCGCACAGGCGCAGCCGATCAGCACCCCGGCCGCCAGCCGCCACCACGGCCAGGTACGCCAACCGGTCGGCGGGCGGCCGGCCCGGCCCGGCTGGCTCGGATCGAGCCCGTCGTCCAGGGCCCGGGCCCAGCGTCGACGGCGGGCGTCCCGATCGAGCACCAGCGCGCCGAACGCCGCCAGCACGAAGAAGAGCAGGAAGATGTCGAGCAGGGCCGCGCGGGACAGCACCAGGTGGAAGCCGTCCAGGGCGAGCAGCAGGCCGGCCGCGCAGCCGAGCACCGTCGAGCGGAACATCCGCCGACCGATGCGGACCAGTAGCAGCACCGACAGCGTGCCGATGACCGCCGCAGAGAATCGCCAGCCGAACTCCGGCGCGGTGGTCATCAGGTGCCCGGGGACGGAGACCTTGGAATCGGCGTCCTGATAGCCGAACGCCCACTCGCCGACGCCGATCAACCACTTGCCCAGCGGCGGGTGCACCACGTACGACGGGACGTTGTCCTTGTAGTTCCACTCCACGCCACGCGAGATCAGCCCGTAGGCGTCCTTGGCGTAGTACGTCTCGTCGAAGATCTTGCCCTTCGGGCTGGACAGCCCGACGAAGCGCACGATCGCCGCGATGGCCACCACCACTGCCGTGGCCAGCCAGGAGAACCGGTCCACCTGGGTGTCGACGGTGGCGAACCGTCGCCGGACCACAGCGGCCACCCCACCGCCCTCGGCGCTCGGTGCCGTCGGCTCCTGGGTGGCACCGGGCTCGCCCGTCGCCGGGATCATCTTGTCCGGATCGGCGCTCGGGCTCTGCGCTGTCGACGCACTCGTCACCCGGCGATCGTAGGCTGCCAAGGTGTCCGGTGGCGTCCGTCGTCCCTGATACCGGTATTCCCAGCAATGAATGGAGACGAATCCGTGGGTGAAATGTCCGAAGTTGGGCGCCTGATTCTGCTCGGTGCTCCGCTCGGCAACCCCGCCGACGCCTCGGCCCGACTCCGGGAGGTGCTGATCAGCGCCGACGTGGTCGCCGCCGAGGACACCCGCCGGCTCACCCGGCTGGCCCGCGATCTCGACCTCACCGTCGGCGGTCGAATCGTCTCCTACTTCGAGGGCAACGAGGAGCGGCGCACCCCCGAACTGGTCGAGGCCATCCTCGGCGGGTACGTGGTGGCGCTGGTCACCGACGGCGGGATGCCCAGCGTCTC
The DNA here is from genome assembly GCF_040643355.1 of Micromonospora sp. NPDC047187. Classification (NCBI taxonomy): domain Bacteria; kingdom Bacillati; phylum Actinomycetota; class Actinomycetes; order Micromonosporales; family Micromonosporaceae; genus Micromonospora; species Micromonospora sp. NPDC047187. The sequence continues at coordinate 568,767 of NZ_JBEYUF010000002.1, forward strand.
CGACCCCGGCTACCGGCTGGTCCGTGCCACGTTGGATGTCGGGGCGCCGGTCACCGTCGCCCCCGGGCCCAGCGCGGTCACCACCGCGCTGGCCGTCTCCGGGCTGCCCTGCGACCGGTTCTGCTTCGAGGGCTTCCTGCCCCGTACCCCCGGCGGCCGCCGATCCCGGCTGCGCGCCCTCGCAGCCGAGGAACGCACCCTGGTCTTCTTCGAGGCCCCGCACCGGATCGGGGCGACGCTCACCGACCTGGCCGACACGTTCGGGGCGGACCGGCCGGCCGCGCTCTGCCGCGAACTCACGAAGACCTACGAGGAGGTGCTCCGCCGCCCCCTCGGCGAGCTGGCCCGGTGGGCCACCGAGGGGGACCCGCGCGGAGAGATCACCCTGGTGGTGGCCGGAGCCCCGGTGACCGCTGCCGAACGCCCCGACGACGACACCCTGCGCGCCGCCGTCGCCGAGCGGGAGGCCGCCGGCCGGTCCCGCCGGGACGCCATCACCGACGTCGCCACCGAGTACGCGCTGCGCCGCCGGGACGTCTACACGATCGTGCACAGCTGACCGCTGTGGTCCGGTCCGCCGGACGGCGGGTTCACCACGCGGCGGCCAGGAAGCCGACGGTGATCAGCGCGGGGCCGGCGATGGCGGCGGCCACTGCCCAGCGGCGGTGCCGGCGACCGGGCAGCCGGGCCGACCCGGTCCACCGGACGATGCCGGCGCTGCAGGCCAGCACCACCAGCAGACCGGGCAGCCACCGCAGGTGCCGGCCCACGCCGACGTCCGCGTACGCGGTACCGCTGTCCGGGCCGGTCATCCGCGCCGGCAGCGCGGTGCCGGCCGGGCTCCCCTCTACGGGCACGCCGCTGACCCGGACACCATGGGCGATGAACCGACCGTCCTCGGCCGTGAAGATCCCCCGGCACCGCAGGGTGAGTCCGCCGCCGGAGCAGTCGTCGATCACCACGGTGCCCGTCCGGGCGTGCCCGACCGCGAGCCAGAACGGGCCGGCGCTGACCCAGGCGAAGAAGGCCGCGACCAGGCTCAGCACCACCAGCGCGGCGAGCCCGGGCAGCGGATCCGGCGGCGGGGGTGTGCGGCTTGGTGCCCGGCGCCGCGCCAGCCGGAAGCCGCGAAGCCGCGCGGGTGCCGCGTCCTTACGGACCGGGGTGCCGTCCCAGTGCACCTGCTCGATCGGTGCCCAGAAAGCGCCGTCGTCGTCCGGCGGGTCGCCGTCGGGCCCACTGTCGCGCTGCCGGCGGCCCTGCTGTCGGACCGGCACCCGACGCGGCACCGCGTCCACCGGCGCGCCGGTCGTCGGCTCCACCTCGACGGGCTCCGCGCCGGCCGGTGCCGAGCCGGCCGGCGGGCCCGACGAGCCGGGCCGGACCGGGCTGGGTACGGGTGCCCCCGGGGTCGGACGAGTCGGTGTGGGTGACGGCGCCGCCGGCGCGGGGCGGGCCGGGGCGGCGGACCTCCCCGCCGGGGTGGGCCGCTGTGCACCCGGGTCGGCGCTGGGCACGAACCGGGGCTGCGGCGCGACCCCGGCGACCCGGGACGCGGCGGGCTCGGGCCCCGGGTCGTCGCCGACCGCCGACCCGGTGGGACGGTCCTCGTGGTCCCGCGCCGCTCCTCTGCCCGTCACGACGTTCATTGCACACCGCGCCAGGAGGTGAAACGGGCAGCTGAGCCGCGTGTCGGCGACAAATCGGACCAACGGGCGAGGTGGTCGGTCCGGTCCGGCGGTCGGTCACCCCCCATTGGTTCGCGAACGCCCCGGACGGGTCACTAGGCTCACTGCTCATGAGTCACGTTCTCGCGGCAGTGGCCTGGCCGTACGCCAACGGCCCCCGCCACATCGGCCACGTCTCCGGTTTCGGCGTTCCCTCCGACGTCTTCGCCCGGTACATGCGGATGGCCGGCCACGACGTGCTCATGGTCTCCGGCACCGACGAGCACGGCACCCCGATCCAGGTGCAGGCCGACGCCGACGGGGTGACCCCGCGCGAGCTGGCCGACCGGTACAACAGGGTGATCGTCGAGGACCTGCACGGCCTCGGTCTCTCCTACGACCTGTTCACCCGCACCACCACCCGCAACCACTACGCGGTGGTGCAGGAGTTGTTCGAGGGGATGTACCGCAACGGCTACATCGTGCCGAAGACCACCATGGGCGCGATCTCCCCGTCCACCGGGCGCACTCTTCCCGACCGCTACATCGAGGGCACCTGCCCGATCTGCGGGTACGACAGCGCCCGCGGCGACCAGTGCGACAACTGCGGCAACCAGCTCGACCCGATCGACCTGATCAACCCGAAGTCGCGGATCAACGGGGAGACTCCGAAGTTCGTCGAGACCGAGCACTTCTTCCTGGACCTGCCGGCCCTGGCCGAGGTGCTGCGGCAGTGGCTGGACACCCGTGAGGGGTGGCGGCCCAACGTGCTGCGGTTCTCCCGCAACCTGCTCGACGACCTCCAGCCCCGGGCGATCACCCGTGACCTGGAGTGGGGCGTACCGATCCCGCTCGACGGCTGGCGCGACAGGTCGGACAAGCGGATCTACGTGTGGTTCGACGCCGTGATCGGCTACCTGTCCGCCTCGATCGAGTGGGCCCGTCGTTCCGGCGACCCGGACGCGTGGCGCAAGTACTGGTCCGCCGACGGCGCGGGGAAGGACGCCCAGTCCTACTACTTCATGGGCAAGGACAACATCGTCTTCCACTCGGTGATCTGGCCGGCGCTGCTCTCCGGCTACTCCGGCGAGGGCTCCCGCGACGGTGAGCCGGGCGAGCTGGGTCGGCTCAACCTGCCCACCGAGGTGGTCTCGAGCGAGTACCTGACCATGGAGGGGCGCAAGTTCTCCTCGTCCCGCAAGGTGGTCATCTACGTTCGCGACTTCCTGGAGCGCTACGACGCCGACGCGCTGCGCTACTTCATCGCCGCCGCCGGCCCGGAGAGCAACGACACCGACTTCACCTGGGCCGAGTTCCTGCGCCGCAACAACGACGAGTTGGTCGCCGGTTGGGGCAACCTGGTCAACCGGTGCGTCTCGATGGCCGCGAAGAACTTCGGGGCGATCCCGCCGGTCGACCCGGCCGGGCTCACCGAGGCCGACGAGGCGCTGCTCGCCGTCGCCCGGAGCGGGTTCACCACTGTCGGCGACCTGATCGGCCGGCACCGGCAGAAGCAGGCGATCGGTGAGGCCATGAAGGTGGTCGCCGAGGCCAACAGGTACCTCTCCGAGCAGGCGCCCTGGAAGCTCAAGGACGAGGCGGACAAGCCCCGGATGGGCACCGTCCTGCACGTCGCCCTTCAGGTGATCAGCGATGCCAACACGCTGCTCACCCCGTTCCTGCCGCACTCCGCGCAGCAGGTGCACGAGCTGCTCGGGGGCACCGGTGTGCACGCGCCGATGCCGGTGATCGAGCAGGTCGACGACCTGGACGGCGGCCCGGCGTACCCGGTGCTCACCGGGGACTACACCGTCGGCGCGCGCTGGGAGTCGGTGTCGATCGAGGCGGGTCGCCCACTGGCCGCGCCGAAGCCGGTGTTCCGCAAGCTCGACCCGTCGATCGTCGACGAGGAACTGGCCCGGCTCGCCGACTGAACGCACGACGCGCGGCGGCGGGTGCCCCGCCGCCGCGCGCCGTCACATCGCGTACCGGGTGTCCATCACCTGGTCGTCGGTCACCTCGGCGCCCGGCGCCCAGGCCTCGTAGACGCCGCGTTCCTGACACTGCGCGCCGGTCGTGACCACGGTGTCCGGGTTCGGGTAGCGCAGGCGCACCCGCAGCCAGCCGGCCTCCTCCCGCAGCACCAGGCACGGCGCCCCCCGCCACTGGGCGAACCGGAGCCGGCGGGCCACCGCGTCCACCGGGTAACGGGCCGCGCGGGTCATCGCCAGCACCCGGAACCCACCGGGTAGGTCGGCGACCGCCTCGTACTCGCTGTCGCCGTACATGCCGACCAGCTGGGTGGAGCGGGGAGTGTCGGCGTTCGGCACGTACTCCTGGTCCGGTGAGAGGCCCGGCACCGCGGCCAGCAGGTGCCGCCACTGCGGGCCCACCATCCGCAGCCACCCGCGCTGCTCGGCCTGGTAGGTGTACAGCACCACCTCCACCCCCTCCGCCGGGTACGCGATGAGGGCGGCGTTCGCCGGCATCGGCAGGTCGGCGAAGTCCCGGGTGATGAACTCCGGGACGAGCTGACCGTTGCTGGGCACGAAGCCGGTGCCGAGCACCGGGGCGCCGAGCCGGTCCCGGGAGGCCAGCGCGGTCAGGCCGCTGTGTGCCGGGCCCACCGGCACGTCGTAGTCGCCCGGGTCGGACGCGCGCCAGCGCAGCGCGTACGCCACGTCCGGGCCGTCCCGGCCAGCGTCACCATCGGTACGTAGCACCGTCGTCGTCGCCGGCGTACGCAGGTGCGCCACATCGTGCTCGCGGTAGCAGAAGCCGTGCGGCAGCCAACCCCGTACGTAGCCGGCGAGCTGCTGGGCCGAGAGCACCTTCATCATCCGGGTGCCCCGCCGGACCACCGCCGTTGCGCGCGCCGCCGCCAGCATCGGGTCGTCCGCCGCCGCCGGCTGCTGGCTGAGCTGGTGCAGGTAGGCCCAACCCCGCTCGCGGTGAGCGGGCATCAGCAGCGGCGTCTCCGGCTCGTCGGCCGGCTCGGTGGCCCCGTGCACAGCGGTCACCTCGGTGACGTGCACGAACCGGTGCCACGGCAGGGCGCTACCCGGGCGGGGTGCCCACTCGAAGCCGGCCACCTCGTCGGCGCTGAACAACTCGTACGCGGCGCCTCGGGCGATCTCCTCGGCCGGGTACAGGCCGCCGCCGAACGCCACGTGCAGTCCGGTCCGTTCGCCGGCGCTGCCACCGGCCTGGGGGGTGACGCTCATGCCGTCGCCTCGCTGCTCGGTGGGATGGGGTCCGCACGCTGTCGCGTCCGCTCGTGAGCGACCGTAGAGTCGCGCGGCGTAGCCGGGGTGAACGTCGGGTGGCGGGCAGATGGACAGGCCCGGTGTGTGATGCTGTCGCTGATGAGCGAGCCCACTGAATCCCGTCGCGAGCGTGCCGCCCGGCGGGCCGGAGAGTTTCCGCCCGCCCCCGAGTCGTTGCCCCGGGCGGTACTGGACAGCCACACCCACCTGGACATCACGGTCAGCGAGGCCGGCGTGCCCGGCGGCGGGCCGGCCGACGACCCGGTTGCCGTGGCCATCGCGTTGGCCACGAAGGTCGGCGTGGACCGGCTGGTCCAGGTGGGCGTGGACGTCGCCTCCTCCCGGTGGGGCGCGGACACCGCCGACCGGTACCCCGCCGTGCTGGCCACCGTGGCGTTGCACCCCAACGAGGCACCCCGGCTCAGCGACCTCGACGAGGCGTTGCGGGAGATCGAGTCACTCGCCGCCCGCGATCGGGTCCGGGGGATCGGCGAGACCGGAATGGACTTCTTCCGGACCGGCGACGAGGGGCGTGCCGCGCAGGAGCAGAGTTTCCGGGCGCACATCGCCATCGCCAAGCGGTACGGCAAGACGCTGGTCATCCACGACCGCGACGCGCACGCCGACGTGCTGCGGATCCTCGACGACGAGGGTGCTCCCGACCGGGTGGTGCTGCACTGCTTCTCCGGCGACGCCGACTTCGCCCGCGAGTGCGTCCGCCGCGGCTACCTGCTGAGCTTCGCCGGCACCGTCACCTTCGGCAGCGCGACGGCGCTGCGCGAGGCCGCCGCGCTCACCCCGGTGGATCAGATACTGGTGGAGACCGACGCCCCGTACCTCACCCCGATGCCGTACCGCGGCCGGCCGAACGCCTCGTACCTGATCCCGCTCACCGTTCGCGCGCTCGCCGCGACCACCGGCAGCGACCTGGACGAGCTGTGCGCGGCCATCTCCGCCACCGGCGACCGGGCGTTCGGCCCATGGTGAGCCCGGCCCGACGGTCGGCACCGACCCCGTCGCTACGCTGCCAGCCATGACCGGTCTCCTCGGCCCGGCGGAGATCCGGGAACTCGCCGCCCGGCTGGGCGTCGCGCCCACCAAGAAGCTGGGCCAGAACTTCGTGCACGACCCGAACACAGTGCGCCGGATCGTGACCGCCGCCGGCCTCACCCCCGACGACGTGGCCCTGGAGGTGGGGCCCGGGCTCGGCTCGCTGACCCTGGGGCTGCTGCCGGTCGCCGGGCACGTGCACGCCGTGGAGATCGACCCGGTGCTCGCCGGAGCGCTACCGGAGACCGTCGCGCGGCACGCCGGGGCCGACGCCGCCCGGCTCACAGTGCACCGCGCGGACGCGCTGCGCATCGCCGCCGCCGAACTGGCCGACCCGGCACCGACAGCGCTGGTGGCGAACCTGCCCTACAACGTCGCAGTGCCCGTGGTGCTGCACCTGCTCGCCGTGCTGCCCACCCTGCGACACGGTCTGGTGATGGTGCAGAAGGAGGTCGCCGACCGGCTCGTCGCCGGCCCCGGCTCCAAGGTGTACGGCATTCCGTCGGTGAAGCTCGCCTGGTACGCCCAGGCCCGGGGCGCCGGCAAGGTGCCGCCGAACGTGTTCTGGCCGGTGCCCAACGTCGACTCCGGCCTGGTCTCCTTCACCTGCCACGAGCCGCCCCGCACCGACGTACCGCGGCAGCGGGTCTTCGCCGTGGTGGACGCGGCGTTCGCGCAGCGGCGCAAGACGCTGCGCGCCGCGCTGGCCGGCTGGGCCGGTGGCGCGGACCGGGCCGCCGCGGCGCTCACCGCCGCCGGCGTCGACCCCGGCGCCCGGGGGGAGTCACTGACCGTCGAGCAGTTCGCCGCCATCGCCGCGTCGGCTCCGGTCGGTACGCCGGCCGCGAAGTAGGCTGACGCGGTGCCCGCCCAGGACGCTGAGGAGCTGATCGTGGCCAAGCCGTTCGACATCCGCCTGCGCATGCGGGACATCACCCCGTGACCGAGGCCTGGCGACCGGACGACGACGAGCCACGCGGGGCCATCGGCCCGGTGCGGGTTCGGGTGCCCGCGAAGGTCAACCTGCACCTCGGGGTGGGCCCACTGCGCCGGGACGGCTACCACGAGCTGAACACGGTCTACCACGCCATCTCGATCTACGACGAGCTGACGGCCCGTCGGGGCGACACCCTCGCGCTGACCATGGAGGGTGAGGGCACCGGCGAGCTGGCCCTGGACGACACCAACCTGGTGATCCGCGCCGCGCACGCCCTCGCCGGGTACGCGGGGGTGCTGCCGCACGCCCGACTGCACCTGCGCAAGCAGATCCCGCTCGCCGGTGGGTTGGCCGGTGGCAGCGCCGACGCAGCCGCCGCGCTGGTGGCCTGCGACGCGCTCTGGGGCACCGGGCTGTCCCGCGACGAGCTGGCCGGCATCGCCGCCGACCTCGGCTCCGACGTGCCGTTCCTGATCTACGGTGGCACCGCGCTGGGCACCGGCCGGGGTGAGGCGATCAGCCCCGTGCTGGCCCGCCCCACCTCCTGGCACTGGGTGGTGGCGATCGCCGACGCCGGTCTCTCCACCCCGACCGCGTACCGGGAGCTGGATCGGCTGCGCGACACCGGCGCAGCCGGTGCCCCGCTGGGCAGCACCGACGCGCTGCTGGGCGCGCTGCGCCAGCGTGACCCCCGGGTGCTCGCCCGCACGCTCGGCAACGACCTCCAGGACGCCGCGCTGGCCATGCGCCCGGCGCTGGCCGACACCCTGAAGGCCGGCGAGGCGGCCGGCGCGCTCACCGGCATCGTCTCCGGCTCGGGCCCGACCTGCGTGTTTCTCGCCGCCAACGCGGCCGACGCGGAGCGCATCGCCGCCGAGTTGACCGCAGCGGGCGTCTGCCGGGAGGCGCGCGTCGCGCACGGTCCGGTAGCCGGCGCCCGCGTCGGCTGACGACGCGTTCCACCGGAGCTGCTGGCGCGCGGCGCGGGCGTTCGGGGCTTCCGCGTACCCTTGGGACAGGCGTCCAGGTGCCCGCCGGCATCGGGACGCCTTGATCATGAAGGGTGGAACGTGGCGAACATCGTCAATCTGGACCGGGTGTCCAAGGGGTACGGCGCCGCCGGGCGGCTGCTCACGGACGTCTCGCTCGGCCTGGACGACGCCGACCGGATCGGCGTGGTCGGCCTCAACGGCGCCGGCAAGTCCACCCTGCTGCGACTGCTCACCAAGCAGGAGGACCCCGACGACGGTCGGGTGACCCACCGCCGCGACCTGCGTGTGCTGTGGCTGCCGCAGCAGCTCACCCTCGCTCCCGAGGCCACCGTCCGGGACGTGGTGCTCGGCACCGCCTGGCTCGCCGAGGGCATGGGCGCCGAGCACGAGTGGGCCGGCGACGCCGGGGTGCGAGGCATCCTCGACGGCCTCGGCATGCCGCACCTCGGCCTCGACCAGCCGGTCGGCCCGATGTCCGGTGGCGAACGTCGCCGGGTGGCGCTCGCCGCGCTGCTCGTGCGCGACTCCGACCTGCTCATCCTCGACGAGCCCACCAACCACCTGGACGTCGGCGGGGTCGACTGGCTGGCCCGGCACCTGGTCGGCCGTAAGGGCGCCCTGGTCGTGGTCACCCACGACCGGTGGTTCCTGGACGCGGTCTGCACCAACACCTGGGAGGTCGCCGACCAGACCGTCCGCGCCTACGAGGGTGGCTTCGCCGCCTGGACCCTCGCCCGCGCCGAGCGCGAGCGGGTCGCCGCCGCCACCGAGGCCCGCCGGCAGAACCTGCTCCGCAAGGAGATCGCCTGGCTGCGCCGTGGCCCGCCCGCGCGGACCTCCAAGCCGCAGTTCCGCATCGACGCCGCGAACGCGTTGATCGCCGACGTGCCGCCGGCCCGCGACACCATGTCGTTGCAGCGCATGGCCACCTCCCGGCTGGGCAAGCAGGTGTACGACCTGGAGAACGTCGAGCTGCACGCCGGCCCGAAGGAGATCCTCCGCGACGTCACCTGGCTGGTCGGCCCCGGCGACCGGATCGCCATCCTCGGTGCCAACGGCGCTGGCAAGACCACGCTGCTGCGGATGCTCGCCGGCATCACCCGCCCCGATGGCGGTCGCCTCGGCACCGGCTCCACAGTGCGGCCGGCGTTCCTCTCCCAGGAGCTCACCGAGCTGCCCGGGCACCTGCGGGTGCTGGAGGCTGTGGAGGAGGTCGCCCGCCGGGTTCAGCTCGGCGACCGGGAGGTCTCCGCCGCGCAGCTCGCCGAGGTGTTCGGCTTCGACGACCGCCGCCTCTGGACCCCGGTCAGTGACCTCTCCGGTGGGGAACGCCGCCGGTTGCAGATGCTGCGGCTGCTGGCCGGCGAGCCCAACGTGCTGCTCTTCGACGAGCCCACCAACGACCTGGACACGGACACCCTCGCCTCGCTGGAGGACCTGCTCGACTCGTGGCCCGGCACGATCATCGTGGCCAGCCATGACCGGTACCTGATCGAGCGGGTCACCGACACGGCGTACGGGATGTTCGGCGACGGTCGACTGGTGCACCTGCCGGGCGGTGTGGACGAATACCTCGCGCGGACCGCCGAGCGGGCCGGCTCTCCTCGGGTGGGCGTCACCTCGACCTCCGCGCCCGGCACCCCCTCGGGAGGTGGCATGTCCGCCGCCGAGGTCCGTCAGGCCCGCAAGGAGCTGACCCGGCTGGAGCGGCAGCTCAGCAAGCTCGACCAGCGCGAGACCACGCTGCTCGATCAGCTCGCGGCGGACGCCACCGACTACGCCCGGGTCGCCGAGTTGGACACCCAGCTCAAGGATCTGCGCGCCGAACGGGAGCGGATCGAGGAGAGCTGGATGACCCTCGCCGAGGACCTGCCCGAGAGCTGACCGGCCGGGCGCGCCGGCCTGGGCCCCGTGTGCGGCGTCACACCACCACATGCGAGACAATCGTCGGCGACACCTACCCCACGGCGTTGGAGACACAGACATGGCACACACCCCCGTCAACCACCCCGCGCGGCCGATCTACCGGGCGATCGGCGGGCTGACCGGTCTGTACCTGGTCGTCTTCGGTGTGCTCGGCATCATCGCGAGCACCGGCAACGAGATCCTCGCCCAGGACGACACCCGGGTCCTCGGTCAGGGCACCAACCTCGGCTTCTCGCTGCTCAGCGTGCTGCTCGGGATCATCGTGCTGGTCGGCACCGCGCTCGGCCGCAACATCGACGTGGCGATCAACCAGTGGCTGGCGTACACCCTCATGGTGGTCAGCCTGGCCGGTCTCGCGTTCATCCGGACCGACGCCAACATCTTCAACTTCAGCATCACCACAGTGGTCGTGGTGATGACGGCCGCGCTGGTGCTGCTCATGGTCGGCATGTACGGCAAGGTCGGCACGGAGGACGAGGCGGAGGCGTTCCAGAAGGCTCGTCTCGTTCTCTGAATCCCTTTGGTCGCGGCCGTGGGTTTTCGCCGGAGCCCGAGCTGCTCCGGGCGGGGGGGGGGGTTAGCACGCGCCGCCCGGGGCCCCGCCAAAACAGACAGAGGGCCCCCGAGCGGCCGGACCCCC
>NZ_JBEYUF010000003.1:0-400832 GCF_040643355.1 Micromonospora sp. NPDC047187
TTGGCTACCGGGGGGCGGTGTCGGGTATTGTCTGGCGGCCGCCCCCCTTCCCCCCACTCGGGCCAACCCGCCCCCGCCAGTTAATCGGGGGGGGGGGGGCCCCCCTCGGGCCCCCCCCCCCACCGCTCACGAGGCCGGGGTCAGACCCGGGTGAGGCGTACGGCGTCGGCGATGACCAGGCCGGCGGTGTTGCTCCACCGGCTCACGCCCACCCGGTTGGCGTCACCGGCCGAAAGTGTGAACGTGCCGAGGACCCGCCACTGCCCGCCGGTGGCCCGTTGGTCGACCCGGACGGTCTGGTTGCCGGCGCTGGTGGCGACGATGTACGGGGCGGCGCTGTTGTAGCCGGAGTTCGCCGGCCACCATGCCTCGACGCGGTAGCTGGCGGTGGCCGGGACGTTGAACCTGTACCACGCGACGTCGCTGGCGGCGACCGGATCCGCGTAGCGGTAGTCGGCGCCGTAGCGCTGACTGGAGTACGACGACACGCCCCAGTTGGCGCTGGCGGCGAACCGACCGGTGGTGGTGTTGTCCACAGTGGAAGACCAGGCCGTGCCGCCACCGGCCATTCTCGCCGCCACGTCGGCGCGCATGACGTTCAGGTCGATGAAGGACGGGTCGATCTTGCCGGTGGTGCTGGTCTCCCGGTGGCCCCGGGCGTAGCTGCTGTCCCGGCCGAGCCGGGTGAGCACGGCGGCGGTGGCGGCGAGCGACGCGTTGTACTGCGCGGCCGTCATCTCCTGGTTGACGCCGTTGTAGTCGATCTCCCATCCGATCATCAGGGTGTTGCCGTCCCCGGCCGGGATCGGCCCGCTGCCGCCGCTGACCCCGGCGTGGTTGCACCGGCCGGCGGAGATGACGTGGAAGACGCCGTTGTAGTCGACGAGCGCCTGGCACAGCGGGCCCGGCAGGTCGGACCGGCCGTTGATGCAGATGCCGAGCGCCGGGTGCGGGTTGCTGGCGCTGGAGGTCGAGGCGGTGTGGTGCCAGAGCACCCCGATCGGGTCGAACGAGCCGGGCCGCATCCGGTTGAGCCAGTCCCCCTCGACCACGACCTGGACCCCGGCGGCGCGCAGCACGTCCACCAGCCAGGGAATGGTGGCCATCAGGCGTCCTGAAGCAGGTCGGCGAGGCACTCGGCCTTCGGCGCGGCGCTCGCGGAGGCGGGTCGGGTGACGACGGTCAGCGCGGCGACCACCAGGGCGGGGATGCCGAGCACCCCTCGGCGGGGCAGACGGATGGACGGGGTTCGGGCCATGGCGATCCTCCAGCGACGGCGGGTACGAACGGATCGACGAACGTGATGACGGGACGCTATACCGTCACGTACGTCGATGTCGATACCCTTCATTGCCGGGTCACGCGCTGAAGGAATTCGCCGATTCAGACCTCGCCGAGCGCGTCGATGTCGCGCATCTCCTCCGCCGTGAGCGAGAAGTGGAAGACGTCGAAGTTGGCGGTGATCCGCTCCGGGGTCACCGACTTCGGGATCACCACGATCTCGTGGTCGATGTGCCACCGCAGCACCACCTGCGCCGGGGACACCCCGTGCGCGCCGGCGATCCTGGTCAGCACCGGGTCACTGAGGTCGCTGGTCTTGAACGGGCTGTACCCCTCCAGCACCACGCCCCGGTCCCGGTGCTCGGCGTGCCGCTGCCGGTCGTACAGCGACGGGCTCCACCGGATCTGGTTGACCGCCGGGTTCTCCTCGGTGGACTGGATCAGCTCGTCGATCTCCGCGGTGCTGTAGTTGCTCACCCCGACCGCTCGGGCCAGGTTCTCGTCGCGAGCGGCGAGCAGCTCGCGCCAGAGTGGGATGCTGTCCCCCGGCGACGACGGCGGCCAGTGGATCAGCCAGAGGTCCACGTGCTCGACGCCGAGCGCCTCCAGGCTGGCCTCCAGCGTCGCGCGCTCCCGGCCCACCCGGTCCGGCGGGAGCTTGGTGGTGATGAAGAGGTCCTCCCGACGCAGCCCGCTCTCCCGTACCGCCCGGCCGACCTCCCGCTCGTTGCCGTACACGGTGGCGGTGTCGAGGTGCCGGTAGCCGGTGTCGAGCGCGGCCAGCACGGCGTCGTAACCGGCCTGGCCGGTGGCCTGCCAGGTGCCGAAGCCGAGCAGGGGCATCCGCACGTCACCGGGGAGCAGTGCGGTGGGCTGGTCGGTGAGGTCCATGAGGTCCGTTCTACCCCGCCGCGCCCCCGGCCGCCGAGCGAACCGGACACTCCGGCGTCCAGCGCACCGGTCCGGTTTGCCGGAGAATGCGGGTGTGACCGACCGGCTGGACGAGTACCGGCGACGGCGGGACGCGGCCCGCACACCCGAGCCGGTGCCGTCGGAGAGCCCGTCGCCGTCCGGCGCTGACGCCGACGCCGAACGCTTCGTCATCCAGCAGCACCACGCCCGCAGCCTGCACTGGGACCTGCGCCTGGAGCACGAGGGGGTGCTCGCGTCCTGGGCGGTGCCACGCGGCCTGCCCCGCGATCCGGGTCGCAACCACCTCGCCGTGCACACCGAGGACCACCCGATGGAGTACCTCGACTTCGCCGGTGAGATCCCCGCCGGTGAGTACGGCGGCGGCCGGATGCTGATTCACGACCGGGGCACCTACCGCTGCGAGAAGTGGCGCGACGACGAGGTGATCGTGACGCTCTCCGGAGAGCGGACCGCCGGCCGTTACGTCCTCTTCGCCACCGGAGGACGGGACTGGATGGTCCGCCGCACCGACCCCGCGCCGCCGGGCTGGACGCCGATGCCGGACGTGGTCCGACCGATGCACACCACGCCCGCCGCCGGGCTCCCCCGCGACCGCGCCGCCTGGGGGTACGAGCTGCGCTGGGACGGCGTCCGGGCGATGGCGTACGTCTCCGGTGGGCGGCTGCGGCTGCTCTCCGAGACCGACGAGGAGATCACCGGCGGGTATCAGTGGCTACGCGCGATGGCCGAGGCGCTCGCGCCCACCGAGGCGGTGCTCGACGGTGTGCTGGTCCGCATCGACGGCGCCGGGCGGGTCCGCCCGGTCCGGCCGGCCACCGGCAGCCGGGTCCCCGCCGGCGCCCAGTACCTGATCGTCGACCTGCTCTGGTTGGAGGGCGTGAGCAGCGTAGACGTGCCGTACGCGCAACGCCGGGAGCTGCTCGATGGGCTGGTCTTGTCCGGTACGCACTGGCAGACTCCGCCGTGGTTCCCGGGCGCGGGCGACGAGGCCCTGCGTGCCGGGCGGGAACAGGGCCTGCCGGGCGTGGTCGCCAAGCGACTGGACTCGGTCTACCAGCCGGGGCGGCGCAGCCGGCACTGGCTGAGCATCGACGCGGTGTGACGGCGAGGAGCGACGTGTACCTGACTCACCTGGACTGCCCGCGCTGCGGCAAGGAATACGCCGCCGACCGGTTACAGAATCTCTGCGGGTGCGGGTCGCCACTGCTGGCCCGCTACGACCTGCCGGCCGTGGCGAAGGCGGTCACCCCGGAACGCTTTCCGCTGCGCCCGGCCGACCTCTGGCGTTACCGGGAGGTGCTGCCGGTCGCCGACCCTCGGCACGTCACCACGCTGGGTGAGGGCTGGACGCCGCTGTTGCGGGCTCCGGCGTACGGCACCGAGATCGGCATCGCGGACCTGATGGTCAAGGACGAGGGGCTGGTCCCGACCGGCTCGTTCAAGGCCCGGGGCGCGGCGGTCGGGGTGAGCCGGGCCCGCGAGCTGGGCGTCGAGCGGATCGCGATGCCCACCAACGGCAACGCCGGGTCGGCCTGGGCCACCTACGCCGCGCGGGCCGGAATCGGCGCGACCATCGTCATGCCGCTGGAGGCGCCGAGCATCTGCCGGCGCGAGTGCGTGGCCGCCGGTGCCGACCTGCGCCTTGTCGACGGGCTGATCGGCGACGCCGGTCGGCTGGTGGCCGAGCTGATCGCGGAGTCGAACGGGGCGATCTTCGACGCCGGCACGCTGCGCGAGCCCTACCGGCTGGAGGGCAAGAAGACGATGGGGTACGAGATTGTCGAGCAGCTCGGCTGGCAGACGCCGGACGTGATCATCTATCCGACCGGCGGTGGGGTCGGCCTGATCGGCATTCACAAGGCGCTGCACGAGTTGCGCGAGCTGGGCTGGATCGGCGACAAGCTGCCCCGGCTGGTGGCGGTGCAGTCCACCGGCTGCGCGCCGATCGTGCGGGCCTTCGCCGCCGGCGAGGATCGGGCGCAGCCGTGGGCGGACGCGCACACTGTGGCGTTCGGCATCACGGTGCCGGCCCCGCTGGGTGACGAGCTGATCCTGGCGGCGCTGCGGGAGTCCTCCGGCACGGCGGTCGCCGTCGACGACGCGGACATCCTGGCCGATCTGCGGGACTTCGCCGCCCGGGAGGGGCTGCTGCTCTGCCCGGAGGGGGCGGCCTGCCTGACGGCGGCCCGGCAACTGCGCGCGGGCGGGTGGATCCGGGCCGGCGAACGGGTGGTGGTGCTCAACACCGGTGCCGGGCTGAAGTATCCGGACACTGTCGACGTCTCCGGCGTACCCCTGATGGGGTGAGGTGGCGGCGCCCCGCGGACCGGGCGGTACGCGGGGCGCCGTCGTGCCGCTCTACTGGTAGGTGATGTCCGAGGGTGAGTAGAGGCAGTTGACGCCGTCGGCGCCCTCGCCGATCTCGGTCGGCTCGCTGCCCTTCGGCACACCCTTGTACTTCACGCAGATCGAGGTCTCCCGGTCCGGGTCGCCGACGATGGTGATCCGGCTGAACCGGGCGGTGTCGCCCCAGTTGGTGTTGATGCCGGCGATCGCGTCGGTGTTCCGGACGATCACGTTGTCGATCACCACGTGCCGCTGGTACGACGTGGAGCAGTTGCCGCAGGCGCGGTAGAGCTTGCCGGCGTTCTCCACCCGGAAGTTCTTGATGTGGACGGTGCCCGAGCCGTTGTGCTGGAAGACCTTGTCGCTGGCGGAGCGGGCCCCGCCGCCGTCGACGGTGTACGTCGTGCCGCCGCGGAAGGTCGCCGCGTCCTCGCCGACGTCCTCCCACCAGACGTTGATCAGGGTGCAGTTGCCCTCGCAGTGCACGCCGTCGCCGGCCGGAGCACCGATGATCACGTTGCGCAGGGTGGCTCCCGCGGCCAGCTCGAACATCGGGTCCTGGCTCTCGCTCTGCCCGCCGTCGCCGATGCCGTAGTAGCGCTTGAGCCCACCGTCGAAGGAGCCGGAGACCGGGATCGTGGCGTCCACCTTCTGGCTGCCGGTGGGCGTCGGCCAGCCAGCCGGCGGAGGTGTGGTGGTCGGCGGCGGCGTGGTGGGTGGCGGCGGCGTGGTGGTCGGCGGCGGCGTGGTCGGGGTGCCTCCGCCGGACGAGTCGACCAGCACGTCGTCGAAGCCGCCACTGGCGTACGCGGTGACCAGGCCGATCCGGCCCGCGCCGGCCAGGCTGTTGCTGCCGGACGCGATCTGGGTGCCGTTGACGAAGCCACGGATGGTGCTGCCGCTGGTCTCGATGCGCAGGTTGTACCAGGTGCCGGTGCCGATGCTCAGCGCGGCGGAACCGATCGCCGTGACGGAGCTGCCGTTGACCGCCTGGAGCTCGGCGCGTCCGGAGCCGAGCAGGGCCAGCCGGTACATCTTGGTGCTGCTGGTGGAGCGGGCGGCGAGCCCGACCAGGGCACTGGACGAGCCGAAGCTCGTCGGCCTGACCCGGGCCTGCACGGAGTAGTTGGTCCAGCTGGTCTGGCCGGCGAACTGCCGGGCCAGCTCGCTGCCGGCGTTGGACTGGTTGAGCACGCCCGAGCCGTCGACGGTCCAGGTGCCGCCGGACTTGGACCAGCCGGAGGTGTCGCCGTCGGTGAAGTCGTCGCTGAAGACGGTGGCCGCGAAGGCCGAGGTCATGCCGGCGGCGAGGGCCGCCGCGGTCACCCCGGCGCCGACCGCCAGCAGGAGTGGTCGGCGGCCGGAGAGTCGTCTTTTCTGCACAGGTGTCCTCCTTGACGCATGTGGTGGCGATCCCTCGGCGGCCGTACCGAGACGTGTCGGCACGGCGTGCTGCGCTGAACGGGATCGGTGTGCGCCCCGCCGGACGCCCGGATCCGAAGCGGAGCGAAGTGGGATCAAAGCCCTGGGGAAAGGGCTTTCCCACTCCTTCGAGGCTAGGACCGCCCAACCATGAGCGTCAATGCCTGGCGTTTGCAGGTCTGTTGCAGGATTCCGGCCGGGACGAAACCCGGACCGATCAGTAGCTCTCCGGCTCGGTGATCCGCCAGGCCGCGTTGATCAGCCCGATGTGCGAGAGCGCCTGCGGGGTGTTGCCGAGCTGCGCGCCGGTGGTGAGGTCGATCTGCTCGCTGAACAGCCCCACGTCGTTGGCGTACCCGACGACCCGCTCGAAGAGCGCCTCGGCGCGCTGCGGCTCACCCGTCATCACCAGGCACTCCACCAGCCAGAACGAGCACAGCAGGAATCCGGCCGGGTCGGTCGTCCAGCGCCGCAGCAGGCCGTCCTCGGTGCCCAGCTCGCGCTCGACCATCGCGATCGTCGAGCGCATCCGCGGGTCGGTGGCCGGCAGGAAGTGCGTGACCGGCAACGCGAGCACCGAGGCGTCCAGCTCCGCCGATCCGAACGCGCCGGTGAACGCCCCGATCCGTTCGTTCCACCCCTCGCGCAGCACCGTGTCGCGGATCTCGTCGCGTATCCGCGCCCAACGATGGAGGTCGGCCCGATCACCGAGCCGGTCGGCGAGCCCCACCGCCCTGTCCATCGTCAACCAGCAGGACACCTTGGACGAGACGTAGTGGCGCTCCTCGTCGCGGGTCTCCCAGATGCCCCGGTCCGGCAGGTGCCACGTCGCGGCCACCTGCTCGGTCAGCCCGAGCACCATCTCCCGCAGCTCCTCCTCGAACCGCGCGCCCAGATAGTCGCGCAGCCGCCACACCGCCGACATCACCTCACCCGGCACGTCGAGCTGCCGCTGCCGCCAGGCGTCGTTGCCCACCCGCACGGGTCGACTGTCGCGATAGCCGCGCAGGTGGTCGCAGTGGTGCTCGGAGAGGTCACGCTCCCCCTCCAGCCCGAAGATCACCGGCACGGGCTCATCGCCGAACCGGCCGATCGAGCGGGTCGCCCAGGCGAACAGGCGGGACGTCTCGTCGGGGCAGGCCGCCACCCAGAGAGCCCGCATGGTCAACGAGAAGTCCCGCAACCAGGAGTAGCGGTAGTCGTAGTTCCGGTCGCCGCCGATCTGCTCCGGCAACGAGGTGGTCAACGCGGCGGCGACAGCGCCACTGCGGGCGTACGTGAGGCCGGTCAGGACCGTCGAGCTGTGTTTGACGAGTTCGGGGTAGCGGCCGGAGTACCCGTGCGTCTTCCGGAACGCCTGCCACGCCTCTGTCGTCTCGGCGAGGGTGGTCAGCGGGTCCACCCGGGCCGGCGGGTCGCCGTACGCCTCGCCGAACGCGAGGTCCATCCCGATCACCTGACCGGCGGAGACCTCGAACTCGTGGGTCACCCGGTCGGTGCCCGCCCGCAGGTGCAGACCGGCGGCGCGCAACATCAGCACCACCGGGCCGGCGCCGGCCAGCACGCCGCCGTCCGGCTGCTCGTGCAGGTACGGCGTGAGCAGGCCGTACTCCGGGCGGGGCGCGAAGTCCAACGCCATCCGTACCCGCCCGGAGAGCCCCTCGACCACCCGGATCAGCACGGCGGGTGAGTTCTTGCCCAGCTCGTGGGCGCGGGCACCGACCTCGGCGGCCAGCGCGTCGGTGACCGCCACGCTGCCGTGCGGGGTGTGGTGCACCGTCCGCAGCACCAACGTGTCCGGCAGGTACGCGCGCTCCATCCGGTGACCCGGGCCGCCGACCCCGACCGGCGCCAGCCGGAAGTGGCCGGCTCCCGGGTCGAGCAACCGCGCGAACACGGACGACCCGTCGAACCGGTGCGGGCACCACCAGTCGATCGAGCCGTCCTTGCCGACCAGGGCACCCGAACGAGAGTCCGAGAGGAACCCGTAGTCGGAGATCTGCGGCTGCTGCTCCACCCGCCGGGGGTACCCGCATCGGCCCGGATCAGACGGATCACTCGGTCGGTGGCTCGTCCTCGCCCGCCGCCTCGGCCGCGTCGGCCTCTTCCTTGGTCTTGTGCACCGCCTTGTCGGCGTGCTCCGGCGGCCCGTAGACCGTGTAGAGCACCAGCGGGTTGGGACCGGTGTTGACGAAGTTGTGCTTGGTGCCCGCCGGCACCACTACCAGGTCGCCCGCGACGACCTTCCGCTTCGCCCCGGCGACCCGCGCCTCGCCGACGCCGCTCACGAAGGTGAGGATCTGGTCGATGTCCTCGTGCACCTCCTCGCCGATCTCGCCGTCGGCGGGGATGGTCATGATGACCAGCTGGGTGTGCTCACCGGTCCACAGCACGCGCCGGAAATCCGGGCTCTTCTCGGCGACAGTCGCGATAGTGAAATGCTCCATGTCCACGCTCATACCCCGTCCGGGGGCGCGTCACGCCGGGACTGGCGAATGGTGCAATTCCCCACTGCTGGCGGGTTTGGATCCTCCCGGACCGGGGATCGACAACGCTGACCGGCGCGAACGGCCGGTCGAGCCAGGTCCCCGCCGACGTACCGCCGAACGGCTGCGGTGGTGGGAGACGGCCAGAGCACGGCGACGTTCCGACCACTGTCGAAACGGCGCCGTGCGCTCTTGTGGGCCTGGGGCCTAGCGGTGCAGCCAGGTGAGCAGATCGGATGGGGCCAGCGCCGCGACCCGTTGCTGGTAGCGGGCCAGACCGGTCTCGTCCAGCAGGTCGCGTCCCTGGCCTGAGCCTCCCCGGCGAAAGAACGCCTGTCGGTCACGCAGCACGCCGAGCGTGTCCGGTGCGAGCCGGTCGGCGCGCTCCCGCATGCGAGCGAAGGTGGCAGCCTCAACCAACTCCGGCCCCGGGCTGGGGAGCCTCCACCTGTCGGCCAGCCGGCGCATCTCACCGCCCAGATCCGCCAGCAGGTCGTCGTAGTGCACCAGCTCGACGTTCGGCTCGTGCCGGCGCGCCCACGCGTCACTGAGGTGCATCAGCACCCCGGGCAGCGAATCCAGCTCGACGCGGGGGTCCACCTCCCGGTCGACCCAGCTCAGCAACCACTCCCGCACCGGGAGCCGCTCCCGGGGCGGCCCGTCCGGGGCGGGTTGGCCGGTCAGCTCGGCGATGCGCGCCCGGTCCAGGTTGGCGCTCTGGTGGTAGAGGGAGACCGCCAGGTCCAGCGGGTGCCGGGCCACCACCACGTAGTGCGCCCGAGGGGCGAGCGGCACCCCGTCCAGCGGGGTGTGCGTCTTGATGAACCGCCGGTGTGGTTGGGCGGCCAGCCGGGCGTACACAGTGGCCTGCGGCTCGCCCAACCAGTCCAGCCACGGCGACAACACGGTCAGCGGCGCCGGCAGCTCCGGGGTACGAAGCACCAGGAGCGCACAGATCATCTGCATCCAGGTGGTGCCGCTCTTGGACCGGGTGCTGATCACGAGGTCGCCGTCGCGGAACGGGAAACCGGTCCACCGCGCGCTGTCCTCTTCGTCGGACTGGTAACGGCGAATCGGCGTGGGCACCGGTGGATGGTAGTCGCCGAACCGACAGTCGAGCAGCCGAATTCCGGCTTACATTCCTGGGGCATGTGCGTATGCCTGGCTAGATTGAAGTATGGTGCCCGCCCACGGGGGCCGGGCGGCGACACCGGTCTACCGCCCCATCCTCGCCAACCGACGAGGCGAGCTTGAGGCCCTGAGCCACCTCGATCCCGCGTACGCCGCGCTGGTCGCCCCGGTCCTGGAGATCGGCGCGATCGGTCGGTCCACGATGGACGCCATTCGCCGGTTGCCGTCCGGCCTGCTGCCCGCCATCGACGTCAGCGCGCTGCCCGACATCCCCGAGGCGGAGCTGACCCGTTGGGGCGTACCGGTGGTGCCGGTGATCGGGCTCTCCGAGAGCGACCACCGGCTGGTCGCGCACGGCGCGGCGGCGCGGGCGTACGGCCGGTGCGCGCTCGTCCGGCTGCGGGCCGGTCGGGACCGGGCCGGGCCGGACGCGAGCACCACAGCTGTGGAACCAATCTGGCGGTTCACCGGCCTCGCACCGGAGGAGTGCGACCTGCTGGTTGACGCGGGGGACGTCTGCTGCCCGGCGGACGTACGGACCGCCGAGCCCCGGGTACGCCACCTGCTGGACTGGGCACGCCGACACGCCTGGCGGTCGGTGACGGTGGCGGCGGGCGGTATGCCGCCGACGCTGTCCCGGTTGCCCACCGACGAGCCGGTCCGGCTGGACCGCTGGGACTGGCAACTGTGGCGACGACTGGCCGACGCCGGGGTCGACTACGGCGACTACGGCGTCCACCCGGCAGGGCCGGGCACCGGTGACCCTGGCGACCGGCTGCCGACCGTGCGCTACACCGACGACGGCAGCTGGTGGGTCTACCGGTGGGCGCGACGCGGCGGCCGGGGCGACGACCGGTTCGCCGACCTGTGTCGCACGCTGGTGTCGGCACCGCACTGGCCGACCACCGGGGCAGCCTTCTCCTGGGGTGACCATGAGCTGCTGCGCCGGGCCCGCCGGGGCGCCGGGGCCGGCTCGACCGCCAACTGGGCGGCGTGGAGCACCTCGCACCACCTGGCCCACGTGCTGACCACGCTGTTGCACCCGGCTGGGGAGAGCGCGCCGCGGTGGCACCCCGGGCAGGGGCCACCGCAGCGGGGACGATCGCTGCGGTGAGGCCGGGTCTACTGCTTCTCGGTGAAGCCGAACTGGATGATGCCCTCGTCATCGACGGTGGCGTCCACCGACGCGTCGCCGAGCAGTTCGGCGGCGTCCTCGTCCAGGAAGATCCGGGCGCCCTGGTTGTCGACCACCCGATCGCCCTGTACCGGTTCGGGCACCAGCTCGACGGTGAGCGAGCCGGCCTCGGTGTCGGCGGCGATACGCACGCCGCCGTCCTGGGCGACGTCCTGTTGGTTGGCGAGGTCACGGATGACGAGCACGGCGTTATCGGTCATGGTGAGCATTTATGGAACTCCTCGTGAATTGTCGGCTCGCGGTCGGAAACCGCGCGGACCGGACAGTCGGCCCGCGTACGAGCACACGTGGGAGGCGACAGAGGGGCGAACGGTCATCACCGTCGCATCGAATCGGGGCAGCTGACGGCCCCGTCACTCCCACCGTGCCCGCTGGCCGACCATCCGTCAAATAGAGCCAGGTCAGTGGAGAGCGGCGGCCGGCGCCAGCCAGGCGCGAATCTCGTTGACCGCCGCGCGGCCGGCCCGGTTGGCACCGATCGTGCTGGCCGAGGGGCCGTACCCGACCAGGTGAACTCGCGAATCGGCGACCACCCGGGTGCCGTCCATCGTGATACCGCCCCCGGGCGCGCGCAGCCCCAGCGGGGCGAGATGGTCGATGGCCGCCCGGAAGCCGGTGCACCACAGGATCACGTCCGCCGGCACGAACCTCCCGTCCGTCCAGGCCACCCCGTCGGGCGTGATCCGGTCGAACATGGGTAGCCGGTCGAGGACGCCGCGCTCGCGCAGTCGGCGTACCTCCGGGGTGACCGGAAGCCCGGTCACGCCCACCACACTGCCCGGCGGCCGGCCGGAGCGGACCGCCTGGTCCACCCGAGCCACAGCGGCGCGGCCCAGTTCCGGGCCGAACTCCTCGTCGTTGAACGTCGGCGGCCGGCGGGTCACCCAGGTGGTGGCCGCCGCGACGGTGGAGACCTCGCCGAGCAGTTGCACGGCCGAGGTGCGGCCGCCGACCACCACCACGCGCAGGCCGGTGAACTCGGCCGGCCCTCGATAGTCGGCGGTGTGCAACTGGCGTCCCCGAAACGTGGACCGGCCCGGGTAGTGCGGCCAGAACGGTCGGGTCCAGGTGCCGGTGGCGTTGATCAGGGCGCGGGCGGTCCAGGTGCCCCGGTCGGTGTGCACGTCCAGTCGTCCGTCCGGGCGGGAGTGCACCCCCCGGACCCGTACCGGCCGCCGCACCGGCAGGTCGAAGGCCCTCTCGTACGCGGCGAAGTAGGCGGCGACCTGCTCGGAAGCCGGGCGATGCGGCTCGGTGGGCGGGAGCGGCAGCCCGGGCAGGTCGTGGAAGCCGTGCACCCGATCGAAGACCAGCGTCGGCCAGCGGTGCTGCCAGGCGCCACCGGGCCCGTTGTCGGCGTCGAGGATGACGAAGCCGCTGCCGGGCGCGAAGCCGGTGCGGTGCAGGTGGTAGCCGGCGCTCAGGCCGGCCTGCCCGGCGCCGATCACCACGACGTCCGCGGAGTGGGTGTCCACGTGGGCTACAACGCGCCGGCCGTCACCGCTGTGCCCGTCCCCGACCGTCGCGCCGATCACAGCCGGCCATTCCGGCTTCGGCCACCTGACCTGCACCTACGCTGAGTGAATGAGCGACTTCCGTCGGTACGCGGGCGAGTTCCTCGGCACCCTGCTGCTGGTGTTCTTCGGGGTGGGCAGTGCAGTCGCCGCACGGGTCCAGGGCGGCGTGGTGGTGGTGGCGCTGGCCTTCGGGTTCGTGATGGTGGCCCTCGTCTACACGATCGGCCCACTCTCCGGCAGCCACGTCAACCCGGCGGTAACGCTCGGTGTGCTGCTCTCCGGCAAGATCTCGGTGCTCGGGGCGGTGGCGTACTGGATCGCGCAGTTCGTCGGCGCGACCGTAGCGGGCTTCGTGCTCTGGGCGCTGACCCGATGGGGTGACGTCGCGGACCAGACCGGGGCGCTGGGCACGAACGGTTACGGCGCGCACATCAACCGGGGCGGCGCGGCCGTGCTGGAGGTCGTGCTGACCTTCCTCTTCGTGCTGGTCGTGCTGGTGGTGACGAGTCGGAGCGAGAATCCGGGCACCGCCGGGCTGGCCATCGGGCTGGCCCTGGCCGTGACCCAACTGGTGGGCGTGACGCTGACCGGAGCTGCGGTCAATCCGGCCCGCGCGTTCGGTCCGGCGGTCTTCGAGGGCGGCGTGGCGCTGCGGCAGCTCTGGGTGTTCATCGTCTTCCCGCTGCTCGGTGGGGCACTCGCCGCACTGGTGGCGCCGCTGGTCATGGGGGCGCAGCGGCACTACTGGGGTGGCCACGAAAAGACGGTCGGTGGGCCGAAGTAGCCCAGACGGCATTTTCTTTCGCCTGAGGGCCTTCTCCGGCGAATATCTCCGTGACAGCATCAGCGGATGCATCGCCGTCACTTTCCCCGGGCCCTCGCGCTGCTCGCGCTGGTAGCCACTGCGGCCACCGCCGCCGCGCCCGGTGCCACGGCCGAATCGCCCACCCCCGCGACGACCCACCTGCGTGCCACCATCGACACGATCCTCGCCGACGCCCGCTTGGCCGGCGCGCAGGCGTCGGTGGTCGTGGTCGACACCAGCACGGGACAGCCGCTCTACGACCGCAACGGTGACCGCCGGCTGGTCCCGGCGTCCAACACCAAGCTGCTGACCTCGACGGCCGCCCTTGAGCTGCTCGGCCCGGGCCACCGCTTCAGCACCGACGTACGGGCCAGCGGCAAGCGCCGGGCGGGCCTGCTCTCCGGCAACCTCTACCTGCGCGGCGGGGGCGACCCGACAATGCTCGCCGCCGACTACGACGCGCTCGCCGCGCAGGTCGCCGCCGACGGCGTACGGGTGGTCACCGGAAACCTGGTCGCCGACGACACCCGCTACGACCGCACCCGGCTCGGCCCCGACTGGACCTGGGACGACGAGCCCTACTACTACGCTGCCCAGGTCTCCGCGCTGACCGTCGCCCCGGACACCGACTACGACGCGGGCACCGTGATCGTGCACGCCGCACCGGCCGACCGGGCCGGCGCACCGCCGGTGGTCACCACCACCCCCGCCACCGGGTACGTCCGCGTCGACAACCGCGCCCAGACGGTCAGCGACGGCGACACCTCGATCTCGATCGAGCGCGAGCACGGCGACAACACAGTCGTGGTGACCGGTCAGATCGCCGTCGGCGACGAGCCCGCCAGCGACTGGGTCACCGTCTGGGAACCCACCGGCTACGCGGCCGACGTGTTCCGGGCGGCGCTGCACCGACACGGCGTCCGGGTGCTCGGCCGGACCGTGCTCGGTCAACCCACCCCGGAGACGGCCGACCCGGTGGCGCGCCACGACTCGATGAGTCTGGGCGAGCTGATGACGCCGTTCTTGAAGCTGTCCAACAACGGGCACGCCGAGGTGTTGACCAAGGAGATCGGCCGGGTGCTCTCCGGTTCAGGCACCTGGACGGCCGGTCTCACAGCGATCAGCGAGTACGTCGCCGACACCGGAATGGACACCGGGAGACTGCGCCAGCGTGACGGCTCAGGACTGTCCCGGCGCAACCTGATCCCGGCGGCGGAATTCGTCGACCTGCTGAGCGCCGTCCGCGCCGAACCGTGGTTCGCGACCTGGTACGCGGCGCTGCCGATCGCCGGTCAGCCCGCGGTTCGTCGGCGGCACCCTGCGCAGCCGGATGGCCGGCACGCCGGCCGCGGGCAACGTGCACGCCAAGACCGGCAGCCTGACCGGTGTCTCCGGGCTCTCCGGCTACGTCACCAGCGCCGATGGTCGGCTGCTGGCGTTCTCCATCCTGCTGAACAACTACCTCACGGCGTCGGTGAAGTCGTTGGAGGACCAGATCGCCGTGGCACTGGCCGGCTTCCGCGAGGGTGGTGCGTCGACGGCTCGGGTGGCCGCGCCGGCGGTGCCGGAGACGCCGCGCACCCCGGAGGGCGTCGAATGCTCCTGGGTCAAACCGATCACCTGCTGAGCGACGGCCGGGAGGCGCGAACGCGCCTCCCGGCCCGGCGAGCGCTCAGGCCGGACGGTCCGGTGGGGGGACCACCGCCGTCGGGTCACCACGTTCGATGAGCGCGGCGATCTCAGCGGCCCGCAGCCCGCGCAGCGCCAGCACCCGGGTGCCCCAGCGGTGCAGGCGGCACGGGTGCGGGCTGGCATCGTTACGGCAGACCACGCCCCCGGACCACCGTCGGGGGGCGTGCACCACCACCGCCCGTACGGCGAACTGGGTGTCCTCGCCCGTCACGTACGGCGGCAGGGGAATGTCGCGAAGAACCTCCCCGGACGCTTCACCGGTGCCGGACGAAGCGGCACGACGGACGCGGTGGGCGGTGCTGCTACTCATCTCCGCTGCCTCCACACTGGATGGTCGGATGGGGACAGCAGAAAGTTACGGCGCATTCGACGGTCCGCGACGGACAAACTGTCCCGCTGTCCGAACGCACAGCGATCAGTCAGTCAGTCAACGCACCGCCACGGCCTGGAGGCCGACGTTGCCGCAGTGCGGCGTGAAGACCTTCTCGACGGTCCAGTTCAGCAGCAACCGGGCACCCTTCGGCAGTGTGAAACGGATGGTGAACTGGGCGCTCTGACTGGTGTACGGGTCTTCCAGTCGGGCGGTGCTGGCCGGCCCGCCGGTGGACAGCCGCGCTTCCAGTCGCCCCCGCGCCATCCAGATGCCGCCGTAGAGCTGGACCGTGCGCGGCTCACCACTGCCGGCGACGGCGAGGCTGAACCCGTTCCCGGCACCGCAGGCGTAGACGCCGTTGGAGCTGCCGTTCGTCGACCGCTCCGGCGTGCCGTCGGCCCAGCGCACGTACTCCTGGTTGCCGTCCCAACCGACCCGCCGGCCCGGGCCACCCCGGTCGACGATCTCGCCGGAGCCGGAACGCTTGCGGTTCGTCGACCTGCCGCCGCGCTCCCCCCAGTGCACCCAGTCCCGGGCGCCCACGGCGGTGAGGTCGACGATGGCGGGCATCTCGCCCCGGCTCACCGTCAGCGCCGGCGAACCGGGCTTCGGCGGTGGCGGGGCGGGCGCGCTGGCCGACGGCGTCGGGTCCGGTGAGGGTGGGCGCTGGCGCGGACGCAGGCCGGGCGTCGCCGGCCCCGCCTCGCCGGTGCGCGCGTCGGCGGCCGGAAACCCGGGGGAACGGGCGGGGACAGCGCCCGGACCGGCCTGGTCGTCGTCCGGCGCCGGACCGGACCGGGTGGCGAGGTACGAGATCAACACCACCAGGCAGACGAGTACGGCGGCTCCCTCCACCGCCCAGCGCCGCCGCTGTCGGGCGCGGCGCAACACGCTGCGGGTCGTCCCGGCGGCAATG
This sequence comes from Micromonospora sp. NPDC047187, assembly GCF_040643355.1. Classification (NCBI taxonomy): domain Bacteria; kingdom Bacillati; phylum Actinomycetota; class Actinomycetes; order Micromonosporales; family Micromonosporaceae; genus Micromonospora; species Micromonospora sp. NPDC047187. The sequence continues at coordinate 16,098 of NZ_JBEYUF010000003.1, forward strand.
GCACGCGGACGGTGCTTCGGCGGCTCGTCGCCAGCCCTCGAACCAGCCCGCGTGCGGTCTTCGTCCGCCACCGACCCCTCCAACTCCGCCGCCCGGCCGTTTTGGACCGCCGAGGACCACACCATCCACTGTGGGCAGTTTCACGTTTGCCCGGGCGTGGACGACACGCTAGATCCGGACTGCCGGACGTGTCCAGCCCACAATGGGACGCCGCCGGACAACCCGGCCGCCCCGGACGGGCACCTGGGCAGACCACCAGCGCCTTTCGGGTCAGCCGATCCGGAAGCCGAGCAGTTGCGCGACGACCACGGCCTGCTCGACGTCGATCACGGCGCCGGCCCGCTCGACGACCGTCGGGTCCAGCGCTGTGAGATCGCTGCCCCGCAGGTCGGCGCCGCCGAGCCGGACGTTTGTCAGCTGCGCCCCGGAAAGATCGACACCGGTGACCGTAGCACCGGTGAGGTTGGCCCTGGTGAGGTCCACCTCCCGCATGCGCACCCCGGTCAGCCGGACGCCACGCAGGTCGGCACCGGGCAACGCGACGAAGGACCAGTCACCGCCGTCCACCGTCAACGGACGCAGATCGCACTCGCTGAAGGTGCTGCCGACCAGCTTGCAGCCGGTGAACTCGGCCTCGAAGAAGTTGCACCGCCGAAAGACGCAACGGGTGAAGGCGGAGTCGACATGCCGGGAGGCGTTGAACGCCACGTTGCCGAACGTGCACCCGGTGAAGACCGCGCCTCTGCTCACCGCCTCGGTCAGGTCCATCCCGAAGAACTCGCAACCCACGAAGTGCCGGTCGGTCAGCTCCTCGCCGTACCAGTCCTCGTTGCGAAAGGTCACGTCCTCGGTCAACTCCGGCATCCGGCCAGGCTAGTGGGCGCCGCCGACAGCCGACGGCCGGCGGGCCGGCGCCGACCCCCTTCCGGTGTCGGTCTACCGGCGAGTAGGTTCGGCGGCGTGAGTGTGGCTCGGAGCAAGGACCCGGATCAGATCGGCTTCGACAGTGTGCGGCTGGCACGGATCGACGAGCACTTCGGCCGGTACGTCGACGACGGCCGACTGGCCGGCTGGCAGGTGGTGGTCACCCGTCGCGGCGAGGTGGCGCACTCCTCGACGTACGGGCTGCGCGACCGGGAGTCGGGCGCACCGGTAGAGGCCGACACCCTCTGGCGGATCTACTCGATGACCAAGCCGGTCACCTCGGTCGCGGCGATGATGCTGTGGGAGGAGGGCCGGTTCGAGCTGACCGACGAGATCAGCCGCTGGCTGCCCGAGTTCGCCGACCTGCGGGTCTACTCCAAGGGGTCGGCGCTCAAGCCGTACACGGTGCCGGCGGTCGAGCCGATCCGGGTCTGGCACCTGCTCACCCACACGGCCGGCCTGACGTACGGCTTCATGCAGACCTCGGTGGTCGACGGGCTCTACCGGGCTGCCGGCTACGACCTGTACCCGCCGGCGGACGTCGACCTGGCCGGCGCCTGCGCGGCCTTCGGCGAGCTGCCGCTGCTGTTTGAGCCCGGCTCGGCGTGGGGCTACTCCGTCGCCACCGACGTGCTGGGCCGACTCGTCGAGGTGATCTCCGGGCAGAGCCTCGACGCGTTCTTCGCCGACCGGATCTTCGGCCCGCTGGGCATGACCGACACCCGCTGGTGGGTGGAGGGCGACGAGGCCGACCGGCTGGCCGCGCTCTACGTACCGGAACCGCGCAGCGGCCGGGCCGTCCGCTACGACAGCCTGGGGTCGCTCGCGTTCAACAAGCCGGCGCTGCTCTCCGGCGGCGGTGGCCTGATCTCCAGCGCCGCCGACTACCACCGATTCACGCAGTTGCTGCTGCGCGGCGGCGAGCTGGACGGCGTGCGGCTGCTCGGGCCGCGCACGGTGCGGTTCATGACCCGCAACCACCTGCCCGGCGGTCAGGACCTGGGCACCCTGTCCACCGGCGGCTTCGCCGAGACCACCCTGGACGGGATCGGCTTCGGCCTCGGCTTCGCGGTGGTCGACGACCCGATCCCCAGCCGGGTGCCGAGCAGCCTCGGCGAGTACTACTGGGGCGGGGTGGCCAGCACCGCGTTCTGGGTCGACCCGGCCGAGGAGATCACCGCGCTGCTGTTCACGCAGCTGATGCCGTCGAGCACCTACCCGCTCCGCTCCCAGCTGCGCCAGCTCGTCTACGCCGCCCTGGTCGACTGAGCGCTGACGGAACGGTCAGTCGGCGAGGCGGGCCGGGAAGCCACCGGTGGCGATCGGACCCCAGGCGTCGATAGTGACCCGGATCAGCGACTTGCCCTGACGCACCATCGCCGCCCGGTAGTCGTCCCAGTCCGGGTGCTCACCGGAGATGCTGCGGAAGTATTCGACCAGCGGTTCCAGTGCCTCGGGCAGGTCGAGCACCTCGGCGGTGCCGTCGATCTGCACCCAGGGGCCGTTCCAGTCGTCGCTGAGCACGCAGGCCGAGACCCGGGGGTCGCGGCGGAGGTTGCTCACCTTGGCCCGCTCCGGGTAGGTGGAGACGACCAGCCGCCCCTGCCCGTCGACCCCGGCGGAGACCGGGGAGGACTGCGGTCGCCCGTCCGCCCGGGTGGTCATCAGCACGACGCGGTGTCGCGGCCGGAGGAAGTCGAGCAGGCCGTCCCGGTCGACCCGGGTGTTCCTTGCGATGCTGCGTGCCATTCCCCGTTCCTACCAGGGTGCGGGCGCAGCGGGGTCGGCGGGTCAGCGGGGTCGGGCCGCGGCGCGGTGCACCGCCTGGGTGGGCACCCGGGGACGGCCGGACGGACGCCAGGCCCGACCGTTGGCGTAGATCACCCGAAAGCCGAGGTACGAGGCGAGCGGCGCCCAGTGGGCGGAGCCCATCCGCAGCTCGGCGGCATTGTGTCGTTGGCCGTTGGCGAGCACGTCGAGGAGCACGGTTTCGAAGGCCGCCGATTCGACCCAGTCGACTTCGCGGGTGAAACCGCAGATCAGAGCGGCTCCGGTGACCTCCAGGAACTCGCGCAGCACCGCGTCCGAGGCGCGCAGCACCGAGCAACTACCGAAATAGAGTCGCCGTCCCTCCGCGCGGCCGGCCATCAGCTCGGCCACCTCGTTCAACTCCACCGACTGCCAGTCGGTGAGGCAGAGCCGGCTCGGCTCGCCGTGCATGGCGAAGAAGCCGACCCGGTGGTCGGCGTACTGCTTGAGCAGCCAACGGTCCAGGAAGTAGAACAACTCGTCGCGGGTGGCCGCGTCCTTGTGGATGAAGCGGATCTTGCCCAGCCGCTCCAGCAGCTCCAGCGTGGGCAGCACCGAGCCCCGCTCGTTGAGGTCACGGTGCCACTGACCCTCGACACAGAAGACGCCACCGCGTGCCATGCGCACCTCCGCCAGTCCGCCACCCCGGAGCTGACGGTACCGGCCGCCATCACCCCGGGAACATCACCCACCGTGTGGCAGATTGCGACGTTCGGTGCCCTTGGCCGTAGGAGAGGTGATCGGCCGGAAATGGCTGTTTCGCAAATCAGCCGAATTCCCAGCCAATACCCAGGGACAGCAGATTGTGAGCACGATTCTCGTTAATCACCTCCAACGGCACTGATCGGTGCGAGGGTGGAAATCACGGGACTTCTCGGTCGATGTCCTGGAGCCACCCCATTCGCTCTCCTATCGGGAGGACTTCTGTGCGCGTAAACACCTTGAAGCGGGTCGCCGTCGCATTCGCCCTGGCACTGCCCGGGGCCGCAATCGCCACGGTGGTCGCCGCACCGGCGGCGCACGCGGACGGCTGTTACACCTGGAACCGCACCCTGACCCAGGGGCGCTCCGGTGACGACGTCCGCCAGTTGCAGATCCGGGTCGCCGGGTGGGCCGGCTACCGGGACATCGTGGAGAACGACGGCCGCTACGGGCCCAAGACCGCCGCCGCGGTCAAGCGGTTCCAGCAGGCGTACGGGCTGCGCGCCGACGGCATCGCCGGCCCACAGACCTTCGCCAAGCTGTACCAACTCCAGGACAACGACTGCACGCCCGCGCACTTCACCTACGGCGAGCTGGACAACGGGTGCGGCGGGAGCGGGTGGAGCGGCGGCCCGCTGTCGGCGAACCAGACCAAGCAGAACGCGCTGCGCACCATGTGGAAGCTGGAGGCGCTGCGCAAGAGCCTCGGTGACAAGCCGCTCAACGTGTCGAGCGGTTTCCGCAGTCGCGCCTGCAACAACCAGGTCGGCGGCGCGTCCGACAGCCAACACCTGTACGGCAACGCGGCCGACGTGACCTCACGGACGTCCTCGCTGTGCCAGGTCGCCCGCAGTGCCCGTAACAACGGCTTCAGTGGGATCTACGGGCCGGGCTACCCCGACCACGACGACCACGTGCACGTCGACTCGCGTCGGGAGAACAACAGCGACGACAGCTCGAACACGACGAGCTGGTCCGCCCCGGACTGCGGGGTCGGCAACTGAGCCCACCGCTCGAAGCGACGTCGGCCCGACGCGGAGGGGGAATCCTCGCGTCGGGCCGACGTCGTGTCGCCCCGGGTCGGGTGGGCGGAGGGGTAGCGCGCTCAGCTCGCCCGGGGCCAGCGCGGCGCGGTGACGGGGGGAGTCACCGGCCGGCCAGCAGCGGTGGGCCGTACCCCCTGGGGGACGACCCGAGCGGCCTGTTGCCGCGACGGCCCGGTCGCCGTGAACGGGAACGGCACGTGCACGAACGGATTGCCATGCCGGATCAACGCCTCGATCTGCCGCTCGTTGAGCCCGTGTGTCTCCAACACCCGACGCCCCCAGCGGTGCAGCCGGCACGGATAGGAAGCGCCGTCGTTGCGGCACAGCGGCCCGGTGGGCCACTCCTCGGCGGTGTGCACGACCACCGCCCGGACCGCGAGCCGGACATCCTCCGGGGTAAGTGGTGCCGGCATCGGCACCTCACCCAGTACCTGATCGATGGGATCCGTCGACTGCTCACCAACTCGCACGGCAGGCCTCCCGCAGTTCGGCAGCGGTACGGCGGACCTACCGCACCGACATCCTCGGCCATGGGTACGGCGGACACCGGACGAAAGTTCAATTCCGGTACGCGGTAAGCAGATCCTCCGCCGACAACACCCGGATGCCGTCGACGGCGGTGCCGCTGCGCGACACGGCGACGACCGGCACCGATTCGTCGGCGCCGGGAAGCTGAGACCGGTGCTGGAGCAGCCGGCCCAGGTCATGCGCGTCGAAGGGTCGGTTCTCCTGCCACTTGACCGATCCGACGAAGCTGATGCTCCGAGCGACGGGAGCACGGTCGGCGCCGACTATGTCGATCTCCGGGTCGTTGGTCCGGGTCCAGTAGCCGCCGATCGTCGCCGCCTCCGCCGGTAGATGGTCACCGGGCAGCCGGCGCAGCGCCTCCCGGACGACAGGTTCGATGGCCCGCCCCCGCCAGGACGTCCACGACCGGTCGATCCGGTCCAGGGTCAGGTCGCCCCGCCCCCGCTCGATCTCGGAGAGGTGTGGCCCCAGGAACGACAACCAGAAACGCAGGTACGGATCGGCCACCGCGTACCGGGTCTCCCGCGACGGCTTGGTCGACAGCGGAACGGTGACCTCCACGGCCCGTTTCTGGGTCAGCAGGCGCAGGGCGCGGTTGAGGGACGCCTGCGGAAGATTCCCTGCCGCGCGGGAGATCAGCGAGAAGGTCCGCTCACCGGAGCCGATGGCCCGCAGCACCAGACCCGCCTGGGACTGGGGCGGGAACTCCGCCGCCAGTGCCCGCTCGCCGCTGACCAGCAGGGCAGAGGTCGGATCCCGTACCGCGTCGGTCAGATACTCGTGGACGGATGCACCGGTCGGCCACTCGTCGAGGATCAGCGGCAGACCGCCGGACACCAGGTAGGCGTCGAACGCGTCGGCGGCGGACAGGCCGAGCATGTCGCTGACGTCGGCCGGGCTCAGCGGCGGAATGACCATCTCCGTGGCTCGCTGGTGGAACGGCTGGCCGTAGTCGTTGAGGGCTTCCATCATGGCCAGGTCCGATCCGACGCAGATCAGGAGGACCGGTCGCCGGGACAACTCGCGATCGAAGACCTTCTGCAACGTTCCCTCGAAGCCCGGGTCGCCCGCGATGAGGTACGGCATCTCGTCCAGGACCACGACGCTCGGCCGGTCGGACGGCAGCGCGGCGGCGAGCAGGGTCAGCGCGGCGTCCCAGGTCTGTGGTTGCTGCTCCCGAAGGATCTGCGCACCCGGCAGTGTCGAGGCGGCCGCCTCCTCCACGAAGAGGGCGAGCTCGGCTGCGACGGTCGGCTGCGCGGAGGCGGTGAAGAAGAGGTACGGCACCTCGGCCCGCTCCACGAACTCCTCGACCAGTCGGGACTTGCCTACCCGCCGGCGACCGCGCATGAGAAGGGCCCGCCCAGGCCGACCAGCACGGCCACCCCGTTGCACCCGAGAAAGCACGCCGCCCAGGAGGTCGAGTTCACGGTCCCGTCCGACAAAGCCGTCCACGATCACTCCTGACACAACCAGCGATGGAACAACCAAAAATGAGTGTAAGCTCATCCGCGTTGGTATGTCCGCCATTGGCCCCGGCAACGCCTCGTCAGACGAGGCCGGCGTCGTGCACGAGCAGCGCCACCTGGACCCGGTTGTTCAGCTCCAGTCGGGTCAGCAGCCGGGAGACGTACGCCTTCACCGTCGCCACGCTCATGAACAACTCCCCCGCGATCTCCGCGTTGGTGTGGCCCCGCCCCAGCGCGACAGCCACCTGCCGCTCGCGCTCGCTGAGCCCGGTGAGCAGCCGCAGCGCCCGTTCGCGGCGCGGGTCCGGGCCGACCGGGCCGGGGGCGGCGGCGGTCACGTGGGCGATCAACGTCCGGGTCACCGTCGGTGAGAGCGTCGCCTCGCCCGCCGCGACCCGGCGTACGGCACGCACGATCTCCGCCGGTGGGGTGTCCTTGAGCAGGAAACCGGCCGCCCCGGCGCGGAGCGCCCGCAGCACCTGTTCGTCGGCGTCGAAGGTGGTCAGCACCAGCACCTCCGGCGGGTGCGGTTGGGCACGCAGCGCCTCGGTGGCGGTCAGCCCGTCGACCCGGGGCATCCGGATGTCCATCAGCACCACGTCCGGGGCGTACGCGGCGACGGCCGCCGGCACCTCGCCACCGTCGGCCGCCTCGCCGACCACGACCAGGTCCGGCAGACCGCCGAGGATCATCGAGAGCCCGGCCCGGACCAACGCGTCGTCGTCCACGATCAGCACGCGTACCGGTGGAGCGGCCGCCCCGGTCGCGTCCGGCGGTCCGGCTGCGCCGGCAGGGCTGGTCACGCCGGCCACGGCAGCCAGGCGGCCAGCCGGAAGTCACCGCTGTCGTCCCGACCGTAGGCGAGCCGCCCGCCGGCCAGGGTCACCCGTTCGCTGATGCCGACCAGGCCGGTGCCGGCACCCGGCAGCGTGCCGCCGGCCGGCGCCCCGACCGGCCACCGGTTGCCGATCGCCACGGTCAGCCCGGCGCCCGGCCCGCCGGCCACGTCCACGGTGACGGCCGCGCCGGCAGCGTGTTTGCGGGCGTTGGTCAGCCCCTCCTGCACGATCCGGTACGCGGCCCGGCCCAGCGCCGCCGGCACCTCCCCCGGGCTGGCGACGCTGTCGCTGACGTTCACCCGCACCCCGGCCGACCGCGACTCGGCGATCAGGGCCGGCAGGTCGGCGAGGGTGGGCTGCGGTGGCTCGGGGGCGTCGCCGGCACCGTCGTCCTCGGCCCGGAGCACCCCGATCACCTCCCGCAGGTCCTGGAGGGCGGCGTGCGCGCTGCCCCGGATCACCCCGGCGGCCCGGGCCACCTCGTCGGCCGGCGCGTCCGGGCGGAACTCCAGCGCACCCGCGTGCAGGCTGAGCAGCGAGATCCGGTGGGCCAGCACGTCGTGCATCTCCCGGGCGATCCGGGTGCGTTCGAGGTGGCGGGCCTGGGTGACGCGCAGCTGCTGCTCCGCCTCGGCCCGCTCGGCCCGCTCCCGCAACGACACGATCAACTGCCGGCGGGCCCGGACGAACATCCCCCAGGCCAGCACGGCGAAGCTGAGCACCACGCCCCAGGACGCGGTGGCCCAGTACGACATGGCTGGGTCCGGGCGCAGCCAACTGAAGACCATGTTGGTGACGAGGCCGACGCCGGTGACCGCGATCGCCACGGCGGTCCGTCGGTGCACCACCACAGTGAAGTAGAAGATCAGCAGTGGGATGGCCGAGGCCATCGAGAACAGCGACAGAGGTGTCGTGGCCACCAACAGCCCGAGCGGCCACCGTCGACGCAGCCAGAGCAGCCCGCAGCAGACCAGCCCGAGCAGGGCGTCCGCGCCGGTCATCCAGCCGTGCGGCAGCGCGGTGGCCATCGACGGGTCGGGCGACAGGGCGTCGGCGGTGGCGAACAGCACCCAGAGCAGGGAGACCAGGAACGCGATGGTGTCCACGAGCCAGTCCCGGGTGGTGCGGCGCGGATGGGTGCGCGCACGGTCGACCGGCACGGCCAGCTCCCCCGGCAAGAGCCAGGGGTGCTCCGGGACGGCGATGCTGGTCACGCGCCCATGCTAGGCAGCATCGGCGCCCGACAACCAGCTACCAAAGTCGAGATCCGATGATCGACCAAGGTCGACGGGGCACCGACCGGTGGCCGCAGCGGATGGCCGGGCGGCGCGGGCAGGCTCAACCGCATGATCACCGTTGAGAACCTCACCAAGCGATACGGGCCACACCCGGCCGTGGACGACGTGTCGTTCCAGTGCGAGCCGGGCACCGTCACCGGCTTCCTCGGCCCCAACGGCGCCGGCAAGTCGACCACCATGCGCATGATCTGCGGGCTGACCGCGCCGACCGCAGGCCGCGCCACCGTCTCCGGGCACCCGTACCGGGAACTGCCCAACCCGGGGCGGGAGGTCGGGGTGCTGCTGGACGCCTCCGCCCAGCACGCCGGGCGCACCGGCCGCGAGGCGTTGACGCTGTCCGCGTACACCATGGGTCTGGACCGGCGCGAGGTCGCCGCGAAGCTCGACCTGGTCGGGTTGAACGCGGTGGCCGCGAAGCGTCGGGTACGGGCGTACTCGTTGGGCATGCGCCAACGGCTCGGGCTGGCGCACGCGCTGCTCGGCGACCCCCGGGTGTTGATCCTCGACGAGCCGGCCAACGGCCTGGACCCGGAGGGGATCTTCTGGATGCGCGGCCTGCTGCGCGACTTCGCCGACCGGGGCGGCACCGTGCTGCTCTCCTCCCACCTGCTGCGCGAGGTGGAGGCGGTCGCGGACCGGCTGGTGGTTATCGGGGGCGGCCGGATCGTGGCCCAGGGCGACAAGAACGAGCTGCTGGCCGGCGGTGGCACCGTGGTCCGGGCCCGCGACGGCGCGGCGCTGCGCCGGGCGCTGGAGGTGGCCGACCTGAGCGCCGCCGACAGCTCGGAGGGGCTGCTCGTGCAGGCCGACGCCGAGGCGGTCGGCCAGGCCGCCGCCGATGCCGGCGTCGCGTTGGCCGAGCTGCGCCCCGCCAGCGGCGGCGGCCTGGAACAGCTCTTCCTCACCCTGACCGCCGGCGAATCGACGAAGGAGTCCGTCCGATGACCACCACCACCGCGCCCGCTGCCGGCACCGTAGCGCCCCGGCACCACACCCCGGTACGCCGACCGTCGCTGCTCCGCCTCACCGGCGTTGAACTGCGCAAACTCGTCGACACGCGGGCCGGCCGCTGGCTGTTGATCACCATCGGCCTGATCGCCGCCGTGGTCGTCACCCTTCAGTTGATCTACGCCGACGAGGCCGACCAGACGTTCGGCAACTTCTTCGTCCCCTCGCTGCTGCCGGTGGGCGTGCTACTGCCGGTGCTCGGCATCCTCTCGATCACCAGTGAGTGGTCGCAGCGGACCGCCCTCACCACGTACGCCCTGGTGCCCCGCCGGGAGCGGGTGGTGACCGCGAAGCTGGTCGCGGTCATGGTGGCGGCGCTCGGTTCGGTGCTGGCCAGCCTCGCCCTCGCCGCCGTAGGGACGCTGGTCGCCTCCGCCACCGGCGGCGCGGGCACCTGGCAGCTCGACGGCTCACTGATCCTGAACGCGGTGATCCTCCAGGTCACCGGCGTGCTGATGGGCGCCGCCTTCGGTCTGCTGCTGCTCAACCCGCCGCTCGCCATCGTCGGCTACTTCCTGCTGCCCACCGTCTGGGGAGTGCTGGGCGAGATGGTCCGACCGCTGCGCGGCCCGTCCGAATGGCTGGACACCAGCAAGACCATGGAACCGCTGTTCAGCAGCGACGCGCTCAGCGGGGAGCAGTGGGGGCGGATCGTCGTGTCCCTGCTGGTCTGGATGGTCCTCCCGCTGGCCGCCGGCCTGTTCCGGACGATGCGCCGCGAGGTGTCCTGACCATGGACATGGCCAGCTACCGTCCGCGCACCGTGGTCAGCGGCGGCCCGCTGGAGCTGGCGGTCATGTGGGGTGGCTTCCCGCTGCTCGGCGCGGGCGCCGGATGGCTCCTCGCGGCGGCGACGGGCTGGCTCGCCCGGCTGCCCTGGGTGCCGTTCGGCGACCTGATCGAATGGTTGGACCGGCTGCCGGAGCCGCAGGCCACCGCCGCCACCATCGGGGTGGGCGTCCTGGCCGGTCTGGTCATCGCCGGGATCGGCACCGCCGAACGGTTGATCGTCACCGTCGACGGGGCGCAGGTCCAGCTGCGCCGCTCCGATGAGAACCGGACCATCGCCCGGGTCGACACCCGGGTGGTCTTCCTCGCCGACAAGCACCTGGTGCTGCTGGACGCCGACGGCGCGGAACTGGTCCGGGAGTCGACGGACCTGCCGGCCGCCCAACTGGCCGCGGCGTTCCGGGCGCACGGCTGGGGCTGGGCGGACGACGACCCGCACCGGTCGGCGTACCGGCTGTGGGTTCCGGACCTGCCCGGGTTGCCGGCCGGCGCGGACGCGCTGCTGCGGGCCCGGGATCGGGCCGTCGAGCGGGACCGCCGCGACGACGCCCGAGAGTTGCGCCGCGAGCTGGGCCAGATCGGGGTGGTGCTGCGCGACGAGGGCAAGCGGCAGTACTGGCGGTTGACCACCCGGGCCCTCGCCCCCGGGCCGGAGCGGCCCACTTCGGCCGAGCGGGAGCCGGACGGGCGGTAGCGTCTGTCCCAGCAGACCCTGGGAGCCGCGCCATGACCGAACAGCAGCCGTACCGGGTGGTGTCCCGACACCCCGGCTTCGAGCTGCGTCGATACCCCGCCCACCTGGTGGCCGAGATGCAGATCCAGGCGTCGTTCACCCGGGCGCCGATCGAGGCGTTCCGGCCGCTGGCCGCGTACATCGGTGGCGCCAATCGGGCCCGGCACCCGATCGGCTCCGCCGCGCCGACGATGGCGGCGGCCAGCGGCTCGGAGAAGATCGCCATGACCGCGCCGGTGGTGCAGATCGAGGGTGAGTGGCCGGGCGCGTACCTGATCCAGTTCGTCATGCCGGCCAGCTTCACCACCGCCACCCTGCCCGAGCCGGTGGACGCCCGGGTGCGGATCCGCGCGGTTCCGGCGCGGCTGGCGGCGGCGATGCGGTTCTCCGGGCGGTGGACGGAGCAGGCGTTCAGCCAGCGGGCCACGATGCTCGGCCGGTCGGTGACCGCGGCCGGGCTGCAACCGACCGGCGCCATCCGGTACGCGCGCTTCGACCCGCCGTGGAAGCCGTGGTTCCTGCGCCGAAACGAGGTAGTGCTGCCGGTCGTCGAGTGAGCTAGCGGAGCCGCCGACGGTCTTCGACGCTCGGCCGAGCCAGCAGCACAGCCATACCCAGCCCGGAGAGCAGCCCGGCCAGGGAGACCAGCAGGTCGGAGTCGGCGGCGTGGATCGGGCTGTTGCCGGCCAGTGCGGTGAACGTCGCGCCGATCGGCATCATGATCATCATGGGGATGGCCGTGGCCACCAGAAACACCAACGGGCCCACGAGCGCGACGAGCGCGGCCAGGGCGTGGTGCGACCAGATCGGCCGACCACCGGGCCAGTCCCAGGCCAGCACTGTGACCCCGGTGAGCAGCACCGCCCCGAGAGCGACCTCCGGCAGGAGGCGTGTGCCGGGCGCTGTGTCACGGACCAGCCCGACGCCGAGCAGAGCCACCACGGTGAGGCCGGCCGCCAGCCCGACGCGAACCCGGGTCCGCGTCGGAGCCGCCGCCAGCGCGGCACCGACGGCCAGTGCCACCAGCAGCGCCGCCGTGGCCAGGGCGCCCTGGTTCAGCTCCGGCTCCCGGTCGGTCGGTGACTCCATAGCTGCCGCCACCAGTGTCAGGACCCCGGCCACGCAGGCCGCCCCGGTCAGCACCCGCCGGTCGGTGGCCGGAGGCGTGCCGCGCTCCCGCCCCGACGACGTGTCAGGCTCGCGTGCTGGCGGGGTGCGGCGCTCCCACCACAGCAGAAGCGCCGCGACCACACCGAGCACGGCGCACCCGGCGACGGCGAGCAGCACCGTCGCGTCGGAGCCGATCGGGTCGGCCCGGTCGATCGCCACGTCGGCGGCGACCCAGCAGCCGCCCAGCACCACCGCCGGGCCGCTCCACCGCATCTGCCCCCGCCCGGCCAGCACCAACCCGAGCGGCACCGCCATGATCGCCATGAACCGCAGGTCGCGCGCCCAGTAGGCGTTGTTGCCCGGCAGGTGCTCCGACCACGGGCCGAGCGGCTCGGTTAGCGGTTGCCACCTGGTCATGCCGTACGCCCAGAGCACGACGGCGGCGGCGGAGAGGAGCAGCCCGACCGGGCGCGCGGATCGCATCCGTGGACGGTAGCGGCCCAACCGCCCGTGCGGGGGCGCGGTCATCCACCGACCGGTGACCGGGCGGGACGGTGGCGCAGCAGCCGCCACGTCGGCAACACACTGGACAGCACCGCGAGCAGCAGGCACAGGCCCACCACCCCGGCGACCACCGACCACGGCATCACCAGGTCGACGGGTGCACCGACCTGCTCGGCGAGGCCGGCGCTGATGCTGAGCAGACCGCCGAACGCGACAGCCCCACCCAGCAGCGCACCGATCAGGACCACCAGTGCGGACTCCGCCGTGACCAGCCAGATGACCTGCCGTCGGGTCGCCCCGGCCATCCGGATCAGCCGCAGGTCCGCGGCGCGGCCGGCGGCGGCCAGCAGCAGCGTGTTGGCCACCGCGATGGCCCCGTAGCCGGCGGACACCCCGATCAGCAGCACTGTGAAGAGCCAGACGAGCCGGTCCTCGGCGGCGTCCGCCTCGGCCGCCCAGCCCGGGACGTCGAGGATCCGCGCGCCGACCGGTGGATCGACGCGGTCCCGGACGTACACGGTGGACGTCAACGCCGAGGGGTCGTGCGCCCGCACCACGGCCCGGGGCACGAGCAGATCGCCGGGGATCGAGGTGTCGTCGACCACGGCGACGACGCGCAACGCCACCGTCGTCCCGTCGGCGAACACCACCGGGTACGGCTCGGACGGCAGCCGGTTCGCCGAGACGCCGACCACCACCGTGTCGTCACCCCTCAGGTCGTTCAGCGAACCGGTGACGACGGTGAGCACCCGGTTCGCGGCGGCGAAGCCCTCCGGGTCCACGCCGAGCGCGGTCATCGGCCGGTCCTGCGGCGACGTTCCGGGGTCGGTGCGGTAGACGGTGGTCGGCAGGAGCGCGGTGCCACCGGTGGCGGCGACGGCCCGGTCGGACAGGCCGGGTGCGCGGTCCGGCACGACGATCCAGCCTGCGTTCACGTTGTCCGCCCGACCCGCCGCGTACGCGGCGGTGCTGGTGCGCACCATCCCGGACACCAGTACCGCGAACGCGACAGTGAGCAGCACCGGCGCGGCGATGGCGGCGGTCCGCCGGGTCGCTGTCAACGCCCCGCCCCGGACCAGCATCCCGATCGCGCCACCGGGCCGACGCACCGGAGAACGCAAAAGCCACACCAGCGGCCCGACCACCACCGGGGCGAGCACTGTGGTGCCGGCAACCAGCGCCATCACCGCGTAGAGCGCGTACTGCGCCCCCACCCGCGCCTCGTCGGCGGTCGCCGTGCCCAGACTGAGAGCGGCCCCGGTCGCGAGGAGCAGCACTCCGGTGGCGCCGCGCAGCCGACCGATCGGTCGCTGTTCCACAGCGGCCTCGCGTAGCGCCTCCAACGGGCGGACCCGCGCCGCTCGGCGGGACGCCGACCAGACGGCCAGCAACGCGATCACCGGCCCGGCGGCGAGCGAGACCGCGACCGGCCAGAGTTCGTAGCGGACCCGGAAGGTCGACGGTTCGTAGCCGACGTCGACCAGCAGCCGACCCAGCAACGGGGCGAGCGCCGCGCCCACCAGCAGGCCGACGAGCCCTGCCGAGACGCCGACGGCGAGCGCCTCGGCGTAGACCATGCGGCGGACCTGGCGCCCGGTGGCGCCGACGGCGCGCAGCAGGCCCAGCTCACGGCGACGCTGCGCGATGGTGAACGCGAAGGTGGAGGCGACCACGAACACCGTGACGAAGCCGGCGAGGGCCGCCGTGGCGGTGAGCACCTGCATGCCGATCCACCGGGTACGGGCGTCGCCGCGCGGCTCCAACGCACCACGGGCGGCGCCGGTGAGCACCCGTCCGTCGCCGCCGACGACTCCGCGAGCCGCCGTGGCGACCCGCTCGGGATCGGCGTCCGGCGCGAGCACCAGCCCGATGGCCCGCACACCGGGCGCGAGCGCGGCGGCGACCTCGTCCGCGACGTGGACGCCGGGTCCGTCGACCAGACCGGTGACTGTGTACGACTCCGGGCCCACAGCGGTCAGCAGGGTGACCGGTGCGCCGGCGCGCAGTCCGAGCGTGCTGTCGACGACCACCTCGCCGGGCCGGCGGGGTGGCTCGCCGGCCGTGAGGCGCAGCCCACCCAACTGGGCGCTGGACCAGCCGTGCCCCTGGTAGGCGTCCTCCCGCCGGGTGTCGGCGACCGAGGGCCGGCCGTCGACGAGCGGCTGCGCGTAGAAGGTGCGGTCCGGCACCGCCGCCACCACGTCCGGCAGACCGGCCAGCCCGCCGACCAACTCCGCCGCCGTGGTGGCGGACCAGGGGCGGGTCGGCACGAACTCGTCAGCGGACGCACCCGCCTCGGGGCTCTGCACCACGACCGCCGCCCGCGCCAGCCGGTCCGGCACCTGCGGGCGGCCGGAAGCGAGCAGCAGGGTGGCCGCCGCGACCAGTGTGACCCCGATGGCGACTGCCACGAACGCGCTGGCCGATCGCCGGACGCTCAGCACGACGACTCCGCGACGGTCTCCCGCTCGGCGATCCGGGCGGCGACGGCGGCGGCGGTGATCGGGCCGGTCAGCTCGTCGACGACGCGGCCGTCGGCCAGCAGGAGGACCCGATCGGCGTACGCGGCGGCGGCGGGATCGTGGGTCACCATCACGACGGTCTGCCCGTGGTCGTCGACGAGCGCCCGCAGCAGCCGGAGCACCTGCCGGGAGGAGGCGCTGTCCAACGCCCCGGTCGGCTCGTCGGCGAAGACCACCGCCGGACGGGTGATCAACGCTCGGGCCACGGCGACGCGCTGCTGCTCCCCGCCGGACAGCTCACTCGGCCGGTGCCCGGCCCGGTCGGCGAGGCCGACGGCGTCGAGGGCTGCGGCGACGTCCACGGCCGGCGGGCGGCGGCGGGCCAGGCGCGACGGCAACTCGACGTTCTGGGCGGCGGTCAGCGTGGACACGAGGTTGAACGCCTGGAAGACGAAGCCGATCCGGTCCCGCCGCAGCCGGGTCAGCTCGTCCTCACCGAGGTCGTTGAGGCTGGTGCCGTCGATCGTGACGGTCCCCTCGGTCGGGCGGTCCAGCCCCGCCGCGCAGTGCAGCAGGGTGGACTTCCCCGAGCCGGAGGGGCCCATCACCGCCGTGAACGTGCCGCTCGCGAAGGCGGTGGTCACGCCGTCGAGCGCCGTCACCCGCCGGGTTCCGGTGCCGTACACCGCGCGCAGCCCCGTCAGGGTCACCGTGTCTGTGGTCATGACCGTTACGGTGCCGAATGCCGGGGGTGCGGCGCGTCGTGCCTGGGCTGGCACTTTCCGCCCCTCCCCCGGGTGGAGTCGACGGCCCGCACACGCCGGCACGTCGTCCTGCGGGATGACCACCCGCAGGCGGACGCGGCCGACCCGGCCGGCCGTTACCGTTCGACGGGTGACCGCTCTCCTGCTGACCCGACGGATGCGGCCGGTGGACCTGTACACCGTGGACGCCCTGCTGGCGGTGGCCGTCGGTGGGCTGCTCTGCCCGTACGCGGCGCTGGAGTCGCCGCTGCACGGCGGCGTACGCGAACCGCTGTGGGTGTCGGTGCTGGTCGGGATGGCCCTCGGGCTGCCGTTGGCCGTCCGGCGACGGTGGCCGATGGCGGTGGCCGTCGTGATCAGCTCGATCGCCACCGTCGCCCTGATCACCGGGGTGATACCCAACTTCGCGGCCGCCGCGCCGGCGTTCGCCATCGGCCTGTCCTTCTACACGGTGGCCGTGGCGACGCCCACCCGCCGCTCGATGCTCTGCGCCGCCGGTTGTCTGGCGCTGGTGAGTGTCGGCCTGGTGCTGACCGCGGGCGACCTCTGGTCACGGACCGGTGCGGTCGCCTACGCCACCGTCATGGTCGCGCCGGCCTGGGTGATCGGTTGGCTGATCCGGGAGCGACGCGCCCTCGCCGCCCGGCAGAGTGATCAGCTGGTCCGTCAGGCCGCCACCGAGGAGCGGTTGCGGGTGGCGCGCGAGCTGCACGACGTGGTCGCGCACACGCTCAGTCTCATCGTGGTGAAGGCGGCCGTCGCCAATCACGTCGCCGAGGCCGACCCCCGCGAGGCGGGCGCCGCGCTCCGGGTCATCGAGGAGACCGGCCGCACCGCGCTGACCGACGTACGTCGGGTGCTCGGCGTGCTGCGCGAGGACAGCCCGTACGCGCCGACGCCAGGGCTGGACGAGTTGCCCCTGCTGGCCCGTCAGGCGGCGATCGGCGGCGTCGACGTGCGGCTCGACGTGCGGCGGGACGAGCCGGCCGGCGCGGTGCCGGAGTCGGTGGGCCTCGCCGTGTACCGGATCGTGCAGGAGGCGGTGACGAACGTGGTGAAGCACGCGGCGCCGGCCGCCTGCCGGGCCACGGTGACCGTCCTGCCCGACGAGGTGCGGGTGGAGGTGACCGACGACGGCCAGCGGCCGGTCCTGCTCGGCGGGGAGGGGCACGGGTTGATCGGCATGCGGGAACGGGTGGCGTTGCACGGCGGGGAGTTCCGCGCCGGCCCCCGCTCCGACGGTGGCTTCGTGGTGACGGCCAGCCTCCCCTACCGGGTGGCCGCGTGATCCGCGTGCTGATCGCCGACGACCAGGCGTTGCTGCGCGGCAGTTTCCGGCTGCTGGTCGATCTCAGCCCGGACTGCACCACTGTCGGTGAGGCGGGCACCGGCGTGGAGGCTGTCGCGTTGACCGAGCAGCACCGGCCGGACGTGGTGCTGATGGACGTCCGGATGCCGGAGATGGACGGCATCGAGGCGACCCGGCGGATCTGCGCCGACCCGGCGACGGCCGGCACCCGGGTCATCATCCTGACCACGTTCGACCTCGACGAGTACGTCTACGGGGCGCTGCGCGCCGGGGCCAGCGGGTTCCTGCTCAAGGACACCCCACCGGCGGACCTGCTGACCGGGATCCGGGTGGTCGCCGCCGGGGAGGGGCTGCTCGCGCCGACGGTGACCCGCCGGCTGATCGACGAGTTCGCCCGGCAGCCGGAGCCGACCCGGCCGCTGCCCCGGCAGCTCGACGGGGTGACCGATCGGGAGCGGGAGGTGCTCGCGCTGATCGCCCGGGGCCTGTCCAACGCGGAGTTGGCCGCGCACCTGAACCTCAGCCAGGCCACAGTCAAGACGCACGTGGGGCGGCTGCTGACCAAGCTGGCGGTACGCGACCGGGCCCAACTGGTCATCGTCGCGTACGAGACGGGCCTGGTGGGGCCGGGCGGCCTACGCTGAGCCGGTCGGTCCGCACCCGAGCAGCAGCCATGACCAGGTACTCCCGCAACTGGAAGTCGGTGCGGGCCCTGGCGGAGATGACCACCGCCTGACCGGGGTGGGGGCCGCGGCTCGGCGACCCCCACCGACGCTGCTCAGAAGTGGTACGCGGTCTCGTACTCGGGCACCAGCACGCGGCTGCGCGGCGAGATCCGGCGCACCGCCGCGATCATCTCGTTCAGGCGGGTTCGGTCGGTCGGGGCGACCGGCGGCGGGTTCTGCAACGCCGTCTCGAAGTTGTCGTAGTGCACCGGCACCACGACCTTCGGGTAGTCGAGGCCGGCCAGCAGCCGGGGCAGGTAGTCGCCCGTGGTGGTGGCGTTCTGCATGGCCACCATCGCCACGTCGGGTGCGAGGCCGGTGAGGTTCCGCTCGGCCACGTCGCTGGCCCCGGTGAAGTAGACCGACGGTCCGCCGTCGACCCGCAGCAGGTAGCCCAGCGTGTCGCCCTCCGGCAGGTCGGCGATGGTGGCCGGCTGCGGCGGCGGGCTCACCCGCACCCCGGGAAAGGCCACCGAGTACGACGGGTTGCGGCTGTGCAGCGAGCCGACCACCTCGACGCTGTGGTCCCCGAAGTCCAGCACCTCCCCACCCTTGACGGCGCTGAGCTGCGTCGACGGCAACCCGTAGGCCAACCCCAGGTGGTACGCGGTAAGCGTGCCGAACACCCGTGCGCCGGTGCGCTTGGCGATGTACGGCACGTCCATGAAGTGGTCCCAGTGGGTGTGCGTGACCAGCACCGTCGTGGCCCGGTCGACGCGCGGGTCGATCACGTCGGTGCGCACCGTCAACGCGGTGTCGGTCTTGAAGGCCCCGGTGAACAGCCCGGTGTCGATCCGGCTGAGGAACGGGTCGACGAGAAGGGTGCGGTCGCCGATGTCGACGCGCCAGCCGGCCGTACCCCACCAGCGGAAGCTGACCGCGCCCTTGCGGCGAGCGGTCGGCGTGGGAGCGGCGGTCGAGGGTGCGGCCTGGGCCGGGGTGGCGACGCTGGCGGCGAGGCCACCGGCGGAGACCAGGGCGGTGGTGGCGGCGGCGTCGCGCAGGAAGCGTCGGCGGTCGAGACTGGGCATGCGGATTACTCCCCGTGGTCGGGTGATGTGTCGACCACGAGCCAACCAGCGGCACCCGGCCACGGTCCAAGATCAAGCGCCGTCGGCTTCGATACGCCGGCGGATATCGGTGCTGCTCAGCGGGGGTGTGGCGGCACCCGGAGGGTCGCGAAATCAGTCGCCGCGCAGCGCCTCGACGGCCGTCCGGGCGGCCTCCCCCATCGCCAGGTCCACGTCGATGCGGCGCGGGGTCAACCGTTCCGCGCGGGCGAAGACGGCGATCGCGTACCGGCCCCCGTCGGGGTATTCGGCGACCCCGGCCTCCAGGTGGAACCCGGGCAGGGTGCCGGTCTTTCCGGAGACCCGGACGCCGGGCGGAAAGCCGGCGGCCAGCCGGGTCCAGAAGATCTGCCGGGCCATCCAGGTGCGGACCATCGCGCAGGCCGCCGCCGGCCCGGCCTCGTCCCGCCAGATCAACGTGAGCAGCCGGGTGATCTCCCGGGCGGTGCTGGACGTGGTGTGCGCGGGGTCGAAGACCCGCATCGCCCGGACCCGCTCCGCCGGCAGCGTGGGGAAGATCCGGGCGAACTCCGCCTCGGTCCGGGCGCCCACGTCGGCGAGCATCATCTCGACCAGCTCCCGAGGGCCGCCGAGGACGCGGGTACGGGTCAGCCCCAGCTCGACGGCGAGCATCGGCAACAGGTCCGGGCCGACCCGGCGCAGCAGCAGGTCGGCTGCCGTGTTGTCGGTGACCGACATGGCGAAGTACGCGAGGTCGCGCAGCGACACCTCGGCGTCGTCGTCGCAGCCGGCCAGACCCCACCCACCGAGCCGGTCGGCGGCGGTGACCACCACCCGCTCGGTCGGGTCCACCTGACCGGCCTCCACCTGCCGGGCGAACTCCAACACCAGCAGGATCTTGAAGATCGAGGCGATCACCACCTGCTCGTCGGCCCGCACCCCGACCTCACGAGCGCCGTCGACCGGTCCGCCGCCCTCGACGGCGCTCAGGTCGACGGCGTCCAGGTCCACGACGTGCAGGCTGGCTGTCACCCCGACGGCGGCGAAGATGGCCTCGATCCGTTCCTCCACGTCCACGCCAGCACGGTATCCAGCGCCGCAGTGGTCGCGCTGGCGTAGGGTCCGGCCGTGGATCTGCTCCGGCACCTGCGGCACTTCGTGGTGGTAGCACGCGAACTGCACTTCGGGCGGGCCGCGGAGCTGCTCGGGATGGCCCAGCCGCCGCTGAGCCAGTCGATCCAGCGACTGGAACGGGAACTGACTGTCGAGCTGTTCGACAGGTCCCGCCGCCAGGTACGCCTCACCACCGCCGGTGAGCTGCTGCTCGGCGAGGCGGAGGAGCTGCTCGCCGGCGAGGGTCGACTCCGCAGCCTGATGGGGCAGATCCGCGCCGGTGAGCTGGGCGTACTCCGGGCCGGGGTGCCACCGGAGACGCCCGCCGTGACGCTGCGTTCGCTGCTGGACGGGCTCGCCACCCGGGCGCCCGGCCTGGACGTGGAGCTGCACGAGCTGACCACTGCCGAGCAGGTGCGGATGCTCACCGAGCGGACCCTGGACGTGGGGCTCGTACATCACCCGGTGGCGGCGGACGGGCTGCGCTTCGGCGCCCCGGTCGACGTACCCCTGGGGGTGCTGCTGCCGCGGACCTCCCCGCTGGCCCGCGGCCGTGAGGTGACGCTCGCGTCGCTGGCCGGTCTCGATCTGGTGGCCGCTCCCCGCGCCACCGCCCCCGGCTGGCACGACCACCTGCTGGCGGTGTGCCGGCAGCACGGGTGGCGCCCGGCCCGGGTGCGTCCGGCCCGCAACCCGGAGTTCCTTTGCGGGCTGGTGTTGGCCGGCGGCGGGGTGGCCGTGGAACCGGCGGCGGTGGCCCGCCGGGAACCCCGGATGGCCTGGCGGCCGATCAGCGACGCGCCGCTGGCCAAGCGCACCTCGGCGGCCTGGCCGGACCGGTCGGCGCACCCGGCGGCGGCGATGTTCGGCCAACTCGCCGCGGAGGTGCTGGCCGACGCCGAGCCCACAGCGCCCGCGCCGGCCGCGACGTCGGGGCCGGCGGCACGGCCGTGGCCGGTGCTGTTCGACACGACCGGGTGAACCGACCGGCCGTTGCCTCCGTCACCCCGATTGGGCGGTGGATCGTCCACCCACCCGGGTATGGATGACAGGAAACGAAGACGCGAAGGAGCCGCAGTGGCAATCACGATTCCCGACATCAGCCTGAACGACGGCACCACCATTCCGCAGCTCGGCTTCGGGGTGTTCCAGATCGAGCCGAAGGACACCGCCGCGGCGGTGACCACTGCGTTCGAGGTGGGCTACCGGCACATCGACACCGCTGAGATGTACGGCAACGAGGCCGAGGTCGGCGAGGCGGTACGCGTGTCCGGCCTCGACCGGGGCTCGGTCTACGTGACCAGCAAGCTGAACAACGGCTTCCACCGCCCCGACGACGCCCGCAGGGCGTTCGACTCGACGCTCGCGGCGCTGAAGATGGACTACATCGACCTGTTCCTGATCCACTGGCCGCTGCCGACCCTGTACGACGGCGACTACGTCTCGACCTGGAAGGTGCTGGAGGAGTTCCAGCGCGACGGCCGGGCCCGCTCGATCGGCGTGTCCAACTTCCAGGTGTCGCACCTGCAGCGGCTGGCCGCCGAGGCGAGCGTCGTGCCGACGGTCAACCAGATCGAGGCGCACCCGTACTTCACAAACGACGAGGTCCGCGCCTACGGCCGTGAGCACAACATCCTCACCGAGGCGTGGTCGCCGATCGCGCAGGGCAAGGTTCTCGACGACCCGACGGTCGTCGACATCGCCGAGCAGCTCGACCGGACCCCGGCGCAGGTGGTGCTCCGCTGGCACGTGCAGCGCGGCGACATCATCTTCCCGAAGTCGACCACCCCGAAGCGGATCGAGGAGAACAGCCGGATCTTCGACTTCGAGTTGGACGACGCGGCGATGGAGCGGATAACCATGCTGGACAAGGGCGAGGCCGGCCGGCAGGGCCCGAACCCGGACACCTTCGCCTACCTGCCCAGCTGACCTGAGCCGCCGAGGGGCGGGCGCCACCGCGGTGACGCCCGCCCTCCCTCCGGCTGGCGACCCCCTGGTCAGATCCGGCCCACGGAGTCCTGGTTCTGCAGCACCAGCCACCGGCCGTGCTGGTAGGTATAGCTGACCCCGATCAGCAGCGGCACCCTGGTGCCGGTGGCCGGCACCGCGTAGACGGAGTCGAACAACACGAACCCGGTCCGGCAGCCCACCACGGTCTGCTTCGCCACACTGAACGACTGGGTCCAGGAATCGTCGGCGAAGAACCCGCGCAGCCAGTCCACTGTGGCCCGTTTGCCGTCGAGCACCTCCCCGTCGGAGGCGAAGACGGAGGTGACCTCGGGGTGCAGCAGCGCGGCGAAGCCGTCCAGGTCGCGCCGGGCGGTGGTCTCCACGTACGCCCGGACGGCGCGGTCGAAGGCGCGCTCGCAGCCGCGGGCCGCCGCGTCCCCGGTTGTGGTGTCGCCCGGACCGGGGGTGGCGGCCGACACCGCTGCCGGAGCGGCGGCGAGCAGGCCGGCGGTGAGCCCGAGCAGGGCGATCGTGCGGCCGAGCCGGCCGGCGGGACGGGCGGAGGCGGATGGACGCATCGGGTTCTCCTTCGGACGAGTGGTTGTGCCGTCGCAGCAAACCGGCCCGCCCCGCGGTCGGCCAGTGATTCGAACCAGCTCGAATGCCGACAGCACATCGATGCCACCGCTTGTACGATCCGCGTTGTGATGGTCGCGCACCTGGACGGTTCGAGCCTCGCCCGGCTCCGGTTGGCGATCTCGCCGGCCTGGGAGGTGACGTCCTGGCTGCGGGCCGCGCTCTCGCGGTTCGGGCATCCGGTGCACGGCGATCCCGGTCCGGCCGCCCGCGCCGCGCTGCGGCACCCCGACGTGGCTCTGGTCGCGGAGCTGGTGACGCCGCCCGGCCGGCTCGGCTACACGCCGGACCTGCTCACGCCGAAGCCGCCGCTGGGTCCGCTCGACGCGGCCTTCGAGCAGCAGTTGGCGGCCACGGCCGCAACGCCCGCCGACGAGGTGGCGGCGCAGGTGAACGAGCGGTTTCCGGCGGGCGGGATCCCGGCGCGGGTCCGCGCGGCGGTCGAGGACGGCACCCTCGCCCGGCGGGTCACCGATGGGCTGCGGCACTTCTGGCAGACCTCGCTCGCCGAGCAGTGGCCGGCGGTGCGGGCCACGCTGGAGGCCGAGCTGGCCGTGCGAGCCACCGCGATGGCCACCGCCGGAGTGGGCAGCATGCTGAACGGCCTGCACCCGAAGGTCGGCTGGACCGGCAGGTCGCTGACCATCGACAGCTCGTACCGGATCACCACGGCGCTGACCGGCGCGGAGCTGGTGCTCGCGCCGTCGGCGCTGGCCTGGCCCCAGCTCTCCACCCAGCTGTGCGACGAGGGCAACGCCGTGCTGGTCTACCCGGTCGGTGCCGGGCCGACAGTCCAGCGCAGGGCGGATCGGCTCGGTGACCTGGTCGGTGCGAGCCGGGCGGCGATCCTGGCGGACCTGGACGTGCCCCGGTCCACCGGGCAGCTCAGCGAGCGGCACCGGCTGGCCCCGGCCACCATCTCCTACCACCTGGGGGTGCTGCTGCGCTCCGGTCTGGTGGTGCGCACCAGGGAGCGGCACAGCGTGTTCTACCGGCGGTCCGACGACGGGGACGGGCTGGTCGGCTGCCGGCCAGGTCAGGGCGCGACGCGCTCGGCGAGCCGGCGGAACACCGCCTGAGTGGGCGAGCCGGGCTCGGGGACGTAGACGATCATTCGCTGGTCGGTCTCCGGAACGTACAGCACCCGGCACTCGAACTCCAACGACCCCAGCTCGGGATGCGGCACCCGCTTGACGATGGGGCGGCGCTCCTCGACATCATGCTCCGCCCAGAGCCGCGCGAACCGGGGCGAGGTACCGAGCAGCTCGGTGACCAGCTCGCGGATGGCCGGGTCGGCCGGGTAACGGCCGTAGGCGGCCCGCAGGTCCGCCACCGTGCTACGGACGAAGCAGATGGTCTCGGCGTCGGTCCAGTGGCTGTCGGTCGCCGGATGCCGGAAGGTCCAGCGGATCATGTTGCGGTCCGCGTCCGGCACGGCCGAGAGGTCGCCCATGAAGTACGTGGCCAGCCGGTTCCAGGCCAGCACCTGGTACGCGGCGTCGACGAGGTACGCCGGAGTCTCGGTCATCGCGTCGATCAGGTGCCGCAGCCCGGGGGTCACCTCTCGGCTCGGCCCGCCGGCCGGCAGCGGATTCTCCCCGGCGATCCGGAACAGATACTCGCGCTCGTCCCGACTCAACAGCAGCGCCCGGGCCATCGACGCGAGCACCTGCCGCGACGGGTGCGGTCCGCGGCCCTGCTCCAGCCGGATGTAGTAGTCGATCGACATGCCGGCGAGCTGGGCGACCTCCTGCCGGCGCAGCCCGGGGGTGCGTCGGCGTCCACCCTCGGGGAGCCCGACCTCGGCGGGGCGCAGCCGGGCGCGGCGGGTACGCAGGAACGCCGCCAGTTCGTCACGCCGCAGGCCGCTGCTCGTCATGCCCCCAGCATGCCCCGGGCCGGGCCGGCGAGGGTGGTACCGCCGGTCCCAGCCTCGGCCCGTCTCTCCCCGGGCGCGGCCAGCCCGGCGAGGCTCGACGGCATGACGAACATGATCGCCCTGATCACCGGGGCCAACAAGGGAATCGGCTTCGCCACCGCCCGGCAGCTCGGCGCCCTCGGGATGACAGTGCTGGTGGGCGCCCGGGACGCCGAGCGGGGCCGGGCAGCCGAACGGGAGCTGCGCGACGGCGGCGCGGACGCGGTGTTCCTGCCGCTCGATGTCACCGATGCCGAGTCGGTGACGGCCGCCGCGAAGCGGGTGGAGGCGGAGTACGGCCGGCTGGACGTGCTGGTCAACAACGCCGGCATCATCCTCGCCGACGGCGCGCGGGGGCTGCCCAGCGACACGACAGTGGGGACGCTGCGCCGGCTGTACGAGACGAACGTCTTCGGCGTGGTGGCGGTGACCAACGCGCTGCTGCCGCTGCTACGCCGGGCACCGGCCGCCCGAATCGTCAACGTGTCGAGCGAGGTCGGCTCGATCGCGGTGATGACCGACCCGAACGGCGCGCTGTTCGAGCTGACCTCCGTGCCCTACCCGTCGTCGAAGGCGGCGCTGAACATGCTCACCGCGATGTACGCCAAGGAGCTGCGGGACACCCCGATCACTGTGAACGCCGCGAACCCGGGCTACTGCGCCACCGACCTGAACGCCAACAGCGGCTTCCGCACGGCCGAGCAGGGCGCCGAGGTGAGCGTGCACCTGGCGACCCTGCCGGCCGACGGGCCGAGCGGGCTGCTCTGGGGCTTCCAGATGGACGCCGGCGGTGGGTACGGCGTGCTGCCCTGGTGACCTGAGCGCTTGACCTGGAGTGCGCTCCAGCCGGCAGGGTGACCTGTGCGCCCACCGGTAGGGCGCACGAGAGGAGATCCCCATGCGGTACCGCACGATCGGCACCGACCCGGCGACCCGGCGCGACGTCAGCGTGCTCAGCCTCGGCGCGATGCTCTTCGGCAGCGCCACCGACGAGGCCACCTCGTACGCGATCCTCGACCGGTACGTCGAGGCCGGCGGCACGTTCATCGACACGTCGGACAACTACGCGTTCTGGGTGGACGGTGGCCAGGGCGGGCAGAGCGAGGAGCTGCTCGGCCGGTGGCGGCGCAGCCGGGGCGTCGGCGCCGAGATCGTCATCGCCACCAAACTGGGCGCCCGACCGCTGGCCCCGGGGACCAGCTACCTGGACAACGCCGAGGGCCTCTCCGCCAAGGTGATCCGCGAGTCCGCGGAGCGCAGCCGGGAACGGCTCGGGGTGGAGCGGCTGGACCTGCTCTACGCCCACATCGAGGACCGGACCGTGCCGCTCCAGGAGACCGTGGAGGGCTTCGCCGAGCTGGTCGCCGAGGGCACCGTGGGTCTGCTGGGCGCCAGCAACCACCGGGCCTGGCGGGTGGAGCGGGCCCGCGCGTTGGCCGCCGCCGCCGGCCTGCCGGGGTACGAGGTGCTCCAGTACCACCGCAGTTACCTGCCGAACCGCACCGACCTGACCAGCGAACTGGACCCGGACGGCGAGCCGGGCGGCGTCAGCGGTGACCTGCTCAGCTACCTGCGTGCCGAGCCCGAGCTGACCCTGGTCGCGTACTCGCCGCTGCTCAAGGGGGCGTTCACCCGGGCGAACAAGCCGCTCAGCTCGGCGTACGACCTGCCGAGCGCGCCACGGCGACTGGCCGCGCTGCGGGAGGTGGCCGGGCAGAGCGGCGCGACTGTCAACCAGGTGGTGCTCGCCTGGTTGCTGGGCGGTGAGCTGCCGTCCATCCCGCTGGTGGGCGCCTCGTCGGTGGCGCAACTGGAGGAGAGCCTGGCAGCGGTCGACCTGGAGCTGACCGCCGAGCAACGGCACCGCCTCGACACCACCTGGTGACCTGTCGCCGGCCGCCCCGCCGACCTCAGCTCACTGTCGGTGGGGCGGTCAGGTCGAGCTGCCAGTCGTTGGCGCGCATCATCTGCCCCGGCGGGTATTCGAAACCGGTCTCGCCGAGCAGCGTGAAGCCTGCCTTGCGGCACACCGCGTTCGAGGCGGGATTGTCGACCGAGGGGTAGGCGTGGGCGTAGTGCCGGTCCCGTCGGGCGCGGGCCACGTCCACCACCGCGCGCACCGCCGCGGTCGCCAGCCCCTGCCCCCGGTACGCGGGCAGCACCGCCCAGCCCAGCTCGTAAACCGGCTGGTCACGCCACTCGCGGGCCCAGTAGCCGACGCTGCCCGCCCGCACCCCGTCCGGCAGCACCATCGTGAACATGCAGCCCTGCTCGGTGCCGGAGAAGTGCACGTACCGGTCGTGCCGGGCGAGCACCTGCTCGTCGGTCTCCGGGCCGCCGGTGTGCTTGCGGGTGTCCGGTGAGTTGAGCTGCCGCAGCAGGTCGAGGTCGTCCTCGTGCCACGGCTCGATGCGTACCTGTGCCATCGCGCCCCCGTTCGTCGACCCCCAGTCAAGCCGATCCCACCGACATTTCGCCCCGAACCGCGCCCGCTAGATCGGATCTAGCGGGCGCGTGTCGTCACCTCGCGCCTTCATCGTGGAAGGGGGGTGGGCCATGGCACCGTTGCGGATCGCCGTGATCGTCGGCAGCACCCGGGAGGGACGGGTCGGCGACCGGCTGGCGCACTGGTTCGTCGAGCACGCCGCGCGGCACGACGACCTGGCGGTGACTGTCGTTGACCTGACCGAGTACGACTTCCCGGCCAGCTACCCCGCCGAGCCGACCGCGTCCATCCGGGCGTTCGTCCGCGAGGTGGGCCGCGCGGACGCGTTCGTCGTGGTCACCCCCGAGTACAACCACAGCTTCCCGGCACCCTTGAAACAAGCCATCGACTACGCGTACGACGAGTGGCAGGCCAAAGCGGTCGGCTTCGTGTCGTACGGCTGCCGGTCCACCGGCCTGCACGCGGTCGACCAGCTACGTACCGTCTTCACCGCACTGCACGCGACGACGGTGCGCGACGTCGTCGGGATCGACCTGCTCGCCGGCGAGCCGACCGCCCAGTGCACCGACGAGCTGCAACGCGACGTCGGCGTCCTGCTCGACCAGCTGCGCTGGTGGGGGCTGGCACTGCGCGACGGCCGGGCGGCTCGACCCTACGTCTCCTGAACACGTCCAATACGAAAGGCAAGGATCATGAGTAGACGCACCACCGGTCTGGCCATCGAGGCCGAAGGGCTCACCCGCTCGTTCGGGGACACCCGGGCGCTGGCCGGCATCGACCTCCAGGTGCCCGCCGGCACCGTCTACGGTCTGCTCGGCCCGAACGGCGCGGGCAAGACCACAGCGGTCCGGGTGCTCGCCACGTTGCTGCGACCCGACGGCGGCTCGGCCCGGGTCTTCGGGCACGACGTGGTCACCGAGGCCGACAAGGTTCGTTCCCGGGTCAGCCTCACCGGCCAGTACGCCTCCGTCGACGAGGACCTGACCGGCACGGAGAACCTGGTGCTTCTCGCCCGCCTGCTCGGCCTGCGCAAGCCGGCCGCTCGGGAGCGCGCCGCGGCGCTGCTGGCCGCGTTCGGTCTGACCGAGGCGAGTGACCGCCAGGTGAAGAAGTACTCGGGTGGAATGCGGCGACGCATCGACATCGCCGCCAGCATCCTGAACACCCCGGATCTGCTCTTCCTCGACGAGCCGACGACCGGCCTCGACCCGCGCAGCCGCAACCAGGTGTGGGAGATCGTCCGGGCGGTGGTGTCGCACGGCACGACGGTGCTGCTGACCACCCAGTACCTCGACGAGGCCGACCAGCTCGCGGGGCGGATCGCTGTCGTCGACCACGGCCGGGTGATCGCGGAGGGCACCCCGGGTGAGTTGAAGTCGTCGATCGGCTCCGGCACCGTCCACCTGCGACTTCGCGACCCCGCTCAGCGCCCCGAGGCGGAGCGGGTGCTCCGGGAGGCGCTCGACGTGCCGGTGCAGCTCGCCGCCGATCCGGTGGCGTTGACCGCCCGCGTCGGCGACGCCGGCACCGACCTCGACGCCAGCGCCCAGGCCGCTCGCGTGCTCAGCGACCTGGCCCGCGCCGGCATCGTTGTCGACAACTTCTCCCTCGGCCAGCCGAGCCTGGACGAGGTCTTCCTGGCCCTGACCGACCACCCCGCCGTGCCGACCGACGAGCGCGACGACGAGCTGGAGGCAGCCCGATGAGCGACACCACGACCACCACTACCGAACGGGCGCCGACCGTCTACGTCCCGTCCGCCGAGGCGCTGGCGACAGTGCTCGCGCCCGGTTCCCGACCGCCCCGGCCGAGCGCGCTGAGCGCGTCGCTCACCTTCGGCTGGCGGGCCATGCTGAAGATCAAGCACGTGCCGGAGCAGCTCTTCGACGTGACCGCGTTCCCGATCATCATGGTGCTGATGTTCACGTACCTGTTCGGTGGCGCCCTCGCCGGCAGCCCGCGCGAATACCTGCAGTTCTTCCTGCCCGGCATCATGGTGACCAGCGTCGTCATGATCACCATGTACACCGGCATCGGCCTCAACACCGACATCGAGAAGGGCATCTTCGACCGGTTCCGGACGCTGCCCGTCTGGCGTCCGGCCGCCCTGGTCGGCATGATCTTCGGCGACGTGCTGCGCTACATCCTCGCCGCCGTGGTGATCCTGGGTCTCGGGCTGGTGCTCGGGTTCCGCCCCGAAGGCGGGGTGGCCGGGGCTGTCGTCGGGATCGGGCTGCTGGTGGTCTTCTCGTTCGCGTTCTCCTGGGTGTGGACGTTCTTCGGGCTGATCCTGCGCAGCGAGAAGTCGGTGATGGGCGTCAGCATGATGGTGCTGTTCCCGCTGACGTTCCTGAGCAACGTCTTCGTCGAGCCGAGCACCATGCCCGGCTGGCTCCAGGCGTTCGTGAAGGTCAACCCGGTGACGCAGCTGGTGGCCGCGATCCGCGGAGCGATGAGCGGCGAGTCGGACCCGTCGGCCACGATGTGGCTGCTGCTGTGGAGCGCCGGCTTCGTCCTGGTCTTCGGCACCCTGACCATGTACAGGTACAACCGCCGCTAACCAGGTCCCCTCACCCCGCCCCCACCCCCGCGATCTTGCACTTACTGTCCCGACAAGGGTGGCAAATCCACC
This sequence comes from Micromonospora sp. NPDC047187, assembly GCF_040643355.1. Lineage (NCBI taxonomy): Bacteria > Bacillati > Actinomycetota > Actinomycetes > Micromonosporales > Micromonosporaceae > Micromonospora > Micromonospora sp. NPDC047187. The sequence continues at coordinate 45,843 of NZ_JBEYUF010000003.1, forward strand.
TGAACCGGCGACCGAAAGTGCAAGATCGCGGAGGGCTGGGGTGGGGTGGGGTGGGGTCAGAGCCGCCAGGGCAGCGGCGCGGGGGGTAGGTAGCGGCAGGTGGTGCCGGTGGAGACGGAGTCGCGCAGGTGGCCTGCCAGTGCCGGGTGCCGGTCGTCGAGTTTGCGGAGCGTGTCACGGATTCGCGCGGTCACCGTCTTGCGGGCCCGTTCGACCTCGTCGCCCAGGCGGCGGCTCCGGCCAGCCAGCCCTGCTGCGGCACGCAGCTCGTCGAGCAACGCACCCCGCTCGGCGTCCAGCTTGGACACCTTCCGGTCGTCGTCCCGGGCGGCGGCCCGATCGATCTCCTCGTCGAGGCGGGCCAGGTGCCGCCGGTAGCGGGCCTTCGCCTCGTCGTCGAGGACCGGGTCGGCACCCATCCGGCGGGCGGCGACCAGCTCCGGCCCGGCCGCCGGGTCGAGCAATTCGACCGCCGGTACGTCGGTGCCCGGGCGGCTGAGCAGCAGATGCAGGTCGTGCAGACCCTTGGCGTCGGGCAGGTGCACGACGACACCCTCGTACGCGAGCTGCCAGACCGGCCCGTCGCGCCGAAACTCGTACCCCTCGATCGCAGCCGCGACCGGCGCGGCCTGGCCGGGCGCGACAACCTGACCCCACCCAGCAACCTGGCCCGACGCCACAAGCTGGCCCGACCCGACGGCCTGGTCCGGGAGGTCGGCGTCGAGGGCTGTTGGCGCGGCGAGCCGGTGGAGCACCTGCGTCATGCCGAGGGCGGTCGCCTCCTGGACGGCGGCGGCACGCAACGCGGTCGACGTCGCGGTGTCGCCCGGGTGACCTCGGCCGGCGAGGGCGTTCACGAGGCCGGTGCGGGCGAGCAGCGACCAGGGCCGCGAGCCCAGCCGGTCGGCGGAGTCCCGAGCGGCGGTGAAGCCGGCGACGGCGTCGTCCCAGCGTCCCTGGGCGGCGTCGATCAGTGCCAGCCAGTGGTCGACGGGGCCACTGATGTCGCAGCCGAAGAGCCCTACCGTCCACTCTCCACGGTGTGGGGCCAGCGCCGCCCGCGCGGCGTCGCAGCGCTTCGGGTCGGCGGACGCGGCGGCGGCCTGCGCGCGTAACCGCAGCCAGAGCGGTGACACCGGGCGCGGGTAACGGATGGCGGCGGCCTCGATGCCGGCGGTCAGCCGGACCGCCGTCTCGCCGTCGCCCCGCTCCGCCGCGGTGATCGCCCGCAACAGCTCCCGATAGGGGTAGTCGATCGGGGCCAGCCCGTCCACCAGCGCGGCGGCCTCGGCGACCCGGCCCTGGAGCAGCAGTCGGGACCAGCGCAGGTGGTGGCCCATGAACCCGAACTCGGTGTGGCCCGGGTCGGTCTGGTCGGTGAGGATCGCGAACCGCTCGTCGGCAGTGGCGAAGTCACCCTGGAACGCCGCGATGATGCCGCTGTCGACGGCCGCGGCCATCCGGTGCCGGGCGAAATCGCCCTGTCGTTCGGCGTCGACGAAGGTGGTGAGCTCCTCGGCGAAGCGAGGGTCGCCCAGCTCCAGCAGCGCCACCCATCGCAGCGAGGTGGCCCACAGCTCGGTCTCCCGGTCGCCCGTCCGCCGGGCCACGTCCCGGATCTCGACGGTGAGCGCGGCTCGGGTCGCGGCGGTGCCCAGCCCCCACGTCGTGTCGTGACGGGCCCAGAGGCTGAAGGTGAGCGCCTCGTCGTCCTGCCCTCGACGGGCGATCGTCTCGCTGGCGGTGATCAGGTCCGCGACCAGGGCGCCGACCGTCGCGGTGGCGTCCGGTTCGCCGATCAACCGGCGGTACGCCTCGCGCACCAACTCCGCCGCCTCGATCGACTGGGCGGTCTCCACCTGGCGGGCGCGGTTCACTGTGAGCGCGACCCGGGCCAGCAACACCGGGTCGTCCAGTGATCGGGCCAGCCTGGCGGCCTCGGCCAGCAGTCGCGTGACCTCTTCCCGGCCGGCGTGGTGATAGTGCGACTCGGCGAACTCGACCAGGATCCGCACTCGTTGTGCCCGGTCTTCGACGACCTCGAGGGCTCGGCGGAAGTGCACCGCCGCCTCGTCGCCGGCCAGCCGGGCGAACGCGTCCCGCCCGGCGGCGACCAGCAGCGTGGCCACCCGGGCCCGGTCGAGCGCCGGGCCGGCCAGGTAGGCGTGGCGGGCGAGGTCGGCCGGGATCAGCCGGTCGGTGAGCTCCCGCAGATCGTCGACCGCCCGGACGACAGCGCCGTGGCGGGCCCGCCGGTCGTCGTCGGTCAGCCCGTCGTAGAGGGTCTCGCGGACCAGGTCGTGGGCGAAGGCGAAGCGGCCACCGCCCCGGGCGACCACCAGTCGGGCGGTCACCGCCCGGTCGAGCAGCCGGTCGACCTGCGCCGCCGGTGCGGCCGCGCAGGCCGCGAGGACCTGACGGTGGAACTCGCGACCCAGTACGGCGGCGACGGTCAGCGCCTCCACCACGGCGGCGGGCAGTTGGGCCAGGCGGCGGCGCACCGCCTCCCGTACGCCGGGTGCGATGGTGCCGATCGCGTCGTCGGCGTGCCACAGCCGCGCGGTCTGCTCGACGAAGAACGGGTTGCCGCCGGTGCGCCGGTGCACCTCGTCGACAAGGCTGGCCTGGGGTTCCCGGCCGGCGGTCCGGGTCATCAGTGCGGCCACCTCGTCGCGGGTGAAACCGGTGAGGGTGATAGTGGTGGACTTCGCGACCAGCGGCATCAGCAGCGGGCGCAGCGGATGCTCGCCCGACTCGACCTCGGCGTCGCGGTAGGTGCCGATCAGCAGGAGCCGCTCGAACCAGGTGTGCTGGGCGGCGAAGCTCAGTAACCGCAGCGAGGCAGGGTCGGCCCAGTGCAGGTCGTCGAGGACGACCACTACCGGCCGGTGCTGGGAGACGGCGACCAGGGCGGCGGTCACCGCGTCGTACAGCGCGAACGCCTCCTGGTCGGCGGCGTCCGGGCCGCTGTCGACGCCGGCCCAGCTGGCAAGGCGACCGGCCTGCTCACCGCCGGCGCCGGACTGCCCGAGCAGGGCCGCGAGGGCCGGCTCGGCGGACTGCCGCGCCACCGCCCAGTCGTCGGCGGAGCGCCGCAGGGCACGCAGCACCTGCACCCACGGCCAGTAGCCGGGGGCGCTGTCGGAATCCCAGCAGGCGGCGCCGAGCACCAGCGCGCCTCGCTGCCGGGCCTCGCGGGCCGCCGACGTGACGAGGGTCGTCTTGCCGATGCCCGGCTCGCCGGTGACCAGGGCGAGACCGCCGTGGCTGGTGGTGGCGCGGTCCAACTCGGCGCGCAGCAGACCCGCGGGGTGATCCCGCCCGATGATGGCGTCGCCGAGCGCGTCCATGGTTTCCAGACGGTACTGGACCCGTCCGACAGCGCGAGCGAGTTAGCCGGCCGAACGCCTCACGGGGCCTCGCCGGCCCAGGTGGCTTCGGAGCCTTTGGAGCTGATGTCGCCAACGAGTCGGCCCCATCGCTCCCTATGCTTTCCTATCCGGGTATCGTAGGGAGCGATGACGGAAGAAATGTACTCAGTTGAGCAGGTGGCCGACCGGCTCAACCTGCATGTGCGCACCGTGCGCGGCTACATCCGCTCGGGCCGGCTGCGCGCGGTGCGGATCGGCAAGCAGTACCGGATCGCCGCCGGTGATCTCGACGCGCTGACCGGCCAGGCCCCGACCGCGCCCAGCGTCGCCAGGCAGGCGGAGGTGTCGAGCATCGTCCAGATCGACGGTGTCGACAGAGCCGCCGCCGACCGGCTCGGCACGCTCGTGCTCACCAGCGCCAACACCGGCCACGACCAGGCCAACCCGCTGCGGGTGCAGACCGTGTACGACGAGCAACGCCACCGCATGAAGATCATCATCCTGGGTGACCCGGCCGCCACCGCCGAGTTGCTGCACCTGCTCGACGCCGTGCTCAACGCCGACAACGGCCTGCTCGACCGGGAGGTCCACGATGCCTGACGAGATCCAGGAACGCGCCGGGGTGCCGGTGCTGGTCTGCGACCCGGCGGGGCCACCGGTGGCCACCGAGCAGGACGCGCTGGACCTGATCGGGGCGGCGTTCCTCGGCGCCCAGGTGGTCGCCGTGCCGGCCAACCGACTCGACGAACGCTTCTTCTCGCTGGGCACCCGCTTCGCCGGTGACGTGATGCAGAAGTTCGTCAACTACCGGGTGCGGCTGGCGGTCGTCGGCGACATCTCGGCGCAGCTCGCGGAGAGTTCCGCGTTGCGCGCGCTGGTGCACGAGTCGAACCAGGGTGGGCAGATCTGGTTCGTCCCCGACCTCGACGCTCTCGACACCCGCCTCCGCGCCGCCCGATAGCCACCTCACGGGTCGGGCACTTCTGCCCGCCGTCCGCCGACGGCAAATCGCGGTATCGATTGCAGGTGCGCCTGTCTTGCGGGGAGCCAGCATCCGGCGGGGTCGTGAACGTCGCACTGTTGACCTACGGTGCTCCCGTGCTTCCCCGAAACGTGAAAATCATCGATCAGGTCCGCGCCGAGGCGCTGCGCCGCGACATCCCCGCCGACGACGTGGAGCGCTGGCTGGAGCTCGCCCGCCCGTCTGCCTTTCTGACACAGAGGGGTGACGGGCCGGTAGTGGGCACCATCCGCGGGCCGGTGATGCTTCCGGCCGACGCCGAGGACCCCGAGTACCCCTTGATCGCCACCATCGACTGCGCTGCTCTTCCGGCAGACGTGACTGACCTTCCACTACCGTCCGACGGCCAACTGCTGCTGTTCGGCTGGCCCGAGGAAAGCGGCTGGGGCGAGGTCAGGTACGTGCCGGCAGGCGTGGCTGTCGAGGAGCGAGAGCAGTATCCGCCTGACTTCCCTCCAGATGATGAGGAGTTCGCCGAGGTCTACACGGAGATCCCGCAGGGCGATCTGCACCTCACTGTCGACATCTCTCTGCCCTACGTCAAGACGATCCCGGGGCCCCCGTGGTCTCCGCCAATGCCGGGAGATCCCCCGTTCGAAGAGCTGACCGACGTGTGGAAGGAAGTCCTGGCCAAGGTGCCGGACGGCCCGTTCTCCTATGAAGACGGGACGACGCCGCTGCTGTTGGGCGGCTACGGCACTGACTGCAACGGTTTCAACCCCGCGTGGTTGGGCGCCAATCCTTCAGGCCGGTCCGGCCACGACGAGTCGGACCATGGTGACTGGGTTGTGCTGGCCGAGTTCCACGGCGGCAGACAAGGCGGGGCGAGCATCCACTGGGTGATCCAGCGTGCCGACCTGAAGGACCGACGCTTCGACCAGGCCAGGGTCCTCGTCTACTGGAACCCGTGAGTGCCAGTACCGATAGCCACCTCACCGGTCGGGACGGCACTGAAGCTGACGGGGGCTCAGGACTAGCCGCACAGTGACCGGGTACGCGCGATCCATGGGTAGCCACAAGCAGAACAAACACGACAGCGGCGGCGAGTCGGCACGAGGCGGGCGGCATTCGGGCAGCGGCGCTCCGGGCCGCCAGGGCTCGCCCGTGGAGCACTCGCCCGACCAACGGCACCGCCGCACCGCGACCGGCCCGGCCGGCACCGAACGCGACCTGGGCCGGGCCAAGGTCTCGGGCGACGGGCGGATCCAGCGCCAAGGCGGCTCCTGAGCCGAGCACTCAGCCGGTGCAGCGGCCCGCACGTTCGCAGGGCTGCTGCACCGGCTGAGCGGTTTCTACGGCGTGGCGCAGATGGCGTACGCCGTGTCGGACCAGTTCCCGGCGAACGCGTCCTCCTCGTACGCGCCGGACGCCGCTGACGTCGGGGCGGTGGCGGGGCCGCCGTTGGGGCGGAAGTCGTCCACGATGCCCTCGCCGGTCACCCCGTTCAGCTCGTAGCCGGCGCCGGTCAGCACCTTCCCGACCGGGCAGGTCGCCGTGACGCTGCGGAAGTCGAGGGAGTTGCTGGCCCCCACGGCCGAGGTGCGCACCAGGCCCGCGAGGGGGTTGGCGCAGATCGCGTACGCGGTGGCGGACCAGTTCAGGGCCGTGGCGTCCGACTCGTACGCGCCGACGGTGACCGCGGTCGGCGCCGTGGCGACGCCACCGTTGGGCCGGAAGTCGTCGACGACGCCTTCGCCGGTGATGCCGTTGAGTTCGTAGCCGGTGCCGGTCAGCACCTTCCCGACCGGGCACGTCGCCGTGACGCTGCGGAAGTCGACCGAGTTGGTGACGCTGGTCGCGGCGACCCGCACCAGACCGGGCAGCGGGTTGGCGCAGATCGCGTACGCCGTCACCGACCAGTTCCCCGCGAACGCCTCGGTCTCGTAGGCGCCGACGGTGACCGCTGTCGGTGCCGTGGCGACGCCACCGTTGGGACGCAGGTCGTCGACGACGCCTTCGCCGGTGATGCCGTTGAGTTCGTAGCCGGTGCCGGTCAGCACCTTCCCGGCCGGGCACGTCGCCGTGACGCTGCGGAAGTCGACCGAGTTGGTGACGCTGGTCGCGGCGACCCGCACCAGACCGGGGACCGCGGCGGACGCCGGGCTCGCCGGGGCGAGCACCGCTCCGGTCGCGACAAGACCGAGCACGAGTACGGATGCTCGGGCGCCGTACCGCCGGCTTTTGTTCTGAGCACGCATGTGTTTCTCCCGTCTGAGGCCCAGACGGGCGGCAGGTGAGACGCCGGCGTCCGGGCCGTTCGTGATGACGGGTTCACGCTAGGTAGCCACGTGACCAGGCATTATCTCCAAGTTGACTACGTCGCGTAACGGACTGAATCCGCCTCCGCCGTCATTGGCCTGACGGAGGATGCACGGACATCGATGGTGGTGCATACCATTCGGCTATGTCTGCTCGCCGTGTCGCCGCCACCGTCGCCCTCGCCGCGCTGGCGAGCCTGCTCGCCGTCAACGCCGCCCGCGCCGACGGCCCGGCGATCAGCACCCCGGGCACTCCCACGGTGGTGGCAAACGAACCCCATCAGCTCACCCTCAGCTGGGCGCCCTCCGCCTGGGTCGAGCCCGGTGCGGAGCAGCCGATCAACTACGAGGTGCAGGTGCCGCTGGGCCCGAACACGTACCGCTTCCTCGGCTCCACCACCGACACCACGATTACGCTGACCGACCTCGCACCCGGCACGACGTACCGGATCGCGGTTGCCGCCCGCGCGCTCGGCGGCTACTCCGACACCTCGCCCACCACCACAGTGCGCACCGCGGCCGGCCGCGCGACGCTCAGCTACCTCAACCTGGACTGGTCCCCCACGAACAACCAGATCCAGCACCTCCTGAAGGTGACGAACACCGGCACCGCGCCGCTTGACCTGAGCACGGTGCGGGTGCGCTACCACCTGCGCTTCGAGGGCGCCAACACCTCGCTGGTGCCGAACTGCGACTGGGCCGCGCTGGGTTGTGACCGCATCGAGCAGACCGTGCAGTTCTTCATCCCGCCGGGCGGGCCGCCCGGCGCGATGACGACGCCAGCGCCGCCGGGTTACCCGATCCCGGGAACGCCGGTCCCCGGCTGGGTGGAGCTGACCTTCACCGACGGGACGCTCGCGCCGGGTCAGTCGACCGGGCCGATCCAGCTACGGCACCACCGGCACAGCTGGAGCGACATCGACGAACGCGACGACCCGAGCTGGGTCGCCGCCACCGGCCAGTGGACCGAGAACGACCGGATCACGCTGGACGTCGACGAGGTACGCGAATTCGGCGACACCTACTCCTGACCGCACCCGGAGCACGTCGCGCCGCCTCAGGCGAGCAGCCGCTTTGTCGCTTCGCTCCGGTGGTGGGCCAGCGCGTCCTTGTCCGGTCGGTCGTCCACTGGCGGGAGCGAGAGGCGCTGCCCGTCCAGTTCGGCGTAGTGATCCAACCCGGCCGCCACACGGACCCGGTAGGACCCGTCGATCCACAGGTAACCTCGATCGAAGAGATTGTGCAGATCAGCCCGAAGCAGCAGGCCGTTCGTGACGCGATTGGTGGCGGGTCCGTCATACGGAGAGATGTGCGCCGCTTGCAGCACGGCCTCGACGTCGCAGCCAGTGATTGCGCACCGTCCGTCGTACGCCGCAAGTAGCCGCAGTCGGAAGTCGGCCTGGCCCTGCCGCGCGGTGACCTGCGCGAGGCGGCGCCGCCGGCCCTCGGGCAGGCCCTCCGGCTCGGGGGCTCGAACGTCGGCCAGCACCTTGCTGAGCATGTCGGTCTCGCCTTGCCGCAGTGCGCGCACCCGCTGGACCTGCACCTCCAGCACGTCCGACGCGGCAACGACTGTCGATAGCAGGAAACGGGTCAACCCCAGGTCCCAGCGGATCTCCAACGTCCAGTGCGTGTTGCCGCCGTCCACTCGTTGGCACGGATTCGACCAGGCGATGCCGGCAGCAATGACACGCTGATGAGGTGCCGTGGCGTAGACCCATATCCGGTCACCAGCCTTGATCTGGTGGAAGCAGGAGGAGAGGTGCCACTCGGCGACATCACCCTCGCGGATGCCACGGAAGGTCTCGACGACTCCCGGATCATCTCCCCATGCCGCACTCCGCTCGTTGGCCGGGTAGATCCACTCGGCAGGACGGGCAGCGCGACCCAGGACGTGGTCGACCAGTGAGTAACTGTGGCCGGCACCTTGCATCGTCCGCACAGCGAGCAGTGACGCGGTCAGGTCACGTACCGCAGCGGCGAAACGCTCGTCCGCGAGTGCGGCGATCAGCTCATCGTGCCAGCCGATGACCCGTACCTGATCCGCACCCGCGTCCTCGTAGTCGCAATCCTCGAGCGTCAGTCCGGGAAACGCCTTCTCAAAGGCCCGACGCTTGGGCCAGTATCGATCCAGGACTGACCGCCGTACGATCACAAAACCCTCGGCCCTTCCGTCCATCCCCGGCCTGGTGGGCTCGTGTAGGACGAAGGTCTCCATCGTCTTCATGGAGACAGCAGAGAGCCGGCGCGGACTCAGTGTTGTCTTCGGAAGACAGGAGAGAGTCCAATACTCCCGCTCAGTAGCGGACGCGTCGGGAACGGCCACCTTCAGATAAACACGATTCGCAGCCACCACCGCCGAGTAGAACGGGCCGGCCACCAAGCGCTCGAACTGACTCTTGCCACCATGCTCGTCAGGCATGCCGCGACTCCTCATCGACCAAGGCGGACGGCTCGCGATGTGCGCGAGGCCGAGGAAGCGTGATGCTAATGAGTTCCGAGACCCTCCACCGCCCCGCCGACTCCGCCATGTGCGGTACGGACCATTCATCCGATCAGCAGCAACCAAGGTGGACAGTGCTCGACCACCGGCCGGCCGGGGAGTGGGGCCGGCTGGCGGCAGCGACCGTCGGCTTGAGCCCGATACGGTCTGCGACACGACGACAGGCTGCAAGTTGGCGAAAGCGGCGACTGATGCAAAGAGTTCCACCGATCGAGGTGGCCGGCCGAATCATCGACGAGCCCCTGAACCCGTTCATCGCCTACTGTCAGCAGAATGGCGGCACCATCCGCAACTACGACTGGCTCGCTGGCACGAGTTCGGCCCTGACGCCCCAGCTGATCAAAGCGACTCGATCACCATGGATGGGCAGTCGGATCAGCCGTGAGCAGGAGCTGCACCTCCTCCGCCTCAGCGAGACCGCCCCCTGGTCGGATATCGCCGTCGACGCCCACCTGAAGGACGCCGACCCGCTAGGCCCCGATGATTTGTACGCCCGCGCGGAACGTCTGTTCCAACACTTCTCCCACCCTCCGGTGAGCGGCATCGCCGTTGCCAAGGTGAGCAAGTCGCTGTATCTCATGCGTCCTGCGCTGTTCCCCATCCTCGACAGTCGCCTCCTGAAGCTCTATCGACAGTCAGCCGAGCAGGCGCGACGAGACCTCGGATGGTTGCCTGAGAGCCAGACTTCGCCGCGGCGGGCTTACTGGGCGGCATACCGGCGGGACCTGGTCCAGGCCAGCGACAAGCTAACGGTCCTTCGTCAGGTTGCCGGCCAACACCCGGATCAGCTCGTCGCCGAGGCAGCCAACCGCCTCACCGACGTACGCATCATCGATGTTCTCGCGTGGTCCCTCGACCAGCCACGGTTCGCGTAGGAGCGCTCACTCATCACTGGTGACACCGTCGGACAGGTGGACGCGCGCGGCGGGGACGCCGAGGATACGCAGACGTGACCGCGCAGCGGCCATCATCCCGGGGGGTCCGCAGACGTATATCTCCCGGTCGTGACGGTGATGGCGGAGGGCGATGGTCAGGGCGTTGCCCCGCTCGGCCGGCTCGGCGCAGGGGTCGTCGGAGAGGGCCGGCACGATGGTCAGCCAGTCGTGGGCGCACTGCAGCTTGTCGAGGGCGATCGCGTCGTACAGGTCGGTGAAGGTTCGCGCGCCGACGATCAGCGTCACCCGCCGACCGTCGGGTGCGGCGGCGACCTGCTCGACCAGGGCGCGCAGCGGCGCCAGGCCGGTGCCACCGGCGACAAGGAGCAGACCGCTCGTGCTCGCCGAATCGAGGGTCAGCCCGGTGTCGGCGGGTGGGCCGAGCCAGAGCAGCTCGCCGGGGCGTACCTCGTGGACCAGGCGGTGGGAGACGGTGCCGGCGGCTACGGCGCGGACGTGCAGCTCGACGGTGCCGTCCGCGCGTGGGGCGTTGGCCGGTGAGAGCCAGCGCCAGTGCCCAGGGAAGCTCGGCGTGCAGACCGGGACGGCCTGACCTGGCTGGAAGGGCAGGCGCCGCCAGGGACGTACCGTCAGGATGGCGATGTCGGGCGATGGCCGATCGTGGCCGATCACCTCGACGTGCCACCAGGCCCGGCCGTCGCCGGCCTGCGCGGCGGCGCGGCGGATGGCGTGCGTGGCGCGGCACAGGGCGCGTTCGGCGGCGATGGTGAGCTGCGGCGTCCACAGTGGGCGCGCGTGACGGGCAACGGTGGCGAGCAGCGCGTCGCCGATGGTGGTGGCGTGCGGAAGCAGGTCGAAGTGACGGTACGCGTGGCCGAGCACCCGGAGCAGCGCAGCCTGATTCGCCGGATTATCGCCGCCGACCAGGAGGCGGCCCAGCGCGGTGAAGAACAGCGGCGCGTCGCGCTGTGGGAGCAGCCCGGGTCGGCGGTCTTCGAGGGCGCACCAGAAGTCGGCGGCGGCCCGCACGTCGACCGACTCCCAGGCGGCGGCCAGGCCCGCACCAGCTGGATGGTCGTCGTTCACTGTGGGCATGCCGGCTCCAAGTCGTTGAGTCATGGGCTGGCACCGGGGCGGGCGGGAAGAGCTGCGCCGTTGAGGGCCGGCGCAACTCCGGGACAAGGCACCCGCCCCGGGCCATGCATTCAGCTTCGAGGCGAGGCCTATCTGGAACTACAGCGTCGGAGCAGCCGAAATGGCGCATCAAAGAGGCACGTGCGTACCCGCTCCGTGGCCACTTGGTTACTAGAGTGACGACAAGCGGAGGGAGCATCGATGTGGCCTTGAAGCGGCACCGGCTCTGCCATCGGCGGAAGGCACTCGGGTTCAGTCAAGAGAGGTTGGCCGAGATCCTCGGCGTCGAACGGTCCACCATCGTTCGGTGGGAGGGCGCCGAGACGGATCCCCAGCCATGGCATCGGAGCCGGATCGCCGACGCATTGCGAGTTACGCTCGAACAGCTTGACGAGATGCTCGTGGATGTGTCGGTGGCAACGCGCAGGGGGCGGATCATGGGAGAGGAAACCCGCGATTCCGCAGCCGGGGTGGTTCCCTCAGACCTCCTGGCCGGGCTACGTACGTTCCTGACCAGCTACATGCCTGACCGACCCGCTGGGCCGATCCGGCCACTCGTCGACGTGCGGCGCAGCGTCGGCAGAGTTCACAGCTTGTACCAGCGAGCAAGCTACAGCTCCGCAGCCCGACTACTGCCCGACGTACTTGCGCAGGCCACAGGTCTGGCAACGCACGCGCCCGAGAAGCAACGAGTCCGCGCGTTTCAGCTGCTTGCCGCTGCCTACATCGCGGCGTCGAAGCTCGCCGTCAAGGTCGGCGATGGTGAGAGCGCCTTGGTGACCGCCGACCGCGCGTCGACCGCCGCAGGGCTCGCCGACGATCGCGCACTGCAGGCAGTCGGCGCCTATCAGGCAGCATGCGGACTTCTTCGGTTGCCAGGACGGACGGACCAAACAGCCGAGATCTTGGAAGACAGCATTGGCCGGCTGTCGTCAGAGAGACGGCTGACTGATCCTGAACTCATCTCTGTCCAGGGAGCGCTGCTTCTCTTGGCCGCTGTGGTGGCAGCGGGCAATGGCGAGCAAAAGCGAGCCGGCGGCCTTCTCAGTCGAGCCGATGGGTTGGCCACAGCGTTGGGGTCGGATCGCAACCACCTCTGGACCGCCTTCGGCCCCACCAATGTCGCCATCCACGCGGTCTCTGCTGCGGTGCGGGCCGGCAACCCGGACCAAGCTACCGCTATTGCACTACAGCTCGACACCTCACGTCTGCCAACTGTGCTCGTCGGTCGACGGGCTCAGGTGCACGTCGACCTGGCGGCAGCTTCGATGATGGGCTCGGCGGATCGGTCCGCGGCGGTGCTGCACCTGCTCGAAGCCGAGAGGACGGCCGCTGAGGTGGTGAAGGCAAACGTTCAGGCTCGAGAACTCATACTCGGCCTGCTCGCCAAGGAGCGTCGCGCTGCGACGCCAGGGTTACGGCCATTGGCCGAGCGGGCTGGCCTGTTGGTATGAGTGAGCGCCCTGTGCTCGCGCTCGTCGTGTCGGCAGCGCCGCCTGTGCTGCGAATCGGTGAGCTGATCGACCTGCTGCTTGCCGATCGTTGGACAGTCTGCGTGACGGCGACGCCCACTGCCGCTACTTGGATCAACCTGGAGACTCTCGCTCGTCAGACGGGCTACCCGGTGCGAGTTGAGTGGCGGCTCCCCGACGATCCGGAGCCTCACCCGGCCGCTGACGCGACGGCGGTGGTTCCGGCCACCTTTAACGTGATCAACAAGTGGGCGCTTGGGATCAACGACACCCTGGCGCTCGGCATCCTCAACCAGGCACTCGGCTCCGGCCTGCCCGTGTGCGCCTTTCCAAACGTGAAAGCAGAACTGGCTGCCCATCCGGCATACCGGGCGAGCCTGCGTCAGCTCAGCGCCGCTGGCGTGACCTTCGACCCTCTTGGCACCGACCTCGACTGGTCACGGGTTACAAGAAGGATGGTCTGGCTGGCGCCGCCTACTGGGCTCGGATCCCGGCCGAGGCCGCCCGACGGAGCTGAGGGAGCGCAAGAGCCGTCCTCCTGACAGGCTGCCCCGCCGAACCGATGAGGATCATGATCTCTCTGTCGTCTACGATTGGCCCTCTCGAACTCCATAAGAGCCAGTAGGACCTAGGCCCTGGGGCCCATGGACCGCGATACCTGGGCAACTGCGACGGGTGAGCAGCAGATCTCCCTGATGCCCACCTCGACGAAGTCCTTGCCTCCACGAGCGCGTCTGTGATCTCCTGGTGCTGGTTGATGTCACGCGTACGAAGGGTTGGGCCGTGAAGCAGGGGCACTACGGCGTACCTCTCGAACGCAGCGACTACCTCAAGCTGGCTCCGAACGAGAACAGCTGCACCCCCGAGGATTTCCAGGACTGGCTGGACGGCTTCGGCAAGGGCAAGAGGCTCGCCGTGGATCTGTTCTCCGGCGCCGGCGGCCTGAGCTCGGGCATCGAGCGGGCGGGATGGACCACAGCAGCATCGGTCGACTTCGATGAACGTGCGCTGGAGACCCACCGGGCAAACTTCCCGGGCCTCAGCCTGAAGATGGATCTTGGCGACCCCGCTGAGCGCGACAGACTTGAAGACATCCTCAGGCCCGCCAAGATCGACCTTGTCGCGGGAGGCCCCCCCTGCCAACCGTTCAGCAGGGCCGGGCGCAACAAGATCCGAGATCTCGTCAAGAACCACGGCCGCGATCCCGAAGACCGCAGGAAAGAGCTGTGGAGCGCCTATCTAGACATGGTGAAGCGGATCGACCCGCGCGCCGTCCTTATGGAAAACGTCCCGGACATGGGGCTCCACGACGATTTCTTCGTTATCCGGACAATCGAGGAAGAGCTGGAGGAGCTCGGCTATGCAACACAGGCACGGCTGGTTGACGCCTGGCACTACGGCGTTCCGCAGCACCGGAAGCGCCTTATCCTTCTAGCCAGGAAGGACGTCGACGATTTCACCTGGCGGAAGCCCGACTCGAAGCGCACCTTTCTACTCGAAGCCATCGGCGATCTACCCGAGCTAGAGGTCGTCCCGACGGAGCGGATCGGCCAACGGGAACTGGAGTACCGAACGCCTCAAAACCTGTCCGACTTCGCAAGAAAGATGCGCCAGGGCGCGCCTCTCGGGCTGGTCTGGGACCACATGACTCGACGAGTCCGGCAAGACGATCACCGGATCTTCGAGGTCATGAACTCCGACACCAAGTACTCGGACCTCCAAGACATCCTGGCCGAGGACGAGCGGGAATACCAGCGTTACAGCGCCGAAAAATACACGGACAAGTACAAAAAGCTGGCGTGGAACGAACTCAGTCGAACAATTACCGCCCACATCGCCAAGGACGGCTACTGGTACATCCACCCCGAGCAGCTTCGGACGCTTACCGTACGGGAGGCGGCGCGCGTCCAGACGTTCCCCGACCACTTCCGGTTTGCCGGCACCCGGAGTGACGCCTTCCGTCAAATCGGGAACGCCGTACCCCCGCTGCTAGGCGAGGCCGCTGCGGAAGTATTAAAGCCCGCGGATAAGAATACCGCCGACACTGCCGGACTCCAGCCCCATTGGCGGAAGGTCAGGAGGGGTCTCACAAACTGGGCGAAGCAAAGACTGTCCAGCGGGGACTGGTATCAACTTCCTGGCGAGGACGCCACACCGCTGCATGCCGCACTTGTGGCTGTTGTCGCCAGCGCGAAGATCAAACCTGCCGCCATGGCTGAGTTTATGTTCGTCGCTAGATCCTCGAAGACACTCACCGCGACACTGTTCAAGAAGCTAGTCGACGTGGCACCCACGGCGACCGTTCGATCCCGCGTGGACCGCTTGGCGCCACTGATAGAGAGCCCCGCTGACTGGCAGTGGAGAAATCGATTCGACGTACCCACCAAGCTTGCCATGAAGCCAGCCGAGGCGGCCCTCTACCGATTGTTAGTCGGCGAAGATCTCATGCTGATAAGCCAAGGCACGTTGCGAGTCGCAGCTCGAGTGAATGGTGTCAAAACAGATCACGCTAATCGCCTAAGCGAGGGCCGCGTGAACTTGGTAAAGCTCGTGGGCGCGGGCCAGGATGCACCTCTACGCATGGGGGCGATCCGCCTGATTGGCATGGACCTCTGCAGGGAGGACCAGCCCTTGTGTTCACAGTGCCCACTCATGGCTCACTGCGCGAGGCGGAAGAAACTGCCGGACGACCTACTAACTCTGGCTGTGATTCAGGCATAACCATGCAAGACATCACTCCGCATGGTCCGAACTCACAAGCTTTGCCACCCGCTCCGCCGCTCCCTCGGCGTCGCGCCGGATCTCGCACTCCCAAATCCTAACTACGCTCCATCCGGCGGCCGTCACCTGCTCCGTATTGCGATGGTCCCGTTTCCTGTTGGTATTGATTTTTTCCTGCCAACGGGCCGCGTTGGGTCCTCGGAACTCCCGCGGAGCATGGTCGGGGCAGCCATGCCAGAAGCACCCATCCACGAAGATCGCAATACGATGTCGGGGCAGCACAAGATCGGCCGTGCACTGAGGCGTTACTCTTCGCTGGAGGCGAAACCTGAGGCCGAGTCGGTGCACTGCCTTCCTGAGGGTGACCTCGGGCTTGGTATCCCTCACCCGCCGGCCACGAAGATGGGCCCCCTCCGCAGTGGCGACCCACTGCCGACTCTGCTTCTTGGCACCTCCGGCCATGATCACACCCCAGTATCAAAAGACCAACACTAGCAAGTGGCTATCTGTCGGGATTGAAACCCAGCCGTATTGCCTCGTTGCGGGCATGTAGCGCCTGAACGGCCTGCGTCTCAGGAATCTCTTGCTCCAATTCGAGTCGCCTCCCGATGAACTGGGCCATCTGTCGCTGCCAGGGTTCGAGGTTGCGGGTCTCTTTAGCCCAGCGGTCGATCGCGTACCACTGGTCGGCAGGAATCAGAGATGCCTCCTCGCTCGCGCCCTCTTCATCACCGGTGCCGCCAGCAAGTGCCGCCTCGTCCAGTGGACGGTCCAGCAATTCAAGCATCAGTGCCGGGGGTACCTTCCAGGGAACCCTAGAAACGGCATCCCAGCACGCAACCTTCTTGGCCCATTCGCCAACATGACCCCCCTCGACAGGATTGAGGACGGTACGCATAACCCGGGGAGACAGGTCATGAAGCGCGGTCTCCAGTGCTGGCGAGATGCCCTGCTCTCTCCAGATCCGATCAAGGTCGATGCGGCGGTCAGACGCTAAAGACAGGCGAGCCAAGGTATAGGTGGTAACAATACTCTTGTTGCTGCCTGCCTTGTGACTGTTAGCGATCCGATCCGCCGCCTTGAAAAGGATGGCCATGGCGATCACCCACCGACAGTACTGGACGTCGACGCGAGGCGGCGCCTTGTCCACTCGTATCATAAACTCAACAAAGTTCTTTTGGCCTCCTCGGCTCACAAGGTAGGGCAGCTGGCTCCACGAGTGAAGGAATTTGGCGAGGTCGGCCTTATTGAACTTCTGCTTCGTCGGGTTCAGCATTTTGAACTGTCGTTGCCTTGCCGGAGTGCGGGCCTTAGCAAACTCGTCCGTGTACTGGCCTCGCGCGCGTTCGTAAAACCAGTGCGTTTCCTGACCGCTGCCATCGGCGGCCGGAGCCCACAAGGATCGAGTGATCCGTTGCACGTCCACGTGGTAGTCGTGGTTGGAACTGAAATCGACCTGGGTCACTCGATTCTGCGTGTTGGAGTATTCCGAAATCTTTGGAACGATCTCTGCAAGCCGCTGGGGTGCGACTTCCGTCAGCTTCATCTGCACCCGGACGTGGGACAAATCAGCCCTATCGCGGCTCATGGCGTAGTGAAGTGATGCAGTCGTCTGGCCGCCGTTTACGATCTGGAGGCCGTGCACACCAGTGATGTGGCTGGGCTCGCCGTCCGGGCCCTTCAAGAATTCGACCTGCGAGGCGGTCGCGGTGATCCCGTTGTTATAGGCCAGGAACCGGCCCGGGGCGTTCAGCAAGGTTTCACGGATACCCCGGTTGACAGCACCACGGGTCTGGAGGAAGGAACGAACGTTAAGTTCGAGGAGCCGGGTGCCGTACTCGGCATACAGCTCGGCAAGCATTTCCCCTGGAATGACTGCCAGGACCACCGAATGGTCTTCCTCTGAGCTGGGGGCGGAGACGCAGGGCAGCGGTGGGTTGAAGGGCACCATTATGGGTTCACCGAGGGCGCCAGACGTTGCATGACGGTGCAGCCGAGCCAGGTCCCACACCTCGCGTGTTACCGGAAGGCCCTCAAAGTTGGACCCTGGAAACTCGTTTGCGGTACACATTCTGTTACTGAGCAAGAAGAGACGGATCCGCTGCACCTCGGTGAAGGCCTTCTCTACCGCTGCGCACATGTCGTACACGTCAAATGACTCATCGATGTGCTGCTGGAGCCCGTCCCGGCACCGCTGCACGAACACCAGAAGCCGCTTAAAAGACGTCACGATCTGAGTCTTCGTGAGCTTGGAATCCAGGGGTTCCAGCTGAAAGTCCGTCACGAACAGGTCCAGGGACTCGCCCGACTCGCCGATGCCGTAACCGTGAACCTCGTGGCCATGCATCTTGTGGTAGGCAGTGAAGGTGTTGGAAACGACGCCAGCCTGCTCCAAATCGTCGAAAACCCGGCGAGTGAACGCCTCCGGGGTAGTCGTCCCTTCAGCCTCAGCAGTGGTTTGAGTCTCGGCGACGAGGCTCCGGGAAAACTCAGCCAGGTCGAGCTCAGCCATGAAATTCCCCGATCAGGCCCTTCACCTCGTCGGTCGTAGCGCGGTACGCGTCCAGACCCGATGTGCTCACCTGGTAGCTGCAATCTGCCACGCCCTCTGGCAGATCCGACTCGACCAGCCGGGGGAAACCTCCCCGTACATGCCAGAGCAGAAGGTCGCGAAGGGTATAGCGGGGCTCTTCGTAAAGGTCAGCCCGCCCAGGAAGGTAGCCGGCCTGAATGAGCAGTCCGTCGAACCGTGCCCTGGCGGCAGGGCTCGTGAGCTGCTGCCGAATGCCCTCCACTCTCCGGTTGAGGCTCTCTCCCGAACCACCGCGCCGTTCGTCGAGACTCGCGAGCACCAAGAACAGTGCCGGTATTCCAGTTGCGTCCAGCTGTCGTTCGCTGGCTATTCGTATGCTTCTGGGACGCTTTGCGCTACTTGCCTTAGCCTCAATGGCCAAATCAAACAGCTGAAAGTCCTGGTTGGTTCCCGTAGGCCCGGTCCACGCCCCGACCGCCTCGGACTGGCTCAGACAGGTCAGAAGGACATCGCCCAGCACCAAGAGCTCCCCGTAGAGCCCCCGCCGCGCTTCGGCGCTCAGCCCATCCCTGCCAACCGTGCGCAGTAGATCTTGCCACCTCTCGAACCTGTCCACGACGGCTGCCACTGCTGCCGCAGCGGCTGGCGCGGACTTGGCAGTCCCGGCAACGTCAGTGACCAGAGGGTTGAAGACCTCGCGGAGCGCGTCCGCGGTCAAGATGACCTGCAGCTCGTATTCAAGCCGGGACACAGCACTGAGGTTCATTTCGATTCCGGCAGCTGCGGGAAGCCGACCCACCGATCGGACGATGGGGTCGACAGACCTAGCGTCTGTTCTAAATACAAGCATGCGCTTCCGGCCAGGGTGGGTGACGGAAATGAAGATATCCACAGGCGACTCAGGGTGCAGACGGAGGCTAGACCGACCCGGGGCATCCTGAGGGCTTTCTAGCTCGCGCCACTCATCCTCGGTAATTATCACGCTTCGTCCTCCTCGTCGATGGGATAAATGTCCTCCTGGAGCCAGACGGTGTTGGCGACATACTCGGTCTTTGACTGGTATTTCGAATGCGGAAAGCTCACCTGAAAACCGACCAGGGGAGGAGTAAGGCTCCCTTCGGCGGACGCTGGCAATTCGATGGGGTAGAGCAGCAGGAGGCCCTGGTCGGCTCGCCGCTGCCACCGGATGTGCGGGCCCGCCGGCGTCTTCGGAGCCGAAGCCTTCTCTTTTTGCTTGGCCGCATCCTTTGCAGCCGCTCTCGCTGCGGCTACCTGCAATTCGTCAAGGTCGATCATCTCGTCCGGCGGGCTGAGCACTCGGCGGATTGTGTACCTGCCCTCGACGTTGAAGTCCTTGTTCAATGCTTGCCGGGTCACAAGACCGACGGTGTGGCCGGCGACATCCCGCGGCGCCCTCGATGTCGTACTGCCGACGAGGCAAACCGTCCAATTGCTCAACTCGCCGACCTTGGCACACTGCTCCACGTACTTGGCGATGAGCCTTGGCCGAACACGCTGAGCCTTCCGGTCGGGTTGATAAGCATTGAGGAACTCAGAGACGATCTCGGGGGACACTCCTCTCCACTGAACACTGCCTCCCTGCTTCCCAGGGACCGGCTCCGCGAAGTCGTCTAGTCGGCGGACGAGAGTTTCGAGAGCCGCGAAGTTGTTCTCTAGGGCCTTTTTCGCGAGGTCAAAGATCACCGTTTCAGGCCCCTCCCCCGAGTAACTCAAGAGGATCTTTGTACCTTTCCGCATCTTGTTAGCCGCCGTCACTGCGAGTCCGAGCGAAGAAGACCGAACCTTCAGCCCGAACTCCTTTGGAGTGAGCTTAAGAGTAGCCATTTCCTCAATTTCCCTACGGAGTTCGTCAGCCGCAGCAGTAACTTCCACGTAAGCGTCTTTAAGCGCGGCCGTGGTGTAGAGACGGCACAAGTCCTCGTGACGCGGGCGATATCCGAACCACCTCCCCATTTGGAGAAGGGTGTCATATGTCTTCGACACTCTGAGGTAGTAGCTGACGGTTAGGCCATCCAGGGTGAGCCCTCGGGAGAGCTTCTGTCCACCAACCGCGATTACAGACAGGCCGTTCCGACGGTTCTCGTAGTAGTCGAGCGCGTCTTTGGAGGTACCGTTCACTGTCTTGACCTGGATCTTCCTCAAGGCAGGAAGTAGTTGTTCGGACACCTGTTCCCACTTGAGGCGCGGCGCTTCGTCAACCGTAAAACTGTCGGTGGTGGCAACGAAATCCCCCTCCCACAGCGCACGGAGTTGGGCACGGAGAGCAGGGCCTTTACCATAACGGTCTCGGAGCGTCTCCACCATGAGCCGCAGGTGGTCGTCAACTTGGTCGCGCACCAGGCTTTGCACGGCGGTGAAGCTAGTAACGTGCACCAGCATTGAATTGTGGACCTTGACTTGCCCGCGCCCGCGACGGGCCGCGCAGGCGAGCACGAATGAGGAGATCGCACTCCTCAGGGACTCTGGAAGCTTCTCACCTGGGCTGTCACCGGGCTTATGCTTGGCGGGAAGCCAGCTGTCCGCGTCGCTTACACGGCGCACGAGTGGCAGCGGCTCTATGTCCTCCTCATTCTCGTCGTCGACGCGTAGCCCAAAGACCCGCTCCGGGCCAAGGTAGTTCGACGGCGCGCGGAGATTCCGAATAAAGCTGTATGGAAAAAGGTCCTCTCCAGCAGTGCTGTGGGTGGCGTCCGGGTCAATGTAGATGTTTGCGAAGGGGGTAGCCGTGTACCCGACGTACGCGGCCTTGTCGAAGCTCTTCATGAGCGATCGAATCGCATCGTTAGTCTTTGTCGGGTCTGCCTCGGGGTCGCGAACGGTGTTAATCGAGGCATTGTCGGCCTCGTCATCGATTATGAAGAGAGGAAGATCAGTCACGACCTTCTCGCCGTTTTCGCCCTCAGTCCCATGCACATCTGTTACCCAGTTGCGCAGGTACTCGAGGATCTTATAGTGCTTTTTGACCACGAGAACAACAGGAAAGCTCCCCAGGGGGAAGTTGATGGCCTTTGCTGTCGCACGACCGAAGTCGCCCTTTTCTGCGCTGCTCGTTGGAGATGCGATATCAAGCTTCTTTGCTAGGGGCATCGCACCGGCGCCAATCGCACGCGATCGGCCGTCCTCGTTTGAACGGTTCTGATGCTGGGTATCAAAACCTAGGAGTCCTTCGTCGATGCGCAGTTGTGTTTGGCTTCGGAGGTCGTTGTGGATGCCGGCAAGGACTACAATGAACCGGTATCCCGCGTCCACAGCCTTCGCAGCGAGTCCGATGTACTGTCCGGTCTTGCCCGACTGCACTTGGCCGATCACGAGACCCTGCCTCCGCCACGGGCCGGACCTGCGCGGATCCTCAAGTTGGCTCAGCACTTCGTCCGAGCTCTGGTCTAGCCGTCTGACGACCCACGGTGGAAGGTTAACGACATCTTCGAGGTACCGCCGATAGCGCTCCCAGAAGTCCCAGGCGCGGTCGTTTTTGGCCTCGGGCAGCCAGGGTTCATGCCCCTTAGGGTCTACAAGCGCCAGGGACCGCTCTTGGAAGACCGCGGTCATGGCCTCGATCTCTTTGGTTAACTGGCCCCGGTCAAGGTCCTCCCCCTGTGCGCTCAACATCTCAAAGATCGCGTTGACGGCGTTCTGCACCTGTTCCGGATTCGGCTGGCGGTCCTGAGGCAGGAACCCCAAAACCAGGCGGGTGGCCTTTGCCATTGGCTCGTCGTAAATGGTGCTCACGTGGGACCTCCAGCGGGACGTAGACGGCTTCGAGCAAGCTGGGAAAGCGATGACAACCACTCGGGCCTATGCGCTCCAGAACCCCTGGATCTGGTCGAAAGGGGGCATGGTCCGCAACCTTTCACGTGCCGCGGTGGGTGAGCGGCCCCCCGAGACGAGTGACTCGTAGATTCGCTCTGCGACCTCGGTCGTCGCATCATCGGCGGGTCCTGGTCCACCGAAAGGCTCCGGGTCATCGCTGGTGTCCGTCTCATGCATCACACGCAAGGCAGCAACGGGCACCGTCTCCTCCAGCAGGCGGATCAATGCGCGGATTTCTGCAGTGTTGTTGCTACCAGGTCTCAGGACCGCTTGGACCAGGGGATGACTACGGTTGATCCTGCAAGTGACCCTCCCATCCGCTCGACGAATATTCCACGCATATGAAAGAGGGTCGCCGTGAGTGCGGGCAGCGACTCCCCCGCGGTGCCGCAGCACGTCTGCTGCTGTTGCACGAGCCTGTCTTGCGACCCGGTACAGGTGCTGTCGAAGACCGACGGGTGGGACGACACTCGACTTCCTAACGTCAACGCTCCACTCAACGTCCGTTCCAACCGGAATGTCGACGGCGATGCGCGCTAGGTTGTACTTCTCCTCGCGGCGCATTCCTCTGTGCCCTAACCAGTCGCCCGCGAGGATCAGACGGTTTCGCCGATAGACGTAGAAGCCCTGCTGGTCAAGCCAGCCCTGCGGCCCCGCAGCTCCCTCATATTCCTCGGGGGTGAGCCGGTAGGCGCTGGGAAGAATGAATGCCTCGACCCGCACCGTACTGCCACCCAGAGGTAGGTTTTCAGTGGGAAGGCGCTGCACCGAAGGGTGCTTGCTCATGAAGGGATCCCATGGTTCCACTGCGCTTCCGGACACTCGCAAATTCCGGCGTTGCCCTTGTCCCCCGGCAAGAAACCGGGCGAAGACCATTCCGAGGTGCGACTCCGCACGGGCCGCCTCGGCATAGAACTGCTTCTGGGTACGCTCGTCGTCCGCGCTGACCTCGCCGCGATGGTATCCGTTCAGCCGACGCCAGAGCACGATTGTTCCGCGGTCAGCGTTACTCCGGAGTCTGCCCAATATAGCGGTTGTTTCGTCGTCGGCCCCGTGAAGCAACCGCCACTCGCCAGACTCCTCGACGACATCGAGGTCCCAGGTCCGCATGTTCCAATTGCCGGCGGTAGCAGTCGCTACCGAGAGCTGACGCGACTGCGAGAACGAGGCCGATTTCAGACCCACGCCGAAGCGACCCAGGTCAGTGGACGAGCGAAACGTAGAGGGCCCTCGGGCCGCCACCGTCATAGCCGTTACGAGTTCCGGGAGGCTCATGCCCCTGCCATCGTCCGCGACTGCGATCCAGGAATCCCGTCCCGCCCACGTAAACTCTACGTCGATGTTTCGAGCGCCAGCCGAGACACTGTTGTCGATGAGATCCGCCACGGCGGCCGGCAGCGAGTACCCCAGTGAGCTGAGCGAAGCAACCATGCCTGCAGGCTCTGGGGCTGCGATGTCGTACGTCATGGACTGTTCCGGCCCGCTTCCCTTACAGGGTCCGTACACGATTGCGGCCGCGGCGCGACCCAGAGGGACCGAGCGAGCACCCGCAGAGGTCAGAAGGCCCTCCAACCCACGGCTTATGCATACGCGCAACTCCTTGCCGCGACCGATGGTAGCGGAAGTGTCGGCCAGACGCCTTAGTGCTTTCGGGCAACGTCCATTTGAGAATGTTTGATAATTTGTGCCCGTTGTCGGCTTGGCAGTGGGTTAGAGGTGTGTTGCTTGCGCAGTTGCGCCGAGGGCGTTGGTGGGGTGAGGCCAAGCTAGGACGGTTCCGGGTCGAACTCGAACTTGTAGTCCAGCTTCACGCCAGGGGGTGCAGGGCTAGTTCCAGGATCTAGAGGACCGGCACAGCGGCAGCGACCTGGAAACGAGCCACGTCCGACTGGGCCTTGCAGACAGAACGTGCTGACTTCCCCTATCGTTAGCCATGCCCTCTCGCAGCTGGCGCACGCTCTCGGTCAGGCTCCTAGGCGGTCCAGGGAGCTTCGCACGCTTCGGTCGCCCCGGGCTCCCGCCATTTGGTGCTCGCTCTGGTCCTCCCAACCCTAATCGATCACTCATAGCGGTCGATGCTACGACCCGACGGGCGGGACCCTCGCCCAGAACATCTGACCGCAGGCCTAGGTTCAGTTGCGAATGAAAGGCGGCAATGGTCGCTGAAGCCGCGACAACTGCCCAGCACAGGAAAATTCTCCGGGCTCGGGATGCTGGCTGCCTCCATGTCCCTGGTGGCAGAGGATGGCAGGTCACGAGGAATCTGGGCTTTCCTCTCGGCCCGGACGGCGCCACTGCGTTGCCGACGTCGTTGCCCACCTAACCAGAGGGCCGAACCAATCGCAGCGAGCATTGCTGGGGTGGTGAGAAGCAGCTAAGCGGCGTTGTAGACCACGGCGATGCTAATGAATGCACTGCAAACGGTCGAATGAGAAGGATCCGGTCATCAACGACCGTAATGATTAAATCCACACTTAAGCATCCACGGCGTCTGCGTTTGATGGGGCAGCGCGAGGATCGCCGTTCCGGTAGAAATCTCTGCTATGAGTCGAGCATGGAGTTTTCTGACCGTCGACGAAGCCGACCGGCAGTTCGGCGGCAACCTCGGATACGGCGACAGCCTGGGCAGCCGGTACGTTTGGGATAGCACAGTGCCGCTCCACAGATCTGTCCAGCCAGGAGACCTTGCGGTGCTGCGTGACGGCAACTTCGTGCTGGGCGCGGGCTGGATTGACGGGATCGAAAGCGAGCGTCGGTCCAAGGTCAGGCGGCGATGCCCTACCTGCCGGAGCACAGCATTCAAGCCCCGCAAAAAGACCATGCCCGTATTCAAGTGTTCTCCCTGCCAAACGGCTTTCGACACACCGCTCGAGGAGAAAATCGAGGTCACTGTTCACGTTGCTGACTATGCACGTACCTGGCGGTCAGCCACCGAAATCCCGGCCCACGCACTCGTCCCAGCATACTTCACCCGTTCGGCGCAGCAGTCTATCCGCGAGCTCGATCTAGGCATCGTAAATGCTCTACTTGCCGACTCGCTCGATGTATCGCTGGGTTGGTGGATTAGGGCCACTGACCCCGATATTCCCGGAGGCCACCGTAGGTCGATCGGGCGCGTCCGCATCGGTCAGGAGAAGTTTCGAAAGTCGCTGCGCAATCGATTCGGTGACCGGTGCCTAATTACGGGGCCACAACCCGCCGCCGCTATCGAAGCAGCACACCTTTACCGCTATTCCGACACGGGCCACCACGACACTGAGGGCGGCATATTGCTCCGCCGCGATCTGCACTCCCTCTTTGACCGTTTCCTGTTGGCGATCCATCCCGAAAGCTGGACGGTGCAACTATCGCCCTCGTTGGTCGCCTACTCGGACTTGGCCCTGCTCGACGGCAGAGTTCTGGCGATTCCGCCGCAGGTCCGGCCGCGAGCGGAGTACATTAAGGCCCATCTGGCTTGGGCGAAGGAACTCTGGACCATCGGCCCACATGCGCCTTAAGCCTTGGTTCTGATCGATGAAGCCGCGGGAGGCAGTCCGACGAGGACTCGAGGCCCTCTGAATACGCTGCGGATGCGGGCAAGATCGACCGGACGAACGCCCAACACCCTCGCGTCGTAGCGCAGGCGCGCCGCGTTTTGGCCGGAGTACCACCCGACGTACTTCGCCGCGTTCGTCCGCGACCCGGACGGCAACAAAGCCGAGGCGGTCTGCCACGCTCCGACTGACCGAGCGTTAGGTTGAGAGCCATGGAACAGCGCATCAGCCTGATCACTCTGGGAGTCGCGGACGTAGCCCGCGCGAAGGCGTTCTACCAGCAGCTCGGCTGGCAGGGCCAGGAGGTCGAGGAGACGGTCTTCTTCCAGGCCGGCGGCTTGGCCGTCGTCCTGTGGGGCCGCGACAAGCTAGCCGACGACGCCGGCATCGAAGAGCTGGGCACCTGCGCGATGACCCTCGCCCAGAACGTCCGCTCGCGGGCCGAGGTCGACGAGGTGATTGCCACGGCAGCAGCCGCTGGTGCCACGGTGACCAAGCCGGCCCGGGAGACCTTCTACGGCGGCTACGCCGGCTACTTCGCCGACCCGGACGGTCACCTCTGGGAGATCGCCTGGAACCCGGGCTTCACCCTCGCGGAGGACGGCTCCCTGACCGTCCCCGATTTCAGCTCCACGAACTGAGCCGCGCAGGAAAGAAGACGCTGCTCAGGGCGCCGGAGACGGGCAGAGCAGCGGGTCCAGCAACGGCAGTTGAAGAGGATCCAGGCAGATCGCCAGCAGTCCCGGGTCCGGCGAAGGCGTCGCCGTAACAGGCGGGGTCGGCGTCGGCGAGGCCGACGCGGCAGGCGGCGTCGGCACGGCCGACGCGGGCGGGTCCGTGGTGGGGACCGGACCAGGCGTCGGCACCGAGCTGGCCGACGGGTTCGGGACGACGGCTGGCGGCGAAGCCGGCGGCAGGGCCACCACGACAGCCGATTCCGCCGCTGTGGAGACAGCCGACGCCCGCGCAGCCGGGACATAGGGCGGGCTCCAAACGGCACTGTCGGCCGAGCCGACTCGCGACCTGGGCGCCACCGGCCCGACGGGACCCATCGGAACGAGGGGCGCCCCGGCCCTCGGCAGGTCCAAGGCGACGATCTCCGCCGAGGGCACCGGCCCGCGAGGGCCCCATGCGCCAGGCCCCAAAACGCCCGGGCCGAGCGTCACGAACACCACGGCCGCGGCGGCGGCAGCGCCGAGCGCCCGCCGGTCGGGGCGTACCGCCGTCATCGGTGCGTCGTCGGGGTGCACCAACAGAAGAGGTGCAGGCGGGGCGGCCCGGTGCGCGGCCAGCAGCGCGTCGACCTGCGCGACAACGGCGTCGCGATCGTCGGCAGCCGCGACTGTGAGATAGAAGCGGAAGTTCACCACGGCGTTCGCCGGGACCAGCAGCCCCTGCAGTCGACAGCGGTCGGGCAGCAGGGTGACCGGCACGTCGGGGTGGTGGGCGGGGCCGACCAGGTCCGCGTACCGCCACTGGCGGCGGTGCTCACGGCCACGAAAGGCGACCCGTCGACTGGTCACGACGGCCATGCCGGTGTCGACGACACGCAGGCCCGCCGGCAGCGCCTCGGAAGAAGTCTCAGCAAAGTCACACAAGCCCGGGGTGGGCAGGCCGGGCTTGTGCCGCGCCTCGGCCTCGACGAGCGTGGCGACGGGGAGGACGCGGAAGACGAGTTCGTCGCCGTCGAGGTCCACCGGTAGGCCGGTGCGGGGCTGCGTACACCCGAGGAAGCTGGCGGCTTCGATGCGCAGCCTGACCAGGTGGTCGTTGCGGCGCAGCCAGGCGTCGGTGGCGTCGCGGTACGCGCGCCGACGCCGCTCGTTTTCGCGCTCGGCCCAGGCGATCCGCCAGGGGGCGCAGGCCACAGAGGTCACGGTCACACGCGGTACAACCGCTCACGTACGTGACAGGGAACGCGACCAGGATCGATGTGTCCCCTTGTGCCCGGAAGGAGAGAGTTGCAGCAGATCAGCCGGCTCGCCGCCGGTACGGCTGCGGGCCGTGGGTCGGGAACCGCGACTGGGTACGCGGTGGGTACGCCTCGCAGTGCTCGGCCCAGTGTTCGGCGGCGGTGGCGAGGGCGTCCGCGGAGACGGTGAGGATCAGCGGGTAGATCGCTGTGGACGGGCGGCGCATCCACGGTGGTAGTGACTCGGCGGAGAACTCCACGATCAGCTCCAGCCGGCGGCGGCGCAGCACCCGGCTACGCAGGGCCAGGTTGGGTTCGGTGAAGCTGACCATCGCCGGTGGCGCGCTCAGCCCGAGGGCGGCGGTGGCCTGCCCGTGCAGCCAGCCGCCGAGCGCGCGGGCCTCCTCGACCATGAGGCTCGGGTAGTGGTGCGACCAGGTCTGGCCGTCGGCGGTGCGGGCGTCCACCTCGATGAGCAGCCAGTCGTGCCAGCCGGGCGTGGCCCCGTCGGGGTCGTCGGGCGGGTCGATGCCGGGCTGGTAGCCGACGGGGCGTACCCGCACCCGAGCGCCATCGTCAGACCGGATCTCCACTCGATCATTCTGACCGAGCGAAGCGGACTTTAGCCCCCGAATCGGTCACTTTGTGATGGTTCGCCGTACGCCCTGGTGCTCGGCGCAGGCGTTGGACCGGCCCCCGGCCAGGCTCACCGAACCGTCGCGGCACTGCACGAGGTAACCGCGTCCGGCCCAGAACTGCGGTACGCAGTCGAACCAGTCGCACACCTCGGCGGCCGGCTTGCGGATCCGCGTTCCGCCACAGAAGCCGTACCCCAGTGGGTTCTCCGGTGCCCCGCAGCGCGGGCCCTGGGTGGCGCTGGTCGACGGGCGTGGTGACTTCGTCGGCTTCGGCGGCGGGGTCTTCAGCGCGAGCGCCGGGCCGGCCGGGCGGATCAGCGCCGGTGCCACACTGGTGGGGGCCGGGGTGGCGGCGGAGGCGACCTCCGCGCCACGGGTCGGGTCGGACGGGTCCGACTCGATCAGCGCCGCCGGCACCAGCAGCGCGATGGCCGCCGCCACCGCGATGGTCCTGCGGCCACCCGGTACCCGCGCGGAGAACCGGGCCTGCGCCGGGGTGTTCACGGCCGGCCGGAACGGCTTGAGCTGGGCGTGTTCGGCGATCAGCTCGTCGACTTGGGCGATCACCGCGGCGCGCTGTTCGATCGCGTCGGCGAAGGCCAGGGTGAGCTTGAACCGGAAGTCCGGCGCGGCGTCGGTGGGCAGCAACAACCCGGAGGTACCCCGCCGGTCCAGCACCTGGATCACTGTGACCGGGGCCGCCGGGTCGTGGGCCAGGCCGGTTATCCGGCCGTACGCCCAGTCGCGCCGGCCCCGCCCGCCGAGCAGCACGAGTCGACGGCTGGTGATCACGGCCATACCGGCGTCGGTGACGCGTACGCCGTCCGGGCGGCGCGGGCGCAGCGGCCCGGTTCGCGGAGCGACGGTGAGGTCCGGCGCCGGCAGCACTGTGGTGTGCCGTACCTCGACCAGTTGCGCGGCGGGTAGCGCCCAGAGCACCACCTCGTCGGCGGCCAACTCCAACGCCAGCCCGGCGCCGGCGGCTGCCGAGCCCCGGAAGTCGGCGGCCAGGGCGCGCAGCCGCCGCAACTCGTCGTCGCGTCGCTGCCACGCCGCCTCAGCGCCGCGGTACGTGCTGACCCGCCGCACGTTCTGCCGGTGCGCCCACCGGTACCGCCAGGTGGAACCCGTCGAATCAGTCTTCGCCACGCCGACTCCTTCGCCGCGCTGGCCACCAATCTGGGGGTGTCACGAGGTTTAACAGGTCCGGCGCGGCGCCCGGACACGCCGAAACGGGCGAACTACCCGATCGGCGGAGCAACCCACACGATAGGGGGATACTGGTGCCGACGTTCATGTTCTCCGAGGGGGTGACGGTCGTGCCGCACGTCACGCTGCCCGGGGTCGTGATCGGGGTCGACATCGGCACCACCAGCACGAAGGCGGTCGCGTACGACACCGACGGACGGCAGCTCGGCAGTCACCTGGTCGGCTACCCGCTGAACAACCCGCAACCCGGCTACGCCGAGCAGGATCCGCAGCTCATCCTCGAAGCGGTGCTCAAGTCGATCAGCATGGTCGTGGCCGAGCTGGTCCAGCCGGTGGCCGGGCTGTCGTTCGGCTCCGCAATGCACAGCCTGATCGGGTTGGACCGGGACGGCAATCCGCTCACCCCGTCGGTGACGTGGGCCGACTCGCGGTCCACCCGGCAGGCCGAGCGGTTGCGGGCGGTGCCGTCGGGGCTGGCCCTGCACCGGCGTACCGGCACGCCGATGCACCCGATGTCGCCGCTACCCAAGCTGCTGTGGTTCGCCGAGCAGGAGCCGAAACTCTTCGAGCGGGTGTCGCACTGGGTGAGCATCAAGGACTGGGTGCTGCTGCGGCTCTGCGGCGCACTGGTCACCGACCACTCGATCGCCTCGGCCACCGGCCTGCTCGACATCCACGAGCTGAAGTGGGACCGGGAGGCGCTGACCATCGCCGGCATCACCCAGGAACAGCTCCCGCAGCTCGTCGCCACCACCGCCGTGCTGCCCAACCTGACCCCGCAGGTCGCTGCCGAGACCGGCCTGCCGGAGCGCACCCCGGTGGTGGTCGGCGCGGGCGACGGACCGCTGGCGAACCTGGGCCTGGGCGCGGTGCACCCCGGCATGGTGGCCTGCTCGATCGGCACCAGCGGCGCGATGCGGGTGATGGTCGAGCGGCCCGGCGTGGACCCGCTCGGTGGGGTGTTCTGCTACGCGCTGACCGAGCATCGCTGGGCAGTCGGTGGCGCGATCAACAACGGCGGCATCGTGCTCAAGTGGGCCGGCGCGGCGCTCGCCCCGGACCTGGGCGAGCACTCCGAGGAGGACCTGGTCGCCCTGGCGGCCCGCGCGCCTGTCGGTTCGGGTGGGCTCATCATGCTGCCGTACCTGCACAGCGAACGGGCACCGCACTGGAGCGCCCTGCCGCGCGGCGCGTACGTGGGATTGACCCACGCACACCGCCGTGAGCACCTGGTGCGGGCCGCGTTGGAGGGCGTCTGCCAACAGTTGGCGCTGGTGCTCAGCTCGGTGCGCGCGGCCGGCAACGAGGTCCGCGAGGTCCGGGCCGGTGGCGGCTTCGCCCGCAGCGGGCTGTGGCGGCAGATGCTCGCCGACGTGCTCGGCCTGCCGGTGAGTTTCCCGGCCGCGCACGAGGGGTCGAGCTTCGGGGCGGCGCTGCTCGGCATGGAGGCGCTGGGGCTGATCCCCAGCATCGACGTCGCCGCCGATCTGGTGCGGATCGAGGAGACGGTCCGCCCCGACCCGGCCGCCTCCGCCACCTACGCGGCGCTGCTGCCGCTCTTCGCCGAGCTGTACGAGGCCCTCACGCCCACCTTCGCCTCGATCCGCCGGATGGCGCCCGGCCTGCCCACCGGCCCCGAACCACAGGCGTGAGCGGTGCTGGCTCGCCGCCGGGTCAGGGCGCTTCGACGCCGGCGATCAGGTAGCGCTGCACGTCGGCGTCGAGGATGGCAACCTCCTGCGCGTCGTCCGGCCCGGAGCCACGGAACGCTGCCAACTGCTCCGGTGACTCCCAGCGTTCGTAGACGTGGATCCGGCCGGGCTCCAACGGGTCGGCCGCCAGCAGGAAGTCGAGGCAGCCGGCGGTGGCGCGCGCCCGCGCGATGACCTGCTCGCAGTCGGACAGGTACGCCTCGCGGGTGGCCGGTTCGACCTGCAGACTGCCGGCGATGATCAGCAAGGGGTCCTCCGGGCTAGTGGCTGACCTTTGCTCTGCACCCGCCCGCGCGCCACGCACGGTCCGTAACTGGCGCATGGGCGGGTGCAGAGCAAAGCGTGAATACCTGTGCGTCACAGTTATACCTGTGGGTCGTCGCGCTCGGGGGGACATTGCCGCCCGGACGGGTGACGCCGGTCCCGTCGGTCTCACCAGCCTCCAACGCTTCATATCGTGCAAACGTGAGAAAAAGCGACAAGAGGCGCTCATCTTCCCTGCTGGGGAACTCTGCCCGCGTACCCCTGAAGGCGCTGACGACGGCGGTCGCGCTCGCGGTGCTCGCGACGACCGGGCCGGCCACCGCGGACGGCCCGGGCCGTGCGCCCGTCGCGGACCCGGCGCAGACGACCGAGCCGGGGTACGGAGTTGAGCCCGGCGACGGTCTGAGCCACGAGCCCGGGGTGGACCCGACGCCGGAGCGCCCGCCGACCAGCGAGGTGTCCTGGCTGTCGTTTCCCGGCGGGGTGTTCGCTGTGGACTCGCTCGGGCGCACAGTGCGCTACCGCGCCTGCGACGGCGACACCGGCCGGGTCGCCGATCCGACCATGCGGGTCGCCGCCGGGGTGGCCAGCGGGGCGGCCGTGGTCGGAGGGACGGCCTACCGCTACCGGGTGCCGCTGGTCGGGCGCAGCGAGGGCACGTTGGAGGTGATCCAGCGGAACCGACCGCCGACGACGCTGACCGGCGTGGTGGTCACCAGCCCGCAGCCGCCCACCGACCCGGTCGCCGGGGCCCGGCTGTTCCCGCTCAGCGGGCAGCTCGCCCGGGTGGTCGCCGACGCGAGCCTCAACCCGGCCGGGGTCACCGTCCGCGACCTGTCCGGCCGCTACGGCGACCAGCAGATCGCCGTCAACGGATCGCTGCGCCCCAAGGCGGCCAGCGTCATCAAGCTGTGGATCCTCGTCGAGCTGCTGCGTCGGGTCGACTGTGGACAGGTCCTCCTCGACGACGGGGTGCTGGTGACCCCCCAGGACGTGGTCGGCGGCACCGGTCAGTTGCAGTTCGAGACGTTCCCGCAGGTGGTCACAGTGCGCCGGCTCGCCCAGTACCTGATCAAATACAGCGACAACGTGGCAGCGAACGTGCTGATCACCTACCTGGGTGGGTTCGCCCCGGTCAACGCGCTGATCGACTCGATGAACCAACGCTCCACCATCCTGGCCCGCCGGATGCTCGACAGCGCGGCGGCGCAACGCGGCGAGGAGAACTACACCAGCCCGGACGACGTGGTGTCACTGCTCGGCGCGGTCTGGGACGGCGAGATCCTCACCCCCGCCTCCCGCGACCTGATGATCGGCTTCATGCGGGAGCAGACCCTGAACACGAAGATCCCGGCGGCGTTGCCACCGGGCGTGCCGGTGGCCCACAAGACCGGTGACCTGCCGGACGCCTCGCACGACGTCGGCTACTACCTGATCCCCGGCACCGAGACCGCCGTCGCGTTCCTCACCGCCGGACCCATGGCCACCGGCGACGAGACGGTCCGGCGGATGGCCCGCACCGTCTACGACTTCCTGGTCACCCCGGTCGACGGGGCGGTCGAGGAGTGAGCCGACCTCAGGCGCCGGGAATGTTCGCCGGCGGGTCCTCCCCCACCAGATCGGCCGCCGGCGGGTCCGCCGACACCGGCAGCCCGAAGTCCGAGTACGTCAGGTCGAGCTGGGCGGTCTGCGACTGCTCGCTGGCCAACTCGATGCGGTAGCGGACCAGCCGGCCCTGCTCGTCCACCGCAGCGGTGAACGGCACTGCAGCGGCCCGGTCGCCGAGCACGTTGCCGACGCCGCTGCCCAGCACCGCGCCGCTCTGGCGCAGGTCCAGCGTGCCCGCGTACTCCCGCTCGGCGGTCAGCCGGACCCCCTCCGGCGCGCCCAGCGTGCTGGCCAGTCGGGTGTTGTCCAAGCCCTGCTTAGCCGCCGGGGCGCCCGGGGCGCCGACGTGCCACCAGGTCTTGCCGTCCCAGACCGGGACGCGGCGGTCCGGGGCGGTGACCCGCACGTACACGTCCGGTCCGGTGGTCAACCGTTCGATCTTCACCACACCGGAGGGCACCTTCAGCGAGGTGGTCTCCAGACCACGCTTCGCCTTCGGGTCCCAGAGCAGCACAGTGGCGTCCCCGTCCGCGCCGCCGGTGCCGACTGTCAGCTTGTACGGCTGCTCGTCGGCCTTCGCGGCGGCGGCCTTCAGCACACCGACCGGGTCGGCCGGGCCCGCCGACGCCGCCGGGCGACCCGCGTCCGGGTCGTCGTCGCCGGCGGCGACAAGCGCCCACGCCCCGGCGCCGACCGCCACCACGAGCACGGCGCCAGCGGCGATCAGCTTCGGTTTCTGCACTTTCATCTCCCCCGGGCGGTGCGGTCCGGCCAGACTAGCCGGACCGCACCTCGTCACGCCCGGCTGATCGCGTTGGCGTGGATCGCCTCGTGCAGATAGGCGGCCAGCCCCGACGCGATGTTCTCGTAGTACGCGGTGAACCGCTCGTCGGCCAGGTACATGTCGGCCAACCCGGTCTGCATCTCGTACGAGCACTCGTAGAACCAGCGGCCGATGAGTTGCCGGTGCTCCTCGGCCAGCTCCATCGCCTCCGGGCTGTCCGCCGGCGCGCCCGAGGCCATCAGCGCGACGATCCGCCGGCCCCAGTCCTCGTTCTCCGCCTTGTTGCGCAGCCAGTCTTCCTTGCTGTAGCGGGCGACCCGCCGGTTCGACTCCCGGTACGCGTCGGTGTCGCCCCACCGCTGCTCCGCCTCGGCCTGGTGCTCCTCCGGATCGAAGTCACCGAAGACCTCGAACCGCTCCTCCGGCGTGAGTTGAATGCCCATCTTGCTCGCCTCCATCGCGAACTCGATCGCCGCGACCATCTCCTGCAACCGCTTGAGCCGCACCGTCAGCAGCTCGTGCTGCCGGCGCAGGTGCGCGGCCGGATCGGCCGCCGGGTCGTCGATGATCGCGGTGATCTCCTCAAGCGGGAAACCAAGCTCCCGGTAGTACAGGACGAGTTGCAGCCGTTGCAGGTCCGCGTCGTCGTAGCGGCGGTAACCGGCCGAGGTGCGCCCGCTGGGCGAGAGCAACCCGATCTCGTCGTAGTGGTGCAGCGTCCGCACCGTCACGCCGGCCACCTTCGCGACCTGACCCACCGTGTACGCCATGGTCCCCCTCCCTTCCGGGAACCAGGCTCCTGCCTGCCGTTACGTGAGAGTCAACTCCGATTCTGGCCCACCATGGCGGGGGCGTCCGGCCGCCCGTACAGATAGCCCTGGCCTCGTGGGCAGCCGATCGCGGTGATCGCCTCATGCTGACGCTCGGTCTCCACCCCCTCGGCGACCACCGCCAGGTCGAACGCGCCGGCCAGGCGGGTGACCATCTCCACCGTGGCGTACGCCCGGTCGTCGGTGCCCAGCCGGGCCACGAACGACCTGTCGATCTTCAGCTCGGTGGCCGGAATGCGGTGCAGGTAGCTCAGCGACGAGTAGCCGGTGCCGAAATCGTCGATGGCGATCCGGATGCCCAACTCTCGGAGTTGGTGCAGCCGCTCCAGCACCGCCTCGGTGCCCTCGATCAGCGCCGACTCGGTCAACTCCAGTGTCAACGCCCGTGGTGCCAGCCCGGCGGCGCTGGTCGCCGCGGTGACCGTGGCGATCAGGTCCGGCCGACGCAGGTGCGCGGCGGCGATGTTCACGGCGACTGTCGCCTCCGGCACCCGGCCCCGCCAGGTCGCGGCGGCCCGGCACGCCTCGTGGATCACCCAGCGGTCGATCGGCAGGATCAGCCCGGTCTCCTCGGCCAGCGGCAGGAACCTCGCCGGCGGCAACATCCCCAGCCGCGGGTGCCGCCAGCGCACCAGCGCCTCGGCGCTGCGTACCGCGCCGGTGCTCAGGTCGACGATGGGTTGGAACTCCAGGTGCAGTTGGTCCTCGTCGACAGCGCGGCGCAGGTCGGCGATCAACTCGGCGCGGGAGACGGCCGACTCACGCAACGCCGCAGTGCACGTGCGGTACGCGGACTTCCCGGCCGCCTTGGCCGCGTACATGGCGATGTCGGCGTCGCGCAGCAGGTCGCTGTGGGAGGCGTGCTGCGGGCCGTACTCGGCGATACCGATGCTCGCCGACGGGTGCACCCCGACGTCCTCCTCGTCGTCGGAGGGCCGCAACGCGTCCAGCAGTCGCTCGGCGAGCAGCTCGGGTGACACCGGCCGGTCGCCGTCGACCAGCACGGCGAACTCGTCACCGCCGAGCCGGGCGATGGTGCCGTCGCCGTTCACGGCAGTGTGCATCCGGGCCGCGAGCCCGGTCAGCAGGGTGTCACCGGTGGCATGCCCGAACCGGTCGTTCACCTGCTTGAACCCGTCCAGGTCGAGCAGCAGCACCGCCACCGGCCGCCCGTCGCGCAGGGCCAGGCGCAGCCGCCGGTTGAACAACAGCCGGTTGGGCAGCCCGGTGAGCTGGTCGCCGTACGCGAGCCGGCGCAGCCGGGCCACCAGCCGGAGGTTCTCGTTGGCGGCCAGCCCCTGCCGGACGGCGAGGGCGGCCAGCAGCACCATCATGGTCACGAACACCAGCTGCGGGGTCTGCCCGGTGGGCCGGCGGGCCAGCACCACAGCGATGATCGCCCCACCCACCGGCAGGTACGGCAGCGCCACCCGCCACCAGGGCGGCAGCGGCGACTCGGCGGTGTCGTCGGTGCCGTCGCAGTCGGGTGGCGGCGGGTTGCGGGCGGCCAGGCCGATCAGCAGGTAGCTCAACGGCCAGCACAGGTCGATCGGGTGACCGGCGGTGTAGTCGGCGCGGGCGACCAGCGACACGTAGACGACGTCGGCGACGACCCGCAGGGTGAGGCTCGCCGCCAGGACGGTCATCGGCCGCCACATCGGCCGGGCCGGCCCGGAGACCGCGACCAGGATGGTGAGCTGCATCAGGTCGAACATCGGGAAGAGCAGCCCCAGCGTCCGCGCCGGATCGGCCAGCTCGGCGGCGGCGACCCCCCGGAAGACCAGCACCCACCCGATCGGCACCAGGGCCAGGGCGACGATCACCCCGTCCAGCAACGTACGGGCCCGACCGACCGCTGTCCTCGGTGCGGACGGCGAGCTGAGCAGCGCGGCCGTGCCGGTGAGGATGCCGGCGGTGAAGACCACCCCGACCACCGGCGTGTGCGGCAGGTCGCCGCCGACGAGCCGCTGCACCGTCCAGATGGCCCGACCGATGGCGGCGAGCGCCATGGTGAGGGCGAGCAGCGTCCAGAACCGGCGCAGCGGCGCCGGATGTCGACGGGCCACCCCGACGCACGCGAGCGTCGCCCAACCGGCGACCAGCATCGCGCCGATGTCGCTGACCAGCGCGGCGCCGGGCAACGCGGCGACCAACCAGCCCGCCTCCAGCAGGATGACCGCAGCCGCGACGAACGCGCCGGCGGGGTTGAGCGTCCCCGCAGCCTGCTTTCCGTCCTGTCGGGACACGGTCGCTCCGGCTCTTTCGTCGTGCGTGCACCCTCGGCGGCGCCGGTCCACGGCAAACCCCGAAAGCCTAACCAGCGCTCAGAAACGCCGCCAGAGCCGAACGTGCACCCCGCTGCGGCTCCGGCCTCGGGTCAGCGGCCCGCGGATCGGTTCCAGGGTGAACGGGGCAGTGCGGTGCCGGCCAGCGGACGGCGTGCGCGGCGGCGTCTGCGCCGGCCAGGGGTGCAGGGCGGGCGGGCAACGGTGTGCACGGCCACGTCGGCCGAGGACGTCGGTCGGCCGATCAGCCAGCAGAGGAAGCGTTCCATCGTCGGATCAGCCGACCGGGAGGCGCTCGGCGTCGGACTTGGAGATCTCGTACTCGGCACCGCAGAACGTGCACTGCTGCGCGTACCGGGTGCGGATCGGAACGAGGGGAATGAAGAAGAGTGTGAATTTCGTCGAGCGGCGAGTGATCACCTGCGCGGCCTGGTTGCCGCAGTGGCGGCAGACCTGCTGCACGACACCGGACCGGTCGACCTTGGTACGCAGACCAAAGATGAAGAACATCGCCCGCCAGTACCCACTCGACAGCGAAAAGTCACCAGATCCCGCCGACGAATCACCGAGACCCCAGCCCGCACACAAGATCGTGTTCGATCCAGGATGTGGTGGCCTCCGGGGCGAACGAGGCCACCACATCGGTGATCGAGCACGATCAAGGCGAAACCGTCAGTTGGCCGGCGCGGGCTCCAGGCCGGGGATCTCCTCGGAGATCCAGATCGGCTGCCAGTTCGGCACCTCGTGGAAGCGGCGCAGCTCGTACAGCCCGGCAACCGACCCGCTCCAGGCCCCGTACGGCGGGTTGGCCTCGTCGAAGCCGCTCTGCACGAAGGTCAGCGTGGTCCGGCCACCGGACTCGGCCAGCTCCCAGCTCGTCACGCCGGTCGGCCCCCAGTCGACGGACATCCGCCGACCGGGCTCCAGGTCGACGACCTTGGCCGCGTAACCGGTCTCGAAGCCGCCCATGGCGTACCTGCCGCCGACCCAGGGCTCGATGCCGATCGGGTATCCGAACCAGGCACTGGCCTGCTCGGAGTCGGTCAGCGACTCCCACACCTTGTCGGCGGGGGCGGCGATGACCAGCTCGCCCCGCAGGTCGGCGGAGGTGAAGTCGGTGCGGGGAAGCAGTGGCTTGCCCTCCACGTGGGCGGCCAGGTTGGCGATGGACAGCGCCCAGTACGTCTGGAGCACGCCCCGGATGGTGGAGCCGCTCATCGCCTCGGCGAAGTCGAAGTGGCTCTGGATCAGCGTCAGCACGGTGCTGTCGGTGCCCTCGGCGGTCAACTGGAACTCGGTGGTGGTCTCCACGCCGTCGAGCAGCCAGCCGAAGCGCAGCGTGTCGTCGTCGGCGTGCAGCAGCCGCTGGTGCGGGGCGTCGCCCTCGGGCGTGTAGCGGCCCCAGAACTCGTACCGCTGGGGCAGCTCGACCTCGGCGTGCTCGGCCAGCCAGACACGCAGCTCGGCCGGGTCGGTCAGGGCCTGGCGGACGCGCCCGACGGGCGCGGAGAGACGGGCCTGGACCTTCATCGGCTCACTCATTGTCGTTCCCTTTCGGATAGCAGGCGACGGCCAGCTTGAAGGCATCTCCTTCGCTGCCGCCGTAGCGGGTGAACAGGTCCTGAAGTGCGGTTTGCAGGTCGTGCAGGAACTGCTGGCGCTGCTCGGCCGGCACCCGGATCTCGCCGGAGACCCCGATCGAGGGCAGCTCGGGTGCCGCCCGGTCCAGGCCGGCGATGTCGGCCTGGACCTCCTCCATCAGGTCGAGCAGGTAGCCCAGGCTCAGCTCGTCGCGGGCCCGGCGCAGGCCGATCCGGCCGACGAGCCGCGGGGAGAGCCAGTAGGAGCGGGCGGCGGCCTGGTAGATGCCTTCGGTGATGCCGCGGACCTTGCGTTCGTTGACCAGCTCGACGAGGCCGGCCGCGACGAGTTGCTTGACGTGGTAGTAGACGCGCTGTGGCGTCTGGTCGAGTCGGGCCGCGACCTCGGTGCAGGTGCGCGGCTCGGCCAGTTGCCGCAGCACCTCGACGCGCTGCGGCTTGAGCAGGACTTCGGCCTGCTCGATCTGCTCCAGGTACAGGACGTCTCTCATGGCAAAATCAGTTTGTACGTACAAAACTTCTTTGTCAATCGCTTCGCGAGAAGCCGCGCCGACTTTTTTCGACGCGGCTTCAGGCGGCGGTCAGCAGGTGATCAGGGCAACCAGTCCGGCCGAAGCGGGTAGCCGCTCACGCCGTTCGGGCCGTTGTGGGTGGCCAACACCTGGTGCAACTGGATGCCGTTGCGTTCGAACGCCATCCGCGACCCGGCCATGTAGAGCCCCCACACCCGGGCGGTGCCCGCGCCCACCTCCGAGACGCAGAAGTCCCAGTGCTCGACCAGGTTGCGACACCAGGCGGCCAGCGTCAGCGCGTAGTGCTGGCGCAGGTTCTCCTCGTGGTGCACCTCGAACCCGGCGTCGTGCACCTCGCTGATCAACCGGCCCGGACCGGCCAGCTCACCGTCCGGGAAGACGTACCGGTCGATGAACGCGCCCGAGCGGTGCGGCGCCCGGTTGTCCGCGCGGGTGATGCAGTGGTTGAGCAGTCGCCCGCCCTGCCGCAGCCGACTGCGAAGCGACCCGAAGTAGGCCGGGTAGTTGCGCACGCCGATGTGCTCGGTCAACCCGATCGAGGAGATGGCGTCGAACTGCTCGGCCGGCGCGTCCCGGTAGTCGAGGTAGCGCACCTCCGCCAGCTCGGTCAACCCCTCCCGCTCGATAGCCGCCTGCGCCCACTGCGCCTGCGCCTTCGACAGGGTCACCCCGAGGGCCTTGACGCCGTACTCGCGGGCGGCGTGGCGCACCATGCCACCCCAGCCGCACCCGACATCCAGCAGCCGCATCCCTTTCTTCAGCGCCAGCTTGCCGGCGACCAGGTCGTACTTCGCCGCCTGGGCCTGCTCCAGCGTGTCGTCCGGAGACCGGAAGACCGCGCAGGTGTACGTCATCGACGGGCCGAGCACCTTCTCGTAGAAGGCGTTCGAGACGTCGTAGTGGTGCGAGATGGCGGTGCTGTCACGCACCCGCGAGTGCCGCAGCCCGTTCATCACCCGCTTCCAGCGGGGCTGCGCCTCCTGCGGCGGTGCCGGCGGCGGCATCAGCCGCTCCCAGCCCAGCCCACGGACCAGCGCCAGCCCCTCGGCCAGCGACGGTGGGCGTAACCGCAGCTCGTCCTTGAGCACCCGCAACGCCTCGTACGGGTCACCCGGGTGCACGCCCTGCAACGCCAGGTCACCACTGACGTACGCCCGGGCCATGCCCAGGTCGCCGGGTGCGGTGAGCAGGTACGACAGCCCACGCTCGGAATGGATCGCCAGGGTGATGCCGGCGTCGGACGGGCCGACGGCGCTGCCGTCGTACCCGGTGATCCGCACCGGCAACGGCCCCGTGGTGACCGCGCGGATGACGTCCGCGACGGTCGGACCCGTGTGCCGGCCCCCCGCCGGCGGGGTGGCGGGGACGCTCGCCGCCCCCTGATCTCTGTCGGTCAGGCTCATGCTCGTGCTACCGCCTTTTCGTACAGTCCCGTCAGCCGGTGGTCCGGGTCGTAGCGGTCTTTCACCGCGCGCCACGTGTCGCCGCCGTAGAGGCGATCGAAGGCGTCCCGGTCGTAGTACGCGTCGGAATAGAGCGACTTGTGCCCGCCCGACTCCGACACCCTGCGTTCGATCGTGCGGTTGACGTCGCCGTCGGCGCCGCCCGGCGCGATCGGCACGCTCCCCCAGAACCCGATGTTGACGTAGTCCTGCCCGGGCCGCAGCGGATACAGCGGCCAGGACCGCGCCGATCCGGGCCCCGCCGGCTCACGCAGTCGCAACGGACACAGCCACACCGGGTTCATCCCCACCGCGCCGGCGAACCAGCGCAGGAAGTCGGCAGTACGGTCCAGCGGGATCTCCACGTCCTGCACGACCCGCTCCCGGGCCGGTTGCCCGCGCAGCCGGTCGATCCGGGCCGCCACCTGGTGGCGGTGCTCCAGCCGGACCAGTCGGTGGTAGAAGTCGCTGCGCCGGTAACGCGCAGGCCAGAGCCTGCGCACGACCGGGTGCTGCGCGCCGAACGCCGACGAGCACCAGAACCAGTCGGTGTCCCAGCGCCACAGATAGTCGTACGCGGTGAGCACGTCGCGGGTGCGCTGGCGCAGCGACCGGTAGTAGATGGCCTGACCGGTGTAGTCGCTGGGCGGGTCGGCCGCATCGGTGAACGTGGCGAAGACCAGGTACGCCTCGCCGGGGCTGAACATCACCCCGTCCATCGCGTCCACCGGTTCGCCGGCCCAGGATCGGGTGGCGGTCACCTCCGCTATCGCGTCGGTCAGCGCCTCCAGTTGGGTGAACCGGACGTTGCGCAACGCCACGTACCGGCCGACCGGTTGCAGCTCGATGCGCAGCCGGGTGGCGTACCCGAGGCTGCCCAGCGAGTTGGGGAACGCGGTGAACAGGTCGGCGTGCTCGCCGTCTGGTCGGGCGGTGATGATCTCGCCGGAGCCGGTGAGCACGTCCAACTCCTGGACGGACTCGTGCGGCAGGCCGTTGCGGAACGAGGTCGACTCGATCCCGAGGCCGGTCACCGCGCCGCCCAGCGTGATGGTGCGCAACTGCGGCACCACGAGCGGCATCAGCCCGTGCGGCAGCGTCGCGTCGACCAGGTCCTCATAGGTGCACATGCCCTGCACGTCGGCGGTACGGCCGGCCGGGTCGACCGACAGCACGCCGTTCAGGCCACTCACGTCGAGCCCCGGAGTCCGGGGAGCGGACCGGGGACGGAACAGGTTGGAGGTGCGTTTGGCCAGCCGGACAGGCTCGCCAGTGGGCACCGCGGCGTACGACCGCCGCAGCGTGTCCACCGCTTGATCATGGTCAATCGGTTGATCCACACGCTCAGCGCGCATGTGATCACCTTACGCTCGCCGTTTGGAAACCGTGGGATGTCGGCGGTGGCAGTTTCCCGTCCGGTGGCAGGCCTGACGGCTACCGTGGCGGGCATGCCATCGCCAGCGATCACCGCCCTGGACGCCGCCCAATTGCCGTATCGGCTGGTCAGCCACGGTGCGGTAGGCAGTCTCGCGGAGGCCGCCGCGGCCCGGGGCGTGGCCGTTCCCGACGTGGTCAAGACGATAGTGGTCCGGCGTGGTGAAGACGATCACCTGTTCGTGCTCACCCCCGGCGACCGGGTCATCTCCTGGCCCAAGCTGCGCGCCCTGCTCGGGGTGCACCGGCTCTCCATGCCGGACGCGGCGGGCGCCCTGGCCGCCACCGGTTACGAACGCGGCACCATCACCCCGTTCGGCGCGAGCAGGGCCTGGCCGGTGGTCGCCGACGAGCGACTGCGCGGCCGGGAGATCACCCTGGGCGCCGGTGAGCGCGGTCTCGCCGTCGCGATCGACGCCGACGCCGCGATCGCCGCCCTCGACGCCACAGTGGCCGACGTCACCGACCCGCAGCCCACCCGCTGAGCGCTGCCAGGGCGGCGGCGCGGCCTACTGTTGGGACATGCCGAAAGCCGTGTGGAACGACCTGGTCGTCGCCGAGAGCGACGACACCGTGCTGGTGGAGGGCAACCACTACTTCCCCCGCTCCGCCCTGCGCGACGACCTGATTCGCGAGTCCGCGACGCACACCGTCTGCCCGTGGAAGGGCACCGCCTCCTACT
Source organism: Micromonospora sp. NPDC047187 (assembly GCF_040643355.1). Lineage (NCBI taxonomy): Bacteria > Bacillati > Actinomycetota > Actinomycetes > Micromonosporales > Micromonosporaceae > Micromonospora > Micromonospora sp. NPDC047187. Next base: position 88,050 of record NZ_JBEYUF010000003.1, read on the forward strand.
ACTCCCTCGAACACGAGGGCAGCACCAGCAAGGACGCGGTCTGGTATTACCCGGAGCCCAAACCCGACGCCGAGATGGTGCGTGACCGGGTGGCGTTCTGGAAGGACGTCCGGGTCGTCGACTGACGGCGCCGACTGGCCGCGGCCGACGGCGGTGGGTGAGGATGGCCCGTATGTCCGCGCCCGAGGAACGCCCCGACCCCGCCGGCACCGTCTACGGCGGTCACCGGGCACCGCGCTCCGGGCCGCTGGCCGACCCGTTGCTGCGGGTCGCGGCGGCCGTCGGGGCCGTCGGCGTACTCCTGGGGGTCGTCTTCGCCACCGGGCTGCTCGACGGTGACGACGAGCCGCCGGTGCCGGCGTCGGTCGGTACGCCGTCCAACGCGGCGCAGCCCAGCGAGCCGGCCGGCGAGCCGAGCCCGACCGCACCGGCCGAGCCGTCACCGACCCCGTCGGCCAGCACGCCAGCCGCCCCGCCCACCGGGCCCCGGGTGCTGCGCGCCGCCTCGGGCCTCTGCCTGGGGCTCGACGGTGACGGCAAGGAGGCCGAGGCCGAGTTGGCAGTGTGCACCGGCACCCCGGAGCAGCAGTGGGTGGTCAGCCCGGCCGGCGCGGGCGTGCTGTCGTTGACCAACGCCGCGTACGGGCAGTGCCTCGACGTCGAGGGTGGCAGCGGGGACGACGGCGCGCGGTTGCTCCAGTTCCCCTGCCACGGTGGGCCCAACCAGCAGTGGCGGTTCGGCGGGACCGGCACCAGCGCGGTGCTGCTCATCGCCGCGCACAGCAACAAGTGCGCCCAGGCAGACGACGACGCCGTCGAGGCCGGCGACGACATCCGGCAGCGACAGTGCGACGGCCGGCCGGCCCAGCAGTGGACCCTCGGCTGACCGTCCGAGCCGCTCAGCCCCGGTAGCTCCAGGCCCGCGGTGCGGTAGCGGCGACCAGCACGGCCTCCGGCACTCCTCGGCCCGGTCGGCGGCGCAGCAGCAACGACAGCCCGGCGGCGCCGATCGACAGCGCGCCCGCCACGTACCAGGCCATCGCGTAGTCGCCCAGCCGGTCCCGGACCAGCCCCGCGCCGGTCGCGGCGACCGCCGCGCCGAGCTGGTGCGCGGCGAACACCCAGCCGAACACCACAGCTCCGGCGCCACCGAAGTACTCCCGGCACAGCGCCACCGTCGGCGGCACGGTGGCCACCCAGTCCAGGCCGTAGAAGACGATGAACACCAGCATGCTCGGCTCGGCGGTGCCGGAGAACAGGCTCGGCAGCACCAGCAGGGACAACCCGCGCAGCGCGTAGTACATGCCGAGCAGCAGCCGGCTGTCCACCCGGTCGGTGAGCCAGCCGGAGGCGATGGTGCCGACGATGTCGAAGAGCCCCACCAGGGCGAGCAACCCGGCCGCTGTGGTCTGGGCCATGCCGTGGTCGTGGGCGGCCGGCACGAAGTGCGTACCGACCAGGCCGTTTGTGGTCGCCCCGCAGATCGCGAAGCCTCCGGCCAGCAGCCAGAACGGTCGGGTCCGGGCCGCGGTGGCCAGCGCGCCGAGCGCCCGGGTCGCCGCGCCGCCGGTCGCCGGCGGCGCCGCGACGACCTCGGTCGCCCCGTAGGCGGGCAGGCCGAGATCCGCCGGGTGCTCGCGCAGCAGCCACACCACCAGGGGTACGACCGCCAGCGCCGCCACGGCCACCACGAGTGCGGCGCTACGCCAGCCGTGGTCGCGTACCAGGATGGCGATCAGTGGCAGGAACACCAGTTGTCCTGCCGCCCCGCCGGCGGTCAGCACTCCGGTGACCAGGCCCCGTCGGTGCACGAACCAACGGCCGGTGACGGTGGCCACGAACGCCAGCGCCATCGAGCCGGTGCCCAGTCCCACCAGCACACCCCAGCAGAGCAGGAGCTGCCAGCTGGCGGTCATGAAGACCGTCAACCCGCTGCCCGCGGCGACCAGCAGCAACGCCACCGAGACCACCCGGCGGATGCCGAACCGGTCCATCAGGGCTGCCGCGAACGGCGCGGTGAGCCCGTAGAGCAGCAGGTTGACCGAGACGGCCGTGGAGATCGTGGCCAGGGGCCAGCCGAACTCCTCGTGCAGCGGGTGCAGCAGCACCGACGGGGTGGCGCGGAAGCCGGCCGCGCCGACCAGCGCCACGAAGGCGACGGCGGCGACCAGCCAGGCGGGATGCAGACGGCGGTTCTTGGTCACGGGGACAAGTCTGAGCCGGGCCACCCACCTCGACGAGTGGCCGGAAAGCCATCATGCGCAATAATCGGGCCATGAGCGCTGGCCCGCACCGGATCGCCGTACTCGCCCTGCACCAGGTGGTTGGCCTGGACCTCGGCACCCCGTCCCAGGTCTTCAGCACGGCCCGGGCCGCCGACGGAACGCCCTTCTACGACGTCCGGGTGTGCACCCCGGGCCGGCGGCCGGTGCGCAGCACCGCCGGCTTCCAGGTGGTCCCCGACCATGGTCTGGAGCTGCTCGACACTGCGGAAACGGTGATCGTCCCGGGCATCCACGACGGCACCGCGTTGACAGCGGGCATCGTCGAGCCGGAGGTGACCGAGGCGCTGCGCGCGGCGTACGAGCGGGTCGCCCGGATCATGTCGATCTGCACCGGAGCGTTCGTGCTCGCCGCCGCCGGGCTCCTCGACGGGCGGCGGGCGACCACCCACTGGGCGTACGCCGAGCGGTTCCGCCGCCTGCACGCCCGGGTGGACCTCGATCCGGGCGTGCTCTTCATCGCCGACGACCGGGTGCTCACCTCGGCCGGAGTCGCCGCCGGCATCGACCTCTGCCTGCACGTCATTCGCCTCGACCACGGCAGCGAGGTGGCCAACCGGGCGGCCCGCCGCTGTGTGATGCCACCGTGGCGCGACGGCGGTCAGGCGCAGTACATCGAGCAGCCGGTGCCGAAGGCGACCGACACCAGCACGGCGGGAGCCCGGGAGTGGGCGCGGCAGCGGCTGCACGAGCCGATCGCGCTGCGCGACCTGGCCGAGCAGGCGCGGATGAGCGTGCGCACCTTCACCCGACGCTTCCGGTCGGAGACCGGCCTGAGCCCGGCCCAGTGGCTGCTGCAACAGCGCACCGACCACGCGAGACTGCTGCTGGAGACGACCGACCTCAGCGTCGACCAGATCGCCCACCGCTGCGGGTTCGGCACCACAGCCGCCCTACGCCAGCAACTCCACCAACGCATCGGCGTGGCCCCGTCCACCTACCGCCGAACCTTCCACCCCCGCCCCGAGCCGATCAAAACCTGACCCCCCCGCCCCGCCCAAGTCATCGCTCTCGTCGATCTTGCACTTTGGGTTGCCGAAAAGTAACTTAGGTCCATTTTGTCGGGACAGGAAGTGCAAGATCGACGAGGGCTGGGGCTGGGGCGAGGGCTGGGGCTGGGGCTCAGGGGGGTCGGCTTACGGGCGGAGCAGGTGTAACTGGGACTGGTGCTTCGGCAGGTGCACCCGGGTGTGCAGGTCCAGGGTGCGGGACCAGGGCAGTGGCTCGTCGACGACGAGGTCGAAGCCCTCGCGGAGGTGCGTCTCGACCGGGGTCTCCGCTGCCAGGCCGAGCTGGTCGACCAGCCCGCACAACCGGTCGCTGGTGCCGTGCAGCAGGGCGGTCAGGCCACGCAGACCACCCTGCTCGGCGGCGAGCGCGTCGAGCTGCGGGCGGTGCATGTCCTCCGCCAGCTCGTAGTAGGCGAACGGCGACCCGGCCAGCAACGCCTCGGTGGCCTGGATCATCAGCTCGTCGTTGGCGACCAGATGCGCGACGATCTGCTCGGCACTGAGCTGCCCCTCCGGAGCCGGACCGAACCCGCCTGCGTCGACCTCCGCGAACAGGGCACCGTAGGCCCGCCGCAATCCCCCGCTCTCCATCCCCCCAGTCAACCCGCCACGGCGGGAGTTAGCGGCGGGATTGGCGGGAGCGGAGGTAGTCGCTGACCACGTACTCGCCCAGGTCGTCGGTGTCCGGCGTGAACATGCGGCCCCGGCTGCGGCGGGCCACCGCGTCGACGAAGCGCCGCAGGCCCGGGTCGTCGCCGAGCATGAACAGGTTGAGCGTGGCGCCGTAGCGGCTCAACCGGTCCACCTCGCGGACCGTCGCCTCGATCGTCTCCGGAAGCGGCGGCCAGTGGAACAGCGCCTCCCCGTCGTCCGGGTCCAGGTGCGCGGTCGGCTCGCCGTCGGTGACCACCAGGACGATCGGCTCGGCGTCCGGGTGCCGGCGCAGGTGCCGGCCCGCCAACCGCAGCGCGTGCTGGAGGTTGGTGCCCTGCTCCATGTCCGGCTCCACGGCCGCCAACTCCTGCTGGGTGAGCGTCATCGCCTCCCGGCCGAAGCCCACGATCTGCAGGGCGTCCTGCGGGAAACGCGTCTCCATCAGGTGTGCCAGCGCCAGCGCCGTCTGCTTCATCGGCCCCCAACGACCCTGAGAGATCATCGAGTACGACAGGTCGACGCAGAGCACCACAGCGGCCGAGGCACGCCTCTCGGTCTCCACCACCTCGAAGTCGTCCACCGAGAGCTGCACCGGGACCGTCGGCCCGGCCCGACTGACCGCCCGGGTCAACGTCCGGACCACGTCCAACGGTTGCTCATCGCCGTACTGCCAGGGCCTGGACGCGCCGCTGACCTCGCCCGCCGCACCGGCCGAGCGCAAATCGTGCTGGCCGCGCGGCCCGGCGGTCAGCTCCGCGAAAACCTGCCGCAGGGCGGTCCCGCCGAGCCGGCGCAGCGCCTTCGGGCTCAGCGTGAGCCCCTCCGCGTCCCGGCTGACCCAACCCTGGTGGCGCAGTTCCCGCTCCAGATCGCGCAGCCGGCGAACGTCGTCGGCCGCGTCCCGGCCCAGCGTGCGCGCCACCGCGTCGACGTCCACGTCGTCGAGGGTCGCCCCCGGGTGTTCCTGGTCGAGCTGGTCCAGCAGGTCGTCCAGGTCGCCGATCTCACCCAGCGCGCCGGCCGCGTCGGCGTAGTCCAGCGGCTGGTCGCCGCGGACCCGCTCACCTCGCCCCCAGCGCAGATCGGGTCGCAGCGCCCGCAGGTTCGCGTCGAGCGCTGACAACTCCCCCGCGAGGCGGTCGCCGAGCGACTGCTGCATGAGGCCGGCCAGCTCGGCGCGCTGCCGCTCGGAGAGCGAGTTCATCAGCCGCTCACCGGCCGCCGCCCGGCGGGCCAGCACGTCGATCAACTCGTCGACGTTCTCCGGCTTCTCCGGGAAGAAGTCGCCATGTCGGCGCATGAACTCGGCGAACGCGTCGGTGGTGTCCTCCGCGCGACCGTGCCGGGCGAGCAGGTCGTTCAGGTCGCCCATCATCTCGGCGAGCCGCTGCTGGGCGGCCGGGTCGGCGGAGGCGCGCACCGCGTCGCGCAGCCCGGCGAAGCGCTGGCCGAGCACGTCGTCGCGGAGTTGGTCGAGGATCTGCTGGTACGAGCGGCGGGCGTCGTCGCTGGCCCACTGGTAGCCGGACAGCTCCTCCACGGCCCGCGCCGTCGAGCGCGGCAGATTGTCCAGCACCGCCTCGGCGAACCGCGCGGCGTCGTCGTCGCGACCCCGCAGCTCGTCCCGCTCGGCGGCGAGCGCCTGGTCGAGCAGGGCCTGGGCCCGGGTCACCGCCCCGTCCAGGTCGCCCCTGCGCAGCGCCTCCCGGCGCAGCCGCCGAGCCCGGGCGGCCAGGTCGTCCAGGCCACCCCGTCCCTGCGGGCCACGGCGCAGCAGGTCACGCAGCGCCTCCCGCAGGCTGCCGCCGGCCAGCACCTCGGCACCGACCGCGTCCACCGCCTCACGCACGTCGTACGGGGGTGCGAGCGGGTCGGGCCCGCCGTTCCACTGCCCGTAACGGAACCGGTTGCCGGCCACTGTCAGCCCCGGCCGCCGTAGACGGTGCGCCCCGAGTCGGTGACGTCCTTGCCGAGCCGGCGGGTCAGGTGCAGCCCTTCCAGCACGAACTCGACGGCGGCAGCGGCCTCCTCGGAAGTGGGCGCGTCGCCCAGGTCGAGCCGGTCCAGGACCTTCGCCAACCCGGGTACGGTGCCGACCTGGCGTAGCAGCTCGGTGGCGCTGACCAACTCGCCGGTCTCGATCGCGGCGCCGTCCTCGACCAGGGCGGTGAACCCGGACAGGTCCAGCCCGGCCAGGTGGGCCCGGAACGTCTCGGCGGTCGCGGTACGCAGCAGGTGCGCGAGGATCTCGATCTCCCGGCCCTCCTCGCCGCTCTCGAACTCGACCTTGCCGCGCAGCGTGCTGGTCACCGACACCGCGTCGCCGACGCGGGCAACGGCGGCCTCGGGGCGTCCGTCCGGGGTGTCGGAGGCGGCGAGCAGACCGGCGCGACGCAGCGCGGCACCGGCGACCGTCTCGGCGGCGGCGATGGCGAACCGGGCGGAGACACCGGAGCGCGGGTCCACCGACGGCGACTCCCGGACGGCGCGGGCGAAACGGGCCAGCACCTCCAGCACGTGCTCCGGCACCTCGGCGACCAGGTCGGCCTCCTGGCGGATCAGCGCCAGCTCCAACTCCAGGTCGACCGGGTAGTGGGTGCGGATCTCCGCGCCGAACCGGTCCTTGAGGGGGGTGATGATCCGGCCGCGGTTGGTGTAGTCCTCCGGGTTGGCGCTGGCCACCAGGAGCAGGTCCAGCGGCAGGCGCAGCTGGTAGCCGCGAACCTGGATGTCCCGCTCCTCCAGCACGTTGAGCAGCGCCACCTGGATCCGCTCGGCCAGGTCGGGCAGCTCGTTGACGGCGAAGATGCCCCGGTTGGTGCGCGGCACCAACCCGAAGTGGATGGTCTCCGGGTCACCGAGGGTACGACCCTGGGCGATGCGGATCGGGTCGACGTCGCCGATCAGGTCGCCGACGCTGGTGTCCGGGGTGGCCAACTTCTCGCCGTACCGCATCGAGCGGTGCAGCCAGCCGATCGGCAGGTCGTCACCGGCCTCGGCGACCTGGGCGCGGGACGCCGGGGTGAGCGGGTGCATCGGGTGCTCGTTGAGCACCGAGCCGGGCAGAACGGGGGTCCACTCGTCGAGCAACGCGCCCAGTGAGCGGATCAGCCGGGTCTTGCCCTGGCCGCGCTCGCCGAGCAGCACCATGTCGTGCCCGGCGAGCAGGGCCCGCTCGACCTCGGGCAGCACGCTGTCGTCGTAGCCGACGATGCCGGGGAATCGGGTCTCGCCGGAGCGCATCCGGGCGAGGAGGTTGTCGCGGAGTTCCTGCTTGACGGTGCGGTACTGGTGACCGGCCGCCCGTAGCGCGCCGAGCGTGCCGGGCAGGTCGGCCGGTGGAACCGGGATTACCGGGGTAGGCGCAGTCACCCGACCCACGCTAGCTCACATTCGCAGGGGTGCCCCGGGCATCGGGGGCACCCCTGGCCACCACCCTCAGCCCCGGTCGCAACGCCGGCAGGTGCCGCGGCGGCGCAGGTGGTACGCGTAGGTTGCAGTGCCGAGCGCCACGCCCCACACCGGCCAGAGCATCATCGGCGCCCCGGTGATGCTGAGCCCGCCGGTGAGTTCCCAGAACTTCGGGTTGCTGAGCAGCCCCAGCGAGGCCGCGGTCACGGAGATGGCGACCAGGGTGGCCGGCACCACGGCCAGCTTCACCGGCACCCGACGGCCGGCGAGGCCGAGCATCCAGCGCGGGAACCGCTCGCCCCAACGTTGCACCAGGCCGAGGGTGAGGATCGCGCCGGCGGTGGCGAAGGCGGCCAGCCCGAACCCGGCCCAGACCAGCCCGGTGTCCTGCATCTCGGTGAGGAACTTCCGGGAGATGCCGAGCGGGATGCCGGCCGCCCAGGCGAACCGGGTCAACGCGTACGTGAACGGGATGGCCGCGGCGATGCCCACTGCCCACCGGCCCCAGCGGCTGGCGGCGGCCGGGGTGGTCCACCGCTGGCCGGTGTCGGCGCGGCCGCAGCCGACGCAGGCCCCGGCGGTACGGCGCTGCCAGGCGAGCACCGCCCCGACCAGCAGCAGCCCGCCGGCCAGCGCCGCGAACCGGCCGAACAGCGCCCAGTTGAAGATGTCGGCGTAGTCGACCGGCGGCCACCCGAACGGCGCCCCGACGATCAGTATCGGCAGGTAGCCGAGGACGACCAGCACCCGGACGTCCGGCACGACCAGGACGAGCACGAACGCGACCGCCCAGCCGTAGCCGGCGAGCAGCGCCCGCAGCGGGCCTGGTGGGCGCGCCGCCGGGCGGCTCATCGCCAGGGCCGCCACCGCGGCGGTGAGGAGCACGCCGGCGAGGAGCGGGGTGGCCACCTCCACCGGCACCAGGCGGAGCAGGCTGACGTCGCCGCCCTGGGGGTCGTTCGGGCCGAACGGGTAGCCGGCGCCGGTGAGGGTGCCGATCAGGGCGAGCACGCCCCACAGGCCGAGCCAACCGGCGGCCAGTGGGGCCAGCCGGTCCGGCCAGCGGGAGTCGGTACGGGGTGGGGAAGCAGTGATCGTTGTCATGCTCTCAGCCTCGACGGTCGGCCGCCGGATTCCCTCCCGGCTAGCGGTGAACCCACTCCCCCGGCGGAGGGACCGATCAGCCCGACGGGGTGACGAAGCCGGACTCGTACGCGGCGATGACCGCCTGCGTACGGTCGCGGACGCCCAGCTTGGCCAGCACGTTGCCGACGTGCGTCTTGACCGTCTCCACCCCGACCACGAGGTGCGCGGCGATCTCCGGGTTGGACCGGCCGGTGGTCATCAACCGCAGCACCTCGGCCTCGCGTTCGGTGAGCCGGGCGGCGGTCAACCGGTCGCCACCCGTCGGCCCGTACGCGCCGACCAGTTGGCGGATCGCGGCCGGGAAGAGCAGTGACTCACCGGCCGCGACCACCCGGACCGCCTCCACCACCTCGGCGGGTCGGGCCCGTTTGAGCAGGAACCCCGAGGCGCCGGCGCGCAGCGCCTCGTAGACGTACTCGTCGTTGGCGAAGGTGGTGACCACCAGCACCCGGGGCGGGTCGGCGGAGGTGGCCAGCAGGTGCCGGGTGGCCTGGATGCCGTCGATGCCGGGCATCCGCACGTCCATCAGCACCACGTCGGGCCGGTGCCGGGCGACCAGCGGCGGCACCTCGGCGCCGTCGGCGGCCTCGGCGAGCACGTGCAGGTCGGGTTGGGCGTCGATGATGGCTCGCAGCCCCACCCGGATCAGCTCGTCGTCGTCGACGATCAGCACTCCGGTGGTCATGTCGTCTCCTCGTACGGCAGGCGGGCCCGGATCAGCCACCGGTCGCCGTCGGGGCCCACTGTGAGCCGGCCGCCGAGCAGCAGCACCCGCTCCCGCATGCCGTCCAGTCCTCGACCGCCCCGCCCCCGCTGGGCCCGGTCGGGGTGGCGCACCGCGTTGACCAGCTCCAACTCCAGCGCGTCGCTGTGCAGGTCCAGGCGTACCGTCACCGGCCCGTGGCCGTGCCTGGCCGCGTTGGTCAGTCCTTCCTGGACGATTCGGTAACCCTCCCGGGAGACCACAGCGGGCACCCGGGCCGGGTCGCCGGCGCGTTGCGCGTGCACGGTCAGGCCGGCCGCGCGGGCGTCGGTGACCAACCGGTCCAGGTCGGCGAGGGTACGCTGCGGCGCCACCACTGGCCGGTCGCGTCCGTTCTCCCGAAGCAGCCCGAGTACGTGGTCGAGGTCGTCCATCGCGGTCCGTCCGACGTCCTCGATGGCGGTGAGCGCTCGTCGGACGAATTCGGGGTCGGTGTCGAGGACCTCGCGGGCGGCTCCGGCCTGGAGGGTGGCCACTGTCAGCGCGTGGCCGACCGAGTCGTGCAGTTCCCGGGCCAGCCGGTTGCGTTCGGCGAGCCGGGCGGCTCGTGCTTCGAGGGCGGCGATCCGCTCCGCCTGGGCCGGGCCGAGCAGCACGGGTGCCATGGATCCGGCGAGCGCGCCGAGCCCGGCGACGGCGTAGCCGAGGCCGACCAGCAGGAGCACCCCGGTCACTGTCAGCCAGCCGCTGTCCTGCCCGTCCAATGGCCCGAACTGTTCCCGGCTGGTCAGCTCGGTGCCGACGCCGAACTGCTGGGCGATGAACGCCAGCGCCATCGGCAGGGCGCTGAACAGCGCGATCATCACCAGCGCCCCGATGATGAGGTGGGTGGCGATCCAGAGCGCGCTGCGCAGCCGGGTATCCCGGTCGCCGTGGTGTCCGGGCGCGGGTTCGGGCAGGTCGACACCGAGCAGCGCCCGGACGGCGGCGATCTCCAGGGCCCGGCTGCCGTCCAGCAGCAACGGGACCACGGCGATCAGTACGGCGATGACCAGCAGGGCGTAGACCAGTGGGCGCGGGATCGCCGAGTCGGCGAGCAGTTGGGCGAAGGTCACCGCGAGCAGCCCGTACGGCAGCGCCAGCACGCCGCCGAGCAGCAGGAACACGCCGCGTCGCCAGGTGGTGCCGGCGACCAGCGGGGCCAGCGCCGCTCGGGGGTTCACCTCGTCATTCTGCGGCCCGGACGGGTCTCGGCGACTCCCCCGTGCCGGGGAGATCTCAGCGGTGGTCGGCGACGTACTGCTGCGGGTCCTTGTCGCGGAACGGGAGGTTGCGGCCGTTCTTGTGCTCGCCGTAGAAGGTCAGCCAGCGTTGGCCCAGCTCGGCGCGGAGTTCGGTGCTGGCGTGCCGGCGGAAGTCGGGCAGCGCCTCGTCCTCCTCTTCGGCGAGGTGTTCGCTGTTCTCCCGGCGGGCGTTGCCGACCGCCTCCCACCACTGATCCGAGCCGACCGGGTGCAGTTTCGCCTCGGCGATGGCGTCACGGATCTTGTTGTGGTCGCCGATCGCGTCGGCGGTCTCGTCCTCGCCGTCGTCGCCGTGCTTGACCAGGTGCGGGTAGAGGATCGCCTCTTCCGCCTCGGCGTGGATGTCCAGGTGCAGGGCGAGGGCGTCCCAGATGGCGAGCATCTCCTGCTCGTCTCGGGCGTCGTCGAGGCGGGCGAAGCCACGCCGGAAGGCGGCGTGGTCGTCCAGGATCAGCGCGGTGATGTCGTCCACTGTGCTCACTTTCCGGTTGGTTTGCCGAACCGGGCACGCAGCATCGCCGGCATCGCGGCGAGTCCGGTGATCGGGCGGAAGCGTTTCGCCGCCTCGGCCAGCGCCGCGTACTCGTCGTCGGCGAGGTCGATGTCGGCGGCGGCGGCGTTGCGTTCCATCTGCTCGACCCCGGACGCCCCGGGGATGGCGAGCACGTTCGGGTGGCGCAGCAGGTAGGCCAGCGCGATCTGGCTGGGGGTGGCGTCGTGGGCGTCGGCGACCTGGCGCACTGTGTCGATCAGGGCCGCGCCGCGCTCCAGGTTCTCCGGCAGGAAGTACGGGTTGGCGCGCCGGACCGCGCCGGTCGGCGGGTTCTTGGCGTCGTAGCGGCCGGAGAGGAAGCCCTGCGCCAGCGGGCTGTACGCGATGACCACCCGACCGGCCTGCCGCGCGTACGGCAGCAGGTCCTGCTCGGGTGCGCGGTCCAGCATGCTGTAGCGGACCTGGTTGCTGAGCACCCGCCGGCCGAGTGCCGCTTCGGCGACCTGCCAGCGGCGCAGCCCGTAGTTGCTCACGCCGACCTCGCCGACCAGCCCGACGTCCTGCAGGGTCCGCATGCCGCGCATCGTGGTGTGGTCGGCGACCAGTGGGTTGGGCTGGTGCACCTGGTAGAGGTCGATGCTGGTGACGCCGAGCCGGGCCGCCGAGGCGACCGCCCGCTGCTGCACCACGGCGGCCACCGGCAGGACCGGCAGGATCTTGCTGGCGATCACGACCTTCGGCCGGTCGTCGCCGAGGGCCGCGCCGAGGATGCGTTCGCTGCGCCCGAAGCCGTAGATCTCCGCGCTGTCGAAGACCGTCACGCCCAGCTCGACGGCCCGCCGGACGATCTGCGCCGCCTGCCGCTCGAAGTCCGGGCCGTACCCCCATTCCCGGGAGCCGAACTGCCAGGTGCCCAACCCGATCTTGGACAGCGGTTTGGGGGTGTCGAGCGCAATGAAACGCATGGCGTCGAAACTACCCCGATGTCCCGGTTTCCACGCCCGATCCGCACCACGCTGGGCCGGAGCTAGGCTCATGATCGTGACTTACCTCGCCGCGGATGACCGCTACGACACCATGACCTACCGGCGCAGCGGACGCAGTGGCCTGCGGCTGCCTGCCGTCTCGCTCGGGCTGTGGCACAACTTCGGTCCGGACCGCCCGTTCGAACGGCAGCGCGACATCGTCCGCCGCGCCTTCGACCTGGGTGTCACCCACTTCGACCTGGCCAACAACTACGGCCCGCCGCCCGGTTCGGCGGAGGAGAACTTCGGCCGGATGCTCGCCACCGACCTGAAGCCGTACCGGGACGAGTTGGTCATCTCCAGCAAGGCCGGGTACCTGATGTGGCCCGGCCCGTACGGTGAGTGGGGCTCGCGCAAGAACCTGATCTCGTCGCTGGACCAGTCGCTGGGCCGGATGGGGCTGGACTACGTCGACATCTTCTACTCGCACCGGTTCGACCCGGACACCCCCCTTGAGGAGACGATGGGGGCGCTCGACGCCATCGTCCGCTCCGGCAAGGCGCTCTACGTCGGCATCTCGAACTACAACTCGGAGCAGACCACGCGCGCCGCCGCGATCCTGCGTGAGCTGGGTACGCCGCTGCTGATCAACCAGCTGTCGTACTCGATGCTCAACCGCTGGACCGAGTCCGACGGCCTGCTCGACACGCTGGAGCAGGTCGGTGCGGGCTGCATCGCGTACAGCCCGCTGGCCCAGGGCCTGCTGACCGACCGTTACCTGGGCGGCATTCCGGCCGACTCGCGGGTTCGCACCAGCGTCTTCCTCAACGAGAGCGACCTCAGCGAGGAGAAGATGGCCACCATCCGTGGGCTCGGCGCGGTCGCCGAGCGGCGCGGCCAGTCCCTCGCTCAGCTCGCGTTGGCCTGGGCGCTGCGTGACCCGCGGATGACCAGCCTGATCATCGGGGCGAGCAGCGTCGAGCAGTTGGAGACGAACATCGCCGCGCTGGACAACCTCGACTTCACGGCCGACGAGTTGACCGAGATCGAGCGCCACCTGGGCTGAACCCCGTCGGGTCCCCGGGCGGGTCGGATCACCAGATCCGGCGCCGCCCGGCCCGGTGGTTGCGCACCTCGCACTGCCGGCCCACCGGTGCGGCGGCGCTGCGACGTCGCCGTCCGGCACCGATCAGCAGCAGCGCCAGGACCAGCACGGCGGCGGCGCCGGCCAGCACCGGCCACCGGCCGCCGAGGTTGGTCACCGACGCCACCGGCACGCCCGGGTCGGCCGCCGCCGCCACCGCCGTCTCGGTGACGGCCGGCCCACTCGCTGCGGCACGCGGAGCAGCCGCCGCGCTCTTCGTCGCGCCGGCCTTCGCCGGGGTGCCGGTGGCCTTGGCACCGGTGGCCTTGGCACCACGGAACACCACGTCCGAGCAGGAGTAGTAGGTGTCCGGCGTGTTGGAGTTCTGCCAGATCGTGTAGATCAGGTGTCGCCCGCTGCGGCCCGCCGGCAGCCGGCCCGCCAACTGGTACGCCCCGGCCCGCACCGGCGGGTCGGTCAGCGTCAGAAACGGGCGCGACTCCAGATCCGCCCAGGTCAGCTTCTTACGGGGGTCGTAGGCCGGCGTGGTGACGTAGAGCCGGAAGGTGCCCCGGTGCTCGATGGTGGTCCGGTACCGGAAGGTGAACGTCGCGCCGGTGGTCAGCGTGGTGCTGGGCCAGTCGGTACGGGGCAGGTCCAGTCCCCGGTACGCGGACAGTCCGCCGCTGCACAGCTCACCGTCCGGAATCCGTTCCCGATCTCGCCCGTTGATCGTGGAAACTCGCACGTTGTCCCATTCGCGGACCGCCGCGCCGGCCTTGACCGCCGCCCGGCAGGCGCTGGTGGCCGCGTACCGGCCCTCGGGGCCACAGGCCGCCGCGCGACTGATCGGGTCGGTCGGGGCGCCGTGGGCGGCGGCGGGCGTGGCGGCCAGGGGCACTGTCGCGGCAGCGACCAGCACCGTGGCGAGAAGCCGGCGTACGGGCATGAGGATGACCTCCGCCCACTGGTACGGCCGGGAGACGGCAAAGGTTCGACGCTGACCGGCCGGGAATCCTGCGGGTGGGTGTGGCGTTTCGATACTCGGAACCGCTTGCACCGAGGAGGCAGACATGAAGGTACGTAGCTCGTTGCGTGCACTGAAGCAGAAGCCGGGTTCGGTGGTGGTCCGCCGTCGCGGCCGGGTAGTCGTGGTGAATCGCGCCAACCCGCAGTGGAAGAGCCGTCAGGGCTGACTCAGCCCTGACCGGACATCCAATCGCCAACGCCCTGACCGGGTCATCCGGTCGGGGCGTTTTGCGTGTGCTGGGGCAGTCCGGCGGATCGACTAGGGTGCTTCGAAAGATCGCCCCGATGAGGAGGAACCGGTGTTCATCTTGGAGCTGTCCTTCGGCGACGAACCCGACCGGCTCGCCGCCCGACCGGCGCACCGGGAGCGTCTCCAGGCCCTGCGCCAGGAGGGCCGTCTGGTCATGGCCGGGCCGTTCGCCGACGACTCCGGAGCACTGCTGATCTTCGACGTCCCGGACGCCGATGCGTTCGCCGCTGTCGTCGCCGAGGACCCCTATTACCGCACCCCCGGAGTGACGATCGCCAGCCAGCGGGAGTGGTCACCGATCGTTCGGTAGCCGCGGCTTCGACGGCGCAGCAAAACGCCCTGGTCGGATTGTCCCGACCAGGGCGTTTCTCAAGGGTGGAGCCGAGGGGACTCGAACCCCTGACCCCCACACTGCCAGTGTGGTGCGCTACCAGCTGCGCCACGGCCCCTTGCTGTCGTCCCGGTCGCCCGGGCACTGGGAAACTATACACAGACCGGCCCGCATGGTCATCTCGCGGGGTCCCCCGCCGGCCGGGTCAGTTGAGCGCCACGTCCGGCGGGAAGTGCGCGACGGCGGCCATCATCCCGCCCTGCCGGCGCAGCACCATCGGCCACAGGTCGTCGGGCCGGTCGACGAACGCGTCCCCGGGGAGCCCGTCCAGCACGAACCAGGACCCGTCGGCGATCTCCTGCTCCAACTGGCCGCTGCCCCAGCCGGAGTAGCCGGCGAAGACCCGGATGCCGCCGATGCTCTCCCGCAGCCGCTCCGGGTCGACCGAGAGGTCGATAGTGCCGACCGCCCCGGAAACCTGGTGGAAGCCCTTCACCCGGCGCATGGGGTGCCGCATCCGGGCGAGGCAGATGGCCGAGTCGGGCTGCACCGGGCCACCCTCGAAGAGCACCGCCGGGTGGCGGGCCAGGTCACTCCAGTCACCGAGCACCTCGGCCACCGGCACCTCGGTGGCCCGGTTCAGCACCACACCGAGCGCGCCGCCCGGCTCGTGGGCGACCAGCAGCACGACCGTACGGTCGAAGTTCGGGTCCTTGAGCGCCGGAGTCGCGACCAGCAGCCGCCCGGTCATCGACTCCATCGCTCGTCCGCCGATCGCCTGGCCCTCTCCCTGCATGCCACACACCCGTCAACCGTGAGCCCGCGCCGGGCACCGGTCATCGACCGGATCCGCCCACCGCATCGGGTTCAGCCGCCCTGTCAACGCCATGCCTGGCACCATAGCCTGCGTGCTGGGTGCTGGCTAAGGTCTGACCGGCGGGTGATCGGACAGTTAAGACGAAGGGCCGAGGCACCCGACGGCGGACCTCCCGGTGATCGACCGATCGGGACCACCGGCGGCCGAGAAACGCCCGAAACGTCCGTCACATCCCGATAGATTCGGCTGATCGGGAGGGCGAACGCGGTTGCCCCTGCCCGCGAGACGGAGGCGGGTGGCGATGGCAACTGTCCGGGACGCGACGTACGACGTGCTCCGCACCCTCGGCATGACCACTGTCTTCGGCAACCCCGGCTCCACCGAGGAGCCGTTCCTCCAGGACTTCCCCGCCGACTTCCACTACGTCCACGCGCTGCACGAGGCGACGGCCGTCGCGATGGCCGACGGCTACGCCCAGGCCAGCGGAGTGCCCGCCCACGTCAACCTGCACACCGCCCCGGGCACCGGCAACGGCATGGGCAACCTGGTCACCGCCTGGCACAACAAGACCCCGCTGATCGTCACCGCCGGCCAGCAGACCCGGGAGATGCTGCTCCTGGAACCCCGGCTGGCCAGCCGCCGACCCACCGAGCTTCCGCAGCCCTACGTGAAGTGGGCCTACGAGCCGGCCCGCGCGCAGGACATCCCCGCGGCGATGCTGCGGGCGTACGCGACTGCGGTGCAGCCACCGGCCGGGCCGGTCTTCCTCTCCCTGCCGATGGACGACTGGGCCCAGCCAGCCGACCCGCCGCCCGCGCCGCGAACGGTGGCCACCCGGTTCGCGCCGGACCCCCAGCGGTTGGAGGAGTTCGTCCGGGTGCTGGCCGGCAGCCGCAACCCGGCCCTCGTGTACGGGCCGGGGGTGGACCGCTCCGCGAGTTGGTCGACCGCTGTCGCGCTGGCGGAGCGGCTCGCCGCGCCGGTCTGGTCGGCTCCCGCCACCGAGCGGGCGGTGTTCCCCGAGGACCACCCGCACTTTCGCGGCGTGCTGCCGTACGCGATCGGTCCGCTCGCCGAGGCGCTGCGCGGGCACGACACGGTGCTGGTCGTCGGCGCCCCGGTGTTCCGCTACTACCCGTACGTGCCGGGCGGGCACCTGCCCGACGGCGCCCGACTGCTGCACATCACCGACGACCCCGACGAGGCCGCGCGAGCGCCGGTCGGTGACAGTCTGCTCAGCGACCCGGGGCTGGCCCTGGCCGCGCTGGTCGAAGGGGTGCCGCCGAGCGGCCGACCGGCACCGACGCGACGGGACGCACTGCCACCGCCGGAGGTCGGCACCCCGCTGAGCGCCGACGCCCTGTTCGCCGCGCTGGCCGCACACTGGCCGACCGACGGCGTGCTGGTCCAGGAGTCACCGTCCAATCTGTCCGCGCTGCGTCGTCAGCTACGGATCACCCGCCCGGCGTCGTACTTCACGATGGCCAGCGGCGGCCTCGGCTACGGCCTGCCGGCGGCGGTCGGCATCGCACTGGCCGAGCGGGACACCGGGCGCGGCCGCCCGGTGGTGGCGGTGATCGGCGACGGCTCCTTCCACTATTCGGTGCAGGCGCTCTGGACGGCCGCGCGCCTGGCACTGCCGGTGGTGGTCGTCGTCCCGGTCAACCAGCAGTACGCGATCCTCAAGGCGTTCGCCGAGCTGAAGCACACTCCCGGGGTGCCCGGCCTGGACCTGCCGGGGTTGGACGTCGTCGCGATCGCGGCCGGCTACGGCTGTGCCACGCAGGTGGTGGAGACCCCCGATCAGCTCGGCGCGGCGCTCTCCGCCGGGCTGCGCGCCGACCGGCCCACTGTGTTGCCGGTGCCGATCAGCACCGACGTGCCCAGCATCCTCTGAGCCGGGTCAGCGCGGTGCGATCGCCAGCGGGGCACCGGTGAAGACGTCCAGCACCGGCCGGCTGCCCAGCGGCGCCGCGAGGGTTACGGTGACCGGCTCCAGTTTCAGCAGGTCGATACATTCGCCGGTGGCCCGGGTGACGCCGCCACCGACCACCACGACGTCCGGCCGTTCCCACACCAAGGGCGTGATCCCGGTGTCGCACGCGCCGACGCCGAGGCGCACTGTCAGCCGGGCGTCGTCGACGGCGGCCAGGTTCTGGGCCGCCACCAACCCGTCCGGCAGCGGCCGGGCCGGCGTGGTCGGCTCGGGGACGGGGGTGACCGCCGTCGGCGCGACGGCGAGCCGGACCACCGGGGTGGCCAGCTCCTTGATGGTGAACAGCCAGGCCGGGACCTGTGCCACCCCCCGGCTCGTACGCACCGGCACGGCGCCGAACGTGACAGCGGTGACGGTGAGCGGGAGACAGGCGGTCTGGGTGGTGCTCGTGGCCCACCCGTCGGGCCCCGGTTCGACCGTGGGGCCGCCGGGGGTGGGCCGACCGGGCTGCTTCGGCCGCCCCGGGCAGGGCAGTGGGTCACCCTGGTCGAGCTGCCGGTACGCCTCGGCGGCGCTGACCAACGGCAGCCTCAACCGTCCGTCCGGGAACTGGATCTCGCCGCCGACCCGGGTGGGCGGTATTCCGACCTGCGCGCGGTACCACCCGGCCCGGAACGCCGTCTCGGTCTCGGGGGTGAAGCCCGGGTCACCGGTGAGCACTGTCGGCCCCTCCAACGGCACGTAGCCCGTACGCCAGTCGGGGCCGGGCCGCCACGCCTCGGCGACCTGAACGGCCCGCTGGTCGAACGCCTCCGTCCCGTGCGTCGGGCTGGGCGGGCCGCCGGCCGGACCGGAGTCGGTCGCGGCACAGCCCGTCACGAGCAGCAACGGGAGTACGAGCAGCAGGGCAGGCCGATTCATGTACGGTTCGACGCCTCCGCCGACCGGCCGGTTCCCGACCGGGCTCAGGTCTCGCCACCCAGATCCGTCTGGTACGCCTCCCACAGCAGGTCGGCGCCGCGCCGCCGATGCCGGGCCAACCGCCGCAGCAGGTGCCCGGCCCGGTGTCGCAGCTCATCGGGGTGCGCCTCGGGCCGCTCGGCGATCTGCTGGACCGCCAGGATCGCGGCGACGATCGCCACGTGCTCCCGGGTCAGCAGCCGCACCCCGTGGTCCAGTCGCGGCGACTGGGTGAGCAACTCCCGGTAGAGGCCGGTGGGGCCCTCGGTGGCCCGGACGTGCTCGGCGAAGCCCCGGCGCACCGGACGCAGCCGAAGGAGAACCTCTTCGCGCCAGCGCGGCTCGGTGCTGGCGACGGCGACGGCCCGGCCGAGGGCGTGCACGTCGCCGGCGAGGCCGGCCGGACGCGGCGCGCCGGGTAGACCGATGGAATGTGGATCGGCGGGGAGCCCCGCCGGATGCGCGACGCGCCCTCGGGCGACGACTGACGGCTGCTGGACCGGACCGGTGACCATTGGCACCTCCCGCGCGGCGGCGCTGCTACCCCATACCGCGATGGTGAGGCTGCCCGGCCCGCTCTGTCCAGGGCCCTGAACCGTCTCATCTGCCCCGTTGAACCCACTGACCCCACCAGCCACCCTGGTGAAGGCCCCCAGGGCCGCACGAGCCTCCTGGGACGGACGGCAGCCTCAGTCGGTCGACGGGCGCTCTGCCAGCCGGCGCAGGTGCTCGGCCACGGCGCGCGCGTCGCCGGCCCGCTCGTCGCCCGGTCGACCCGTCGTGATCGCCTCGGCCAGCGCCCGCAGCTCGGACGGCGGCAGGACGGGCAGCCCCATGCCGCGCAGCGGGATCGTGACCCTCCGGGCACTCCCCGGGTCGGTCGCGAGAATGGCCCGCACCTGCGGTTCGCCGGCCGGACCGTCGTCGCCCGCCTCGCGGTACGACACCGCGCCGGACTCGATCCGGGCGGTGACGAGGTCGACGGTGCGGGTGCGCAGCGCGCCGCGTACCCGCACCAGGCTGCCCTCCAGCCAGGCGGCCGTGCGGAGCACCCGCAGCACCAGGTAGAGGCCGAGCAGGACGAAGGGCAGGCCACACAGGCCGACGAACGGGCTGGGACCGGACTGGTTCGGGTCGGCGGAGTCGCGTAGCCCGGGCGGCAGCAGCCCCGGTGGCAGGTCGCGGGCCTCCTCATAGGAGGCGAACGCGTCACCCGGGCCGGTCAGTCGGCGCAACAGCCCGTCGGCGACGAGGGGCAGTGCCACGAACGCCGCGCCGACGGCGGTGAGCAGGACGCCGAACACCACCGCCACGACGCGCCGGCCGGGCGACGGGCCGACCGACAGGCGCAGCTCCTGGTTGGTCACAGGGGGCAGCGTAAGACCCCGCGAACAACGAAGCGCCCCGGCTGGTGGGCCGGGGCGCTTCGTTCGAGGTGGTGGAGGTGCCGGGAATCGAACCCGGGTCCTTCGCCGGTTTGTCAGGGCTTCTCCGAGCGCAGCTCGCTGTGCCTCTACTCGGCCCCACCGCTCACGCGAGCAAGTTGGTGTGACGGGCCCAGTCGCTGATTAATCTCGCCGCACGGACCCCGCGACCGGGTCCGATTGGCCAGCCTCCTAGCTGATGCCGGCTACTGGGACGAAGGCGTTCCCAGGCCGACAGACTTAGCTACTCGCCTCAGGCGGCGAGAGCGAAGTCAGCGCGATTTTGCTTGGCGCTTATAAGTTTCCGACGACCGATTCTCGAGACGACGTCGGCTTCCTCGGCTCGCTTCCCCTGTCGCTGCGTACGAAGTCGAAACCAGTCACCCCCTCGACAGGCCGCCGATGTGGCGGCACTGACAAGACTAACGCCTGCCGCAACAGCTTTCATCCCGAGCCCCGGGCCGGCACGCCGACCCGGACAAACGGGATTAACTAGTCGTCCATGCCCTTGCCGCGCCGACCGGACACCCGGGCGATCTCCCGGTCCGCGTCCCGCTTGGCGAGGTCCTGACGCTTGTCGTACGACTTCTTGCCCTTGGCCAGGGCGATCTCGACCTTGGCCCAGCCGTCCGAGAAGTAGACCTGCAACGGGACGACGGTGAAACCGCCCTCACGGGTCTTGCCGAGGAGCTTGTCGATCTCGCCCCGGTTGAGCAGCAGCTTGCGGGTACGCCGGGGCTCATGGTTGGTCCAGGTGCCCTGGGTGTACTCCGGGATGTGCATCGCGTGCAGGAACAACTCGCCGTCACGTTCCTGCGCGAAGGCGTCGACAAGTGACGCTCGCCCGGCCCGCAGCGACTTGACCTCGGTGCCGGTCAGCGCCATGCCCGCCTCGTACGTGTCGAAGATGGCGTAGTCGTGACGCGCCTTCTTGTTGGAGGCGACCACCTTGCGCCCCTTTTCCCGTGGCATCGGTGCCACCCCCTCTCCTGGCGTCCGCGGCCGGGCTCGCCCCGGCCGGACAACCGATCATGCTACCTGAATGACAAGGACCCTCCCGCGCCGTTTATTTCCGGCTGCGGGAGGGTCCTCGGGAGACGACGGGACGACCCGTACGGCGCCTAGACCCGCAGGTAGAAGCGCAGGGTGATCCAGGCGGTGCCCGCGCTGACCAGACCACCGACGCCAGCCATCAGCGGGAAGATGAACAGGATGTCGCCCCAGGTGATCGGCGAGAGCAGGCCCTGCAACGCGCTCAACGACCCGTCGAAGAGCAGATACTTCGCCGCGACCAGGGCCACCAGACCGAGCAGTGAACCGATCAGGCCGGCCACCACGGCCTCCAGCACGAACGGCGCCTGGATGAACCAGTTGGACGCGCCGACCAGCTTCATGACCGCAACCTCACGCCGCTTGCTGTACGCGGCCACCTGAATGGTGTTCGCGACCAGCAGCAGGGCGGCGACCGCCATCACGATGGCGGCGGCCAGGGCGATGTTCTGGATCGCGGTGAGGATGTTGAAGATCTTGTCGAGCAGTCGACTCTGGTCGACGATCTCCTCGACACCCTCAGTGTCCTTGTACTGGTCGTAGACGCTCTTGTACTGCTCCGGGTTGTTCAGTGTGAGCCGGAACGACTCGGGCAGCTGGTCGGGCTTGACCGCGTTGACCAGGTCCGGCGCGTCCTGGTACATCGACTTGAAGCGCTCGTACGCCTGGGCCTTGTCGACGTAGATGACCTCCTTGACCAGGGGGTCGCTGTCGAGTTTGGTCTGCAGGTCGGTGCGCTGCTGCTCGCTCACCTCCTGCTCCATGAAGATCGAGACCTGGATGTTCTTGTAGTAGAGGTCCTTCATGTCGTCGACCTGGCGGTACATGAGACCGCTGGCGCCGAGCATGGTCAGCGAGACCGCCATCGTGATGATCATCGCGATGGACATGGTCACGTTGCGCCACAGTCCGACCAGTACCTCGGACAGGACGTATTTCACGCGCATCGGGATTTCCTCCGGGTCTCCGGCATGAGGTGTTCGTCGTCAGGCTGCGCAGGGGTGGAGCGCCGGCTCACCCGTAGACGCCGCGGGCCTGGTCACGCACGATGCGACCGCTCTCAATCTCAACGACGCGGCGGCGCATCTGGTTCACGATGTTGGAGTCGTGGGTGACCATCACGACGGTCGTGCCGGTGCGGTTGATCCGGTCCAGCAGGCGCATGATCTCAATCGAGGTGTCCGGGTCCAGGTTTCCGGTGGGCTCGTCCGCCAGCAGGATCAGCGGACGGTTCACGAACGCCCGGGCGACGGCGACCCGCTGCTGCTCACCACCGGAGAGCTCGTGCGGGTAGCGGTGCTCCTTGCCACCGAGCCCGACCAGCTCCAGCACCTCCGGCACGACCCGGCGGGCAACCGCCTTCGTCTTGCCGATCACCTCGAGGGCGAACGCCACGTTCTCGTAGGCGGTGCGGTTGGGCAGCAGCCGGAAGTCCTGGAAGACGCAGCCGATCGAGCGCCGGAAGTGGGGTCGCTTCCAGGAGCGCATCGACGTGACGTCCTTGCCGTTGACGACGACGCGCCCCTTGTTGGGGGCCACCTCGTGCAGCAGCATTTTGATGATCGTGGACTTGCCGGAGCCGGATGGACCGATGAAGAAGACGAACTCGCCCTTCTCGATCGAGACGGACACGTTGTCGAGCGAAGGCCGGGACGCCTTCGGGTACGTCTTCGTCACTTGCTCAAGCTGAATCACGGGTGGTGAGTCTACGCGGTGTAACAACTGAGCCAAGCCCCACGCCCCGCCGATCCGGCACGAGTCGTCGAATCAGGCTTCTACCTGGAGATCGACGACGCGCTCCGCCCGCGCACCGTCACGCACCGTCGCCAGCGATCTGCCGCTGCTTGCGCCAACGGATGCCCGCCTCGATGAAACCGTCCAACTCGCCGTCGAAGACCGCGCTCGGATTGCCGGTCTCATGCTCGGTTCGGAGATCCTTCACCATCTGATACGGGTGCAGGACGTAGGAGCGCATCTGGTCGCCCCACGAGCCGGCCGCGTTCTCCTTGAGCCCTTCGAGCTTGGCCTGCTCCTCCTGGCGCTTGCGCTCCAGCAGTCGGGCCTGGAGCACCCGCAGCGCTGAGGCCTTGTTCTGCAACTGGGACTTCTCGTTCTGGCAGGTCACCACGATGCCGGTCGGGATGTGCGTCAGGCGCACCGCCGAGTCGGTGGTGTTGACGCTCTGCCCACCCGGCCCGGAGGAGCGGTAGACGTCCACCCGAACCTCGTTCTCCGGGATGTCGATGTGGTCGGTCTGCTCGGTGACCGGCAGAACCTCGACGCCCGCGAAGCTTGTCTGCCGACGACCCTGGTTGTCGAACGGGCTGATCCGGACCAGCCGGTGCGTGCCCGACTCGACGCTCAGCGTGCCGTACGCGTAGGGCACCTTGACCGCGAAGGTGGCCGACTTCAGGCCCGCCTCCTCGGCGTACGAGGTCTCGTAGACCTCGGTCGGGTAGCCGTGCCGCTCCGCCCAGCGCAGGTACATCCGCAGCAGCATCTCGGCAAAGTCCGCGGCGTCCACGCCACCGGCGCCGGCCCGGATGGCGACCAGCGCCTCCCGCGAGTCGTACTCGCCGGAGAGCAGGGTGCGGACCTCCATCTCCTGGATGGCCTTGGTCAGCCCGGTGATCTCCGACTCGACCTCGGTCAGCACACCCGGGTCGGCCTCGGCCTCGGCCAGCTCCAGCAGAACCTGGGCGTCGTCGAGGCCGGAGCGCAGGCTGCCCAGCTTGCTGATCTCGCCGTTGACGTACGACAGCTGCGAGGTCACCTGCTGGGCCTTGGCCTGGTCGTCCCACAGGTCGGGAGCGGAGGCCTCCTGCTCCAGGCGGGCCTTGTCCTCGTGGAGCCGGTCGAGGTTGAGGACGGCCTCGATGTTTCGCAGGGTCGCGTCGAGTTCCTTGAGCTGTTCGGCGTAATCGGCAGCGGTCACGACAGACAAGCGTACTGTGCCGGGAGCGGAGCAGCTCGTTCCCTATGCGCGAACCCGCTGACCGTCACCCGACGGGGGCGGACTTCAACCACGACAGGGCCGCCCGGTGGTAGGCGACGGCGAACTCCAGCGCGCTGGCGTCGTACGTCTCGCCGTCCCGTTTGGCGTTCTTCACCTGCTCCCGGACCTGGGCGAGGGCCTCGGTGTGGTATTCGTTGGCCGAGGCGTACAGGCCCTTCAGCTGGCTGGCGGAGTGCAGGTTGCCGAAAGCCATCCGGAGCGCTATCGGGTTGCGGATGGTGTCCCGCCCCGGGTTCTCCGCGAGCCAGCGGGAAAACGTTCGTTTTCCGCTGGCGGTGAGCGCGTAGGGCTGGCTCATCCGCGGGCCCGGCTTGCCGAGCCGCACGAAACCCCGCTCAGCCAGCACCGGCAACTCGCGGTACACCTGACTGCGGGTCATCGACCAGTACGGCGCCAGACGGCGCTCAGCGGCGGCCATCAACTGACCGCCTGTCATCGGGCCCTCGTGGAGGAGGCCGAG
Source organism: Micromonospora sp. NPDC047187 (assembly GCF_040643355.1). Taxonomy (NCBI): domain Bacteria; kingdom Bacillati; phylum Actinomycetota; class Actinomycetes; order Micromonosporales; family Micromonosporaceae; genus Micromonospora; species Micromonospora sp. NPDC047187. The sequence continues at coordinate 112,375 of NZ_JBEYUF010000003.1, forward strand.
CAGGGCCGCCGCCGTAGGGTTGACTCCGGAATCCGCCATGCCCACTACGCTGCCACTTTGCGCACCCGGCGTCCAGGATTTGCCGGTTTGCCACCCGACAGGACTTCCTAAGTGCACTGTCGGCGGCAGACTGTCCGTTGAGGACTATCGATGGATCGCCACATTCCGGGCGTCCGCCGGCGGCGCCCACGCGCGCCGCCGGCGGGTCGTCGCCGGTCAGCCCATGTGCGGGTACGTGTGGTCGGTCGGCGGCACGAAGGTCTCCTTGATCGTCCGCGGGGAGATCCAGCGGACCAGGTTCAGCCAGGAGCCGGCCTTGTCGTTGGTGCCGCTGGCGCGGGCGCCACCGAAGGGCTGCTGCCCGACCACAGCGCCGGTCGGCTTGTCGTTGATGTAGAAGTTGCCGGCGGCGTACCGCATGCGCTCGCCGACCGACTCGACGACCCGGCGGTCGGTGGCGAACACCGAGCCGGTCAGCGCGTACGGGGCGATCGACTCCGCCTGCGCGACGACCTCGTCGAAACGGGCGTCGTCGAACACGTGCACGCCCAGGATCGGCCCGAAGTACTCGGTGGTGAAGGTCTCGTGGGCGGCGTCGCCGCACTCGAAGAGCGTCGGTCGCACGAAGTAGCCGACCGAGTCGTCGGCGGTGCCACCGGCCAGCACCCGGCAGCTGTCGTCACTGGCGATCAACTCAAGCGCGGCGGTGTGCCGGGCGAACGCCTTGTCGTCGATCACCGCACCGCCGAAGTTGCCGAAGTCGGACACGTCACCGTAGGTCAGCGAGTCGGCGGTGGCGGCCAGCCGGTCCCGCAGCCCACCCTCCCAGATCGAGCGCGGCACGTACGCCCGCGACGCCGCCGAGCACTTCTGGCCCTGGTACTCGTACGCGCCACGGATCAGCGCGGTGTGCAGAGCGTCCACGTCGGCGCTGGTGTGCGCGACGACGAAGTCCTTGCCGCCGGTCTCGCCGACCAGGCGAGGGTAGCCCCGGTAACGGGAGATGTTGTCGCCAACGGTCCGCCACAACTGCTGGAAGACCTTCGTCGAACCGGTGAAGTGGATGCCGGCCAGATCCGGGTCGGCGAGCACGACGTCCGAGACCTCCTCGCCCCGGCCGGTGACCATGTTGATCACGCCGGGCGGCAGGCCGGCGGCCTCGAACAGCCGCATGGTGAAGTGCGCGGCGAACTGCTGGGTCGGGCCCGGCTTCCAGACCACAGTGTTGCCCAGCAGGGCCGGCGCCGACGGCAGGTTGCCGGCGATGGCGGTGAAGTTGAACGGGGTGACCGCGTAGACGAAGCCCTCCAGCGGGCGGTGGTCGAAGCGGTTCCAGACGCCGGGCGAGGACGCCGGCTGCTCCTCGAGCAGGCGACGTGCGAAGTGCACGTTGAACCGCAGGAAGTCGATGAACTCGCACGCCGCGTCGATCTCCGCCTGGATCGCGGTCTTCGACTGACCGAGCATGGTGGCGGCGTTGAGCGTGTCCCGCCAGGGACCGGCGAGCAGCTCGGCGGCGCGCAGGAAGATCGCGGCGCGCTCCTCGAAGGGCAGCGCCCGCCACATCGGCGCGGCGTCCTTGGCCGCCTTGGTCGCGGCCCGCGCGTCGTCGTGGGTGGCGTGCGCGGTCACCCCCAGCACGTGGGCGTGCTTGTGCGGCTGCACCACGTTGATCGGGTCACCGCCGGCCATCCGCTGCTCACCGCCGATGGTCATCGGCAGGTCGATGCGCTCGGCGGCGAGCTCGGTCAGCCGCCGCTGGAGCCGGTCCCGGTCGGGGCTGCCCGGCTCGTAGTTGCGAACCGGCTCGTTGCGCGGCTCGGGAACGGAGAACACGGCATCCATCAAGGCTCCTGGCGATCTCGACAGCAGTGGCGAAACCGGACCCGCGGGCACCGACCGGATGGTCGGACACCGGACGCCGCACGGGAGGCCGAGCAGCGGCGGGACCTCCCCTGATTCTCCCATGACGGGCCGCGCGACCCACCTCCGCCACCGCCCTGCGCCAAGGACCGCCCCACCCCTCCTCCCCTTACCGACCGGTCTCGATCCGTCCCGCTGTCCCGGGGCGGCAGGCAGCCCAGCGGGCCCGCGTACCCTGAATGGTCGGTGACCTGCCGCCTCGAAGGGGAGACGATGACCAAGCAGCCCGGCCGCGTCCCGGCCGCTGAGTCGGACGAGCCGGCAGTCGACGCGGCCAGCGCCGGCGGTCGGCCGCTGCCCGCCCCCGGCGCCGCAGTGCTCGCGCTGCTGGCGCTCGGCTGGCTGGCCGCCATGCTCTGGTCCACCCGGGAGGCCATCACCTCGGCGGCGGCCGGGGTCACCGCGATCAGCCTCTCCGCGTTCGCCCTGCCCGGCGTGATCTCGGCCGCGCTGGTGGCCGGCGCTGCCGTCGCGCTGGCCGGTGGCAACCTGCTGGCCCGCCGGTACGGCGACTGGGCCACCCTGCGTTTCGCCGGGGCGATCGGCGGCGGAATGCTGGTCGGGCTCGCTGCCGCGGTGGCCATCAACCTCACCTACTTCGACACGTCCACCACCAACGTGATCGCCGGCACCACGGCGGCCGCGGCGATCATCGGAGGCGCGCTGGCCGGCGCGCGGACCGCCCCGGCGATCGGCGCCGTGGTCACCGCCGCGCTGGGCACACTGATCTTCGTGGTCGCGTTCAGCCGCGCCCGGGACCCGCTGTTCGACCTCTTCGGCTCCGGCGACAGCCAGGAATCGTTGATCAACGCGGCCAAGTGGGTGTCCCGTACCGAATCGCTCGTCGCCGGGCTGCTCGCCGGGCTACTGGCCTTCGGCTACCTGACCTGGGCACGGCGTCGAGCCGTCCGCCGCGATCCCGAGGCCCCGGCGCTGCGCTGGCCGGCGTACCTGCTCGCCGGCGCCGGGCCGGGGCTCCTCCTGCTGCTCGCCGAAGTGATCATCAGGGTTGGCGGGCGGTCGCTGCTCGACCTTGCCAGCGCGCTCAGTGAGGCGGACGCTGTGGCGCAGACCTCGCTGGGCACCTCGCGGGTGGACAACGGCATCTGGGTGCTCTTCGTGGGGGCGCTGACCGCGCTCATCGCGTTCGGCCGCACGCTCAGCCCGGCCCACAGCGACGACGACGAACCGGCCCACGTCCCGAACCCCGTCGCGGACCAGGTCGACCCGGCGGACGACAAGCCGGGCTACGCCAAGGCGTTCGACGCGGACCCGGCCGAGACGTTCGACGACGACACAGCCAAGACGACCGACGCGGACCCGGCGAAGGCCGACCCGGCTCGCTGACGCCTGACCGAGGCCGGCGTGCGGCCCAGGTGGGCGTGCCCGGCGTCCGGTGTCCGGCTGCTGCTGGGGCGGCGTCCCGGCTCAGTCGGTCGCGCCTAGCAGCTGGTCCAGCTCCGTCACGTCGTACCACTCCAGCTCGTGGTCCTCGGCGCCGTCGACAGTGAACTGGGCGTCCGGGTCACCAGCCGCCGCCTCGGCCACCACGTCGGCCGCCGCGCCGACCTGCTCGGCCGCGTCCGTGCCGTCCACGTGGATGGCCGCGACGGCGCCCACCGGCACGGCGTCGGTCAACGTCACAGTGCTGGAGCCCAACTCACCGTCGCCACGCCCGATCGCTGCCGACGGCAGGTCGACCGAGATGACGACGCGGCGGCGGGGAGCGGTCGGGTCGGCCCGGAGCAGGTGCAGGGCGTCCTGGGCAGCCCGGGTGAAGGCGACGTACTCCAACTCCTCCTCGTCACCCTCGGCGTACCACTCGCGCAGCGCCGGAGTCACGGCGTGCGCCTCATCGGCGGCCAGCCCCTCCGCACGCAGCCGGGCCAGCATCGGTACGGTCGCCGGCACGTACACCCGGACAAGCTCGTCGGTCACCGGTCGTCTCCCCGCGTCGTCCTCCACCGGCGGCCGCCGGCACGGGCGCAGATCATGCCGCACGCCGTGACCGTCATACACCCCGCCTCCGGTCGGAGGAAGTTCCCGGCCGGTGTGTCCCGCGTGGTCGGTCCGCCACCAACCAGGTGCGGTGCTGGGCGGCGAGGGCTGTCGGTGGCAAACTGAGCCAAACGACATCAACCCCGGGAGTTTCTGTGGAGCCGAGGTTCCTGCTGCTCTCCGACGTGGCCGCCGAACTCAACGTGTCGGACTCGCAGGTCTACCACATGGTGCGCAGCGGCGAACTGCCGGCGATCAAGATCGGCGGGCGCGGCCAGTGGCGCGTCGAGCGCGCTCGACTGGAGGAGTACATAGCGCGCAAATATGACGAAACGGCAGACTGGGTGCAGAGCAACCCGCTGGTCGACCGCGATCCCGAGTAGCAGACGGGCGGAAGCCGCCACGAAGCCATTGACCGAGACTGTTCTGTCGCCCAGAATCGAGACTGTCGGAGGCAAACGAAGGCAAACGCAAGATCAAGGGGGCCATGATGAGCGGAGCCCGACCCGGTCCCTCTCGACCACCCGTTCGGCTGCGCCCCGTCCCGCCCTTCGACCCGCCGTACGCCGACGAGACCGACGGGTCGTACTGGCCGGCGCCGACCGACGGCCAACTCGCCCTCGACCTGTTCGCCTCCACCCGTCCCAGCCCGGTCCGGCCGCCGGAGCGGCGAGCAGCTCTGCGCCCGGTGCCCAGCAGGTCCGCCGCCACCCACCCGGTTGCGTCGTTGCCGCCGTCGACCGCACCGGAAACCACCCGAGCCGCGCACCGCTTCGTCGGCACCTGCCTGGAGGTGGTCAACGGCTACCGCTCGCCGGCCCAGGTGCGGGCGCTGCTCGACCCGGCCCGAGCGGGCGACCTGCTGACCGAACTCGCCCGCGCGTCCGGCCGGGCCGGGACGTCCCGCCGCCGTAGCGGCCGACCACTGGTCCGGCTGCTACGCCTGCGGGTCTGTGAGCCCCGCGACGCCGCGGTGGAGGCGGCAGCCGTCCTCACCGGCGCGGGCGGCCGAAGCTGGGCGATGGCTTTGCGCCTCGAACATCGCCGGGGCCGCTGGCTCTGCGTTGCCCTGCACGTGCTCTGACCCCACCTGCCCCGGTCGCCGGCGAGGCTCACACGACAACGACGGGCCCCGGCCTGGTCGGCCGGGACCCGTCGGTCAGACGCTGTCGGTGCAGCTGCTGTTTGTCAGTTGCCGCCGTTGGGGGCGCCGTGGCAGCGCTTGTACTTGCGGCCCGAGCCACACGGGCACGGCGCGTTGCGGGACGGACCGTTGCTCGCCTCCGCCTGGTTCGGTGCCGGCCGACGGGCGGCGGCCGACGGAACTGCCGGGCCACGCAGCCCGGATGCCGGCCGCTGCGGCGCGGACGGCGCGCTCCGCCCCGGTGCCGCCGGAGCACCCGGAGCCGGTCGGCCCACACCGAGCGCCGGAGCCTGCTGCTCGGCCTGCTCCACGGCGACCGCGCCCGGGCTGGCCTCACCGTCGATGGTGGGGGCGGAGTATTGCAGGCCCTGCCGCCGCGGCGCCTGGTTGAGGCCCTTGGCCCGGATCTCCACCGGCTTGTCGAGCAGGGTGACCTCGTCGGCCCCCTCCGCCGGCTCCGGTTCGGTCACCTGGACGTCGACGTTGTAGAGGAAACCGACGGTTTCCTCCTTGATGCCGTCCATCATGGTGGCGAACATGTCGAAGCCCTCGCGCTGGTATTCCACCACCGGGTCACGCTGGGCGTACGCCCGCAGGTTGATGCCCTCCTGGAGGTAGTCCATCTCGTAGAGGTGCTCGCGCCACTTACGGTCGATGACCTGGAGCAGCACCATCCGCTCGAGCTGGCGCACCCCCTCGGTGCCGAGCTGCTCCTCACGCCGGTCGTACGCGGCGTTGGCGTCCTCCTTGAGGCGGGCGACCAGGAAGTCGGCGTCCATGCCGGCCCGGGAGCCACCGGCCTCCTCTTCCAACTCCTCGATCGTCACGCCGACCGGGTAGAGCTGCTTGAGGCTGGACCAGAGCTGCTCAAGGTCCCAGTCTTCGCCGTAGCCGTCGGAGGTGGCGCCCCGCACGTACGCCTCGACGGTGTCGTCGATCATGTTGCGGACCTGGTCGGAGAGGTCTTCACCGTTGAGCACCCGGAGTCGCTCGGCGTAGACGACCTGGCGCTGCTTGTTGAGCACCTCGTCGTACTTGAGCACGTTCTTGCGGATCTCGGCGTTCTGGCCCTCGATCTGGGCCTGGGCGCTCTTGATCTGCCGGGTGACCATCTTCGACTCGATGGGCACGTCCTCCGGGATGTTGAAGCGCTCCATCACCGCCTCGACCGCTCCGGCCCGGAAGCGCCGCATCAGCTCGTCCTGAAGGGACAGGTAGAAACGGGACTCGCCCGGGTCGCCCTGCCGGCCGGCGCGACCACGCAGCTGGTTGTCGATCCGCCGGGACTCGTGTCGCTCGGTGCCGAGCACGTAGAGGCCGCCGGCCGCCGAGACCTCTTCCGCCTCGGCGTCGCAGGCCTGCTTCCAGGTGGGAAGGACCTCCTCCATCGCCTTGGCGTACTCTTCCTCGTTCTCCAGCGGGTCGAGGCCGCGCTGGCGCAGCTCGTTCGCGGCGAGGAACTCGGGGTTGCCGCCGAGCAGGATGTCGGTGCCGCGGCCGGCCATGTTGGTCGCCACGGTGACCGCGCCCTTACGCCCGGCCTGGGCGACGATCTCGGCCTCCCGGGCGTGGAACTTGGCGTTCAACACGTTGTGCGGGATGCCGCGGCGGCGCAGCAACTGGGAGAGGATCTCGGAGTTTTCCACCGAGACGGTGCCCACCAGCACCGGCTGACCCATCTGGTGCCGCTCGGCGATGTCCTCGATGACGGCGTTGAACTTGGCCTTCTCCGTCTTGTAGATGACGTCCGGCCGGTCCTCGCGAACCATCGGGCGGTGGGTCGGGATGGTCACGACGCCGACCTTGTAGACCTTGTTGAACTCGCTCGCCTCGGTCTGCGCCGTACCGGTCATCCCGGACAGCTTCTCGTAGAGGCGGAAGTAGTTCTGGAGGGTGATGGTGGCCAGGGTCTGGTTCTCCTGCTTGATCTCCACCCCTTCCTTGGCCTCGATCGCCTGGTGCATGCCCTCGTTGTAGCGACGGCCGTGCAGGATGCGACCGGTGAACTCGTCGACGATCAGGACCTCACCGTCGCTGACGATGTAGTCCTTGTCGCGCTTGTAGAGCTCCTTGGCCTTGATGGCGTTGTTGAGGTAGCCGACCAGCGGGGTGTTCACCGACTCGTACAGGTTGTCGATGCCGAGCCGGTCCTCGACCTTGGCGACACCCCGCTCGGTCACCGCGATGGTGCGCTTGGAGTGGTCGACCTCGTAGTCGCCCTCGCCGTCGGTGCCGGGCTGGAGCCGGGCCACCACGCCGGCGAACTCGCCGTACCAGCGGGCGGAGTGCTCGGCCGGACCGGAGATGATCAGCGGGGTGCGGGCCTCGTCGATCAGGATGGAGTCGACCTCGTCGACCACCGCGAAGTTGTGCCCGCGCTGCACCAGCTCTTCCTTCGACCAGGCCATGTTGTCGCGCAGGTAGTCGAAGCCGAACTCGTTGTTGGTGCCGTAGGTGATGTCGCACTCGTAGGCGGCCTTGTGCTCACTGGCCGGCCGGTTGGGCAGCACCACGCCGACGGTCAGCCCGAGGAACTCGTGCACCCGGCCCATCCACGCCGCGTCACGCTGGGCGAGGTAGTCGTTGACCGTGATCACGTGGACGCCCTTGCCGGAGAGCGCGTTGAGGTAGACGGCCATGACCGAGGTCAGCGTCTTGCCCTCACCGGTCTTCATCTCGGCAATGTTGCCGAAGTGCAGCGCCGCGCCACCCATCACCTGGACGTCGTACGGGCGCTGGCCGAGCACCCTGGCGGCCGCCTCGCGGGCCACCGCGAACGCCTCCGGCAGCAGGTCGTCGAGGGTCTCACCCTCGTCGAGCCGCTCCCGGAACTGTTCGGTCATGCCGGCCAGTTCCTCGTCGGTGAGGTTGACGTAGTCGTCCTCGATCGAGCTGACGGCGGCGGCGATGGCCTTGAGCCGTCGCACCATGCGGCCCTCGCCCGCGTTAAGGACCTTTTCCAGAATCGACACGGATCAACGCTCCCCTAGACAGTCTCGAACCATCGTAGGCGCTCCATCGGCCCGATGGTCACTGGTGGCGGTGCTCGACCCCGCCGAACCCGACATAACTCGCGTCCTGCGCACGCTCCAAACGTTATCCGGTTACGCCGTCGGCGAACGCTACGGCAGGATGCACGAGTGGAGCCCGTGGAGATCATCGAGGACGGCCTGCTGCTGCGGCCCTGGCGGGAGACGGACGCCGAGGCCGTGCACCGAGCCTGCCAGGACCCGGACATCCAGCGTTGGACCAACGTACCGCGCCCGTACCGGCCGGAACACGCCAGCGGATTTGTCACCGAGATGAGCCGGAAGGCCTGGGCCGAGGGCACCGGGGCACCGTTCGCGGTCTGCGACCCGGACACCGGGGAGCTGCTGGGTTCCAGCGGGCTGATCTCGATCGACAAGGACGGCACCGGTGAGATCGGCTACTGGACGGCGCCCTGGGCGCGTGGTCGGGGCGTGACGGTCCGGGCCACCCGGGCGGTGGCCCGCTGGTCGTTCGACAGCCTCGGGCTTCGCCGGCTCGTCTGGCAGGCCGAGGTGGGCAACCACGCCTCCCGGCTGGTGGCCCTCCGGGCCGGTTTCCGGATCGACGGCAGGTTGCGGCTGGCCAACCCGGCGCTGCCCGGCAGCGCGGACGGCTGGATCGGCTCGCTGCTGCCCGGCGAGGTGCCTGCCGCCGGGTCGACCGGTCCGGCCGGACCGGGCACCCTCGCCGCCCTGCGGGCCGCCGTCTTCGGCCGCCCGCAGCCCGTTCTGTTCGCCGAGACCGGGGCCGGCGAGCTGCGGCTGCGGCCCATGGAGGAGAAGGACCTGGACGCCGTGGTGCAGACCTGTCGGGACCCGGAGAGCATCCGCTGGACGACAGTGCCGGACCCGTACGAGCGCGCCGACGCGCAGGGCTACCAGGCTTACGGCCGGGACGCCTGGGCTCGGGGGGACGCCGCCTGCTTCGTGATCGCCGACTCCGACGACAGGTACGCGGGCACGCTCGACCTGCGGCTCTCCCCCGCCGACCCGCTGGTGGCCGACGCCGGCTTCATGACCGCGCCGGCGGCCCGGGGCCGGGGCTACCTGCCCGCCGCGCTGGTAGCGGTCAGCGCCTGGGGCTTCAGCACGTTGGGCCTGGCGCGGATCGAGTGGAAGGCGAATGTGGGCAACACCGCCTCCCGCCGGGCGGCGGAGAAGGCCGGCTTCCTGATCGAGGGAATCGCCCGGGGCGGCGTGCAGCACCGGGGCGAGCGGGTGGACGTGTGGGTCGGGGCGCTTCTCGCGAAGGATCTGGGATGAATCCGCGGCCGGTCGTCGAGGCGCACGGGGTGCGGCTGCGCCCGTTTCGCGCGGAGGACAGCGCCGACGTGGTGGACGGCTGCGCGGACCCGCTGACTCAACGCTTCGTGTCGAACCTGCCGACGCCGTACACCGAGACCGACGCCCGCTGGTGGATCGACGTCGGCGCCCCGGCGGCCTGGACCGGCGGCGGCACGGCGTACGCCGTCGCGGACCCCGCGACCGATCGGCTGCTCGGCGCGGTGGGGCTGAACAACCCGGTGCCCGCTCGGGGTCAGCTGGAGATCGGTTACTGGATGCGACCGGCGGCGCGCGGTCGCGGGCTGGCCACCGCGGCGACCCGCGCACTGAGCGAGCACGCGTTCGCCGCCGGGGCGGCCCGACTGGAGCTGCTCACCGAACCGGAGAACGGTCCGAGCCAGCGGGTCGCGCTGGCCGCCGGCTTCCGCTACGAGGGTCTGCGCCGGTCGGCCGGTGCGTCCCGGGACGCGGGCCGGCACGACCTGCTGGCCTGGGTACGCGTCGCCGGTGATCCGCCCGGCCCTGCCGCCCGGCTGCTGCCCGACCTGCCCGGCGGGGTGCTCACCGACGAGGTGGTGGCGCTGCGCCCACTCGGTCCGGACGACGCGGCGCTGATGTACCGGCTGCACAGCCGACCCGAGGTGGTGGCGAACCAGGCGCCGCCGGTGCCGCCGACCCGCGAGGCGATGGAGCGGCGTTGTCGTCAAGCGCAGAGCGGCTGGCTGACCGGCGAGATCGCCAGGCTGCTGATCACGGACGTGGCCAGCGGCGAGCCCGTCGGCAGTTGCGGCTTGTCGTACACCGACGTGGCCGCCGGCGAGGCGTCGGTGGGCTACGCGTTGCTGCCGGAGTGGCGCGGCCGGGGGTACGCGACGCGAGCGGTCCGGTTGCTCGCGGGCTGGGCGTTCGGCTCGGCCGGTGTCGCCCGACTGTCGGCCGGCACGGTGCCGGACAACACCGCCTCGCACCGGGTGCTGGAGCGGGTCGGTTTTCGGCGCGAGGCCCTTCAGCGCGGCCGGCTGCCCGGGCTGGCCGGCACCCGCCTGGACGACCTGACCTTCGCGCTGCTCCCCGCCGACGTCCGCTGACGGACCATGGAGTTGTGGTGGGCGTTTCCCCACCACAACTCCATGGTCGACGCGGATCGGCTACCGGTCAGGTGGCGAGGGAAATGATGCCGTAGTCGTACGCGTGGCGCCGGTAGACGACGCTGGGGCGGCCGGACTCCTTGTCCTGGAACAGGTAGAAGTCGTGGCCGACCAGCTCCATCTCGAACAACGCGTCGTCGATGGTCATCGGCTCGGCCGGGTGCACCTTCTCCCGGGCGATGTGCCACGGCTGGTCGTCCTGCTCCTCTTCGACCCGCTCCGCGACCGCGGTGCCGGCGCGGGCGCCATCGCTCGGCGCGCTCAGCGCGCTGGGCACCAGGTCCGCAACCGGCAGGCCCGCTGTGGCCTCGGCGACGGAGATCGGCGCGTGCCGGCCCCGGTGTACGCGGCGGCGGTCGGCCGCGCGGCGCAGCCGGGTGTCGAGCTTCGCGATGGCCGCGTCGAGCGCGCTGTAGAAGTCGTTCGTGCAGGCTTCGGCCCGAATCACCGGGCCCCGGGAAACGCAGGTGATCTCCACCCGCTGGCAGTGGTCGGCCTGGCGCGGATTGCGCTCGTGAAACAGCTCGACATCAACGCGAATGAGTTTGTGGTCGTAGCGTTCGATCTTCGCGAGTTTCTCGGCTACGTGTACCCGGTAATGGTCCGGCACTTCGACGTTTCGGCCCTTGACCACGATGTCCACGTGACCTCCCTTGTTCGGACGGTCTTCGATCCGGTTGCCCGGCCGCGCGCCGTGGGGAGACCCGCTGGCGTCGACCGGTTGGTACGGCTACGCCTCCTCTCACCGCCGAGGGTGGTGGAACGACCTCCTACCCCCGACAGCGAAACGCTAACTCCTGTTTGCCCGGCAGTCACCCCATGTTGCCGAGACGGCCCAGGATTTTTCGCAGCTCATACACCAACGGGTGAAACGGAAACACTGTCGGTTACGACTGGTGTCTTTTCTCGGTCGCCGCGAGCACCACCGCGACACTCGGTGCCCATCCTGTCGCGGTCAGCACCCGGCTCGCGGCGGCCAGGGTCACGCCGGTGGTGACGATGTCGTCGAGCAGCACCACGACCGGCGCCGCGCCCCCGGCACGCCCCCGGACCGGCCCGGTCGAGCGGGGCTGGAATGCCGCCTCGGCCGCCGCCGCACGCTCGGCGCTGTCCAGGGTGACCGAGTCGGGCCGGGGCGACGCCCGCAACGGACGGTGCACCCGCACCACCCAGCCGCTCCGGTTGAGCCGGGCCGCGCAGTGCCGGGCCAGCCGGTCGAGGTGGTCCCCGTAGCGGGACCGGGCCGCCGCCGCGGTGTCCGGGACCGGAACCAACGCCAGCGGACGGGCCCCACCGACGGCCGCCGCGACGACCTCGGCGAGCAGCGCGCCGAGCGGGCGAGCGAGCCCGTGTCGGCCGCGTTCCTTGTACGCCAACAGGGTCTCGCGCAGCGGACCCGCGTACGGGCCGAGGGCGACGCAGGACGGCAGGCCCGGCGGGGCGGGGGTGGGGCGGACCGCCAGTGGCCGTAGTGCACCCAGCGCCACGACGCAGGCGGGGCAGACCCCGTGCCGCAGGCCGGGTCGGCGCTCCCGACAACCGGCGCAGTCGGCGGGCAGCACCAGGTCGGCGAGGTCCGCCCAGAGCCCGCTCACCGTGTCAGTAGAGGAAGAACGGCGCCGACGGGTTGCTCGGCCGGACACCGGTCGGCACCGGGGCGATGTCGCGTACCCGGCCGGGCTCGATCCGTTCGAACGGGCTGCTGCGGTAGGCCACCCCGTTCGCCTCGTACATGTACGCCCCGCTGGGCGCCCGCACACCGCGGTTGGTCGGGTACGCGGTCAGGTGGGTGACCTTGGCGCCGAGGTCGGTCCGCAGCGGCGTCTCCAGGGCGCCGTCGACACTGATCTCGTAGATCGCCGGCTGGCCGACCGACCCCGCCACCACCAGCTGGTCCTCCCTGCCCCAGTCGACAGCCGTCGGGTTGGTCAGCGAGGTGACCAGCTCTCGGGGCGGGCCGATGGAGGCCCCACCGCCGTCGAGGTTGACCGCAGCGACGTAGAGACGGCCGCCGGCGATCAGCGCCACCCGCTGGCCGTCCAGCGCGGCGGCCACCGCGGTGACCGCGGCGGAGGGCAGGTTGAGCGGCACCGGATACATCCGGGCCGCCTCGTCGAACCGGTAGAGCTGCCCGTCGGCCACCACCAGGCCGCGGCTGGGGCGGTTGTCGACAGTACGCAGCCAGACCGGTCGGCCGATCGAGGAGTATTCGGTGTCGCTGTGGCTGATCACGGAGACCGGGTCGGCGCCCGTGCCCACGGCGAGTCGGTACCGGTTCTTGCTGCTGCCGGTGACCATCATGGCGGCGAGGATCCGGCGGTCCTTGGCCAGCCCGAGGCTGGCGGAAACGACGTTACGGTTGGCCTCGGGTGTCAACGGCACCGTGCCGCTGGGCTCGCCTTCGAAGTCGAGTGGGTGGATCGCGCCGTCGTACACGCCGAACCGCTGCGGGCTGGCGGCGTACGGATACAGCACCTGGGAGTCTCGGCGCTCGCCCAGGTCCACCACGGGCTGCGCGTTGTTGCGGATCTTCAGCTCCAGCTGACCGGTGAGGTCGCCCAACGACCAGGCGATCTGCGTGATCAACTGATCGATCCCGCTCTGGTCGTCACCGGACATGTCCAGGTTGACCTCCCACCGACCGTTGCCGCCGGTGGCGTTGTTGATCAGCTCGGTGCGGTCCGGCAGCCCGACGACTCCCGGCCGCAACCAGTCGGAGGGGCCGCCGACCAGCCACTTCACCACCTCGTTGACCTGCCGCTCGACCGGCACCGCCTGCGGCCGGTAGCGCTGGTCGGGCACCAGGCGGCTGCGGTCCGAACTCCAGAAGTAGATCGTCTCGTCCTGGTAAAACTCCCGAAGGGCGGTGTCGCTGAGCAGCAGCACGTTGGGCGGGTTGATGATGTAGAGGCCGGCCCGGTCATCGTTGACGCCGCCGTTGAAGGACGCGCTACGCAGGCCGAACTCGTACTCCGTCTCGGTCGCCACGGGTGGAGCCAGGGTGCCGTCGGTCCGCAGCACCCCGATCTGCTGCACGGCGATCTTCACGGTCGTGGTCGAGTCGCTGTTGAGGGTGTAGACCGCCTCGCGCAGCCGGACCACGTTCAGCGCGACCTCGCTGCCCTTCTTGTCCTGTAGACGGGTCTTGTCCTCCGGGGCGATGAACGCCTTGACCCGCTCGTACGCCCGATCCGGCTCGCCGGCGGCGGCGGACAGGAAGTTGCGGACGAACGTCTCGTTGACGCTGCCGCTGGCCGTCCGCGTCGGTGGCTCGCTGCCCCGACTGATCACACCGGCCTCGGTCGCGGCGCCGCCCTTGCCGTCCACCCGCACGTCGGATGCCGCCGGGATGCCACAGCCGGCGCCCAGCAGCACCATCACGCCGAGGGTCCCGAGCAGAGTCGGCCGTCTCACGAGCGCACCTCCGTCCGCTGCCCGTCTCCGGCCGGAGCCGGGCCGATCGCCAGTGCCCCGCCGGTGCCGGGGCCGATGGCCAGTGGTCCACCGTCGCGGGGGCCGCCGAACGGCAGGGCGGCGTCGGCCGGCACCAGCCGCAGCGGTGAGGTGGTCAGCCGATCGCCCGCACGGGCCGGCAGGGTGAGCCGGAACTGCGCGCCCTGCCCGGGAGCACCCCACGCTTCCAGCCAGCCGCCGTGCAGCCGTGCGTCCTCCAGGCTGATCGACAGGCCCAGCCCGGTGCCCCCGGTCTGCCGGGCCCGGGACGGGTCCGCCCGCCAGAACCGGTTGAACACCAGCTTCTCCTCGCCCACCTTCAGCCCCACACCGTGGTCGCGGACGGTGATCGCCACGGCGGTCTCGTCGATGCCGAGGGTGATCAGCACCGGGCGGGCCTCACCGTGCTCGACGGCGTTGCCGACCAGGTTGCGCAACACCCGCTCGACCCGGCGCGGGTCGACCTCGGCGATGACCGGCGTGCCCGGCAGGTCGAGTTCGATCGGTACGCCCACCCGCTCGGCCAGGCCAGCCAGCCGGTCGACCACCCGGTGCACCACCGGCACCAGGTCGGTCGGCTCGGAATCCAGCATGGCGAAGCCCGCGTCGAACCGACTGATCTCCAGCAGGTCGGTGAGCAGTTCCTCGAATCGGTCCAACTCGGCCTGGAGCAGCTCGGCGCTGCGGGCGACCGCCGGGTCGAACTCGTCGCGCTCGGCGAAGATCAGGTCGGCGGCCATCCGGACAGTGGTCAACGGGGTACGCAGCTCGTGGGAGACGTCCGAGGTGAAGCGGCGCTGCAACCGGGACATCTCTTCCAGGCGCAGGATCTGCCGTTGCAGGTTGGTGGCCATCTGGTTGAACGACGCGGCGAGCAGGGCCAGGTCGTCCTCGCCGTTGACCACCATCCGCTGGTCGAGCAGGCCCGCGGAGAGCCGCTGGGCGGTTCGTGCGGCGACCCGGACCGGGTTTACCACCAGCCGGGTGACCAGCGCCGCGAGCAACCCGAGCAGGATCACCAGGGCGACGCCGGTGGCCACCACTGTCGCGCGGGCGTCGGCGGCGGTGACGTCCTGCCGGCCCAACGGGACCAGATAGTAGAGCTCGATCTGGCCGAAGCGGGTGGGCACCGGCGAGCCGTAGACCAGGTATTTGGTGGTCTCGCCGGTGAGTCGCCCGGTGCGGATCTGACTGGCCACCTTGCCGTCGGCGATCGCGGCCCGCAGCTCGGGGCTGATCAGCGACTGCACGTTCGCCGACGGGGAGGTGCGCGTCTGGATGTCGTTGGGATAGTCGTCGGCGGTGATCGCCACCACCACCCCGCTGGTCTGCTGAGGGTCGCCGCCGGCCAGGTAGTTGACAGTGCCGTCGATGGTCTCCTGGAGCTGCGCTTCCTGCGGCTGCCCGTAGAAGGAGACCTGCTTGGCCGCGTAGCTGGCGCCGCTGGTCACCCGCTGCCGGACGTCGCTGCGAGCGCTGTCGAGCAGGATGGTGGTGATCTTGTCAGCGATCAGGAACGCGAACCCGCCGACCAGCAGGCTGGACGCGACCAGCGTGATGGTCACGACCCGGACCTGGAGCGACCGGCGCCAGGTCTGGTGTGCCCGACCAACCGCACGAGCGACCCGACCGCTCACCGCACGCCAGAGCTCCCCGCCGGCGCTGGGCCGGCGGGCAGCCGTACTCGGGGAGGGTGGGGGCGGCGAGGTCGACACAGTGCGACCAGGCTATCCGGTCCCTGCCTTGTAGCCCACGCCCCGCACGGTGAGGATGATTTCCGGTCGCTCCGGGTCCGGCTCGATCTTGGCCCGCAACCGCTGGACGTGCACGTTGACCAGACGGGTGTCGGCCGCGTGCCGGTAGCCCCAGACCTGTTCGAGCAGCACCTCGCGGGTGAAGACCTGACGTGGCTTGCGGGCGAGCGCGACCAGCAGGTCGAACTCCAGCGGTGTCAGCTTCACCTCCTCGTCGTTGCGGCTCACCGTGTGCGCGGGCACGTCGATGGTGATCTGGTTGTCCGGCGGCCCGATGGTGAGCATCTCCGGGGCCACGTCCTCGCCTCGGCGCAGTCGGGCCCGCATCCGGGCCACCAGCTCCTTGGGCTTGAACGGCTTGACCACGTAGTCGTCGGCGCCGGACTCCAGGCCGAGCACGACGTCCACGGTGTCGCTCTTCGCGGTCAGCATGACGATGGGCACGCCGGACTCCGCCCGGATCGACCGGGCTACGTCGATACCACTCATACCGGGAAGCATCAGGTCAAGGAGCACGATATCGGGACGGCTGTCGCGAAAGGCGGCCAACGCCCGCTCGCCGTCCGCCACAAACGAGGGCAGGAAACCCTCACTGCGCAGCACGATGCCGAGCATCTCGGCGAGCGCGGGGTCATCGTCGACCACCAGTACGCGGGCTCTCATGGGATTAATATTGCATCCTCATTCAGTTCGGTGGGACCGGCGTCCGCCGGTAACGCTTCGCGCCGCCGTCAAACCGGTGATCGCGGTCCGCGGCGGCGGCGCCACGGCTGCGGTGCCTGGCGCGCGAACGGGCCGTCGCCAGGCTGCCACCATGATCCCCCTTCGACGCCGCCGGGCGCCACCACAGGCTGGGCCGATCCGGCTGTCGCTATCCGGACGACGGTCAGCCGAACAGCCGAGCCCTCAGTGGCCCCGCCCTCTTCTACCCCGGGCGGGCAGGCGAACACCCCACCGGAGATGTTCACGACAAGCCTCCTGAGCCACTGCCGAGGACCGACGACCGCCCCGGCAGCCAGCCGGCTGTGGCAGGATCCCCGCCGTGAGGGGATTCCTGCCGTGGCTGACGGTGCTGGCCGTGGTGCTGCTGCTCAGCGCACTACGCCTGCGGGCGCTGGCCACCGTGGTGTCGGTCGGCTGGTTGGTCTGGTGCGTCTGGACGTGGTTCCGGCCCACCCGGCGCGGCCCCCGTTCGGGCTGACCCGGCGGCGGACAGACGCTGAGCCCGCCGAGCCGGCGGCGCAGACGACGAACCGGGCCGGCTGCGAACAGCCGACCCGGTCCGGAGATGTCGATCAGTAGCGGTAGTGATCCGGCTTGAACGGACCCTCCGTGGAGACGCCGAGGTAGGCGGCCTGCTCTTTGGTCAGCGTGCTCAGCTTGGCGCCGAGCGCGCCGAGGTGCAGCCGGGCCACCTTCTCGTCCAGGTGCTTGGGCAGCACGTAGACGCCGATCGGGTACTCCTCGGTCTTGGTGAAGAGCTCGATCTGGGCGATCGTCTGGTTGGCGAACGAGTTCGACATGACGAAGCTCGGGTGCCCGGTCGCGTTGCCCAGGTTCAGCAGGCGGCCCTCGGAGAGCACGATGATGGCGTGCCCGTCGGCGAAGCGCCACAGGTCGACCTGCGGCTTGATGTTGATCCGCTCGACGTCGGACCGCTTGGCCAGCCCGGCCATGTCGATCTCGTTGTCGAAGTGGCCGATGTTGCCGACGATGGCCTGGTGCTTCATCCGGGCCATGTGCTCGTTGGTGATGACGTCGAAGCAGCCGGTGGCGGTGATGAAGATGTCGGCCTGCTCGACAACGTCGTCCAGGGTGGCGACCTGGTAGCCGTCCATCGCGGCCTGCAACGCGCAGATCGGGTCCACCTCGGTCACCACGACCCGGGCGCCCTGGCCGCGCAGCGACTCGGCGCAGCCCTTGCCCACGTCGCCGTAGCCCATGACGACCGCCATCTTGCCGCCGATCAGCACGTCGGTGGCGCGGTTGATGCCGTCGATGAGCGAGTGCCGGCAGCCGTACTTGTTGTCGAACTTGCTCTTGGTCACCGAGTCGTTGACGTTGATGGCCGGGAAGAGCAGGGTGCCAGCCCGGTGCATCTCGTAGAGCCGGTGCACGCCGGTGGTGGTCTCCTCGGTCACGCCCTTGATGCCGGCGGAGATCCGGGTCCAGCGCTGGCCGTCCTCGCCGAGCGAGCGGTGCAGCAGCTCGAGGATGACCGCGTACTCCTCGGAGTCGGCGGACTCGACCGGCGGGACCGCCCCGGCCCGCTCGAACTCGGCGCCCTTGTGCACGAGCAGCGTGGCGTCGCCGCCGTCGTCGAGGATCATGTTGGGGCCCTGCCCGTCCGGCCAGGCGAGCACCTGCTCGGTGCACCACCAGTACTCCGGCAGGGTCTCGCCCTTCCAGGCGTACACCGGAACCCCGGCCGGAGCCTCGGGGGTGCCGTCCGGGCCGACGACGATCGCCGCGGCGGCGTGGTCCTGGGTGGAGAAGATGTTGCAGGACGCCCAGCGCACCTGCGCGCCGAGCGCGACCAACGTCTCGATCAGGACGGCGGTCTGGATGGTCATGTGCAGGGAGCCGGTGATCCGCGCGCCGGCGAGCGGCTGCGCCTCGGCGAACTCGCGACGAATCGCCATCAGGCCGGGCATCTCGTGCTCGGCGAGCTGGATCTCCTTACGCCCGAACTCGGCGAGCGACAGATCCGCCACCTTGAAGTCGCCGTCGGCGAGCGTGCTCGGCCGGGCCTCGGACGGCGTGCCGCTGGCGGACGCCGGGAGGGTGCTGGTCATGAAAGCTCCTGTCGAACGATGTCTGCGCCGACCCTCCACCTTACGCGCGTCGCCGACGGGCATCAGGCACGGTCCGCGGACAGCGCACGGGGCGGTCGGTGATGGACGGACCTTCCCGCCCACGTCCCGCCCGCCCCGTGCATCCCCCCGGTTTGGTTCCCCCGCACGTTCTCGGACCGTCGTCGCGATAACGCTGCGTACCCATAGAGTCACACTTAGGCAGGGTGGCGTCAAGCTATTCCGGGAAAGTCGGACTTGTGTCTTTCGCCCGAGCCGAGGTCAGCGCAGCCCGGACGTCGCCACGTACGCCACACCGGCGCCGTCGATCCGCAGCGGCGCTTCCAACGCCGTACCGATCGCCGCCTCGCCCGAGACCAGCGTCAACGCGCCGGCACCGTCGTCCACGGTGATCGAACCGCCGGCGCAGAGCACCACCCGGGGGCCGGGCAACGCCAGCGTCACCGAGGGCACCGCCGCGTCGACCCGCACCCGGTGCAGCGCGAAATCGTCCACCGGCACAGGCCACCAGTCCACGCCCGGGCCGACCGGCTGCGCGGCCCGCACCGGATCGTCGAGCACCTCGAAGCGCAGCACCCGCAACAACTCGTCGACGTCCACCCGCTTCGGGGTCAGGCCGCCGCGTAGCACGTTGTCGCTGGCCGCCATGATCTCCACGCCGCAGCCACTCAGGTAGGCGTGCAGGTTGCCGGCGGGCATCCAGATCGCCTCCCCCGCCTCCAGCCGCAGGTGGTGCAACAGCAGCGCGACCAGCGCACCCGGATCCCCCGGGTACGCCTCGGCCAACCGGCGGGTCAGCTCCGCGTCCGGGCCGTCGGTCGGCGCTGCCACCACCGCTGCCAGCAGGTCGTGACGCCTGGCGACCGGCCAGGCGAGCAGTGTCCGCACCGCCGTCCGCAACCCCGCCGGGCCGGCCCGCAACGCCGCGACCACCGGCGCCAACGCCGGTACGCCGAACGCGGCGAGCGCCTCGGCCGACTCCACCGGATCCCGGAAACCGCACAGCGCCTCGAACGGGGTGAGCGCGACAAGCAACTCCGGCTTGTGGTGCGGGTCGGAGTAGTTGCGCTGCCCCTCGGAGCGCCCCGCCTCCGCCGCGTAGCCGGCCTGCGCCTGCTCGGCGTCCGGGTGGGCCTGCAGGCTCAGCGGAGCGTCGGCCGCGAGCACCTTGAGCAGGAACGGCAGCCGGCTGCCGAACCGTTCGGACACCCGCTGGCCGAGCCACTGCCCTGGTTCGTCCCGCACCAGGTCACAGAGGCTCACCCGCAGGCCGGCGCGATCCACGTGGGCCGGAGCGCCCGGGTGGGCCCCCAACCACAGCTCCGCCTCCGGACCCGCGCTCGGCACCGATCGCCCCTGAAGGAGGGCGATTGCCGAGCGCGAGCCCCAGGCGTAGTCCCGGATCGGCCCGTACAGTGGCTCCACGCGTCAGCCCCCGGGCCGCCCGGCCGCCTCGCCCGACGTGTCCTGCGGCTGCGGCACTGCGGTGTCGGCCGCGGCACCGGTGCCGGCCTCGGCGGCAGCCGCGCTGTACACGTCCGGCTCCAGATAGATCACCCGGGCGATCGGCACCGCGGCGCGGATCCGCGCCTCGACGGCGTTGATGCCGCGCGCCAGGTCGCGGGCGCTCTCCCACGCCGGAACGGCGATCTTCGCGGCCACCATCAGCTCTTCCGGGCCCAGGTAGAGCGTCTTCATGTGGATGATCCGCTCCACCTCGGGGCCTTCGGTGACGGCACGCTCGATGGCGGCCACGTCGGACGCCTCGGCACCCTCACCGAGCAGCAGGCTCTTCGTCTCGATGGCCAGCACCACGGCGATGACGACCAGCAGGATGCCGATCATCGCGGTGCCGGCGGCGTCCCACTCGCCGTTGCCGGTGATCAGCGTCATGGTGACACCGAACAGCGCGAACACCAGACCGACCAGCGCGCCGAGGTCCTCCAGGAGCACCACCGGCAGCTCCGGTGCCTTGGCCCGGCGGATGAAATGCACCCAGGACTGGTTGCCCCGGACGTGGTTGGACTCCTTGATGGCGGTCCGGAAGGAGAACGACTCCATGATGATCGCCGACACCAGCACGACCACCGGCAGCCAGTGCCAGGACTCGATGCCACCCTTGTGATGCCACTTGTGGTACGCCTCGTAGAGCGCGAACAGGCCACCGATGCTGAACAGCACGATGGACACGATGAACGCGTAGATGTAGCGCTCCCGGCCGTACCCGAACGGGTGTTCCGGGGTGGCCGCGCGCTTCGCCCGCTTGCCACCGAGCAGCAGGAGGCCCTGGTTGCCGGAGTCGGCGACCGAGTGGACCGCCTCGGCCAGCATCGACGACGACCCGGAGAGCAGGAACGCGATGAACTTGGTGACGGCGATGCCAATGTTGGCCAGCAGGGCGGCGACAATCGCCTTCGTCCCACCGTTGGCGCTCATGCCACCGCTCCGCTTCGCCGCACGAAGCCGCCCGGTCCGCGCATGACGCGCCGCCCCCTACGTTCGTTCACTGGTTCGACAGCTCCTTCATCTCGGTGATGGCCGGTACGGCCATCGGGTCCAGCCCGTGCGCCAGAGCAAGGTAGATCGAGGCAAAATCCGGAACGGCGATCAGCGACGCCAGCCGCTCCAGGGCGGAGCCGCCCTCGGCGGTCACCACGTCGCACCGCACGCCACGGCGCTCCGCGAGGGTCTGCACCGCGTCCGCACGGCGCTCCTCGACGGCGAGCGGCTCGTCGGTGTCGTCCTCGGCGTTGAGCCCGCCGTCGCGCAGCAGCACCAGCCGCAGCCGGGTGCCCTCGCCGTCGTCGTCGTCGGCCGGGTCGGCGAAGATGTCTCGCTCCCCCTCGGCCAGGCCGCCGAAGACGCCGTCGAGCAGCCCGACCCGACCCCGCCCGGCCTCACCCAGCGCTCCGGTGACCACCGGGTAGCGGGCGTTCGCCGACAGGGTGTCGCCGAACCGGCGGGCCGCCACAGTGGCCAGCGGGGACGAACCCCAGACGATCGGGATCGAGCCGGCCAGGCCCAGCGCCAGTGACTTCGCCGGGTTGACGAAGG
Source organism: Micromonospora sp. NPDC047187 (assembly GCF_040643355.1). Classification (NCBI taxonomy): domain Bacteria; kingdom Bacillati; phylum Actinomycetota; class Actinomycetes; order Micromonosporales; family Micromonosporaceae; genus Micromonospora; species Micromonospora sp. NPDC047187. The sequence goes on from NZ_JBEYUF010000003.1 coordinate 133,975, forward strand.
ACTCGGCGGCCGACCGGCAGCGGTCGGCGTCCGCGTCGAGCCGGGCCGCGGTCTCGGCCAGGTCCGCCTCGTTGACCTTCACGAGCCCGAGGGAACGGGCGGCGAGCAGGACCGGCACGGTGAGCGCCCAGAGGCTGGCCCGGGCCGGGGCACGCCGGGGCACCGGGATGAACGGCGCCCGGGCCTGCTCGGCGATCGACTGCAGCTGCGAGTCCGGGGCACCCACGGCGACGAGTCGGGCCCCACGGCGGTGGGCCGCCTCGGCGGCGCCGAGCGCCTCCGGGCTACGTCCGGACGCGCTCACCGCGATCACCACGTCGGCCGCGCCCACCCAACCGGGTACGCCGGCGGAGCGGTGCCCGATGATCGGGACCGGGCAGCGTGGTCCGGCGACGGTGGCCAGCACGTCCCCGGTACGCCCGGCGGTGCCGATGCCGGCGATCACGACGGCTCGGGGCCGCCCGTCATCGGCGAGCACCGCGAGGTTCGCCTCGGCTGCCAGCGCGGCGCTCTCGCGGACCTGCGCACCGGCCGACGCCGTGTGCCGGAGCATGCCGCCCGGGTCGGCCTCGGCCAACGCCTGCGGGTTGTCGAGCAGGGCCTCGTCGGCGTCACGGCGCCCGCTGACCCCGGCCGTACCGTCGATCATGAGGTCTGCCCGGGGCCGCCGCGCGCCTCGTCGAGCAGCAGCACCGGCACGTCGTCGCGGACCTCGAAGATCCGGCCGCACTCCGTACAGGTCAACGTCTGCGCCTCGGCGTCATAGGTGAGCGGGGCGTGGTGCGTGTCCGGACAGGCAAGGATCTCGAGCAACTGCGGATCCAGGGCCATGGCGCGGCTCCTTCCACGTGTACGGCTTGACCGACGGCGGTGCCGACCGGCGCAGGCGATCTTATCGGCGAACGCGGTCGAGTACGTCGTCCCGGAGCGAGACCATCCGATCCCGGGTGGGCGCCTCGACGTTGAGTCGCAACAGCGGCTCGGTGTTTGAGGCGCGCAGGTTGAACCAGGCGCCGTCGGGGAAACGCAGGGTGAGCCCGTCCATCTCGTCGGCCACCGCGTCGGGGTACGCGGCGCGCACCTCGGCCACCGCCGCCGCCTGGTCGGCCACCGTCGAGTTGATCTCGCCGGAGGCGATGTAGCGCTCGTACTCACCTGCCAACACGGACAGCGGCAGCGACTGCTCGCCCAGCGCGGCCAAGGTGTGCATCGCCGCGAGCATCCCGGTGTCGGCGAACCAGAAGTCCCGGAAGTAGTAGTGCGCGGAGTGCTCGCCGCCGAAGACGGCGTTGGTGCGGGCCATCTCCGCCTTGATGAAGGAGTGCCCGACCCGGGCGACGACCGGCTGCCCACCGTGCTCCCGGATGATCTCCGCGACCGCGCTGGAGGTGATCAGGCCGTGGATCACCGTGGAACCCGGGTGCTTGGCCAACTCACGGGCGGCCACGAGTGCGGTGATCGCCGACGGTGAGACCGGCTCGCCGCGCTCGTCCACCACGAAGCACCGGTCGGCGTCTCCGTCGAAGGCCAACCCGATGTCGGCCCCGTGCTCGACCACAGCGCGCTGGAGGTCGACCAGGTTCGCCGGGTCGAGTGGGTTGGCCTCGTGGTTGGGGAAGTTGCCGTCCAACTCGAAGTAGAGCGGCACGATCTCCAGCGGCAGCGGCGACAGGGCTGCGTCGCCCAGCACTGTCGGAACGGTGAAGCCACCCATGCCGTTGCCGGCGTCGACGACCACCTTCAACGGCCGGATGCCCGAGAGGTCGACCAGCTTGCGCAGGTAGCCGGCGTAGTCGGGAAGCAGGTCGCGCCGCTCGGCGGGCCGGGTCGGCGCACCGGCGGGACGAGCATCGCCCGAGTCCAGCAGGGCCTGGGCCCGCTCCCGGATCTCGGCCAAGCCGCTCTCCTGGCCGATCGGGCGCGCGCCGGAGCGGCACATCTTGATGCCGTTGTACTGCGCGGGGTTGTGGCTGGCGGTGAACATCGCGCCGGGCAGGTCGAGCGAGCCGGACGCGTAGTAGAGCAGGTCGGTGGAGGCGAGACCGATCTCGATCACCGACCGGCCCTCGGCGCGTACGCCGGCGGCGAACGCGGCGGCCAGGCCGGGCGAGGTGGCCCGCATGTCGTACCCGACGACGACGGCGTCGCCCGGCTCGTCGGTGGAGTTGAGCAGTTGGGTGAAGGCGGCGCCCAGTGCCTCGGCGGCCCGTTCGTCCCACTGGTCCGGCACCGTCCCGCGGACGTCGTACGCCTTCACAATCTGGGACAGATCAGACACGTGTTCCACTCCTTGGCCGCAGGTTAGACACCGATCCTGAGCCTAACGGAGGGCCGGGCCGTACTCCGCTCAGCCGGGGAGGCGGGGAATGAACGCGGTGTGGCCGTCACCGTCGGTGGGCGGGTCACCGGGCTTCGGGCGACCGTCGGGCCGACCCGGCATCGGCTGGGTGGCCTCCGGGGCGGGGGTGTCCGGCCGGGCACCGTAAACCCCCCCGGTGGCCGGACGCGGTGACGGCACCGCACCACCCCAGGCGGCGGCCGGCGGCTGCTGGCCGTACACCTGACCGGGGCGACCGGGCGCGGCCGGCAACCCACCCCCGGCGCGGTAGGTGGTGCCACCGGGGTTGCCCGGCAGGGTGCCGGGCGCGTCGTCGGACGGCTTGCGGTCCTGCCGCGAACGACGGAACAGCAGCACGATGAGCAGCAGTCCGACCGCCACCAACACGATGCCGAAGTACATCACCGGTGAACCTCCTCCGGACGATTCGGCGGCGGTCGCCGTGGTGTTCGGCGCCGAGGAGACGCCACCCTGCGCCGCCGGGTTCACCGCCTCGTCGACGGTCGCGACCTCGGTCGGCGTCGGAGTCGGCGTCGGCGTCTTCGACCGCGACGGAGTCGGCGACGGAGTGACCCGCCCTCCGGTCAGCCGCGCCGCGTCGGTGGCATGACCCAGCGTCTGGCCGGCGGCGCTGATGCCCGCGCCCCTGACCACGAGACGGCCGCCCGGCGAACCCGCCGCGAACGCCACCCGGTAGCGGACCGTGATGCCCTTGCCCTTGCACAGCGTCGGCTTCGAGGGTGACGTCTGCGCGGTCGACACGGTGCCGGCGCCGCCGGTGACGGCCACCGGGAACCAACGCCCACCCGCGTTGACCTCGACCGTCACCTGGTTCGGTTGGAGACCCTGCAGGCTGAAGCCCAGCGCGGTACGCAGCAGGACGCACCCGTCGGTGCGCTTGCGCACCGCGACGTTCACCCCCTGCGCGGAACCACCGGCGGCGAAGCTACTGGCCGCGCCCACCCGGACCGAGTCCTGATCGGCCAGCGCCGGTGACGCGCCGAGCATCACCAGGCCGCCCGCAAGACCGCAGACCGCCGCGAGCCGTGCCACGCGTCGACGCACTGTCATGATCACCTCGCCGTTCTCCCCGAGAGGGGTCCGCGGGTCAGGCTACTACCGGCCCCCCTGTCCCACCGGTCATAGAGCGCCCCGCATGTGTGCGGCGTTACGGTTTACGGCACCTTTCGCCGACCTCCTGGCGACCGGACTGACCAGCCAATCAGCGGGCCGGCTCCGCCTCGGCGAGGGCGTCACGGCACAGCCGGTCGGCGGTGCGGGTGGTCTCCGGCAGCCGGTAGCGCGGAGTCAACGCGAGCACCTGCGCTGTCGCGTTCTCCAGGCTCATCCGATGGCCGACGCTGACGAAGACCGGCTTCACCCCGTCGCGGGTCCGCAGCACCCGACCGACGACCTCACCACCGTCGCGCAACGACGACCAGGAACCCCGCCCGGCGGCCGGCGGATCCCACACCCCGACCAGTGGCGTCTTCGCCACCCCGATCGCGGGCAACCCCGTGACCACCCCCAGATGGCACGCGAGCCCGAACCGGCGCGGATGGGCCAGCCCGTGCCCGTCGCAGACCAACAGGTCCGGGACGGTGGTCAGCCGGTCGAGCGCAGCGAGCAACGCGGGCAACTCACGGAAGGCGAACAACCCCGGCACATAGCCGAACGCGGGTCGCCCCACACCGACCGCGGAATCCACCACCGCCAGGGTCCGGGCGTCCAGGACCGTCACAGCCGCCGCCAGCAGGTCACCACCCTCGGCGTACGCGACGTCCAGCCCGGCCACCGTCGCGGGCGCGCTCGGCCCCGGCCCGACCAGGTCCACCAGCGGCCGCAACTCCTCCTGTACGGCCACCGCCTCGGCAACACTGCCCGGCCCTGTCGCCCCCGTGCCCGGCGTGCCCGGCGTGCGCCATGATCCACTCGGCTTCACGGAAGTCGCGCTATCCCACGGCCTTGGATGCCCCGACTTCAAGGAACCGGAGTCGATCACCCTCGGCCTGAGGCGTCGGCGCCATCCCCGGCGGCCATCCCGTCGGGGCCACCGTCGACCCGGCCCCGGATCGCACCCAGGCCGAGCGCGAAGGCAATGCCGAGGGCGACGCCGAAGGCGACGCCACCCTTCGCACCGAACACGGGAATGCCGATCGCCAGACCGATCAGGATGCCGACCGGCCAGGCCCAGACGGTGGACCTGACGCTCTCCGTACCGGATTTCGCCATGCGTCGATCTTATTCGGCCCCGCCACGGCTCCACCCTCCGTCTGTCCATCCGCGAAGCATGCCTACTGCACTCTTGCTATGTCGGGATCCGCGCCAGGATCACCGGCCGCGCGAAGCTGCTCCTCGAACATGACGAACGTCCGCTGCCGAATCCCACGAATGAGCGCCTGCTCCTTCGGCGTCAGGTGACGATCTTCGGCCTTCGCCACGTCTCTGACCGCCTGCACCGTCTCGTAGAGAGCGAAGATCGGACCTTCGCCCTCGAGATAGTGAGCCCGGAAGCGCTCCACCTCCTGCACGAAGTCCTCAGGAGTGCGCCGGAAAATGTCACCCCCAACACCGAGGGTGATCTCCGTGAAAATGTCGTTCTTCTCGTGCCAGCCGCCTGTATCGATGGACACACGCCAAACCCTGGCACCTCCATCCAGGGTTTCCACGATCTTGACCGGAGACTGGTAATAGAGGTAATAGGAGGGAAGCAACAGACCCTCGACCATCAGGCATTCCCCTCGAAAGTTGACTGCAAAGCCTGCCAGAAAAGCTGCTGCTCGCGGCGGCGGATGCCCGCCGTGATCGCTCGCTCGCCCCTCGTCAAGGCTCGACCATCCGCCTCGGCGAGCGCTTCCACGTCGCGGCGCACCTCATAGAGCACATGCTCCCAAACCGCGACCGCGTCCAAGGCGGCCAGGTGCAGCCGGAACTCTGCAAGATGACCGTTCCTCATCTGCAGTAGGAGTTGCACGTCTCGGTAGCCGCTATCCCTAGGCGAGATGAAGCGATCATCGAGGCCCATGACGACAACGTCAGGATGGTCGCGTATCCGCCCGAGGGCGGCGTAGAGGTCGTCGAGGTTGCGGAACTCGACCTTCGCGGCGGCCAGGTCGAGCAGCTTGGACGCATCGCCCTGGTGTTTGGTCACCTTGTCCTCGGCTCGACGGCGATCCTTGGGCTGGAGACGCCAGCCGGGCTCACCGACCCGACGATCACCGACAAGGGCTAGGGACGACGCCAACTGATTCAGTTCCGCCTGGGCAACAGCTGCTGCTGCATAGAGATCGTCGAGGTAATGCTGCCGATAGGAGGGGTCAGACTGACGACGCTTCTCGAATCCCCGCTGGGTCGGTGGATCATCCGGAATCCGAATACTCGCGCTGATCCGCCGCTGGTCGTCCGTGAGTGGCGTTGGCTGTGGTCGGTCCACATCGCTACCGGTCCTGATTGCCTGTCCTTGCCCCCCGGGCCCTGCCGCCTCCTGCTGGGCGACGTCATCCAGCACCTCGGCGAGGACGTCGATGGCCTGTTGATGGCTGGCCAGGTGGTACAGGGTCAGCGGGCGGGCCGTCAGCGACTTCGCGAGTTCAGGCGTGGACTGGATCATGCGCGCCAGGTCCGGATGCTGCACCAACTGCCGTACCAGCCGCTCGGCCAGGTCCGGCTCGTTCGGGGGCGGCTCTCGCCGAGCGCTGTCGAGCATGTCCCGGACCCGGTCGTCGGCGAACAGTCGCACGAGATCCCGTGACGACGCTTCGTCGAGGTCCGGCACCAGCCGACGAAGGGTGGGCGGGTCGACCACCGTCGCGAACTCAACGGGAGTCACCCCCGCCGCGAAGACGTCGTCCACGCCGTTGGCCGACAGAACGGCGCGCGCAGGACCGCCACCCGGTGTGGGCTGGTCGAGATCAGCGCTCTCCGGAGCGTCGGCATCGGCATCGGGGGCCGAGCCCGGGCCGTCGAGGAGCAGGTACATCCGGTTGATGTACGGGTCGCCGTGGCCGCCGTCGTCGTGCGTCGGCGGGTGATCCGGCAGGTCGGGCCGTTCGCTGAACCGGCCCCGGGGCAGTCCGCCGAGCGGCATCGGTCGGCCGTCTCCGCTCAGCACCAGCGCGTCGATGCCGACCACGTCAGGGTAGAGCGGCCGGTCCCGGACCACGCCGTTCTGCGGGTCCACGTAGAGCACGGTGCCGTTCTGGTTGAGCGCCACCCAGGCGTGCGAACCGCCGTGCGCCCACTCGGTGACCAGGAACGAGTAGCTGCCGTGGCCGCCCAGCAGCAGTTGGTCGTGCAGGTTGCGGTAGCCCCGGTCGGCGGCCTGCCGCGCCTGCGTGGCGTCGGTACGGTGACCGGACGCCGGGGCGAGGAGTTGTTGGAAGCGCCCGCCGGTCGCGTCCTCCACCCGACCCGGGCCGCCTGCCTCGCCACGGATGGGGCGCCGGATGTCACCGTCGAGGTAGCCGTCGAAGGTTCGTGGCGCCGACACGCGGGGTCGCCCGTGCACCCACGTCTCGAACAGCGACAGTGTGCAGTCCAGGCAGTTGATGCCACGGGTGGCGTCGGCAGCGGGACCGCCGTCGTTGAGCAGCCGGAACCAGCCGCCCTGTCGGGGGTCGGCGGTGCGGGTGACGGTGCCGTCTCGATCGCGGGGCATCTGTCGTTCGACGTCGACCTGGTGCAGCGCGAGCGGTGGCCGGAGTCCCCCGGGCTGCCCGTACGGCCGGGAGTCGTCGATCGGCGGCGGATCGTCGTCGCCGGTGAGCATTGACGGGCCGGCAGTCTCCACCGCGCCGAGCGCGAGGGCGCCCACGTCCCGGTTGGCGTGCTCGAAGGTCGCGCTGATGTCCACGACCGGCGGGGCCGTGGTGCCGGCCAGCACCGCGTCTGCCAGGTCACGCCATTCGGCGTACGCGCGAGCTTCCTCGTTCGCGGCGCGCTGCCAGCCGTCGGCCCACTGCCGGTTGCCGGCCTGGTGCAGTTGTCGGGCGTAGGTGGCGTACTCGACGGCTCGGCGATCGTGCTCCACGGCACGGGTGCGCAGTCGGGCGGCCTCGGCCTGCCGGCGGTTGTTCTCGAACCCGATCCGCAGTGACTCGTAGTGGTCCTGGTAGCGCCGTCGCTCGGCGGCTTCCGCCGCTGCGGCCCACTGCGCCGCGTACGAGTCATTGGTCTCGGGCTCGCGCACCGACGGGGCACCGAACGCGGCCACGTCGACGGGGATCGACGCCCTTCCCCGGGCGGGATGGTCGGGCGCTCGCACCGGTGCAGGTGCCTCCCGGGACGGGACACGCGACGGCACGGCGAACCGACCCACCGCCGGCGGGGTGGAGGCGACCGGCGGCGGCCCGTTGGTGGTGGTCGGGGCGCCGAAGGTGGTCGGTGCCGCCGGGCCGGGGGTGATCGTCGGTGCGGAGGGGCCGGCCGCCGGAGACCAGGCGGTCGGTCCGGAGGTGGCGGGGTGCGGGGAACTGCCGGGCTGGACCGGCGGCACACCGGTGGCAGCCGGCCCGCTGCTCGATTCGAGGGGACCGACCACGGGTGCGGACGCCGACGAAAGCCTCGGATCAGCACCCACCACAGGCCGACTCGGATCAGCCACCGCCGAGGTGGCCGGATCGGCAGTAGAAGCCGACGCGACCGGACCGGCACCCACCGCCGACGTGGTCGGGTCGGTGGTCGCCGCCGAGAGCACGGGGTCGGCCGCGACCGGAGACGCCGGCCCGGCTCCCCGTGACTGCTCGACAACCGGGGACGTCGGCGCAGCCAGTTGATTCGGCGACGACGCCACGACGGCCTCCGCAGGAACGCCCGCAGCCGTAACCAGAGCACCCGAAGCCACACCACCGGCAGCCCCCGCAGACGCAGCCCCCACCGCAGGCGAGACCGCCGCCGACGCCGCCGCCGAAGAGGGAGACGCTCCCGCCGAGGCCACCTCCCCAGCGACAGGCAGCACAGTCGGGAGGGAGGGGCCCGTGAACGATGCTCCGGCGAGGGCGTTGGCCTGCGCGTCGAGCCGTGCGCGTAGCGCGTGGTCGGTCTGCCCGGTCGCCGAACCGGTGGCCCCGGACGCGGCGGCGCGCGCCACGTCCTCCATCGAGGTCAGGCCCTGACCGGTGGCCAGGCTCGCCGCGCTGTCGGCGAGCACCTCGCCGGTCATCTCCCGCCCCAGGTGCTCCCCGACTTTCGCCGCTCGCCCGGTCGCGTGCCGGCCCAGGCCGGCCAGCGGTGCCACCGCCCCGCCGGCCAGCCCGCCCACCGCCGAGGCGCCGAGATCGGTCAGGTCCAGGCCGTGTGCCCGCCCGGTGGAGTTCTGGTACGCCTGGGTGGCCAGGGTGACCCCGGCTTCCTCGGTGGCCTCCTCCAGCCCGCCACGGGCGGCCCGCTTGGCGAGCCCGCGTGCGCCACCTCGGGCGACATCCTTGGCGGCCCGCTCGCCGGCCTCCTTGAGCCCGTGCTTGAGGGACTTGCTGGCCAGTTGGCCCATCAGCCGCTTGAAGATCTGTTGAACCAGCAGTCGTGTCGCGGTGATCGCCGCGCCGGCGGCCGGGGTTGCCGCACCGGCGGTCAGCACCGCCGCCACCGCCACTGTGAGCAGCTCGATGACCAGGATGCCCAGCTCGATCCAGACTTCCAGCTTGGCGCCCTCGATGTCGCAGCCGCACTCCTCGACCAGTCGGCCCAGGTCGGCCGTGACCGCGAGCAGCACGGGCAGCGGGGCGTCGGCACCCTCGGCGATCCCCCGCCAGGCCGCCTCGAACGCCGCGTCGACAGCTCCGACGCCGCCGTACCCGTTGTGCACCTCGACGGCGGCCGCGGCGGCGTCGGCGTGCGGCCCGGCGAGCACGGAGGCGACCGCGTACCACTGGTCGGCGACGTCCCAGACGGCCCGCTCGTTGCCCTCCGGCCACTGCACGCCGACCACCCAGTCGAGGGCCTCGTAGATCCAGCCGGGCACGTCCCACGGCGCGTAGTCCAGGGGGTGCGGGATGGGGCTCGGCAGCACGCTCATCGGGATCGTCGGCCGTCAGCGCCGGTCGGCGGCCCGACCGACCCGGGCGGCGCCGGCCCCGTCGGTCTGCACGCTCGCGTCGACCGCCTCGACCACGTCGCTGCCCAGCTCGGTGAGCCGGTGCCCGACGCCGGCCCAGGCCCGCAGCACTGTCTGCTCGAACCCGCGATAGTTGCGCTCGAAGGCGGCACCGATGTCGTCGCGACCCCACGGCCGAGCACCGCTGGTGGCCTCGATCGCGCCCCCCTCCGCCGCACGACGGGCCGTCACCGCCTCGCCGGCGAGCGCCAGGTCGGCGCCACCTCGGCGGGCCCGGGACGGATCAAGCCAGAGCTGCCCGTCGGTCATGGCTTCGCCTCATTTTTGCCGAGTACGGCGTCGGCCCGGCCGAGCAGCGTGGCGTAATCGCCGGTCTTGAGGAAGTCCGTCGCCCCGGAGCCGGCCGGCATGCTCTCGGCGACGAGGTCGCGGGTGACCTCTGCGGCGGCGGTCGCGGCGGCCCGGATCGTTTCGGTGACCTTTCGGCCGAGCGCGTCAGCGTCGCGGTCCCGGTAGATGGCCGGCGTCAGCTTGACCTCGATCAACTGGCCCTGCGCGCCCACTGTCGCCGTCACCTGCCCGTCGGCCGACCGGCGGGTCACCCGCAGCGCGGCGAGTCGCGTCTGGAGGGTGTCCAAACCGGATCTGAGCTGCTGGTATTGCCCATAAACGTCGTCGAATCGGGCCCGTAGCTCGCGATTGACGCCCCGGTCCGCCTGTTCGTCCATCGCCGCCCTCCCGTCACCGTCGGTAGAGCGAAACAATACCGGCCGCCATCGATCCGTGTAGTCCGGTAGTTTCAATGCGTGATCGACCGTCAACAGGCCGAGCAGCTCGCGGCCACCTGGGCCCGCCGTGACTCGCAGCGTCTCGGCCACGAGTGCACCGCGATGGTCGACGAGTTCGACCTGGGGTGGGTCATCACGTCCGTCGTGCCCACCGAGGTGCGCACGGTGCCGGGTGACCTGCCGACGACAGTCATCGACAAGCAGACCGGCACGGTCACCACCTGGCCCCGGGTGCCGAGCACTGTGGTGGCGGAGCTGTACCGGCGTAGCCAGCCCGTCGGGCCGACAGCTCCCCGCACTCTCGATCCGTCGAGCCTGCTGCTCCGGGAGATCCATCGGGGCGCCACCCCGAACACCGCCGCGCACCTGACCATCGACGGACGGATCTGGACGGCCCAGGGCACGAAGGCCGACGTGCCACTTCACCATCACCCGCTGGTCCGCGACTACCTCGACCAACTGCCCCCCGGCGAGTTGGTTCGCGGCGGGGAGGCGCACGCGGAGCTGATCGTGGTCTCGGACGTCCTGCACGAGTACGACCACCGCCGCGCCGCCGAGGGCATCGCGCCGATGGGGCGGGCCGAGGCAGCGGCGCTGCTGGAGGCCGCCCGCTTCGAGATCTTCCGGGTCCGTGAGCCGGGCGATCCCGCTGGTGGGCCCGCCGAGCGGCCCTGCGACTCGTGCATCGCCTTCCTGGTGCGGGCGAACGTCCTGCCGGAGTCGGCTCGCGCCTACACCGAGACCTGGAACGCGCCGGAGGCAGCCGACCCCGATCCTGGGCGGTTCCCGGCGGAGGTCGCGAACGCGCTGGTCGCGGCCGGGTGGCGGCCACACATCGGGGACCAGATCATGGCCGCCGCCGCCGTACGGGACGTCACGTCGGTGCCGGGGCGCAACCATCGGCACGAGGTCTTTCCCGCCGCCGTGGAGGCGCTCACCGCGTTCCCCAGCCTGGTGGGTGCGCGGCGCGGCAGGGGCGAGCAGGTGTGGATCTCCCGTTTCGACATCCGCCCGCACACCATCGCGCACACCGCCGACACCCTCGCGGACTTCGGCGCGGTGCTCGGCGTACGCCTCTTTCCGATCGGCACCGAGCAGCAGGACAGCATCCTGGCGGTGGACGAGCGCGGCCGGGTCTTCGCGCTCGACCAGGCCGGCGAGTGGTTCCTCGGCGACACCATCGACGCCGCGCTGACCACTCTGCTGCTCGGCCGCGCCCCCGCCCGGGTCCGCGACGACGGCACCTGGCGGGCCGACCAGCCCGGCGGCGTTGCCGGCTAGAGCGTGAGGCCGGTCAGCACCATGACCCGGGGCTCGGTGTAGTCGTCCATCGCGCTGCGCGGCCCTTCCCGGCCGACGCCGCTGCCCTTCACGCCGCCGTAGGGCATCTGGTCGGCGCGGTACGACGGCACGTCGCCGACGATCACCCCGCCCACCTCCAGCGCGCGGGCGGCGGCGAAGGCCACGTCCAGGCGTCGCGTGAAGACGCCGGCCTGCAAGCCGTACGCCGAGTCGTTCACCGCTGTGAACGCGGCCTGGTCGTCGGCGACCGGGGTGACCACCAGCACCGGCCCGAACACCTCCTCGGCCACCACCTTGGCGTTCGCCGGTACGCCGGTGAGCACGGTCGGGGGGTAGGTAGCACCGTCGCGGAGGCCGCCCACCTCGACGGTGCCGCCGGCGGCGACGGCCTCGGCCACCCACGTCTCGACCCGGCGGGCCGCGTCCTCGGACACCATCGGCCCGACGTCGGTCAGCTCGGACGCGGGGTCTCCGGTCCGCAGCCCCCGCACCGCCGCCACCAGCCGGGGCAGGAAGTCGGCGTGCCGGGCGTGGTGCACGTACACCCGTTGGACGGCGATGCACGACTGGCCGGCCTGGTAGTTGGCGAACGTCGCGATGCGCTGCGCGGCGAAGTCCAGGTCCTCGTCGGCGGTCCAGTCCGCACAGAGCACCGCGGCGGCGTTGCCGCCCAACTCCAGCGTCACGTGCTTCTCCGGCGCGGCGCGGCGGATGGCGGCGCCGACCGGCCCGGAGCCGGTGAACGACACCACCGGTAGCCGGGGTTCGGTGACCAGTTCGGCGGCGCGGTCGTTGGGCAGCGGCAGCACCGAGAACATCCCGGCCGGGAGGTCGGTCTCGGCCAGCAACTCGCCGAGCAGCAGCGCGGTCAGGGGCGTCGCGGGCGCGGGCTTGACGATGATCGGCGCGCCGACGGCGATGGCCGGCGCCACCTTGTGGGCGACGAGGTTGAGCGGGAAGTTGAACGGCGTGATGCCCAGCACCGGCCCGCGCGGCACCCTGCGGACCAGGGCGATCCGCCCGCTGGCGGCCGGGTCGGTGTCGAGTCGTTGCAACTCGCCGGAGAAGCGGCGGGCCTCCTCGGCGGCCCAGCGGAACGTCGACACGGCACGCCCGACCTCGGCGCGGGCCCACTTGAGCGGCTTGCCGTTCTCCGCGGTGATCAGGGCGGCGATCTCGCCCGCGCGCTCGGCGATCCGCCGGGAAACGTGGTCGAGGGCCGCCGCGCGGGCGTGCGCGGGCAGGGTCGCGGCCTGCGCGGCCACCCCGGCCGCCGCGGCGACGGCGGCGTCGACCTGGTCGGGCGTGGCGAATGTGGTACGCCCCACCGGGCGGCCGTCGTACGGGTGGTGGACTGTCAACTCACCCTCGCCGGTGGCGGGGCGGGAGGCGACGAAGAAGGCTGCGGGCTCCACGCCGAGCAGAGTAGCCGAGCGGCCAGCCGACGGAAACAGTCGCGATAACCCTTGTCTGCCGCGAATTCAGTAGCGAAGATGGCAGAGAGATTGCGATAACCGCCGCAGAACCGCGCCCCCGGCCCCCTCGGAGTGATCCCTCATGAGTGACCAGCAGCAGCTGCGCAACTTCGTCAACGGCTCCTACGTCGACCCGTCCGATGGCGGTTACGCCGACCTGGTCGACCCCTGCACGGGTGAGGTGTTCGCCCAGGCCCCGGTCTCCGGCGCCGCCGACGTGGACGCGGCGATGAACGCCGCCGCCACCGCGTTCGAGAGCTGGCGGGAGGTCACCCCGGCCGAGCGGCAGCGGGCGCTGCTCAAGCTCGCCGACGCCGTGGAGGCGCGCGCCGCCGAGCTGGTCGACGCCGAGGTCCGCAACACCGGCAAGCCCCGCCAGCTCACCGCCGAGGAGGAGCTTCCCCCGGCGGTGGACCAGTTCCGGTTCTTCGCCGGCGCCGCCCGGATGTTGGAGGGGCGGTCCGCCGGGGAGTACCTGGCCGGGCACACCTCCTACGTGCGGCGGGAGCCGATCGGCGTCTGCGCGCAGGTCACCCCCTGGAACTACCCGCTGATGATGGCGGTCTGGAAGATCGCGCCCGCGCTCGCCGCCGGCAACACAGTGGTGCTCAAGCCGTCGGACACCACACCGGTGTCGACGCTGCTGCTCGCCGAGATCGCCGCCGAGTTCTTCCCACCGGGAGTGTTCAACGTGGTCTGCGGCGACCGGGACACCGGTCGTACCCTCGTGTCGCACCCGACGCCGCAGCTGGTGTCGATCACCGGATCGACCCGCGCGGGCATGGAGGTCGCCGCCGCGGCGGCCCCCGACCTGAAGCGCACCCACCTGGAGTTGGGCGGCAAGGCCCCGGTGGTGATCTTCGACGACGCGGACGTGGCGGCGGCCGCCGAGGCCATCGCGCTGGGCGGCTACTTCAACGCCGGGCAGGACTGCACGGCGGCCACCCGGGTGCTGGCCGGCCCCGGCGTCCACGACGACTTCGTGGCGGCGCTCGCCGAGCAGGCCCGCAACACGAGGACCGGTGCCCCGGACGACGCCGACGTGCTCTACGGTCCGCTGAACAACGCCAACCAGCTCACCCGGGTCAGCGGTTTCGTGGACCGTCTGCCGGACCACGCGGCGATCCAGACCGGCGGGTCCCGGCAGGGCGAACGCGGCTACTTCTACGCGCCGACCGTGGTCTCCGGGCTGCGTCAGGCCGACGAGATCATCCAGGACGAGGTGTTCGGGCCGGTCATCACCGTGCAACGCTTCTCCGACGAGGACGAGGCTGTGCGCTGGGCCAACGGCGTCGACTACGGCCTGTCCGCGTCGGTCTGGACGCGCGACCATGGCCGGGCCATGCGGATGACCCGTCGACTGGACTTCGGCTGCGTCTGGGTAAACACGCACATCCCGTTCGTCTCCGAGATGCCGCACGGTGGCTTCAAGCACTCCGGGCACGGCAAGGACCTCTCGGTCTACAGCCTGGAGGACTACACCCGGATCAAGCACGTCATGCACAACCTGGGGAGCTGAGCCATGCCGTCGAGCGAGGAGCTGCACAAGCGGCGCGGCGGTGCGGTGGCCCGGGGTGTCGGCAGTGTGATTCCGTCCTACGTGGACCGGGCGTCCGGCGGGACGATCACCGACGTGGACGGCCGGGAGTGGATCGACTTCGCCGCCGGCATCGCCGTGACCAGCGTGGGCAACTCGGCTCCGAGGGTGGTCGACGCGGTCCGGGCGCAGGTGGAGCGGTTCACCCACACCTGCTTCATGGTCGCGCCGTACGAGTCGTACGTGGCGGTGTGCGAGCAGCTCAACGCGTTGACGCCCGGCGGGTTCGCGAAACGCTCGGCGTTGTTCAACTCGGGCGCGGAGGCGGTGGAGAACGCCGTCAAGGTCGCCCGACACGCCACCGGGCGGCCGGCGGTCGTGGTGTTCGACCACGCGTACCACGGCCGGACCAACCTGACCATGGCGTTGACCGCGAAGAACATGCCGTACAAGCACCGGTTCGGGCCGTTCGCCGGGGAGATCTACCGGGTGCCGATGTCGTACCCGCTGCGCGATGGTGGGCTCACCGGCGCGGAGGCGGCGGCCCGGGCGATCGAGACGATCGAGAAGCAGGTCGGCGCGGAGAACGTCGCCGCGCTGCTCATCGAGCCGATCCAGGGCGAGGGTGGCTTCGTCGTACCCGCGCCGGGTTTCCTGCCGGCGCTGCGGGCCTGGGCGACGGCGGCCGGGGTGGTCTTCGTCGCCGACGAGATCCAGACCGGTTTCTGCCGTACCGGTGACTGGTTCGCCTGTCAGCACGAGGGCGTCGAACCCGACCTGGTGACAGTGGCCAAGGGCATCGCCGGTGGCCTGCCGCTGGCCGCGGTGACCGGCCGGGCCGAGCTGATGGACGCGGTGCACGTCGGTGGGCTCGGCGGCACGTACGGCGGCAACCCGATCGCCTGCGCCGCCGCGCTGGCCACCATCGAGACCATGCACGAGTTGGACCTGGCCGGTGCGGCCCGACGGATCGAGTCGGTGCTCGTCCCCCGGCTACGGGCCATCGCCGAGCGGGATCCCCGGGTCGCCGAGGTACGCGGCCGGGGCGCGATGCTCGCCGTGGAGCTGGTGCTGCCGGGCACCCTCACCCCCGACCCGGTCGCCACCGCGGCGATCTCGGCGGCCTGTCACGCCGCGGGCCTGCTCACCCTGACCTGCGGCACGTACGGCAACGTGCTGCGCTTCCTGCCCCCGCTGGTGATCTCCGACGGGCACCTCGGTCGGGGTGCCGACCTGCTCGACGCCGCCTTCGGCTGAGCGCTGAGCAGGCTGAGCGGCGGAGGGGCCCGGTGCACGGGCCCCTCCGCCGAGGTCAGCGAAGCACCTCGACAGTGTTGCGGCGCACCAGGTTCTTGCCCGGTTCGCGGATCTGCTCCATGGCGGCGGAGTTGAGCAGCACGCAGCTTCCCGACGGGCCGGTCACCGTCACAGTGGTCGCCCGGTTGTTGTCCAGGTTGGTCACCCGCAGCCGGGTGCCCACCGGGAACTGCCCACTGGTCGCCGCCGGTCCGGCCGCCTCCTCGAAGAAGGTGATCGCCCCGGAGCACACCGACTGGGGCGCCGGGCCGGACGCGCCGGGCGACGCGGCGCCGGGGCGCACGGTGCCGGGGGCCGGAGCGCCGGCGGGTGGGGCCGCGCCGTCGACGCGTTCCACCACGTTGCGGCGGATCACGTTCTTCCCCGGCTCGCGGACCAGCTCCATGGCCGCCGCGTTGAGCAGCACACAACTGCCCGACGGGCCGGTCACCGTCACAGTGGCCGCCCGGTTGTTGTCCAGGTTGGTCACCCGCAGCCGGGTACCCACCGGGAACCGGTCGCTGGTCGCGGCCGGCGCGCCGCCCTCCGCGGAGAAGGTGACCGAGCCGGAGCAGACCGACGACCGTGCCGGGGCCGTGTCGGCGAACCCGAAGCTGGTCCCCACCGACACGCCCACCGCGGCGAGCACCGCCACGCTCGCTGCCAGCACGTGCCTGCGCTGCACCCTCATCGCCGTCACTCCCGTCCTCGGTGGTGTCCTTCACTCACCGGTACGGACCGGAGCGTCCTACCGTTCAGCCGGCACGGGTATCGATCGTGCGGCGGCCAGGTCCACCGGCCCGTACCGGGTGCGCGGGGCCCCGGTGATCAGCGCCCAGTAACGGTCGCCGTACGACCAGTGCCACCACTCGGTCGGGTAGTTGACCATCCCCGCGCCACCGAGGGCGTCCACCAGGATCTGCCGGTGCCGACGGGCGGTGCCGCCGATCGTCGGCGCGTCGGTGAAGCAGGCGTCGGCGCTGTCCTCCGGGGTGGCGTCGATGGCCGTGCCCAGGTCCAGCTCCACACCGTCGTCGGTGCAGAGCGTCAGGTCCACAGCGCCGCCCGTGCTGTGCGGGGCCACCTCGACCGGTGAGACGAACTTCGTGGTCTCCCGGTGCAGCCGCTGCGGCGACCAGTCCGGGTGCCGTCGGCGCAGCTCGTCGCGGTAGCCGGTGAAGATGGCCAGTTGCGCCTGGTACGGCCGGTAACCCTCGACCACCAGCAGCCGCAGCCCGCCGGGCAGGGCACGCTGCGCGGCCAGCAGGCGGTCCACGACACCGGCGCGCAACCGGGCGTACGCCCCGGCCGGGTCGGCCGCCCGGCCGTCGAGCCGCAACTCCGGCAGCTCACGCAGGTCCACGAACTCCTCGCCGTCGTCGGCGCTGGGCACCGCCGCCACCCGGGGGTCGGAGAGCAGGATCATCTGGTGCTCCCCGCCGTGCTCGCGGGCCGTTCCGCGTGCCGGAGCCGGGCCAACTCGACGAGCCGGTCCACCACCTCCCGGTAACTGACCCCGACGGCGGCCCACACCTTCGGGTACATCGAGTGCGCGGTGAAGCCGGGCATCGTGTTCAGCTCGTTGACGTACAGCTCACCGGTCGTCTCGTCGTAGAAGAAGTCGACCCGGGCCAGACCCCAGCCGCCGATCGCGGCGAACGCGCGCAGCGACAGCTCGCGGACCCGCGCGGTCACCTCGTCCGGCAGCACGGCGGGGACGATCATCGGGTCGGCGTCGCCGAAGTACTTCTGCTGGTAGTCGAACCAGCCGCCGCTGACCTGCACCTCGCCCACCGCCGACGCCTCGGGACGCCAGCCGCCGAGCACCGCGCACTCCAACTCACGGCCGACGACCCCCTGCTCGACAATGACGAGTTGGTCGTGGCGAAGCGCCTCCTCCACGGCGGCGGCCAGGTCGTCATCCTCGCCGACGCGGGAGATGCCGATCGACGAACCCATGCTGGCCGGCTTGACGAACAGTGGCCGGCTCAGCCCGGTCACCAACTTCTCCGGGTCGTCGACCGCCCGGTAGGTGTGCGCGTCGAACGACACGTACGGGGTGACCGGGATGCCCTCGGCGCGCAGCGCCCGCTTCATCGCCACCTTGCTCATGCCGACCGCCGAGGCGAGGATGCCGCACCCGACGTACGGCACGTTCAGTGACTCCAGCAGCCCCTGCACCACACCGTCCTCGCCGTAGGGGCCGTGCAGCACCGGGAAGACCACGTCCAGCTCGGCGTGGACCGCGCCAGGGGCGTTACCGGCGGACACCTGCACGACACCCGGACGCGGACCGGCCCGCAACTCGACGGCTGGCCCGGTCACCACCAACTGGTCGTCGATGGCCCGCTCGCCGGCCGGCCGGTCACGCAACTCGGCCAGCAGCGCGTCGGGCATCAGCCGAAACCCGCCGCTGCGGGTCACGCCGATGGCGACAGTGCGGTAGCCGCCACCGGCGAGCGCCCGAGCCACCCCGAGCGCGGAGGCACCGGAGACCTCGTGCTCCGCCGACGGTCCACCGAACAGAATTCCGATCCGAACTGGCGCGCTCACGCCGCCGCCCCTTCCTCAGCCAGGTCGGCGGATCGCGGGGCCATCAACCGGGCCACCAACGCCTCCTCCACGTTTCCGCCGGTAAGCACCACGCCGACCGTCCGCTGCCGATCCCGGTCCGGCGGAAGCCGGAGAGCGCCGGCCAGGCCCGCCGCCCCGGACGGCTCGGCAAGCACCTTCAGCTCCGTGAGGATCAGCCGGAACGCCACAGCGATCTCGTCGTCGTCGACCCGGACGACCCCGCGCAGCGTGTCCCGCACGATGGCGAACGGCAGCTCCCCCACGCAGGACGGCCGCAGCCCGTCCGCGATGGTGGGCGCCGGCGCGACCGGCACGCGTACACCTGCCGCCAGGCTGCGGGCGAGCGAGTCGCAGCCCACCGGCTCCACGCCGTACACCTCGATGCCGGAGCCGGCGGCGGCCAGGCACGCGCCGGCCACCCCGCCACCACCACCCACCGGTACGACCAACGCGTCCAACGGCGTCCCCGCGCGCTCGGCGTCCTCGATCAGCTCCAGGCTCGCGGTGCCCTGCCCGGCGATGACATCCGGGTGGTCGTACGCGTCGACGACGGGGTGACCGCTCTCGTCGCTGAGCCCGTTGGCCACCGCCACCCGCTCCTCGACGCTGGTGCCGGCGAACACCACCCGCGCTCCCGCCGCGCGCGCCCGGCCGACCTTCGTCGATGCCGCGTCGACAGGCAGCACCACTGTCGCCGCGAGCCCGTGCTGCCGGGCCGCCAACGCCACCGCCACCGCGTGGTTGCCGGTGCTCTGCGCGATAACCCCGGTGTGGCCGGCCACCGCGAGGCGGCCGACCGCGCGCAGCGCGCCCCGCATCTTGTACGAGCCGCCGTTCTGGAGGTTCTCCGCCTTGAGCAGGACCCGCGCCCCGGCACGCTCGTCGATCACCGGGGAGCGCAGCACGGGGGTACGGACCACGCGGCCGGCAAGCCAGCGGCTGGCCTCCTCGACATCGGCCCGGACCTGGCCAACGGTGCGTGTCATCGTCTCTCCTCTTTCGGGCACACCACAGGAGGGGTCCAGCGGCACGTGGACCCCGGTGAAGGTGGGTGGAAGTGTCAGTTCAATGTGGGTAGCCGGACGTCGACCCGCAGGCCGCCGTACTCGGCGGGCCGGGCCGCGATGATGCCGTCATGGGCCTGGGTGATCGAGCGGGCGATGGCCAGGCCCAGGCCGGCCCCGCCGCCCTGCGAGGTCCGGTCCCGGGCGAGTCGGCGGAACGGCTCGAACAAGCCGGCCACCGCCTCGGCCGGCACGGGCTGGCCGGTGTTGACAACGGACAGCGCGGGCACGCCGCTCACCACGACGGTCAGTGAGCCGCCCGGCCGGTTGTACTTGATCCCGTTCTCCACCAGGTTGGTGACCAGGCGTTCCAGCAGCACCCGCTCGCCGACGACGATGCGGGGTGCGAGATGGGTCTCCACTGTGACCCCGGCCTCCCCGGCCCGGTCCAGGTACCCGGCCAGCACCGCCTCGACGATCGTGTCCAACCGCTGCGGTATCCGCGAACGGAGGCCCTGGTCGCTCTCGCTGAGCGCGAGCAGGCCCTCGATCAGTCGTTCGTTGCGCTCGTTGGTCTCCAGCAGCTGACTAGTCAGCAGCTCCAACTGCTCACCGGTGAGCGCCCTGGCCATGCCGACCTCGATGAGCGTCCGCTGCACGGCGAGGGGCGTCCGCAGCTCGTGCGAGGCGTTCGCGGCGAACCGCCGCTGCCCCTCGTACCCGGCGGAGACGCGTTCCATCATCTCGTCGATCGCCCGGGACAGCCGGGCCAACTCGTCGCTGCCCCGCGGCCGGATCCGGTGACCAAGGTTCTGCGGGCCGAGGTGCCCGATCGGCCCGGCCAGATCAGCGACCGGACGCAGGCACCACACCGCTGCGAACCAGAGCGCCACCAGGACAGCCACTGTCACGAGCAGGACGGCCACCAGGGGCAGCATGAACGCCCCCGGCCGTACGTTGCCGCACACCGTCGACAACCCGGGCACGGGCACGTCACAGAACTGCTGCCCCCAGGCCCAGGTCATCTCCGAGAGCCACTTGCCCATCGCCGGCAGTATCGGGCCGGCCAGCAGCGCCAGCAGCCCCACCAGCAGCACCCGACGTCGTGGCGTCCAGCTCACGCCGTGCCGCCGATGCGGTAGCCGGCCTTCGGAACGGTGTGGATGATCGCGGGATCGCCGAGCTTCTTGCGCAGGGTCATCACGGTGACCCGTACGGCGTTGGTGAACGGGTCGGCGAACTCGTCCCAGGCCTGCTCCAGCAACTCCTCGGCGCTGACCACCTGGCCGTCCGCGCGCAGCAGCACGTGCAGCACCGCGAACTCCTTTGGGCTCAACGCGAGGGACCGGCCGTCCCGGGTGGCCAGGTGCCGGCCCACGTCCAAGGCGAGGCCGTCCTGGGCGAGCACCGGTGGCAGCGCCGGGGTGGACCGTCGCCCGAGGGCCTGCACCCGGGCCACCAGCTCGGCGAACGCGAACGGCTTGGTCAGGTAGTCGTCCGCGCCGAGGCCGAGGCCCTCGACCCGGTCCCGGATGCCCGCCGCAGCGGTGAGCAGCAGCACCCGGGTGCCGACCTGTGAGTCGGCGATGCTGCGGCACACCTCGTCACCGGTGTGTCCGGGCATGTCCCGGTCCAGCACCGCGACGTCGTACCGGTTCACCCCGACCCGCTCCAGCGCACCGTCACCGTCGTAGCAGACGTCGACGGCCATCGAGAGGCGGCGCAGCCCTTCGGCCACCGTGTCCGCCAACAACCGCTCGTCGTCCGCCACCAGCACCCGCACGTTTTTCCGCTCCCCCAGTTCGGCCTGCCCGGCATACCGTCGCAGGCCCGGGTTAAGGGTTCTGTAAGCACCCGTCGCAGCCATCCTCCACGCGGGTGTCCAGCGGGCAAACCACCGCAAGCCAGTCCCGGTCGACTTCGTGCCCGTGTCACGTCATCTGGGCCGTGCGTCCCCGAAGGCCACGGCGCTTGGCGTGCGGGAGTGAGCTGCGTCACGACAAGCGCTCGCCCCGTCCAAGCCCCGGCCGCCGACCCCGACCCCTCCCGTCGATCATGGAGTTGTGGTGGGAGTTAGATCCGTTTCACGCCTTCCGTGAGGCACCACAACTTCATGATCGGCGCGAGGTCAGGTGAAGGCGAATGACTGGAGAGCTAGGGGTACAGGAGGGGTATCAAGGTTCGGACGATGTGGGTGGGGCGACGGTAGAGGTCCCGGTCCGTGAAGTGCCGCATTTGCCAGCCGTTGGCGGCGAGCCAGTTCGTACGAGAGCGATCATGCTGGAGTCGAGCACGGTCCAGATGGGACGATCCGTCGTACTCGACGCCGACGCGGTGTCGCCGATACCCAAGATCCAGGCGGTAGAGCGGTATCCCATAGTTGTCCGGGACCCAGATCTGCGGCTCCGGCGGTGGCAAGCCGCCATCTATCAGCACCAAGCGCAGCTGGCTCTCCTGCCGACATTCCGCCCGAGGATCGGCGCGTGGCACGAGATCGCGCGCCTGAGAGACTCCCCGCAGACGATCGTGCCGAGCTACCTCTACCCGGAGTTCCTCGGGCCGACAGGCGCCTACGCGAAGGCAAAGGTCCAGCAGCGGCATCGCTTCCATTCGGCGCAACGACCGGGCCAGGTCCACCGCGCACCTGACGGCGGGCGCGCACGGCACTCCGCCGAGCAGCACCGGGTCACGCACCGGCAACACTGCCTCGTGTGTAACGACGCCTCGGATGCGCGGGACCTTCTCCCCCGCTGGCACGATCACGTGCACGTCGGAGCTTCGCGCGTCGCCGAAGCCATGCAGTTGCGCCCCGGTGTGAAAGCCGACGACGGCTCCGGGAGGCAGCCGCCGGAAGATTGCCGGTAGACGTCCAGCCTGGTCGGCCGATGGCCCGTAGATGCTCCGCGACAGCCGGTGCAGATGGGACTGCTCGGTCAATCTGCGCACTTGTTCCCGGCTGAGGCCGGCTGCGAGTAACTCCGAGTATGGATACAGAGGCTCTGCCATGCCGCAGGAATCTGCAGCACCACTTCACCAACGCTCGACCCCAAGAACGCGCCCTGTGGATAACCGCCGACCCTGTGCACAACCCCCGCAGCCCTCCCCAACCGTGCTATAGCACCGAGTCCGCCACCTGAGTCGATCATGGAGTTGTGGTGGCGGACAAATGCCTTGATACAGCGCCTTCCGCCCACCACAACTCCATGATCGACACGGTTCAGCGGGGCGAGGGCGAGGGCGAGGGCGGGGGCGGGGCGGGGGCCGGGGGCCGGGGGGTTAGTCGCAGGCTGTGCCGTCGCCGTCTCGGTCCAGGTCGTAGATGTCGTTGCCGATCACCCTGATCGGTCCGCTGACGTAGGCGGGGCCGTCGCCCTTGCCAGGCAGGCAGTCGACGTCGCTGGCGATCGGGACGCAGCCGCTGTAGTTCGGGTCGCACTTCGACGACTGCGGCTTCTTGGTGCCGACGGCCACGACCTGGGTCACCGGCTGCTTCGTCACTACGGATGTGACCAGCTTCTTGGCCGTCCGCACGCCGTCGGTGGTGGTCACCTCGTAGGTCAGGGTCCGGACGCCGTTCACGCCTTTGGTCCGGACGACCCGCTTGCCCTCGGCCAGCGACGAGTCCTTGACGGTCCGCTGGCCGTACCGGATGGTCGCCTTCTCCGTCACGGTCGTCACCTGCACCACCGGCGCGGCTGCCGCTGACGAGGGCGGGGCCGGGGGCACGGTGGAGGGCGGCGCGGCAGTCGGCGACTCCTCCTGGGCCGGCTCCCCGGGTGCGGCCAGGATCGGCTGCTGCGGCTGCTCGGCGGCGGTGCCGGTCTTTGTCGGCTCCGGCTCGCCGGTCAACGCGCCGACGATGGCGGTGCCGGCGCAGCAGAGCAGCAGGATCGACAGCGTCACCGAGCCGAGGATCACGGCGACCCGGCCGGCGGGAGTGGCCCGGCGGAACCAGTTCGGTCGGGGCGTCTGGCCGAACGACGGCGGGTACGGGGGCCCCGGGTTCTGTGGTGGTTGCATCGTCACGGCGATGAGTGTCGTCGCAAACACAGTCTGCAATATCCCCCGTCGCGTTCGTCACCTGCGCCTTTCGCTTCGCGGGAAAGATCGGTGGGCGCGCTCGCGTGCGACGAGTCGACAGACGCGGCAACCCTCCAGGTTGGCAGGGCAGGGCCGATCGTGCGGGTGTCGGCACCAGCAAAAGCCGCAGATCACCACGCACCGCATCGACAGGGGATCGGAGGCCCAACGGCGACGACGAAACTGTCGCGATGCCGTCAGCGCGGCCGGCTCACCGCTCCTCCATCGCCCATGGCGACCCGTAACCGTTCAGCAGGTCGAGGAAGGGCATCGGGGGCAGCGCCTCCGGCCCGAGCACCCCGACACCGGCCCACGCGCCGCTGGCGAGCAACTCCAACGCGACGACCGGGTTGACGGCGGTCTGCCAGACCACCGCCTGGTGCCCGTACTCCCGCATCGACCACTCGTTGTCGACCACGTGGTACAGGTAGACCTCGCGGGGTTGCCCGTCCGGGCCGAGGCCGCGTACCCAGGTGCCGGCGCAGGTCTTGCCGCGCATCCGGGCACCGAGCGTGGCCGGGTCGGGCAGACTCGCGGCCACCACGTCGCGCGGGGAGACGTCGACGCCGCGTACCCGTACCGGGGAGACCGCGTCCAGGCCGAGCTTGTGCAGCGTCTTGAGCACCTCGATGAACTCGTCGCCGAGGCCGTACTTGAAGGTGACCCGCCGGGCCTTGACCCAGCGCGGGATGAGCAGCACCTCCTCGTGTTCGACGTTGACGCACTCGACCGGCCCGATCCCCTCCGGAAAGTGGAAGACCTCCGGCTCGGAGAACGGTTCGGTGGTGAACCAGCCCCGGTCCCTCTCCCAGATGACCGGCGGGTTGAGGCACTCCTCGATGGTGGTCCAGATGGAGAACGAGGGCGCGAAGTCGTACCCGTCGACTGTGAGGTTCGCCCCGTCCCGGACACCGATCTCGTCGATCTCACTGAACAGTTCGTCGGCGGCGTAGCGGGCGAACACGTCGGAGAGGCCGGGTTCGACCCCGATGCCGCACAGCGCCAGCCGACCGGCGACCGACCAGGTGTCGGCCAGCGCGAACTGTTCGTCGCCGAGCTTCACGCCGGTCCCCACGTGCGACAGCGACATCGCCATGTCCAGGTAGTCCGCGCCGGCCGCGAACGCCCCGTTGAAGATCGGCATGACGAACCGCGGGTCGACTGCGTTCAGCACGTGCGTGATCCGGTGCTCCCGGCACAGCGCGGTCACCGCGTCGGATGAGGAGGCGTCCACCTGGGCGGCGACGAACCGGTCACCGTGCCCGGCGACCGCCCGCTGGGCCCGAACGGGGTCGTGGTCGGCGACCACAACGGTCTCGAAGAAGGTCCGTCGGGCGGCGATGGCTACGGCGGCGGAGCCGACGCCACCGGCGCCGACGAGGAGGACACGCATCAGGAATCAAACCCCAAACCGAAACGATCGAGAGTACGGAGCCAGAGGTCGCGCCGACCCTCGCGCGCGTCGGCGCGGGCCAGTGACCAGCGGGTGAGATTGATGCCGACCGCGCGGACGGGTTCCGGCGGGAACGGCAGTGGCTTGCGGCGAACCAGGTCGAGCCGGGTCAGCGGGGTGTTCCCGCCGTCGAGCAGGTCGAGCAGCACCCGGGCCCCGAAGCGGGTGGCCCCGACGCCGAGGCCGGTGTAGCCGGCCGCGTACGCCAGCCGACCGCCGTAGGCGGTGCCGAAGAACGGGCAGAACCGGGTGCAGGTGTCGATGACCCCGCCCCAGCGGTGGCTGAACCGCACGTCGGCGAGCTGCGGGAACGTGGTGAAGAAGTGGCGGGCAAGGGTGGTGAAGGTGGCCGGTCGTTGCTCCAACTCGGGCGCGACGCGGTTGCCGTAGTGGTAGACGGCGTCGTAGCCGCCGAAGAGGATCCGCCCGTCGGTGGTGATCCGGTAGTAGTGGAACTGGTTGGCGGTGTCGGCGAGCCCCTGCCGGTTGCGCCAACCGATGGCGTCGCGCTGGGCCGGGGTCAGCGGTTCGGTCATCAGCACGTGGTCGTAGACCGGCACCAGGTACGCCCGCAGCCGGCGCAGCAGCGGCGGGAACGCGTTGGTGGCCAGCACGACCCGGCGCGCCCGTATCGAGCCGGGAAGGCCGGCGGCCCGGGTGTCGGCCGGGCCAGCGTCGGCCGGGTGGGCGACGGGATCGGTGCCCAGGGTGCTGGCGTGCACCGCCGCGGTGTCGGCGCGCAGGCCGGTGACCCGGGTGTGTTCGTGCACGCGTACGCCGAGGTCGAGGCAGGCGCGGCGCAGCCCCCAGGCCAGCTTCGCCGGGTCCACCATTGCCACCCGGTCGGCGTCGAACATCCCACCCAGGTACGTCGGTGAGTGCACCTCGGCGCGCACCTCGTCGCGGTCGAGCAACCGCACCCGGTGGCCGTACCGGCGGGCCAGGTCCGCGTCGGCGGCCAGCCCGTCGAGTTGGTACGGCTCGACGGCGACGGCCAGCTCACCGGTGCGCTCGAAGTCGCAGTCGATGTCGAACTTCGCGACGGTGGCGGCGATGGCGTCCAGGTTGTCCCGGCCGAGGCGTTCCAACTCGCCGACCTCGTCGGGGAACCGTTCGACGCCGTTGGCGAGGCCGTGGGTCAGCGAGGCGGCGCAGAACCCGCCGTTGCGCCCGGACGCGGCCCAACCGCAGGTCCCGGCGTCGACGAGCAGCACGTCGCGGTCCGGGTCCGCCTGCTTCGCCAACAGCGCGGCCCACAGTCCGCTGTAACCGCCACCGATCACCAGCAGGTCGGCGGAGTGCCGACCGCTCAGTGGCGGTAGCGGGTCGGGGCAGTCCGGGCGATCGAGCCAGTACGGCACGGGTGCCGCGTCGGCCAACGCCCGGCCGGTATGCGGAAGGGTCATGACGGGCCGGTCAGCAGGTTGGCGCGGCGGGCCCGTCGACCGCGCAGCGAGCTGAGCCCGACGAGCAGCAGCGCGACCGCGAACATCGCGGTGCCGATCACGTTGACCTGCGGTGGGATGCCACGCTGGGCAGCGCCCCAGACGTACATCGGGAACGTGACAGTGGTTCCGGCGTTGAAGTTCGTGATGATGAAGTCGTCGAAGCTCAGCGAGAAGGCCAGCAACGCGGCGGCCACGATGCCGGGCAGCACCAGCGGCAGGGTGATCCGTCGGAAGGTCTGCCACTCGTTGGCGTAGAGGTCCATGGCGGCCTCCTCCAGCCGCCGGTCCATCCCGGCGAGCCGTGCCTTCACTGTGACCACCACGAACGACACGCAGAACATCACGTGCGCGATCACGACGGTCCAGAAACCCTGCGGTACGCCCGCCGACACGAACAGGGCCAGCAACGACGTGCCCATCACCAGCTCCGGGGTGGCCATCGGCAGGAAGATCAGCACGTTGACCCCGGAGCGGCCACGGAAGCGGTGCCGGACCAGCGCGAACGCCATCAGCGTGCCGAGCACTGTGGCGACCACGGTGGCGATAAAGCCGATCTGCACGCTGCGGACCACCGCGTCGCACATGTCCGAGGTGGCGCAGGGCTGCCGCCAGTTGTCCAGAGTGAACTCGTTGAAGTCGTACGACAGCCGGCTCGACGGCCGGTTGAACGACAACGCGGCCACCACCAGGATCGGCAGCGCGAGGTAGCCGAGCACCAGCAACGCCACGAGCATCACCCAGCGGTCCGCGAACCAGCGCGAAAGTCTCATTAGAGGACCTCCTCCGTGCCGGCTCGACGGAGGTAGCCGAAGACCACAGCGAGGATCGCCGCCATCAGCAGGAACGACAGCGCGGCGCCCTGCGGGTAGTCCAGTCGGACCAGGAACGCCGAGTCGATGACGTTGCCGATCATGTATTCGTTCGGGGTGCCGAGCAGTTCGGCGTTGATGTAGTCGCCGCTGGCCGGGATGAAGAACAGCAGCGTGCCGGCGACCAGACCGGGCATGGACAGCGGCAGCGTCACCCGACGGAACGCCTGCACCGGGCTCGCGTACAGGTCGGTGGCCGCCTCCAGCAACCGGGGGTCCAGCCGCTCCAGGCTCGCGTACAGCGGCAGCACCAGGAACGGCAGGAAGTTGTACGTCAGGCCGAGCACCACAGCGAACGGGGTGGCCAGCAGCCGACCGTCCGGGGCGAGCAGGTGCACGTCGCGCAGCAGACCGACGAGCGCGCCGTTGTCCGACAGGATCGTCTTCCAGGCCAGCGTGCGGACCAGGAAGCTGGTGAACATCGGCGCGACGACGCACACCAGCAGCAGGTTCTTCCAGCGGCCGGCCTTCTGCGCGATGGCGTACGCCAGTGGGTAGCCCAGCAGCAACGCCAGCACCAGGGCCAGCCCGGCGTAGCCGAACGAGCGCAGGAACTGCGGCCAGTACGCCTGCAGCACGTCCGGGTAGTTGCTGACCGCCCAGGTCATCGCGTACCCGGTGGAGAGCGAGCCGCTGGGGTCGTACAGGCTGGCCGCCGCCAACTGCACCAGCGGCACACCGAAGAAGATGAGCAGCCAGGTCGCGCCGGGCAACAACAGGAGGTACGGCAGGAGCCGGCGTCGCCCGGACCGGGCTGCCGGTGGCGCGGGTGGCGGGTGCCCCGCCCTGGTGGGGGCCAGCAGGGTCACGACGACGCACCCACCGGCTCGTCGAGCACCGGCGACGTCCGGTCGGTGTCGGCGGCGTCGCGGGGCAGCAGGAACGCGTGCCGCGGATCCCAGTACGCCACTGCCTCGCTGCCGACCGCCGCGGGCGTCGACGTCCCGCTGTTGGCGGCGAAGACCGACAACTCGGTGCCCCAGCCGGTGCGCAGCAGGTACTGGGTGCTGACGCCCACGTAGGAGGCGTCGGTGACGACTCCGGTGACGTGCTGATGCCCGGCGGGCACCTGGTCGGCGGAGCCGACCAGGATCAGCTTTTCGGGGCGTACCCCCAGGTGGACCGGACCGTGGTCGGCCCGCGACCGGCCGGCGGGCACCGAGAAGCGCGTGCCGTGCGCCGTCACCGCGACGTCGCCGCCACCGGCGCCGGTGGCCTCGCCGGCGAGCAGGTTGGACTGGCCGAGGAAGTTCGCCACGAAGGCGGTGGCGGGAAACTCGTAGAGGTCGGCGGGAGGACCGAGTTGCTCGATCCGGCCGGCGTTCATCACCGCGACGGTGTCGGCCATTGTCATGGCCTCCTCCTGGTCGTGGGTGACGTGCACGAAGGTGATGCCGACCTCGGTCTGGATGCGCTTCAGCTCGATCTGCATCTGTCGGCGCAGCTTGAGGTCGAGTGCGCCCAGCGGTTCGTCGAGCAACAGCACCTGCGGCCGGTTGATCAGGGCGCGGGCCAGCGCGACCCGCTGCTGCTGGCCGCCGGAGAGCTGGGCGGGGCGGCGGTTGCCGTACCCGTCGAGTTGCACCAGTGACAGCATCCGGGTGACCTCGTCGTCGACCGAGCGGATGCCGCGTCGGCGCAGCCCGAAGGCCACGTTCTCGAAGATGGTGAGGTGCGGGAAGAGCGCGTAGCTCTGAAAGACGGTGTTTACCGGTCGCTTGTACGGCCGCAGCCGGGTGATGTCCCGGTCACCGAGCAGCACCTGGCCGCTGGTCGGCTCCTCCAGCCCGGCGATCATCCGCAACGTGGTGGTCTTGCCGCAGCCGGACGCGCCGAGCAGCGCGAAGAACGAGCCCTGCTCGATGGTCAGGCTCAGGTCGTCGACAGCTGTGAAGACGCCGAACCGTCTGGTGAGGTTGGCCAGGCGCAGGTCGCCGGCGGGTGTCTCGCGCGCCATCCTCGTCACGCCCCGATGACCTGTTGGAACTTGCCCTCGTACTCCTTCTCCTGCTTCTCGTCCAGGGCCATGAACACAGAGGACTTCGACAGCAGCGCCTCGTCCGGGAAGATCAGCGGGTTGGCGGCCAACTCGGGGTCGATCTTCTCCATCTCGGCCTGAGCGCCCTTGACCGGGCAGATGTAGTTGACGTAGGCGGCGAGCTTCGCCGCGACCGCCGGCTCGTAGTAGTAGTTGATCAGCGCTTCGGCGTTGCCCTTGTGGGTGGCCTTGTTGGGGACCATCATGTTGTCGCTGTAGAGCATCACGCCGGAGTCCGGCGCGACGAAACGCACCTTCTCGTCCTCACCGGACAGTTGGATGACGTCGCCGGACCAGCCGATGCACGCCGCGATGTCGCCCTTTGCCAGGTCGGGCGCGTAGTCGTTGCCGGTGAACCTGCGGATCTGCCCGGAGTCGACGGCATTCTTGAGCTTGTTGAGGGCGTCGTCGAACTGGGCGGCGGTGAAGTTCGCCGGGTCGTGCCCGTTCGACCCGAGCAGCAGACCCATTGTGTCGCGCATCTCGCTGAGCGCTGTCACCTTGCCCTTGAGGTCGGGGCGGGTGAGCAGTTCGTCGACAGTCCGCAGTTCCTTTGTGACGTTGCCGTT
Organism: Micromonospora sp. NPDC047187; assembly: GCF_040643355.1. NCBI lineage: Bacteria > Bacillati > Actinomycetota > Actinomycetes > Micromonosporales > Micromonosporaceae > Micromonospora > Micromonospora sp. NPDC047187. The sequence continues at coordinate 163,797 of NZ_JBEYUF010000003.1, forward strand.
GTAGGCAAGGCCGGCGAGGCCGGACTGCCACGGAATGGAGATTCGGTTCTCGGCGTCGAAGGGGCGGTTGAGCAGCGACGGAAGCAGGTTGGTCTGCACGTTCGGGATCTTCGCCGGGTCGAGCTTCTGGATCCAGCCGAGCCGGATCATCCGGGCCGCCATCCAGTCGGTCAGCACGATGATGTCCCGGTCGGTGCTCTGGCAGGCGGCGAGCTGGTTCTGCACCTTGCCGAAGAATTCGTTGTTGTCGTTGATGTCCTCGGTGTAGGTCACCTGAATGCCGGTCTTCGTGATGAACTCGTCGAGGCTCGGCCGCTTGGACTCGTCAGTGTCGTCCACGTCCATGTACTGCGGCCAGTTGGCGAAGGCGAGTTTCTTCTCGGTGCCGGAGAGGTCCTCGCTGACGCAGCCAGTTTCGGTCTGCTGCGCGCCCTTGGTGCCGCAGCCCGCGAGGCTGCCACCCATGGTGAGCAGGGCGGCCGAACCGAGAGTGCCGGTGAGCAGTCCACGCCGGGAGAGGGGCCGGAGGGGAGTACGCATGACGACTCCTAGGGGGTCATCGTCGGCGGGCGGGACGGGGAGGCGCGCCGGCGGGAATGTCGGGAGGGTCAAGTGCCATGGACGACTGATCCTGACATGAGAGGACCTCCCTTACAAGGGATTCCGTTGCGGGAATAGCGATACACGACGAAATACGCCAGACTACGCGGGGATACATGCGCGACATCACGATTCGGGACATGGGGAGCGGGCAATGACAAACCGGCAGCACGAGAACAGCAATGGCGGTCGACGTGTCGCTGTCCGTGACGGTGCCAATCACGCTCTGCTGGATGACGTGGCCAAGCAGATCATCGAGCAGCTCCAGGAGGACGGTCGCCGCCCGTACGCGACGATCGGCAAGGCGGTGGGGCTGTCCGAGGCGGCGGTCCGGCAGCGGGTGCAGCGGCTGCTCGACTCCGGCGTGATGCAGATCGTGGCGGTGACCGATCCGCTCCAGCTCGGCTTCAACCGGCAGGCGATGATCGGCCTCCGTACCGACGGCGACCTGGAAGCTGTCGCCGACCGGCTGGCCGAGTTGGACGAGGTCGACTACGTGGTGATCACCGCCGGGTCGTTCGACCTGCTCACCGAGGTGGTCTGTCGCAACGACGACCACCTGCTGGAGATCCTGCAGCGACTGCGCGCGGTGCCCGGGGTGCTCTCCACCGAGGCGTTCGTCTATCTCAAGCTGCGCAAGCAGACCTACACCTGGGGTACGGCCTGAGCTTCCCCTGATCCACTCGGCTTTCCGGGAGTCGGGGTGTCCGGGCCGCCCTGATGCCCCGACTTCCGTGATCCCGAGTGGATCAGCGGTGCGTCGCGCGGACTTCCTGCACGAACGACGCCCAGGCGGTCGGCGCGAACGTCAGCGTGCCGCCGTCGCGGTCCTTGCTGTCGCGCACCAGCACCCGGCCGGGCAGGTTGTCGGCCACCTCGACGCAGTCACCACCGTTGTTGCTGCTGCGGGTCGCGGTGCGCCAGCGGGCGTCGGTCATGTCCATGTCGTGGCCACTTCCCTGATCAGCTCGATCGACCGGCGTTGGGGGAACGCCTCGCCGGTGACGCTCTCCCACCTGCGTCCCAGGTTAGCGACGTCGAGGGGATCGGTCACGACCTGACCGCGGAGCTGGTTGTCGAGATACGCCAATTCGGTCCCGTCGGGCAGCCGGCCCAGCACGAAAGGGCCGGCCAACCCGGTGTGCCACGGGCTCTCGGCCGGGATGACCCGGACCTGCACGTGCTCCCACTCGGCCACTCTCGCGAGGTGGGCCAACTGGCCGGCCATCACGGCGCGGTCGCCGACCGGCCGGCGCAGCACCACCTCGTCGATCACCGCCACGAGCTGCGGTGGGGCATCGCGGCACAGCACCGCCTGCCGTTCAAGGCGGCCCGCCACGATCAGGTCCACCTCGGACGGTGCGACCAGCCCGCCGGTGCCCAGGATCGCGCGGGCGTACCCCTCGGTCTGGAGCAGGCCCGGCACGAGCAGCGGCTGGTAGGACCGGAGTGACGTGGCGTCCTGTTCCAGCTCGGCCCACGGCCGGAACCACGGCAGGTCACGGCGGCGGAACGGCTCCGGCCAAAGGTCGGCCGCCTCCCGGCGCAGGACCTCGGCCACCGCCACCCGGGTACGCGGATGCGGGATGCGCCCCGAAGCGAGCCACCGCGCCGCCGTCTTCGGGTCGACGCGGACCTTCTCGGCCAACGACTCGACCGTCTCCCCCGCCTCGGCCATCGCCACCCGCAACGCCTCGTTCGCCACCGGACCCTCCCGCCGCTCATCCGTGCCGTGGCGGACGACCCCGGGTCGTTCGCCCAGCAGGCGCGCTGCGACGCCGCTCGATGCACGTTGCGGCGGACGATAGCCACGCTGCGTGTCCGTGTCTGCGACCTACCGGCGTGTTGCGGTGGGACGTGTTGGCGCGCAGCCAGGACGCCCCCCGACAGTCCCCGAAGTGCCCCACCAGCGTCCCAAGACCCGCGCCTCCCGGCCCCCAGCACGCCCTCCCCGGCCCCCGGCACGCCCTCCCCGGCACCCCGGCCCGCGCCTCCCCCGTCACGCGTCGCCCCGACCTTCAGCCGCGCACCCGACCTTCAGCCGCGCACCCGACCCCAGCCGCGCACCCGACCCGGCCTGCGTCACCGACCCCGGCCTGCGTCACCGCAATCCGCGACCGCTGCCCTGCGGCCTCCCCGGCCCCACCCTTGCGCTTGCGCTTGCGCCTGATCCACTCGACTTCACGAATATCGCGGTATCAACCACGCCCGGACACCGCGATCTCGGCGAACCCGAGTGGATCGAGGCGGCGGCCGAGGAAGGCGCTGTCACCCGCCGGGCCCTTTGGAGCTGATGTCGCAAACGAGTCGCGGACGGGAGAACCCGGCGACGAGCCAGCCTGCCTGACCGACAGGCCCGATCCGACAGGCCCGATCCGACAGGCCCGAATCCGGGAAGGCACGTGGCGCGGCCCCGACAGGCCGGCCGTGATGCCGCAAACGATTCAGCTCCAAAGGCAGCCACCAGCACACCTCCACCTCCTGCCGACCGCCGACCTGCCGACCGCCGGCCAGCCGACCAGCCGGCAAACAGCGGTGCGGATTCCGTTGCATCTATGACGCTGCTGCGCTAAATCCGTCGCCAACCGACCGTGATACCGCCGATAACACTTGCTTCGGAGGTTGAGACTGTGCGATAACCGTTGACAGAGCGGCCGGCCTCACCCCTTTGACCGGCCCGACGACCGATGGGGCTGACATGGCCAACGCCACCGACCACCTCTGGATGCACTTCACCCGGATGGCGAGCTACTCCGCCGGTGAGGTGCCGACCATCGTGCGCGGCGAGGGAGCGTACGTGTGGGACGCGCAGGGTCGCCGCTACCTGGACGGGCTCGCCGGGCTCTTCGTGGTCAACGCCGGCCACGGCCGCACCGAACTGGCCGAGGCCGCCGCCAAGCAGGCCGGCGAGCTGGCCTACTTCCCGCTCTGGTCGTACGCGCACCCGAAGGCCATCGAGCTTGCCGAGAGGATCGCCGCGCTCACCCCCGGCAACCTCAACCGGATCTTCTTCACCACCGGCGGCTCCGAGGCCGTCGAGGCGGCATGGAAGCTGGCCCGCGCGTACTTCAAGCGCACCGGGAAGCCCAACAAGTACAAGGTGATCAGCCGGTACATCGCCTACCACGGCACCTCCATGGGCGCCCTGTCGATCACCGGCCTGCCCGGCATCAAGAGCGACTTCGAGCCACTGGTACCGGGCGCGATCAAGGTGCCGAACACGAACTTCTACCGGGCGCCCGAGCACGGCGACGACCCCGAGGCGTTCGGCCGCTGGGCCGCCGACGAGATCGGTCGGGCCATCGAACGGGAGGGGCCGGACACTGTCGCCGCGGTCTTCCTTGAGCCGGTGCAGAACTCCGGCGGGTGCTTCCCACCGCCGCCCGGCTACTTCGATCGGGTACGGGAGATCTGCGACGCGTACGACGTTCTGCTTGTCTCCGACGAGGTGATCTGCTCGTGGGGGCGGTTGGGCGAGTACTTCGGCGCGGTGCGCTACGGCTACCAGCCGGACATCATCACCACTGCCAAGGGCATCACCTCCGGCTACGCCCCGCTCGGCGCGATGATCGCCAGCGACCGGCTGATGGAACCGTTCCTCACCGAGACCGGCATGTTCGCCCACGGGGTGACCTTCGGTGGCCACCCCGTCTCCTGCGCGGTGGCCCTGGCCAACCTGGAGGTGTTCGCCCGCGAGGACCTGGTCGGGCACGTACGCGCCAACGAGGACGCCTTCCGGGCCACCCTGGAGAAGCTGTACGACCTGCCGATCGTCGGCGACGTCCGCGGCGACGGCTACTTCTACGGCATCGAACTGGTCAAGGACAAGGCCACCCGGGAGACCTTCGACGAGGCCGAGTCGGAGCGCCTGCTGCGGGGCTTCCTCTCGACCGCCCTGTTCCAGGCGGGCCTCTACTGCCGGGCCGACGACCGGGGCGACCCGGTCATCCAACTGGCCCCACCCCTGATCGCCGAGCAGCAGCACTTCGACGAGATCGAACAAACCCTCCGCACAGTCCTAACCCAAGCCTGGACCAAGCTCTAACCCCACCCACCCACCGCTGTTGATCAAGAGGTTTGCGTCAAAGACGAGCCGGCTGATGACCGAAACCTCTTGATCAACCCAGGGAAGGGGGCGGGGCGGGGGCCGGGCGGGGTGCGGGGTTAGTGGTTGGGGGGGATTACTCGGAGGTGGCCTCGGCGGCCGGTTTGGTGGGGGTGCTCGGGACGGTTCTGGTCCGGCTCCGGGGGGCGGGGGGCCGGACGGGCGGCTTCGCGGACCGCTTCGGCCAGCGCGACCAGGTCGTCAGTCGTGGGCGGCGGCGGCTCGAACTCGCCCTCGTGTCGGACGACGTCCCAGCCCCGCGGCGCGGTCAGGCTACGGGCGTGCGGCTCGCACAGGTCGTACGTGTGCGGCTCGGCGAACGCCGCCAGCGGCCCCACCACCGCTGTCGACTCGTTGTAGACATAGGTCAATGTGGCGACCGCTTGCCGGGGGCAGCCGTTACGGGAGCAGCGCCGTGGTGACCTCACGTGCGGCAGGGTATCTCCATTACCGGGTCCGGCGCATCGCTTCGCGTTGCGACACGCCCGTCATGGTGATCACACTCGACCGTCCTGGGCGCGCCGCGCCACGGGATCGGCGCTGCCGCTGGCCAGCCCGACGCGGGCGCTACCCTTTGCCTCATGACGAGCCCGGAACACCGCCGCCCCGGCTCCGGCCGGCGTGCGCATCGTGACCGGCACGGGCGCGGCCTGCGCGGGCGGCTGGTTCCGGCCACCGTCCCGCTGGCGCGGACCAAGGCCGAGGTCTTCGACGACCTGGTCCTGGACACCGTCGAGACGCTGGAGCGTCGGTTCGCCAAGGAGCTGGCCGGGGTCGAGTTCGCGGTCGAGGACGTCCCGCCGGACCTGAACGTCTACGACTCGGACGTGCTGGAGGACGGCGAGGTCCCGTTGGCCCGGCTGCTGCCCGGCCGCCCGGGCCGGCAGGAGGTGCCGCCGCGGATCGTGCTGTACCGGCGGCCCCTGGAGTTCCGGGCGATGGACCGTGAGGACCTCGCCGATCTCGTCCACGACGTGATCATCGAACAGGTGGCGAACCTTCTCGGAGTAGACCCGGACGAGCTCGCCTGAGCCCAACCCCCGAGCCTGAGCCAACCCCCGAGCGGAGAGTCGGGCGGCCCCCACCGCCTCGACCTCGCACCGCTCAGGCTGCCCGCCGCTTCAACTTGCGCCGCTCCCGCTCGGAGAGCCCACCCCAGATGCCGAACCGCTCGTCGTGACCCAGTGCGTATTCGAGGCACTCGGTCTTGACCTCGCAACGCGAGCAGATCCGCTTCGCCTCGCGGGTCGAGCCGCCCTTCTCGGGAAAGAACGCCTCGGGGTCGGTCTGCGAGCACAACGCCCGCTCCTGCCACTCCGGCGCGTTTCCGAGCAGGTCGGCCACCTCAAGCTGGCCGTCCATCAAATGCCTCCTTGTCGCGCACCGGCGTCATCGCCGCTGCAACCCCCCACGCGAAAGGCGTGCTTGTCCGTCCGGTCCCGTTTTGTTGCGTTCCGTGCGAACAACCCCATTCAAATTACACGCGTGTAATGCGTGCGCCGTCAAGCCAAACTTGATAATGGAGTCGCCCTCCCGACACCCCCGGCCGGCCACTCGGGCCGTCCAGCCTCGCAACCTGCCCTATCGATTCAGACCCCGGCCGAGTAACGCCCTCTCCGGCGAGTTGCCCGACTTTTCTGCCGTGGCGCTTCTCCGACGAGTCGCCGACCGGACGGCACCAGAGACCTCCACCCCTAAGCTGATCTTGGTGGGGGACAGGTTAACGCGGTGCGGCGCAGACTGCCCGTCGAGCTGCGGACAGCACTCGCGCCCCGTCCACATTGTGGACGGGGCGCGGTGGTGAAACCGATGCGTCGAGGTCAGCCCGCGGCCCCGAAACCGCTGCTGGGCCAGGCGAACTCGGCTATCTCTCCACCATGGACGGAAATCGTGCCGGCGGGCGTACAGTCGTCCCACCAGACGGTATAAATTCCGCTCGGCAGATCGGGATAGACCGCACTGTGGAACGAGCCGTCCCGCACCCGACGCTCACGCACCGCCGAGTGGACCCGCCGGTCGTCGTCGCGACTGATCTCGATCTCCCTGCCGTGCAGATCCGGACCCGTGTAGACGATCAGGGCGCCGGTGTCACCGCCCAGATCGAGGACGACTGTCCCGGTCTCCGACGGCCCGTACGCGTGCTCGTGCATCCGCTCGCCCCCGGCCCGATCAGGACGCCGCCGGCGGGTTGTTGAACCCGTCGTACGGCGTACCCAGGTAGGGGAAGTTTCCGAGGAACGGCGCGGTCACGTCGGCGGCGCTCAGCCCCGGGGTGACCGCGGCGGCCGCCGCGTCCGGTTGGAACGTCTTGTCGACCAGCGGGACGGTGACCCCGGCGATGGCCCGCAACGCGATGCTGACCACGTCGTCGCCGACCCGCCGCCCGTTCGGGAACCCGGCCAGGTCGCCACCGAGCACCCCGAACCGGTCCGGCCGCCTGGTGGGCGGGATCGCCGTGTTCAGTCGCAGCATGTCGGCCTGCACGTCGCCGGTGGCGTTGGTGAAGCCGTCGATCAGCCCGGCCGGCACGCCGGTGAGCAGGATCGCCACCAGATCAGCTCGGGCCTTCTTCGCCTTGGTGAGCTTGTCCAGGTTGGGGAAGACGTCCGGGTAGAGCGCCGGCAGCAACGCGGCCAGCTCCGGTTGCTCGACGAACTGGGCGAAGCGCTTGTCCTCCGACGGCGGCAGCGAGTTCCACAGGTCCTTCTTGGACATCGGCACGATGACCTCGTTGAACAGTGGATTGCCCAACCGCGAGACCTGGGTGAACGGGCCGGTGCTGGTGTCCGCCCCGCCCCGGTCGCCGAGCACCCGCACCTGCCGACGCGACGCCGACGTCCACACCCCGATCACCGACGCCCGATCGGCGGCACCGTACCGGTTGGCGCGTCGACGCACCCGCTCCAGCGGCACCTGCACCGCGATGCTGTGCACGTTCATCCGGTCGGTGGCGTTTACCGGCTCCCCCTCCGCCTTGAAGATCTTCTTCCCGGCGACGTGCAGTTGCTGGAACGGCCGCAGCGTGCCGAGGTCGAAGATCGCCCCGAGGTCCACGAAGAACCCGTCGGCGCGCTGCCCCGCGAAGACCCGCTCCCCCGTGGAGAGCGAGTAGGTGGCCTGCCGCACCAGGTCGGCGTACTTCGGGGTGGACAGCGGGCCGACGTTGCACGGCGGGCAGGGCAGCCTGTGCGCCAGCCGGTGCTCGCGGCCGTCGGCCACCCGGGTCAGGCTGTAGAACTGCCGCCGGTTCCAGTTCTTGCTGTCCAGCGAATCGATCGGACCGGTGTTGTAGAGAAAGCTGTTCGGGTTGGTGATCTCGGTGGTGAATTCGAACCGGTAGGTGACATCCGGACGACCGTCACCGTCGTTGTCGATATGGATCTCGTAGCGCACGTCGTCGCCGAACTCGAAGAAGTTCGGGCCCCCGGAGGGGAGCTGCAACGGCACGTAGTTGGCGATCAACGTGACAGTGTCGCGCTTGTCGGGGCTGACGAACGCGTACAGGTCGGAGCTGTCGGCGACCGGATCCTTGGCTATCTCCGGGGCCTCGCGGTGGGAAGACATGACGGACCAACCTCACTGGGCGGGGACAGGATGGCGGGGCGGAGGGTCGGGTCAGCGCCGGGCGGCGCGCCGCAGCCGGTCCGCCAGGCCGCGGTCGCGTACCTCGATGCGCGTCTCACCGACGAAGACGTCCATCGTTCCCGAGTCGGCGTCACGCAGGTGCACGACGATCGGTTCGTCGGCTCGTCCGGCCGAGCCGGGGGCGTTCTGCGCGGCCGACAGGCCCGGCACGGTGAGGGCGGCGGCACCGAGGGTGGCGCTGGCCGCGGCGGTCAACGTCTGCCGGCGGGTCAGTCGCGGCCACTGCCGCTTCCGCTGATCACTGGTCATGGGCAACCTTTCCGGCGGTGGCGCGAGCGCGCCCGCGGAGACGGACGGGTCCGGTGCCGTCTCGCGACGCCGCCGGGCCCCTGAGGGGACACCGGCGGCGGTCCTCGCCGCGACCGCCACCGGCATCGCGTGGTACGGCCGGTGGCGGGGAAAGGTTCGACGTCAGGGCCGGGCGTGACCGTACGCAGTCGAACGCTTGCGCGCCGGACGACCGGCGGCCGTCGCGATGGCCCGCAACTGCTCCTCGGTACGCGCAGAACCGTTGTCGGAGCCGGCCATCCGGGAGATGGTCTCCTCCATCAGGGTGCCGCCGAGGTCGTTGCAGCCGCCCTGGAGCATCGCGACAGTGCCCTCGTCACCGAGCTTCACCCAGGAGCACTGGATGTTGTCGATCCGGCCGTGCAGCAGCAGCCGGGACATGGCGTGCACCACCCGGTTCTCCCGCCAGGTCGGCCCGGGTCGGGCGATACCCGCCAGATAGATCGGAGCGTTCGTGTGCACGAACGGCAGCGCCACGAACTCGGTGAAGCCGCCGGTGCGGTCCTGCACCCCGGCCAACACCCGGAAGTGCGCCAGCCACTGCCCGGGGTGGTCGACGTGGCCGTACATCATGGTGGAGCTGGACCGGATGCCCAGCTCGTGGGCGGTGCTGACCACCTCGACCCAGGCGGCGGCCGGGAGTTTGCCCTTGGTCAGCACCCAGCGCACGTCGTCGTCGAGGATCTCGGCGGCGGTGCCCGGGATGGTGTCCAGCCCGGCTTCGCGCAGCTGGAGCAGCCACTCACGGACCGGCACCCCGGCCTTCGCGGCGGCGGTGACGATCTCCATGGGCGAGAACGCGTGCACGTGCATCTCGGGCACCCGGGCCTTGATCGCGCGCACGATGTCGGCGTACCCGGTGACCGGCATCTTCGGATCGATGCCGCCCTGCAGGCACACCTCGCTGGCACCGAGGGCCCACGCCTGCTCGGCCCGGTCCGCGACCTGCTCGACAGAGAGCCGGTACGCGTCGGCGTCCCGCTCACGCTGCGCGAACGCACAGAACCGGCAGCCCACGTAGCAGACGTTGCTGAAGTTGATGTTGCGGTTGACCACGTAGGTGACGTCGTCGCCGACCGCCGCGCGGCGCACATCGTCGGCGAGGCGGCACAACTCGTCGAGCGCCGGCCCGTCCGCGCCGAACAGCGCCAGCGCGGCATCGGTGTGCGCGGGGTCGAGCAGCGCCGCCGGGTCGTCGGCGGCGAGCCGCAGCCCGGCCGCCAGGTCACGGTCCGCACCACTCCCGGCCGGTGCCAGGGGTACGCCCGTCCGGCGGGCCGTCGCCTCCGGGGTGACCTTGCCAGCGACCTCGGCCCAGTCGCCGTAGACGCTGTCGAAGTCGCCGCGCCGGTCGTCGGTGCGACCGGTGGTGTCGATGGTGGCGTGCAGGTCGACCCGACCGCCGAACACCTCCTCCGGCTCCTGCCACGGTCGTCCCTGCGGCATCGCCGACTCGACCGCCATGCCCGTCGACGGATCGGCCAGGGCGCCGACGTGCGGCAGCAACCGCGGGTCGAGCCACGGGTCACCCGCGCGCACGTACTCCGGGTAGATCGTCAACCGCTCCCGCAGCGTGAACCCGGCCAGCTCGGTGTGCCGGGCCAACTCGTCGATCTGCGGCCAGGGGCGTTCCGGGTTGACGTGGTCGGGGGTGAGCGGGGAGACGCCACCCCAGTCGTCGATGCCGGCGCGCAGCAGCAGGTCGTACTCGCCGGCGATGAGGTTCGGCGGGGCCTGGATCCGGGCCTTCGGGCCGAGCAGCAGCCGGGCCACCGCCACAGTGGCGGCCAGGTCGTGCAGCTCCGCGTCGGGCATGCCGCGCATCGCCGTGTCCGGCTTGGCGCGGAAGTTCTGCACGATCACCTCCTGGAGGTGGCCGTACTCCCGGTGGGCGCGGCGGATCGCGAAGAGCGCGTCCACCCGCTCCGCCGGGGTCTCCCCGATGCCGATCAAAATGCCGGTGGTGAACGGCACCCCGACCCGGCCCGCGTCCTCGAGCACCCGCAACCGGACCGCCGGCTCCTTGTCCGGTGAGCCGAAGTGCGGGCCACCCGGCTCGGACCAGAGCCGCGTCGCTGTCGTCTCCAGCATCATGCCCATGCTCGGCGCGACCGGCTTGAGCCGTTGCAGCTCCGACCAGGACAGCACCCCAGGATTGAGGTGCGGCAGCAGGCCGGTCTCCTCCAGCACCGCCACCGCACAGGCGCGCAGATAGTCCAGGGTCGAGTCGTAACCGCGTTCGTCCAACCAGGTCCGGGCCGCCGGCCAACGTTCCTCCGGCCGGTCACCCAGGGTGAACAGCGCCTCCTTGCAGCCCTGCGCGGCACCGGCCCGGGCGATCGCGAGGACCTCGTCACGGTCCAGGAACGGCGCCGGCAACCGGTGCGGCACTGTCGCGAAGGTGCAGTAGTGGCAGCGGTCCCGGCAGAGCCGGGTCAGCGGAATGAAGACCTTCTTGGAGTACGTGACCACACCCGGCCGCCCGGCGTCCCGCAGCCCGGCGTCGCGGATTCCTCCGGCGAGCCGCAGCAACTCGTCGAGCGCGTCGCCATGAGCGGACAGCAGCGCCGTCGCCTCGTCGACATCCAGCGCCCGCCCGTTCCCGGCCCGGCCCAGGGCCCGCCGCACGCTCGCATCGCTCGGGCCGGAGTGGGTGCGATCAACCATCCACTCACCTTATGCGCAGCCCGAGCCTGTCCCACCGCGCCCAGCCCGCACCGTGGGAAACGGCACCCCCGGCCGCCCTCCCGGTTGCCTCCCGGCCGCCCTCCCGGTTGATCATGAAGTTATTGCCGCGACACGCCGCGTGATCGGGCAATAACTTCATGATCGACGAGGGTCCGTCGGGGCCCGACGGGGTTGGGGACTCAGCGGGGCTGGTCGGGGTGGTCGTTGGGCTTGATGTGTTGGGTCCGGTCGGTGTCCGGATCGGCCGGGTGGGAAATGACCTCGGTCGGGTCCGCGGACTGGCGCGGGATCGCCTGAGTCGGGTCGGCCGACGGCGGCTGCCCGAACGGCGGCGGCGCGGCCGGGGACGGCGGCGCCGACTGGGGGGCGGGGTTCGCCGGCGGCGCGGACTGCGGTGCCTGGAACGGCGGCGCGGACTGCGGGTGCGGCGGGGCCGACTGCGGGTGCGGCGGGGCCGACTGCGGGAACGGCGGGGCCGACTGCGGGGACTGGAACGGCGGCGACTGCTGGCCGTACTGGCCGGCCTGCGGGTAACCGCCCGGCTGACCCGCCTGCGGGTAGCCGCCAGGCTGGCCGGGGGCGGGCCATCCGCCCTGCGGCTGGCCGCCGGGCTGACCCGGGGCCGGCCAACCGCCCTGCTGCTGCGGCCAGCCCGGCTGGGGCTGCCCGTAGACGCCCGGCTGCGGCTTGGGTCGCGGCACGTAGTAGTGGGCGCGCCAGATGGTGTAGACCACCCAGGCGGCGATCGCGAAGATCACCATCCAGGCGAACCGGGTGAGCACACCGAGCAGCGCGTCGAGCACCTCGGCCTCGGCCAGCCGGCCCACCGTCCAGATCAGCATGGTCAGCGTGCCGAACAGGGCGCTGACCGCGTACTCGACGACAGCTGCCTGCGTGATCAGTTTCGCCTTCGCCAACACCGGCGAGATGTGCGTGGCCAGCAGCACCGCCAGCAGCGGGAGGCCCACCGCCTCCACCCCGACGAACGCGTAGAAGGCGCTACCCGCGCGGTCGGTGAAGGAGCTGTAGTCGTTCGGGGCGATGAGCCGGAGCAGGCCCACGAAGAGGAACACGGCGTTGGCGCCAAGCAGCGCGAGCGCGGCGAGCTCCCGTAGCGGCTTGGTCAGCTGGCGGGCCTGCGTCGCGTCGGCGGACGCGGGCTCGGCGGGGCTGGTCACGAGTTCCCCCTCGGGGCATCAACGGACAGGGTGCACGTGAGCCTAGTCTCGCGGGCCACCCACGGATCGGAGGCGTCACGTGCGCGAGGATGGTCGACATGCGCATCGTGGTTCTGGCCGGCGGCATCGGCGGCGCCCGGTTCCTGCTCGGGGTCCGGGCGTACGCCCGTGACGTCGGCGCGGAGGTGACCGCCGTTGTCAACGTCGGCGACGACCTGTGGTTACACGGGTTGAAGATTTGCCCCGACCTGGACAGCGTCATGTACACCCTCGGCGGGGGCGCCGACCCGGAACGAGGCTGGGGTCGGGTCGGCGAGAGCTGGACCGTCAAACAGGAGTTGGCCGCGTACGGGGCGGAGCCGACCTGGTTCGGCCTCGGCGACAAGGACATCGCCACCCACCTGGTCCGCAGCACCATGCTCAACGGCGGTTACCCGTTGAGCGCGGTCACCGAGGCGCTGGCCAGCCGCTGGGAGCCGGGCGTACGCCTGTTGCCGGCGACTGACGACCGCCTGGAGACCCATGCCGTGGTGGAGGACGACCAGGGCCAGCGGGCGATCCACTTTCAGGAGTGGTGGGTACGGTACCGAGCGGACATTTCCACGCACCGTTTCGTGTTCGTCGGCGCGGAGACGGCGAAGCCGGCCCCCGGGGTGCTGGACGCGATCGCCTCGGCCGACCTGGTGCTGATCGCGCCGAGCAACCCGGTGGTGAGCGTCGCGCCGATGCTGTCCGTACCGGGGCTGCGTGCGGCGGTGGCGGACGGCCCGGCGCCGGTGGTGGGTGTCTCCCCGATCATCGGCGGCGCGCCGGTGCGGGGGATGGCCGACCGTTGTCTGGCCGTGCTCGGTGTGGAGTGCAGCGCGGCGGGGGTGGGTCGGCTCTACGGCGGCCGGGCGAGCGGCGGCCTGCTCGACGGTTGGCTGGTGGCCGAGGAGGACGCGGGCACTGTGGTGCCTGAGGTGACGGTCCGCGCGGTGCCGCTGCGGATGACCGACGAGGCGGCGACGGCGGCCATGGTCCGCGCCGCGGTGGAGTTGACGTGAGGCTGGAGATTCTGCCGGTGCTCGGCATCGGTCACGTGACCGAGGGTGACGACCTGGCTGCGGTGATCGCTACCGCCGCGCCGTGGCTGCGCAACGGCGACGTGCTGGTGGTGACCAGCAAGATCGTTTCCAAGGCGGAGGGGCGGCTCGTCGACGTGCCGGCGGACGGGCCGGAACGGCTGGCCGCCCGGGACGAGGTCCTGGCCGGTGAGACCGCCCGGGTGGTGGCCAGCCGGGGGGCGACCCGGATCGTGCAGACCCACCACGGCTTCGTGATGGCCTCGGCGGGGATCGACGCGTCGAACGTGGACAAGACCCAACTGGTGCTGCTGCCGGTCGACCCGGACGCCTCGGCGCGAGCGCTGCGGGACGCGCTGCGGGAGCGCTACGACCTGGACCTGGCCGTGATCATCAGCGACACGATGGGCCGGCCCTGGCGCAACGGGCTCACCGACGTGGCGCTCGGGGTGGCCGGGATGCCGGCCATCCGCGACCACCGGGGCGAGGTCGACCCGTACGGCAACGAGTTGCAGTTGACCCAGATGGCAGTGGTGGACGAGTTGGCGGGTGCCGGCGAACTGATCAAGGGCAAGTGCGATCAGGTGCCCGTCGCTGTGGTGCGGGGCTACCTGCCGGCCACCAGTCCGGACGACGCCGGTGGCGCACGGGCGCTGATCCGCGACGCGGCACAGGACCTGTTCTCGCTCGGTACCGCCGAGGCACGCGCCGCCGGGCTCTCCGACGCCGCCACCCTGACCGACGGTCCCGGCCCGACACCGGCCGACCTGACCGCGGTGCGACGGGCGATCGACGCGGTCGCCGGGGTGGTCGCCCCCGGCACTGTCTTCACAGTGGTCGACGAGGCCGAGGTACGCGCCGGTCTGGTCGCCGAGATGCCCGGGTGGCCGGACGGCGCCGACCTGCTGCTCGGCTCGGCCCCGACGCCCATCGAGCCGATGGGTCTGGTCCGCTTCGGTGCCGACCTGCACCGGCTGCGCGTCGCCCTGGCCGCCCAGGGCGTCGGGTCGACACTGTTGCCGCCACCGCCCGGCAGCCCGGCGAACGCCGCGCTCGCCCTGTAGGACCGCTTCCGGCCGGCGCGAACGGCCGGGTCACGCGTCCAGCATGGCCCGGCCCAGCGGGGTCAACGTGTGCAGCACGCTGTTGCGTTCGCGGTGGCTGACCAGCAGACCAGCGTTACGCAGCACCGTGGCGTGCTGGCTCGCCGCCGCCGGTGAGATGTTGAGCTGGCGGGCGACCTCGCCGGTGGTGCAGCCCTCGTCGCTGGCCTGCAACACCGCCGCCCTGGTGCGGCCCAGCAGCGCGGCGAGTGATTCGCGGGCGGCACCGGACGCGGCGCTGGCGTCGGCGGAGACCAGCGCGCCCAGCCGGTCCACCGGGTAGACCAGCACCGGTGGCAGCGCCGGGTCGAGCAGTGCGACAGGGGTGGTCGCGCAGAAGAACGACGGCACCAGAAGCAGCCCACGGCCGTCCAGGTGCAGCTCCCGGCTGTGCGGGTAGCTGTGGATCTCCAGCACCCCGCTCTCCCAGCGCATCGCCGGCCGGAGGCTGGTGAGCAGGCCCTCGACGCCGCCGTCGAGCAGCGCCCGCGCCCGCCGCGTGCGGTCCGCCGCGACCGCGGCCTGGATCCGGCTCCAGTACGGGCTGATCGCCACCGACCGGTACTGCTCCATCGACTCGGCCAGGTGGTGCAGCGCCGACACCTCACCGCGAGCGAGCGCTGCCGCCGAGGAGGGCAGCTGATTCTCCGCGGCCAGCACGCTCAGGTCCCGGTGCAGCAACTCGGCGGGGGTACGGCGGAGCGCGTCCAGCCCGGCCTCGAAGCCCTCGACGCTGGCGTACGGGGTGAGGAAGTCGGGGAAGTAGCCACGCGGTGGGTTCAACGCGAAGAGCAGGCGGAGCTGCTCGGAGGCCGAGTCCTGGCGCAGGTCCCGGGCCACGCTGCGCCGCCAGTTGGCAGTCAGCGGATCGCGGGTGCGGCCGCGCAGCACGTGCAGGCTGAGGACCAGCTCCCAGACCGGGTCCGCCGCCGGCGCCACCCGGGTCCGGAGGATGTCCTCCCCAGAAAAGTGGATCTTCAGCATGGAGCGCTCCTGTGTCGCCGGCAGGGGGATGCCGGATGACCGTTCGACTCTACCTGGCCGGCAGTAATCTCCATCTTTAAGCCTGGACTGAAAAACCTCGACGCCTCCGGGGCCGGTTCGGCATGCTTCCCATGCCCGAACACGGCGCCGCGCGTCCATGACGCCCGTGCTGCCGGGGCACCGGGACCGGGGAGGCCCCGGTGATCGGACGGCACCACGAGGGTCTGCGGCCCTTGCTCCGCAGAGGTGCCGTCCGGTCATCCCGGTCCCGCGCCGACTCAGCCGACCCAGAGCGCGACCCGATGGTCCTCGTCCGTGACGTAGAACGACCGTCCGTCCAGCTCCGCCACCCCCTCGACGTGGTGGAACGGGGCCAGGTCCGCCACCTGCTCCCCGACGAGCCGCCGCCCGTCGCCCGCCTCGCCACCGGTGAGCCGGAAGCGAACGTGTCGGGAGGTGACCTCACCCCCACCCGGGTGGTCGTCGAGCAGGACCGACCCCTTGCCCAACGCGTCGATCGAGCCGATCACGGCCGCGTACCCGCCGTCCACCGTCGGGGTGATCGCGCGGAAGCCGGTCAGCTGCCCCCGGCGGAGTGACACCTGTCAACACGTACGCGCCCAAGGCCCGCGGCCACGCCCGCTCGGCAGTGAACATGCCCGGCACACCGGCCACCTCGACCAGGATCGGCTCACCGGCGTCGGTGACCGGAAAACGCAGCCCGAGCAGCACCGTCCCGGCCGGGGTGAACGCCGCCGCCTCCACGTTCAACGGCAGGTCGTCCGGGGCCAACCGGCTCACCCAGCTCTTCTCCCGGACGGTCCCCCGGGCCAGCGTCTCCACGATGAACCGCTCCCGCACCCGCTCCCCCGCCGGCAGGAGGGTCAGCGGCGCCGCGGCTAGAGCATCGTTCACCGCTCGGTGCAGTCGAAACGAGTTGCGTACCACGTGCACCGGCAGCGGCCCGGCCGCCGCGTCGTCCTCACGGAACCGGGCCACGAAGGCGCGCCGAGGTCGCAGCGGGCCAGCCTTCGAGCCGAAGTGGGAGCCGAACACGTACACCCAGCCGTCGTGGTGGGCGAGCGCCTCACCGTCCTCGGTCCGCCCGTTCTCCACACCGGCATCCGCGCGCACGTGCGCTGCCGTCCACTCCCCGTCGTCGCGCTCCAGCAGCAACGCGAGGCAGCGCTCCACCGGCCCCTCGTCCAGCACGGTCCAGAAACCCCGCCGGGCAGCGTACGCGCGCAGCAGCGCCGCCGACCGCACCGGCAGCAGATCGCTGGCCTCGTTGCCGGCCACCACGAATTCGACGAGTCGCACTGTCACCGAGCCAGCGTACGGAGCACACGCTCGTACAGTGGCGGGGTGCCCGACACCGTGATCACCGGCCCGACCGCCCAGACGACCGGCCCCGAGGCGTACGCCGCGTTGCATGCCGACGCCACCGCGTTGCTGGAGGGCTGGCAGCCCACCAGCCCGGGCGCTGCCAACGCGCGGGACCGGACCCTCACCTTGCTCGCCGCCGGTCCGATCGCGATGAGCCGGCAGCACCGACCGGGGCACGTCACCGCCAGCGCGTTGGTGCTGGACGCCACCGGCTCGCGGGTGCTGCTCTGCCTGCACGTCAAGTTCGGGTGGTGGGTGCAGCTCGGCGGGCACTGTGAGCCGGTCGACCAGACCCTGGTCGCCGCCGCCCTCCGCGAGGCCACCGAGGAGTCCGGAATCGCCGGCCTGCGCATCGACCCGGTGCCGATCGACGTGGACGTGCACCCGGTGCAGTGTCAGGGCGGGTCCGCGCACCACGACGTACGGTTCGCCGTGCTCGCCCCGCCGGCGGCGGTGGAGCATGTCAGCGACGAGGCCGAGGCGCTGGGCTGGTTCCCACCGGACCAGCTGCCCGAACCACTGGCCGGCGGGACCGCGCAACAGGTCGCGCCGGCACTGGCAGCCCTCAGACGTAGCCCTCTTCGCCTCGCTCCTTGAGCTCGTCGACCAGGGCCTTGACGTCCTGCGCCCGGTCGCGCGGGCAGACCAGCACCGCGTCCGGGGTGTCCACCACGATCAGGTCGCGCAGACCGAGCACGGCCACCAGCCGACCCGACTGCGGGACGACCACGAGGTTGCTGCTGTCCCGCAGCAGCACGCCCGGCTTGGCCTCCGTGCCGAGCACCACGTTGCCCGCGTCGTCGGCCGGCAGCACGTCGCCCAGGGTGTGGAAGTCACCGACGTCGTTCCAGCCGAAGTCGCCCGGCACCGTCGCGACCCGACCCGCAGTGGCCGCGCCCTCCATCACCGCGTAGTCGACGGAGATCTTCGGCAGGGTCGGCCAGATCGCGCCCAGGACGTCGTCCTGTTCCGGGGTGCCCCAGGCGGCGGCGATCGCGGCGACGCCGGCGTGCAGTGCCGGCTGCTGGCGGGCCAGCTCGGCGAGGAAGACGTCCACCCGCCACACGAACATGCTCGCGTTCCACAGGTGCCGGCCCGAACTGACGTACGCCTCGGCGACCTCGGCTGCCGGCTTCTCCTTGAACTCGGCCACCGGCCGCCACGGCACACCCTCGGTCGGATCGCCGGTCTCCAGGTAGCCGTAGCCGGTCTCCGCACGGGTCGGAGTGATCCCGACGGTCATCAGCATGCCCTGCTCTGCCCCGCGGACCGCCTCCTGGACCGTGCAGACCCAGCTGTCCGGGTCGCGAATCAGGTGGTCGGCCGCGAAGCTGCCCATCACCGCGTTCGGGTCACGCGTCGCGATCACCGCGGCGGCCAACGCGATCGCCGCGCAGGAATCCCGGGGAGAGGGCTCGACCAGGATGTTCTCCTCCGGCAGCACTGTCAGCTGCCGTGCCACCGCCGCGACGTGCGCGGCACCGGTGACCACAAGGGTCCGGTCCGGTGTGGTCAGCGGCGCGAGCCGTTCGACTGTCGCCTGGAGCAGTGAGGCGCTGGTGCCGGTCAGCGGGTGGAGGAACTTGGGATGACCGGCGCGGGACAACGGCCACAACCTCGTGCCACTGCCACCTGCCGGAATGACCGCATAGAGCATCCGCACATCATGCCCGACGTACCTGCCCAAAGTGGCACGGGTCACCCGCAGCGGCGCGGAGGATCAGGAACGGGCGCGACTCCACGCCGCGATGTGCACCTCGGCGCTGGACTCCCAGGTGAACTCCTTGGCCCGGTCGAACCCCGCCTTCGCCAGCGACAACCGCCGCTGCTCGTCGTCGAGCAGGGCAGCCAGGTCGGTGCCGATCTGCTCCGGGTCCTCCGAGGTGTACGCGACCGCGTCGCCGCCCACCTCGGGCAGCGAGAGCCGGGGCGTGGTCAGCACCGGGGCGGCGCACGCCATCGCCTCCAGGATCGGCAGCCCGAACCCCTCGCCGTAGGACGGGTACGCGGCGACCAGGGCACCGCCGAGGAAACCCGGCAGGTCGGCGTAACGCAGGTAACCGGGGCGCAGCAGACGCAGGTGCGACGGCACCTCGGCCACCGCCCGGTCGATGTCTTCGTCGTGCCCCTGCCCACCGGCGATCACCAGGGCCGGCGGGTCGACCCGGTCAGCCACCGCCCGCGCCCACCCACGGATCAGGTTGGGCACGTTCTTCCGAGGCTCCTTGGCACCGAGGAAGGCGACGTAGCTGCTGTTGCCCAGCCCCAGACGCGCGCGTACCCGGGCCTTCTCCTCCTCGGTGGGAGCGTGGAAGGCAGCCTGGTCGACGCCGTGGTACGCCACGTCGATCCGCGTCGGGTCGGCGTCGAGCAGCCGGATCAGCTCGTCCCGGGTGGCCTTGCTGGGCACGATCACCCGGTCGGCGCGGCGCAGCGAGGTCTTGATGGCGCTGCGGAAGAACGTGCGGCGCGACTTGTCGTAATGCTCCGGCTCAGTGAAGAACGTCGCATCGTGCACGGTGACCGTGACCGGACACCCGGCCCGCAGCGGGCAGGTGTAGAAGGGCGAGTGCAGCACCTCTGCGCCCACCTGCTGGGCGAGCAGCGGCAGGCCGGTCTGCTCCCAGGCGAGCCGGGCCGGGCGGTGCGCCACGGCGGCCGGGGCCGGGATGATCTCCGCGCCCGGCAGCATGCGGGTGTACCGCTCGAGGTCGGTGCGGAGACTGACCACCGCCAGCTCCACCCCCGACCCGCACACCTTGCCGAGGGCACCGAGCAGACCGTCGACGTATCGACCGACACCACCACGGTCGGTGGGGACACTCGTGGCGTCGATGAGCACGCGGGGCGGGCGACCGGCGGTCACGGGGCGACTCCTTGAACTGGCGGGCCTGTGGGGAACAACACTCCGGGGGTAAAGCCTACGCCGGGGCGCGGGGCCGACGCTGACTGCGACCCGACGGTACGCCGACTTGCCATCGTCATCGAGTACGGCCCGCAGGGGCGTATCGTTCGCGCCGATGGCCGACAACATTGCCCGGGTGTTCGCCGACGCGATCGCGACCGACCCGACCCGACCGCTGCTCACCTGGTACGACGACGCCACCGGCGACCGCACCGAACTCTCCGGCGTCACCTTGGCGAACTGGGTGGCGAAGACCGCCAACCTCCTCGTCGACGAGGTCGGCCTCGCGCCGGGCACCCCGGCCGGCGTGCTGCTGCCGCCACACTGGCAGACCGCTGCGGTGCTGCTGGCCTGCTGGTCGGCCAAGCTGAGCGTCGTCGACACGCCGGGCGACGTGGGGGTGCTCTTCGCCGCCGCCGACAGGTTCGACGAGGCGCAGTCCTGGTCCGCCGACGAGCGGTACGCCCTCGGATTGGCCCCGCTCGCCGCCCCGCTGAGGCAGGTGCCGCCCGGGTTCGCCGACTACGTCGTCGAGGTACGCGGACACGGTGACCACTTCACGCCGCAATCCGGCAGTGGCCCCACCGACGCGCACCTGCTGGGTCGTGCCGAGGCCCGCGCCACCGAGTTGGGCATCGAGCCCGGCGCGCGGGTCCTGGTTGACGCCGGCCGTCACCCCGACCCGGTCGACTGGCTGCTGGCCCCACTGACCCGGGCCGCCACAGTCGTCCTCTGCGCCAACCAGGACCCGGCCCGCCTGGCCAGCCGCCAAGCCACCGAAAAGGTCACCCACACCCTCCCGTAACCCGCCCCGGCCCGCCCCGGCCCCGCCCGCCCGGCCCGGCGATCTTGCAGTTTCGGTTGTCGAGATGGGCGGGATGCCCCTTAGGTCGGGACAGCAAGTGCAAGATCGCGGGGGGATGGGGGTCAGGACGTCGTGCGGCGTTGGGCCAGGGCGGCGAAGGCGGTCAGGGACTCGGGGTTGACCAGGGCACCCTTGGCCGCCGCCTGGTCTACCGGGGTGCCGGTGAGGATCTTCTTGACTGGCACCTCCAGCTTCTTCGCCGAGAGGGTACGGGGCACCGAACGCACCTGGTGGATCTCGTCGGGCACGTGCCGGGGTGAGAGCGCCGTACGCAGTTCACGGCAGATCTTCGCGCGCATCGGGTCGTCCAGCTCCAGACCCTCGGCCAGCACCACGAAGAGCAGCAGCTCACCGGCGCCACCCTCGTCGTCCTCCAGGTGCACGACGACCGAGTCGAGCACCTCGTCGAGCCCTTCCACCACCGAGTAGAACTCGGCGGTGCCGAGCCGCACCCCACCGCGGTTGAGGGTGGCGTCGGAGCGGCCGGTGATCACGCAGCCACCCCGCTCGTTGATGGTGATCCAGTCACCGTGCCGCCAGACGCCCGGGTAGACGCCGAAGTACGCCTCCGCGTAGCGGGTGCCGTCCCTGTCGTTCCAGAAACCCACCGGCATGCTCGGCATCGGTTCGGTGATCACCAGCTCGCCCAGCTCGCCGATGACCGGCGTGCCGTCGGCGGAACGGGCCTCCACCTTGGCACCCAACGCCCGGCAGGCGATCTCACCGGCGTACACCGGCAGCAGCGGCACGCCGCCGACGAAACCGGTGCACACGTCGGTGCCACCGGAGAGCGACTGGAGCTGGACGTGGTCGCCGACGGTCTCGTACACCCAGCGGAAGCCCTCGGCGGGCAGCGGCGCACCGGTGGAACCCACGCCGCGCAGCGCCGACAGGTCGGCGACCTCCCGGGGAACCAACCCGGCCTTACGGCAGGCCAACAGGTACGGCGCTGAGGTGCCGAAGTACGTCGTCCCGGTCTCCGCCGCCAGCCGCCACAGCCCGCCGAGGTCAGGCTCGGCCGGCCGGCCGGGCTCAGCCCGGACCCCCGGGTTGCCGTCGAAGAGCACGATGGTCGCCCCCACCGCCGGGCCGGAGACCAGGAAGTTCCACATCATCCAGCCGGTGGTGGTGAACCAGAAGAACCGGTCGGCCGGGCCCAGATCGTGGTGCAGGGCGAGCATCTTCAGGTGCTCCAGCAGGATGCCGCCGTGACCGTGCACGATCGGCTTCGGCAGCCCGGTGGTGCCCGAGGAGTACAGCACGTAGAGCGGGTGGTCGAACGGCACCGGCGTGAACGTCAACGGCTCGTCGGTGGGCGCGGCCAGCTCGGCCCAGCCCAGCGCGCCCTCGGGGGCGGGGCCCGTCGGGTCGAGGTAGCTGATGCTGACGGTGTGGCGCAGCGACGGCAGGGCGGCCCGGATCGCGGCGACCTCGGCGCGCCGGTCCACCGGCTTGTCGCCGTACCGGTAGCCGTCCACCGCGACCAGCACCGTCGGTTCGATCTGCTGCCAACGGTCGGTGACGCTGCGGGTGCCGAACTCGGGCGCGCAGGACGAGAAGATCGCGCCCAGGCTGGCGGTGGCCAGCAGCAGCACGTACGTCTCGGCGATGTTCGGGGCGTACGCCGCCACCCGGTCACCGGCGGTGACGCCGAGCCGGCGCAGCCCGGCCGACACCCGGCGGACCTGCTCGCGCAGCTCACCGGCTGTCAATGTGACCGGCGGGCGGGTCTGCCCGTGGGAGATCACCACCGGGTCGTCGTCGGAGCGCCCCGGCATCCGCAGCACGTTCTCCGCGTAGTTCAGCGTGGCGTCGGGGAACCAACGGGCGCCGGGCATCCGCCGCTCGGCCAGGGTGGCGGTCGGCGGGGTGTGCGCGATCACCTCGAAGTGGTCCCAGATCGAGCGCCAGAACCCGTCCAGGTCGGTGGTGGACCAGCGCCACAGCGCGTCGTAGTCGGCGAAGTCCAACCCGCGGTACTCCCGCAGCCAGCGCAGGTAGGCACCGATCCGGGACCGCTCACGTACGTCCGCCGGCGGCGTCCACAGCATGTCACCCACTGCTCCACCCTCCCCCTGGCCCGACACGACACTGTGACTGGGCCGTGGCGCCATCTTGCCCTACCTCGAAGCGCCATTCTGCGCACCGGGTAGGCCAACCGACGCGTGCCCGTCCCACACTCCAACCCGCCACCTCATGTGGGTCAGCCGGCGCGGTGGGCCTGGATGGCACGGCGGCGGGCCAGCCGGTGCGCGCGGCGGATCTCCGCCTCCTTGTACCGGCGCTCGTCCTCCGCCGTCTCCGGCAGCACCGGGCGGACCGCCCGCGGCGCCCCACCCACGTCCACGCCGACGAACACCAGGTACGCGGTGGCCACCCGGACCGGCGCGTCCTCGGCCGAGTCCCACCGTTCGGCGACCACCCGCACGCCCACCTCCATGGAGGTCTGGCCGGTCCAGTTCACCTGGGCGTGCGCGTGCACCAGGTCGCCGACCCGGACCGCCTCGGAGAAGACGATCTCGTCGATCGCCGCGGTCACCGCGGTCCCGCCGCTGTGTCGGGCGGCAGCGGCCCCGGCCACGTCGTCGACGAACTTCATCAGAACTCCGCCGTGCACCGTGCCGTAGAGGTTGACGTCCACCGCGGTCATGATCTTGCTGAGAGTGACGCGCGAGTACGACGTCGGCTTGCCGGTTGGAGCGGCGGAGAGGTGCTCAGTCATGTCGAAAACGGTACGGTGCGCGGATGCGACATCTCTGGAGCTTCCTCGCCGGGCTGGTGGTGGCGCCCATCACCTGGGTGCTGGTCACACTGGGGCAGGACGGGTCGAGCCGGACGGTCGACCGCTGGGTGGAGATCGGCACGTTCAACACCGCCAACCTGATCGAGCCGGCCGTGTACCTCGGTGTCGGCGGTGTCCTGCTGGGCCTGCTCGGCACGCTGCGCTTCTCACCGCTGGGCCCGTTGGTGGCCGGTGCGCTGCTGGTCATCCCGTACATCGGGATGTTCGTGGCGCCCTTCTCGGTGCGGGACGCGATCCCGCACGAGTGGAAGGTGTTCGGCGATCCTCTGCCGCTGCGACTGCCCGTGGAGAACGGCACGCTCTTCCTGCTCGGCCTGCTGCTGCTGATGGCGACCTTCAGCCAACAGCGTTGGCGGCAGTGGCCGAGCCCGGCGACCGAACCGGCCGCGGCACCCACCCCCGCGTCGGACGGAGGCCCCCGCAACGACGACTTCACGTTGACCGACTGGCCGGCCCCCGCGCCCGCGGAGCGCGACACCGCGCCCCTCACTCTGGGTTACCCGGCGGACTCGACACCGACCGAGCCGCTGCCCCGCCGGGTGGGTGGCGAATCACCCTGGTCCGCCCCACCGCGCGGCCAACCGCGCCCCGAGGACACCACCGAGATCCGCTGATCGTCGGGGCGGGCCGGTGGACCGGCCCGCCCCTCCATCTCTTCCGGGCTAGTGCAGCGCGACCGCAAGATCCGGGTCGACGGTGCCGAGGCTGGCGCGGGGAACCACGAAGAGCATGACGATCAGCGCGGCGGCCATGCCGCCCGCGATGACGATCGCCATCGGTACGCTCCCGGTGCCGAACAGACCGGCCAGTGGCGCCGACACCGCGCCGATGCCGAACTGCACAGCGCCGAGCAGCGCCGCGGCGGTGCCAGCGGCCTCGCTGTGCCGGCTCATGGCCAGCGCCGGCGCGTTGGGCAGGGCCAGGCCGGCGGCGGCCAGGACCAGCCACAGTGACGCGAGCAGGGTGCCCAGGCCACCGACGCCGGTCGCCGCGAACATGACCAGCAGCAGGCCGGCCGCCGTTCCGGCGATCAGGGCGCTGACCAGGATCTGCTGCGGGGTGTAGCGGCGCAGCAGCCGAACGTTGAACTGGGTGGCCCCGATCAGGCCCACCGCGCCGGCCCCGAAGGCGATGCCGAACTGCTGCTCGTCGAGGCCGTACTCCTGCTGGAGCACGAACGACGAACCCGAGACGTACGCGAACAGGGCCGCCATCGCCAGCCCGGCGACCAGCACCAGGCCGACGAACGCCCGGTCGTTGACCAAGCCCCGGTAGTCGCGCAGCGTGGCGCGCACCCCGCCGTGCCGCCGACGCGCCACCGGAAGGGTCTCCGGGAGCCGGAGAGCGGCCACGACGATCAACAGCGCGCCCAGCACCGCCAGCGCCGCGAAGACGCCCCGCCAGTCGGTCCAGCTCAGCAGGCCGCTGCCCAGGGTCGGCGCGAGGATGGGCGCCAGGCCCATGACGAGCATCAGCCGGGAGAAGATCCGGGCGAAGGAGGCCCCGCTGAACAGGTCGCGGACCACTGCCGTCGCGACCACTGTGGCGGCGGCGACGCCGAGCCCCTGGAGTACGCGCAGCCCGCCGAGCACCGCGATGTTGGGTGCGAAGACGCACAGCACGGAGGCCACGATGTGCGCGGCCAACCCGGCCAGCAGCGGCACCCGCCGCCCGACCACGTCGGAGAGCGGCCCGATCAGCAACTGGCCCAACGCGAGGCCGACCAGCGTGCCGGTCAGCGTCAACTGCACGGCGGTCTCGGTGGTCTGCAGGCCCGCCGTGATGGCGGGTAGCGCGGGCAGGTACATGTCGATGGTCAACGGCCCGATCGCGATCAACGCGCCCAGCACGAGGACGATTTGCGCCCGCTGACGGTTGGTCATCAGGTCGCCGGGCAGCACTTCCTGCGCGACGGCGGAATCACGTCCGGTCTTCTCCACCAACTGCTTCATCATCTCGATCTCTCTGCGGGAGGCGTCGTCACGAGCGGCGGCGAGGGGCGTCACCGGGACCGCGTGGACGTGGCGGCACGGTGCGGGATGCCCGACGGCGGGCAGCTTGGACGTGACGAGGCAGGGTCGTGGCGGGGGCGGCCGGGTGGGGCGATGATCCGAGGGTGATCCTCTCGCTCGGCAACACCTCGGCGACGGGTGACGTTCCCGGTGTGTGGGGAGTCACCCCGCTCCGTCCGCACGGATCCAATGTGACCGAGGTCATATCAGAATCAGAACCGGGGCCGGGGTACGCGTCGTCTTGCCTGGTGTGAAACGAAGTGTGGACGGGCTCGACGAGGGTGAACTCCTTCGCCGCGTCGCTCGGGGCGACCGGCGCGCGTTCGACGCGCTGTACCGGCGTACCGCCCCGTGGTTGACCGCGCGACTGCGCCGGCGCTGCGCCGACGAGGGCGTGGTGGCCGAGGTGTTGCAGGACACGTACCTGGCGGTCTGGCGTTCGGCCGGCAGCCAGGCGCAGTCCTCCACCTCCGGCAGCGCGGTGGGCTGGTTGTGGACGATCGCCGCGCACCGGCTGATCGACGCGTTCCGCCACCGGGCCCGACGGGAGCGGGTTCCGTCGGTGCAGACCTTCGAGACCGTGGCCCCGGCGGCCGAGGACGAGGCGCTGGCCGGCGGGATGGACGCCAACCTGGAGCGTGCCCTGCACGAGCTACCTGCGGAACTCCGTCAGGTGCTGCGTTCGATGGTCCTCGACGGGCTGACCGCGCGGGAGACCGCACTGCTGCTCGGCATGCCGGAGGGGACCGTGAAGACCCGGGCCCGACGAGCCCGAATCGCCCTCCGGGAGGCGCTGTCATGACCACTCACCCGACTCCCACCCTCATCTCCCAGTACGCCTCCGGTGCTGCCGACGTCGACGACACGACCATCTGGGCGGTCGAGGCGCACCTGGAGACCTGCGCCGCCTGCCGAGCGGTGCTCACGGACGCCGTCGACCCGGGCACCCGGGACCTGCTGGACCGGGTGGCCGACGGAATCGCCACCGGAATCGCCACCGGCCCGGGCCCGGTACGCCGTCGTCGGCTGCTGCGCACGGGTGTCGCCGCCCGGGTGCTGCCCTGGCTGGTCACCGCCACCGGATTGATGCTGGCCGCGGCCCTGTTCGAGTGGACGTTCAACAGCCTGCCGTCGCTGGTGCTGCTCATCGCGCCGGTGGCGCCGCTGCTGCCGGTGGCCGCGGTCTGGAGCCGGCGCCTCGACCCGGCCTGGGAACTGACGGCCACCATGCCCCGCACCGGCCTGCCGCTGCTGATGCGCCGCACGTTGGGGGTGCTGTCGGCGGTCATACCGGTGCTGGCGGTGGCGGGCTGGGTCACCGGGCACTCCCCCGGCCTCTGGTTGCTGCCCGCCCTGGGGTTCACCGCCGGCGCGTTGGCGCTGGGCACTGTGGTGGGGGTCGACCGCGCCGCACTCGCGTTGACCGTCGCCTGGTCCGCCGGTGTGGTCGGGCCGAGCCTCGCCGACGGGCAACTTCCGACGGTCCTCACCGGCGGCAGCCTGCCGGGATGGGCGCTCGCCACAGTGGCGTTGACGGCCGTCGTACTCGTTCGAGCGTGGCGACGGCCGCACGAACCGCACCAGAACCTTCTGCACCGATGACGACATCGAGCCACTGCCGAATGGGAGAGATCATGATGCGTACGGTCAGCGTGGCCGAGACCGCCCCGTCCACCTACGCGTGGGCGGTGCACGCCGAGAAGTTGCAGGTCCGGGCCGGCCGACACCTCGCGGTCAACGAACTCGACCTGAGGCTGGGCACCGGTGTGCACGGGCTGCTCGGCCCCAACGGCGCCGGAAAGACGACGTTGATGCGAGCCCTGGCCACTGTGCTGAAGCCGGCCGGCGGGCGGCTGACGTTGCTCGGCGGCGAGGTCACCGGCAACGCCGACCTCCGCCAGGTACGCCGCGGCCTCGGCTACCTGCCGCAGCACTTCGGCTTCTACCCGCGCTTCACCGTCCGGGAGTTCGTCGAGTACATCGCCTGGCTCAAGGAGATGCCGAAGGCCGTCATCCCTGGTGCGGTACAGCGGGCCGTCGAACGGGTGGGTCTGGCGGACCGCGCCGACTCCCGGATGAAGACGCTGTCCGGCGGGATGCTGCGCCGCGCCGGCATCGCCCAGGCGATCGTCAACGACCCGGCGGTGCTGCTGCTCGACGAGCCGACGGTCGGCCTGGACCCGGAGCAGCGCCTCGACTTCCGCGAACTGCTGCGAGAGATCGGCCTGGACAGCTGCGTACTCGTCTCCACCCACCTGGTTGAGGACGTCGCGGTGGCCTGCTCCGACGTGGTGCTGATCAGTGAGGGCAGGTTGGTGTGGCAGGGCACCACCGGGCAACTGACCGAACAGGGTGGGGCCGGCGACGCCGGTGACAGCGCCACCGAACGCGGCTACTCGTCGGTGCTGCGCGCCTACCGTGGGCGGGTGTCGGCATGACGGGACGCATCCTCCGCATCGAACTGCGCCGCTCGGCGGCGCTGGGCACCGCCCTGTTGATACTGGTGAGCGGTGCGGCGTTGCTGCTGTCGTCCACCCAGTTCTTCGCGGGACGGTGGATGCAGCTGGCGGTGATGGCCCGGTCGCTGCTGATGGTGCTGCTGCCGCTCGCGCTGGCCGGTGGGGCGTGGATGGGCCGGCGCGACGCGCGCCACCGGGTCAACGAGTTGTTCGCCAGCACCGTCCGGCCGCGGTGGCAGCGCGTCGTCCCGACCGCCGGCGCTCTCGCGGTCTCGGTGGTAACCGCGTACCTCCTGGTGTTTCTCATCGCGGCCGGATGGGTGGTGCCGACGTCGAACTACTTCCCGAGCGCGACGATCGTCGTCCTCGCGGTCGGCGTTCCGGCGCTGATCGCCGCGGGTTGGCTGGGCATGGCCGCCGGCCGGGCCGTGCCCCGGGTGATCACCGCGCCGGTACTCGCCGTGGTCGGCTTCGTCCTGGTGGGGTTGGTGCCGGAGTTGGCCATGTCGCCCGCCATGGGCACGGATCTCGCGCAGTTCCGCCCGGAACCGGCGGCGGTGCTGCTCGTGCCGGCGATCACCGGCCTGGACGACTTCCAGACGATCGCGACGCGGGTCAGCCTGCTCCAGGCGCTGTGGCTGGTGTCCCTCGCCGCGACCGGCCTGCTGCTGCTCGGCGCGGTCCGTCGCCGCGCGATCGCGTTCGCCGTGCTCCCGGCGCTGCTCGGGGTCGCGGTCGCCGTACCGCTCCTGCCCGTCGGCGGAGCCCGCGGGGCGGCGGTCGTCGACCCGGTCGCCATCGAGCTGGTCTGCGACAACGACGGCCCACAGGTCTGCGTGACGCGGGCACACGCCGGGCTGCTGCCCGCCGTCGTCGGCCCCGCCCGCCAGGCGCTCGACATGATGGCGGCGAAGCTGCCCAACGCACCGGTCCGCGCGGTGGAGACCCAACAGGTCACCTACTGGGCGCGGCTGGACCCGGACACCGCACCGGCCCGGCACTCCGCCGACACGATCGTCTTCGACACCCCCACCATCGACCGCGTCGGCCGCGCCGATTTGTCCGGCGACTACTTCCTGCCGTCCCTGCTGGAGGCCGCCTGGCAGCAGGAGTGCGGCGAACAGTCGATCCGGGGCGACGTGTACCGGGCCCGGATGGTCGCCGCCGCCTGGCTGACCGGTCGACCACCGGTCCCGCAGACCGGATGGGCACCCGAGGAGATGGCGCTGCTGAGGAGCGCGTACCAGGCGCTGGTGAGCCTGCCGGAGGCCGAGCAACGACGGCGGATGGCAGCGGTACGCGAGGGCGTACTGGCCTGCCGGGACGACGAGCTGGTGGCGATCCTGCCGGGGGATCAGCCGTGAGGTGGCTTGGGCTGCACCTGCGCTCCCGCCGGGTGCCTCTCGCCCTGACCACCGCGACCTCGTTGATCGCGCTGACCTGGGCGCTGTCGCTGGCCTACACCGACTCGACGACCATCAGCGCCCGGACGGCCAGCCTCGCCATCATGCTGGCGGTGGTCGCCGTCGGCACCACCCTCAACGGCGCCGACGACGCCCTCGACCACACCATGGCGGTCAACTGGCCGGTACGCCGTGCCGGGCACCTGCTGCTCGCCGCCGGCGCGATCACCGCGCTGCTGTCGCTCAGCATGCTCACCGAGACGCGCTACGAGCCGTTCGCCCTCATGCTGCGCAACACCGCGGGGCTGCTCGGGCTCACCGCGCTCGGCGCCACAGTGCTGGGTGCCGCCCTGGCCTGGATCGCCCCGCTGACCTGGACCCTCATCGCGGTGCTGCCGATGATGGGGCCCAGCCGGGATCTGAAGATGCAGGTCGCCGGCTGGCTGATCCAACCCGCCGGGACCACCGCCGCCACCGCCTGCGCCGCCACCCTGGCGGTGACGGGTCTGCTGGCGTACGCCCTGCGGGGTTGCCCCCTGCGGCCGGCGAGCGAGACGGCCCCCGACCGGTGACGAATCCGTCGGTGGTCCGGCCCGCCGGTGTCGGAGCACGGACCATCGACCGCTTGGTCCGGCGAGGAGACGGGAACCCCGAACGGCACGGCACGTCAATTCCGTTGGCTGCTCGTAGCATCAGGGAATGGATACGTCGCACTTTGCTGACGACGGGCACCGCGGGTCCGACGACGACCAGCGGGACGTCCCTCTGTTGGGGCTGAGCCCGCTGTCCCGGGTGCGTCTGGACGAGCTGCTGCAGGAGATGCTCGATCGGGTCGGTGAGGTGGTCACCAGTCGTGAGCGGCTACGCGCTCTGCTCAACGCGGTGGTGGCGATCGGCTCCGATCTCGATCTACGCAGCACGTTGCGACGCATCGTCGAAGCCGCATGTGAGCTGCTCGGTGCCCGCTACGGCGCGCTGGGTGTGATCGGCCCGGACCGGCTCCTGACGGAGTTCATCACGCACGGTATCGACGCCGAGTCACATGCCCGGATCGGCGACCTACCGCATGGCCGGGGTGTGCTCGGCCTGCTGATCGCCGACCCCCGTCCGGTACGAATGCCGGACATCACGGAGCATCCACAGTCCTACGGATTTCCGGCGAACCATCCCCCGATGCACAGCTTCCTCGGCGTTCCGATCCGCATCCGGGATCAGGTCTTCGGCAACCTCTACCTGGCGGAGAAGCGAGGCGCGGTCGAGTTCACCGAGGATGACGAAGAGATCGCCGTCGCGTTGGCTGCCGCTGCCGGCGTCGCGATCGAGAACGCCCGGCTGTACGCCGTCGCCCACCGTCGCGAGCGTTGGCTGGCGGCCACCGCCGAGATCACGACCGTGTTGCTGGGTGAGGTCCGCCGCACGGAGGCGCTGGGTCTCGTCGCCCGCCACGCTCGCGAGGTCGCAGACGCCGAACTGGTTCTGGTCCTGCTCTACGACGAGGAGGCTGGACGGTTCACCATCGAGGTCGTCGACTCGACCAGTGGAACCACTCCTCCGCTGGTTGGTGCGGTCCTGCCGGCCGCCGAGACCACCTTCGCCGCCTCGGTGACGGGCCGACGACACACAGCCATCGAGAGCCTGGCCAAGGCTGCGCCCTGGCCCGCTCCGGTCACCGAGGGGCCGGCAGTGGTGTCCCCGCTGTCGGCGGGCGAGACCCTGTACGGCGTGTTGGTTGTGGCATACCCGGCCGGTCAGGTGCGGCAGAGTGACGACGACGTGCCACTGCTGGCCAGCTTTGCCGCGCAGGCGGCGCTGGCGATGGAGCGCGCCCGCGCGCAGGAGGAGCGGGAACTCCTCGTCGTCCTCGAGGACCGTGAGCGGATCGCCCGCGACCTGCACGATGTGGTGATCCAGCGACTGTTCGCCACCGGGTTGCAGTTGCAGAGCACCGCACCGCTGATCGCCCGGCCCGAGGTCAGCCAACGGGTCAACGCGGCAGTCGACGAACTCGACTCCACGATCCGGGACATTCGGCGGGCCATCTTCGAACTACGGGCTCCCATGAGTGCCGTCCTGCGCACCGAGATCCGCGATGCGGTTGACGACGCCGCCAGGTCGCTCGGTTTCCGGCCGGCGCTGGAGATATCCGGACCGATCGACAGCGCGGTGCCGGACGCCGTACGTCCCGACCTGCTCGCGGTGCTCCGGGAAGCGCTGTCGAACACGATCCGGCATGCGCGCGCCAGCCAGGTCAAGGTGCTGGTCCAGGTCGACGGGCCACGGCTCATCCTCACCGTCGACGACGACGGGGTGGGCACGAGCCCCGATGCTGCCCGCAGCGGCCTGGTCAACCTGCGCGAGCGCGCCCTCGGCCTGGGTGGTGATTTCGCGGTGCAACCAGCCCAACCGCGCGGCACGCGCCTGCGTTGGAGCGTTCCGCTGGGCGAGTGAGGTTCACGGGTGCCGGCCGAACAGCCGGGTGGCCAACACCGCCGCCTGGGTACGCCGTTCCAGCCCCAGCTTCGCCAGCAGGCTCGACACGTAGTTCTTGACGGTCTTCTCGGCGAGGAACATCTTTCCGGCAATCTCGCGGTTGGTCAGCCCTTCGGCTACGTACCCCAGGATCCGGCGCTCC
Organism: Micromonospora sp. NPDC047187; assembly: GCF_040643355.1. NCBI lineage: Bacteria > Bacillati > Actinomycetota > Actinomycetes > Micromonosporales > Micromonosporaceae > Micromonospora > Micromonospora sp. NPDC047187. The sequence goes on from NZ_JBEYUF010000003.1 coordinate 195,917, forward strand.
TGTTCGGTCAACATCTCCAGTTCGCGCGGCTGCTCGACGCCGTTGCGGATGCGCTCCAACACCCGCTGGGTCACCGCAGGGTCGAGCAACGACTGGCCCGCGGCCACCCGGCGGACCCCGTCGACGAGGTCGGTGCCGCGGATCTGCTTGAGCACATATCCGTCAGCACCCGCCATGATCGCCGCGAACAGCGCCTCGTCGTCTTCGTAGGAGGTGAGAATCAGACCTCGGATCGACGAGTCCACAGTCCGAACGTCGCGGCACACATCGATGCCACTGCCGTCGGGCAACCGGGCGTCGAGAATAGCCACGTCCGGCTTCAAGGCGGGGATGCGCGCGGTGGCTTCCCGTGCCGACCCCGACTCACCCACCACTTCGATGTCGCCGGCGGCGTGGAGCAGGTCGGCCAGACCACGGCGTACGACCTCGTGGTCGTCGAGGAGGAAGACACGGATCATCTCCCTTTTCTACCGGTGCGGCTCCGGCGGACACAGGGCCGAAGGTCCCGTTGCTCACCGACAGACAGGGGACTGGGGCCCGGCTCCTTGGGACGTCCGGCCCTGCCGGTCCGGCCTGGTCGAGGCGATCGTGGGGGCAGGGCTCAAACCAGAACCTGACCTGGCTGACCTGCGACTCTGCGACTCCGAGGTGTGTCACCATGATCCGCACCGCGTTCACTCCTGCCGAGCTGCGTCCCGCGGTGTCCGCGGCGATTCGCGCACCGTCACTGCACAACAGCCAGCCCTGGCGTTTCCGGCTCTCCGCCGGTGGGATCGAGGTGCGGATGGATCCGGACCGGCTACTGCCGGCCAGCGACCCCACCCGCTGGGCGGCGCGGCTCAGTTGCGGTGCCGCCGTGTTCAACCTACGCCTAGCGCTTGCGGTCACCGGCACACCGCCGGACGTCCACCTCCGCCCGTGCCCACATGACCTGGATGCCGTGGCCCGGCTGGTCCCCGGCCGCCCACGGCCCGCCACGCCCGCCGAGCGGGACCTGTACGCCGCCATCTTCCGACGGCACAGCAACCGCAGGCCGTTCTGGCCCAACCCGGTCCCGGCAGATGCCCGGTGGCGTCTGATCGAGGCCGCCCGCGCCGAGGGCGCGTGGCTGGAGATGGTCATCGGAGTTGGCGCGGTCCAGACGGTCGCCGAAATCGCTCACAGCGCCAACCGGTTTCTGGAACGCGACTCCGACTACCAGGCTGAGCTGACGCGGTGGGTCCGGACATCACCCGCCGGTGACGGTGTCCCGATCGAGTCGGGCGGCCCGGTCCCGGAACCACAGGACCTGCTTCCCCAACGGGCCTTCGGGGTACGCGCCCGCGCGCCCGGCCGGGACTTCGAACCCGAACCACTCGTCGCTGTGCTCGGTTCGTACGGCGACAGCGCCACCGACCAGATCACCGCTGGCCAGGCGCTGCAACGCGTACTCCTCACCGCCACCGACAACCGCCTCGCCGTCTCGATGCTGTCCCAACCCATCGAGGTCACCCGGGCCCGCGAGCAACTACGACTGGCGCTCGGCAAGTACGGCACGCCTCAGATGGTCATGCGAATCGGCTACGGACAGTCAGGTAGGCCGTCCCCACGCCGGGACGTCGACGACATGATCGAGTTCGCCTGACCGCAGGGCCCGCAGCCGCCCGGACGAACGTCCCAGTCCCGCCCCATCCTCGGAGCGGGACGGAGGTCCCGGCGAGCAGGGGATTTGGTCCTGCGGCATCGATGCCCACTGGTCCTACTGGCATCACCCGGGATGCCGTGAACTGTAGTTGAGCGCCGGACGACCGAGCTGGCGGCGAACTTGGAGGATGCAATGACCACCATCGTCCCCCCGCGTCACGACAGGACCCCCCACATCGCATCGGGGACGGAGGCGGCACGGACCACCGGCGGCGGCGCTACCGCCCGGGCAGTGGCGAGGTACGCCTGGTTCGCCGCCCGGATCGGAATGGGATTCATCTTCCTGTGGGCGTTCGTGGACAAGCTGTTCGGCCTGGGCTACGCAACCCCGGCCGGTAAGGGCTGGATCGACGGCGGCCACCCCACGAAGGGGTTCCTCGCTGGAGCGGAAGGGCCTTTCGCTGGCGCATACCACAACCTGGCCGGTACCGCGTTCGCCGACACTGCGTTCATGGTTGGTCTGGCCGCCATCGGCGTCGCCCTGCTGCTGGGAATCGGGATGCGGATCGCCGCTGGCGCCGGGGCGCTGATGCTCACCATGATGTACACCGTCGCACTGCCCCCCACAACGAATCCCGTCATCGACGACCATCTCATCCTGGCCGTGCTGCTCATCGGGATCGCCGCCGCTGGAGCTGGCACCACCCTCGGTCTCGGCGGCTGGTGGGCCACCACTCCCCTGGTCAAGAAGCTGCCCTGGCTCACGTAGGTCGCATTGCACGAAGGCCGGCCCCGCCTTGGCGGGGCCGGCCTTCGTCAGGTCACACATCCACGACTGCACCCCTACGGCGCCGAGCGGGGCGTCTACTCCCAACCCCGGCCTGCGCGGGACTCACGCGCCGGACGTGTCAACGATCTGCGCGACCGGCAACCGTGGGGTGCGTGGCGGGCCGGCGTGTTCCGAGTCGGCGATCCCGAGCCGAAGCACCAGGTACGGGTGGCCGAGACCGGCCAACAGAGCCCGCAGAGTCTGTCGCGTGCTCGCCACCTCGATGACACCGCTGAGGGGTACGACGGACACGCCGAGTTCGGTGGCCCGTAGCCAGCCAGCCGACAGTGCCTCGCCGGCGCGTAGCCAGTCGCACGGATCGTCCTCGTCGCCGTACAGCACTGCGTAGACAGCCACTCGATCATGTCCTGGGCCGATCGGCAGCGTTCCCGCTCGACCGAAGTCGCGTCCGGGGACGGTCGTTTGCTGCTCCCGCTCGGGAAGCACTTCGGCCGGCAAGCCGGCACCCGCAGGTCGGGCCCGTCCGGTCCAGTACTCGAGTTCTTCCCGGATCTCGGGTTCGGCGGCCTCAACAGCGGCGGCCCTGGACGCCGCAGCGGCCAGTTGGAGGATCTGGTCCGACGACAGGATCTGGATTCGCGCTTCGGGCGACACCGCCTCCTTGATGGCTTGCAGCGCGTCCGCCGACAGTGGCTCATCGCTGACGGGTCGACGGTCGGTGTGCCGGAACTGCATTGTCTGCGCCAGGCGAACCGCCTCGGCCGTTACCGGCGTCCTGCCGGTCAGCCTCAGCCGGGCCAGAAGATCAGGCTGCGTGCCGTCGGGTAGCCGCTCGACCTCGGCGGTCCAGCCCTCCGCAGCGAGGGCGACCCGGGCATGGTCCAACGCGGCTCCGCAGCTGAGCAGTAGGAGCTGCCCCGGGGCATCGGTCGCGTTCAGTTGTCTGCTGCGTTCAGCGAACAGTTCGAGCCCGTCGGCGACGATCCGCCACCGCCACGGCTGGGTGTTGTGCACCGAGGGTGCGTACCCGGCGGCCGCTGCGGCGCTCGCGAGGGCGGTCGTACTCTGTCGCGTACTGGTGTCCCGATTCATCGTTCTCATCCTCTGGGTCAACCTGCGTGCGGTGCGGGCACGGCGTCTTCAGCCAGTCAGACGACGGCCCACGAACCCGGGACCTTCAGTGCCCACCGCAGAGCGTCGCGAGCACCCCGGAACCGTCGTAGCCGACGATGATCGGTCTGGTCATCATCGTGACTCCTTCCATCCCGCCAACCCAACGCCATCCGACCATGCCGGGGACAGGGACCGCAGGCCCACGTAGCGGTGCCATAGGTCCCTTCACCGCACACCGACCGGTCGTCGCGGCGGCCGGTCGGCGGGATCGAAGAACCTAGACGACGCCGGCCAGCAGTTGCCGCGCCATCACGATCCGCTGGACCTGGTTGGTGCCCTCGTAGATCTGGGTGATCTTGGCGTCCCGCATCATCCGCTCGACCGGGTAGTCCCGCGTGTAGCCGTAGCCACCGAGCAACTGCACCGCGTCGGTGGTGATCTCCATGGCGGCGTCGGAGGCGAAGCACTTCGCCGCCGCGCCGAAGTAGGTGAGATCCGCGTCGCCACGCTCCGACTTGCCGGCGGCCGCGTACGTGAGCTGCCGGGCCGCCTCGAGCTTCATGCCCATGTCGGCCAGCATGAACTGGATCCCCTGGAACTCGGCGACCGCCTTGCCGAACTGGCGACGCTCGGCCACGTACCCCTTCGCGTAGTCGAGCGCGCCCTGCGCGATCCCGACGGCCTGCGCCGCGATGGTGACCCGGGTGTGGTCCAGGGTCTTCATCGCGGTCGCGAAGCCGGTGCCCTCCGCGCCGATCATCCGGTCGGCCGGGATCCGCACGTTGTCGAGGTAGACCTCGCGGGTGGGCGAGCCCTTGATGCCGAGCTTCTTCTCCGGCGCGCCGAAGCTCACCCCGGCATCGGACTTCTCGACCACGAAGGCCGAGATGCCCCGGGACCGGGCGGACGGGTCGGTGACCGCGAAGACGGTGTAGAACTCGGACACCCCGGCGTTGGTGATCCAGCGCTTCACACCGTTGAGCACCCAGTGATCCCCGTCACGTACCGCCCTGGTGGTCATGGACGCCGCGTCGCTGCCCGCCTCCGGCTCGGAGAGGCAGTACGAGAACATCGCCTCACCGGCCGCGACCGGCGTCAGGTAACGAGTCTTGAGATCGGCGGAACCGGACAGCAACAGCGGCATGGTGCCAAGTTTGTTCACCGCCGGGATCAGCGAGGAGGACGCGCAGGCGCGGGCCACCTCCTCGATCACGATGGCGGTGGCCAGCGCGTCCGCGCCCGCGCCGCCGTACTCCTCGGGAACGTGCGGGGCGTGGAAGTCGGCCGCTCGCAGCGCGTCGTAGGACGCCTTGGGGAACTCCCCCGTCTCGTCGGCCTCCGCGGCGTGCGGAGCCACCTTCGCGGCGCAGACCTCTCGCACTGCTTCCCGGATCGCCTCGTGCTCCTCGGGCAACCGGTAGACGTCGAACGACTCCCCTGCGGCCATCTCGGCCCTCCCCTTCACCACTATCATGCGCAGTCTGTGACGACTCCTGACCGCCGACCGCGCAGACTGAAGACTAGCGACTGCAGTTCAGGTGATGTTACCGGCGCGTAGGGATGGGCAGGACGGTGCACCTAACGCGCTCAGCGATGATGGAGATTGAGACAGTGAGCCACCCTCCGGTGCCCCGCCCAGGCGCCGCAGCAGAATGCGACGCGACGACGCGACGCCAGCGCGAGCGGAGAAGACAGGCGTGACGATCCCCTACCCCACCATCCAGCCGACCCCCGCCATCGCCGCGGTGACCCCGCCCTCGGGCGCGCCCCGGCCGCGGGTGACGTTCCTAGGGACTGGTTACCTCGGTGCGACGTACGCCATCTGCTACGCCGAACTGGGCTACGAGGTTCTCGGGTTCGACGTCGACGCCGACAAGATCGCGATGCTGAACGCCGGTCAGGTGCCGATCCACGAGCCCGGCCTGGACGAGCTGCTCCGGCGCAACCTCGCCGCCGGCCGCCTCCGGTTCAGCACCGACATCGCCGAGACCGCCGAGTTCGGTGACGTGCACTTCATCTGCGTCGGCACCCCGCAGCGGGCCGACGGCATGGGCGCCGACCTGTCGTACGTCGAGGCGTCGGTCACCAGCCTCGCGCAGCACCTGACCCGCAAGGCGTTGATCGTCGGCAAGTCCACCGTGCCGGTCGGCACCGCCGAGTGGGTCGAGCAGCTCGTCGGCAAGCACACCCCGAACGACCTGGACGTCGAGGTGGCGTGGAGCCCCGAGTTCCTCCAGGAGGGCTTCGCCGTCGACGACGTCCTGCGGCCCAACCGGATCGTGGTCGGCGTCAAGAGCGAGTGGGCCAACGGCATGCTCTACGCCGCGCACAAGGGCGTGTTCGACCTGGCCGCCACGGAGGACCGCGAGGTGCCCCTGGTGGTCACCGACTTCTCCACCGCCGAGCTGGTCAAGGTCGCCGCGAACGCCTTCCTGGCCACCAAGATCTCCTTCATCAACGCGATGGCCGAGGTCTGCGAGGCCTCCGGTGGCGACGTCACCCAGCTGGCCCGCGCCATCGGCTACGACCCGCGGATCGGCAACCGGTTCCTCCAGGCCGGCCTCGGCTTCGGAGGCGCCTGCCTGCCCAAGGACATCCGGGCCTTCCAGGCCCGCGCCCAGGAGCTGGGCGCCGGCGAGGCGCTGCGCTTCCTGCACGAGGTCGACCTGATCAACCTGCGTCGGCGTACCCGGGTGCTCCAGCTCGCCGCGGACCTGCTCGGCCGCCGCTCCGGCCCGGCCGGCCCGGACTTCTCCGGCACCCGGATCGCGGTGCTCGGCGCCACCTTCAAGCCCAACACCGACGACGTCCGCGACGCCCCGGCGCTCGCCGTCGCCGCGCTGCTGCACAAGGCCGGCGCCGACGTGCACGTGTACGACCCGCAGGGCACCGAGAACGCCCGCCGTGCGGTCCCCGAGTTGACCTACGAGAGCAGCATCAACGAGGCGGTCAACGGGGCCGACCTGGTCTGCGTCCTCACCGAGTGGGCCGACTTCCGCAACGCTGATCCGGTCGCCCTCGGCGACCTGGTCAAGGGTCGCAAGGTCGTCGACGGCCGCAACTGCCTCGACCCGGCACTGTGGGCCCAGGCGGGCTGGGAGTACCGGGGCATGGGTCGCCCCTGACCCAACCGACGCACCACCGGCCGGCCATCGAGCATCTCGGTGACCGGCCGGTGTCGTTGTTTGCCCCGGACCCGCCGACAAGAGTCGAAATCCGCGCCAGCATTGGGCATGCTGCGACAGTGGGAGTCCACAGTGCGGGTGGAGGGGTGTCGTGGCGACCTTTCAATGCTCCTCGTGCGGCCGGGAGATCAAGCCGGCCGTCCGATGCCCGCACTGTGGGGCAGATCAACCACAGTGGGTCGAACACCTGGCCGACATTGAGCGTTCGATCGCGGAGATGAAGGCGCGCGACGCCGCCATCGCCCGCGAGCAGCGGCAGATCGCCGCCAAGATGCAGGCCGCGCTCTTCCAGCGGGACATCCTCGCCCACGCCGGCGAGGAACGGATCAAGCAGGCCACCCGGCCACGCCGGGTGCTGCGCCGCCGCCCCGGCCGGCGGCCACCGACGGCCACCATGGGACCGCCACCCCGGGTGCCCCGCCAGGGCACTCCGCCCGCCCCGGAGGATCCGCCGCCGCCCCCGCCCCGGGCCGCCTGGCTGGACGTCGACGACCCGGAGCACCCGCCGGAGGCGTCCTCGCGCGAGGTGCAGAACATCCCACTCGGGCTGGGCGCGCTGCTGCTCGGCGTGGCCGCTGTGGTCTTCGCCGCGGTGGCCACCAGCTCGATGGACGCGCTGGCCCGGCTCGGCATCCTGCTCCTGGCCACCGTGCTGATGCTGCTCGCCCCACCGGCACTGGCCCGGCGCGGGCTCACCTCGACCGCCGAGACCATCGCCGCGGTCGGCCTGCTGCTGGTGCCGCTCGCCGGCAACGCCCTCTGGGCGGTGGACCGGATCGGCGCCGGCGGCGGCTCCGGCACCGTCTTCGCCGGGGTGATCTTCGCGGTCACCGCCGCAGTCGCATTCGGGTACGCCGGTTGGACCGGTCTGCGCGCGCCCCGCTTCGCCACAGTGCTCGCCGCCCAGCCGGTGCTGCCTCTGCTGGCGTACGACCAGATCACCGGCCCGGGCGGCTGGGCCCTGGTGCTGGCCCTGGTCGCCCTCGTCAACCTCGGCCTGGCCCGCTCCGGCGTGACCGTCGAACGCCCCGTCCGGCAGGACCTGCCGTCGCCGGGCACGCCGTCCGCGGCCCGCCAACGCGACGCCGAGAGCCGGCCCGAGGGCGACCCGGAGGAGGCCGCCGAGCTGATCGACGCCAGCGGCGGCGCCACCGACCCGCGGCCGACCCGGCCGGTGCCCGGCCTGCGTGAGCTGACCTGGTTGCTGCACGCCGTGGCGGTCGCCGTCTCGCTGGCGTACGCGGTCACCGCCCTGCTGCGGGCACAGACCGTGCCGACCGCGACCGGCGCCGGGGTGGTGCTGCTGCTGGCCGCCGTGATCGGGCTGGCCGGCGCGTTGGTGCTGCGTCGCCCGCCGCTGCCGGACGTCGCGGCCGGCATCGTCACCCTGGCGGTGATCGGCTCGCTCAGCCGCATCGCCTCGGTGGCACTCCCCGGCCGGGCGCTGCTGCTGATCGCGGCGGTCATCACGGTGACCGGCTTGGCGGTGCGCGCGGTCCCGGAGGCGGCCCGACGTGGCCCACAGTTCGCCTCCGCGGTGGCCCTGACCGTCAGTGGTCTGGTGGTCGCCGGCGGCGCGCTACGCGCCGGGGTGGCACCGGTCCGTGCGGCACTGCCCGCCTGGAACCCCGACCTCAGCCGGTACCAGGGCGAGTTGGCCGCCGCCGTCGGGCCGACCACCTGGCAGCTCGCGGGTGCCGCGTTCCTGCTCACCATCGCGGCGGTGCTGGCCCTGCCCACCGAGATCCGCCGGGAGTTCGCTGTCGCCGGCGCGGCGCTGACCGCGCTCGCCGTTCCGGCCTCGTTCGGTCTCGGCTGGGCGACGGCACCCTGGCCAATGGTGATCACCGCGATCGGCATCGGAGTCATCGGGCTGTCCGCCCGCACCGACCGAGCCGCGGTGGCACACGCCATCGGGGCGGCCGTGGTCGGCCTGTTCGGCGCGGGTGCCAGCCTGACCAGCCCCACCCTCACCGCCGCAGTCCTGATCACCCTGTTCGTGGCGGGCATGCTGGTCACGCTGGCGCCCCGGATCCGGATCGCCTCGGCCGCCTCCGACACGGTCACCGCCTGGGCCGCCGGTGGCGCCGCGTTCGCGCTGCCCGGGGCGGTGGCGGCGTTCGTGGCCGCCACCATGCCGAGCGACCCGACCCCCACCCCGGCGAGCCTGCGCGAGGTGACCGTCCCGATCCTGGCGGCCAGCTTCCTGGCGGTCTGCGTGACCCTGGGCTACGCCGCCGTCGTGCAGGTCTCCCAACGTCACATCCCCGCGCCGCTGTCGGTCGGCACCGGGCTGGGCGCGCTGATGGTCACCGCCGCCGCGTTCGGGGCGCCCGGCGCGACCGTCGCCGACGCCTGGGTGGGCGCGCTGCTGCTGGTCGCGGCGGTGCTGCTCTTCCTGGCCCCCTCCATCGACGCCGGCCGTCGAGCCGACCTCACCCTCGACGGCTCCGACCTGGCCGCCGCGGCGGTCACCACCGCCCTGGTCGCCACGCTGGTACGGATCGGGGCGGTGCTCGCCCCGGGCGGGCAACTGGCGGTGGCCGCCGCCCTGCTCCTGGTGGTCGCCGTGGGCGCCCGCAGCATGCCGGAGGAGTGGCGACGCGGTCCGATCCTCGGCCTCACCGTCGGCGGTGCCCTCATCGGCGTCCTCGCCGGCTGGTCGGCGGTGCGCGGTGGGGTCGGCGTGCTGGCCACCCCCGGCCCGATCTGGAGGGGCGACCTGAGCGACTGGCCGGCCGCCCCCGTCGGCGGTGCCACCTGGCAGGCGCCGGTCGCGCTGGCGCTGCTGGCCCTCGCCGCCGGCATCCTGCTCCCGCCACCGTGGCGCTGGGACGTGTCCGGCGTGGCGGTGGTGCTCGCCACGATCGGCGCACCGGCCGCATTCGATCTGGCCTGGTGGTCGCCGGTCCTGGTCGGCGGAATGGTCGCCACCGTGTTCGGCATGGCCGCGGTGGCCACGGAGGAGGCGCGCGCCGGGCTGTCCCGGGCCACAGTGGCCGGGGTCGTCGCGCTGCACGCCGCCGGAGCCGGACTGGTCCGCCCGTGGACCACGGCCCTGGCGCTGGCCAGCATCGCGCTGATCGGCGTGGTGGTGGCCACGCTGGCCCGCGTCCTCGCCGGTCCACAGGTCGCCGACATCGAAACCGAGGGGATGCCGCCGCACCTGGCGCAGATCGGCGGCGCGGCGATCGGTGCCGCCCTGCTGGCCCTCCCCGGTGCGGTGGCGGCGCTGTCCGCCGAGTTCGAACACTCGGCGCAGGTGGTGCTGACCGCCGCGCTGGCCGCTACCAGCCTCGGCCTGGCCGCCGTGGCCGCCGTCCGGCGGTTGGTGCCGCAATATCTGCCCTGGGTCAGCGTGGCGGTGGTCGGCGGGGCCACCATCAGCGCCCTCGCCGCCATCCCCACCGGCCTCGCCGCCGGCGTCTACGCGGCCGCCGCCGCCCTGCTCGGCGTACTGGCCGAGCTGATCCGCGCGGCCACCGTGCCGCCCACCGGCGCGGCCCAGCCGGTCCGGCGCTGGGCGGTACGACTCGACGGCGCCCTCCGGCGGCTGCCGGACGACCCGGAGCGACGACGGTGGCGGGTCAACCCGGCAGCGGGTGCGTTGGCCGCAGCGGCGCTGCCGACCGCCCTGGCGCTCGCCTCGATCGCACCCGCGCTGGTCACCGCCCTGGTCGAGCCGCACCGCACACTGACCCGGATCTGGCAGGGTCCGCCCCCGGAGTTGCTCACCCCACCGTCGGACGTGGTCAACCCGACCCACGTGCTGACGGCGTTGCTGCTGACCGCGACCGCCGCGCTGGCCGCCACGGGGTTCAGCGGTGGGCGGCGGTCCCGGGCCGTGCCGGTGGTGCTGCCCGGGGCGGCCGTCACGCTGCTGATCGCACCCATCGCGCTGGGCCAGGGCTGGCCCGCCAGCACCGTCGCCGCGCTCTCCGTCTTCACCATCGCGATGCTCGGTCTCGCACTGACCCCACCGCCGGCGCTGGTCGAGCGGGCCCGCTCGCTGCGGCTGGCCCGGGTGCTGGTGTTCGCCATCGGTCTGGCCGGTGGCAGCGCCGGGCTCGCCGGCAGCCTGGCCGACCGGCAGATGACCCTGTTCACTCTCGGCAGCGCGGTCGGGGTGGGTGCGGTGGCGGCGCTGTTCGGCACCACCCAGCGGGCGCGCATCCTCGGCTGGCTCTTCGCCTCACTCATGGCGCAGCTCTTCGTGCTCACCGCCGGCCTGGTCGCCGGGCTGGCGGCGGTCTGGTCCGCGTTCGGGGTGCTCGCCGTCGGCGCGGTCCTGCAGGTGCTCGCCGCGACCCTGCCCCGGCTGCGCCGCCCCGAGGCGCAGCGGGAGGCCTCCACCGTCGAGTGGACCGGGTACGCTGCCGCGCTGATCGCGCTGGCCCTCGCCTTCGACTCGCCCCGCCACATCGCCGCCCTGCTGGCCGCCTGGGGCGCTGTCCTCGGGGTGGCCGCGACCCGACCCGGTCGCCGGCCGGTGGAACGCCGGATCCTGTTCTGGGCGGTGGTGGTCTGTGAGATCACCGCGTGGTGGATCCTGATGCGGGTCGCCGACGTGGCGTTGCCCGAGGCGTACACGCTGCCGTTCGCCGTGCTGGCCCTCCTCGTCGGAGTCCTGGAGCTGCGCCACCGGCCCGACATGAGCAGTTGGGTGGCGTACGGGCCGGCGCTGGTCGCGGCCTTCGTGCCGACGCTGGCGATCGTGCTGGCCACCGAGTCCAGCACTGTGCGGCAGATGCTGCTGCTGCTCGGCGCGGTCGCGGTGCTGATCTTCGGGTCGTCCAGTCGACAGCAGGCCCCGGTGATCGTCGGCGCGTCGGTCACCGCGATCACGGCGATCCACGCCCTGTTCAGCCTGGGCCCGTGGCTGGCGCTGATCCCGGTGGGCATCCTGCTGCTGGTGCTCGGCGCGAGCAACGAGCGCCGCCGCCGCGCCCAGGAACGCCTACAGACCGCCCTGCGCGGCATGAGGTGAATCGGAGGGTCCCTGCGGCGTGCGTGAGCGGGGACGGTGAGTGGGCCGGGTTCGCGCCACCCGCGTCCGTCCCGCGCGATCTTGCACTTTCTGTCGCGACATAAGGGACAAAAGCCGCGAAACAGCTACAGGAAGTGCAAGATCGCGGGGGTAGGGCGGGGCGGGGTTACTGCAGGGTGGCTTGGAGGGCGGCTTCCTTTGTTGCTACCAGCTTTTCCAAATCCTGCTGGTAGGTCGTCATCTTGGCGCGCAGGCCCTCGTCGGCGGCACCGAGGATCCGTACGGCGAGCAGGCCGGCGTTGCGGGCGTTGCCGATCGACACTGTGGCGACCGGGATCCCGGCCGGCATCTGCACGATGGACAGCAGCGAGTCCATGCCGTCGAGGTGCTTCAGTGGCACCGGCACACCGATCACCGGCAGCGGCGTCACCGAGGCCACCATGCCGGGCAGCGCGGCAGCGCCCCCAGCCCCCGCGATGATCACCTTGAGGCCCCGGTCGGCGGCGTCGCGCCCGTACTCGATCATCGCGACCGGAGTCCGGTGCGCCGAGATCACCCGGACCTCGTACGCCACGCCGAACTCGTCCAACACCTCGGCGGCAGCCCGCATGGTCGGCCAGTCCGAGTCGCTGCCCATGATCAAGCCAACCGTGCTCACTGCGGCCCTCTTCTCGTTCCCGAAACCGTACTCACTCGTGGCCCTCGCGCAGCCAGCGCGCGGCCCGCGCGGCCCGCGCCCGCAGGTCGTCCAGGTCGTCACCGAGCACCGTGACGTGCCCGATCTTGCGGCCAGGTCGCACCTGCTTGCCGTACAGGTGCACCTTGGCACCCGGCTCGGCGGCGAAGAGGTGGTGCAACCGCTCGTCGATCGACATCCCGCCCGGCTCACCGCCGAGCACGTTCGCCGACACCACCACCGGGGCGGTCAGCGCGGTGTCACCCATCGGGTAGTCCAGCACGGCCCGCAGGTGCTGCTCGAACTGCGAGGTCCGGGCACCCTCGATGGTCCAGTGCCCGGAGTTGTGCGGACGCATCGCCAGCTCGTTGACCACGATCGCGGGCCGGCCGGCGGCGTCGCGCACCTCGAACAACTCCACGGCCAGCAGGCCGATCACACCGAGCGCGGTGGCCAGGTCGATGGCGAGCTGCTGAGCGGAGACCGCCAACTCCTCGTCCAGGCCGGGCGCCGGGGCCAGCACCTCCACGTTGATGCCGTCACGCTGCACGGTCTCGACCACCGGGTACGCGGCCACCTGACCGAACGGCGAACGGGCCACCTGCACTGCCAACTCCCGCCGCAGCGGCACCCGCTCCTCGACGATCAGCCGGGTGCCGCCGGCGAGCAGCGTGCTCGCCAACTCGGTGGCCTGGGCGGCGTCGTCGACCATCCAGACGCCTCGGCCGTCGTACCCACCCCGGGCCGCCTTGAGCACCACCGGCCAGCCGACCTGCTCGCCGAAGCCGACGAGGTCGGCGGGCTCCCCGACCGGCCGCCAGGCCGGGTTGGGAGCACCCAGCTCGGTCAGGCGTTCCCGCATGATCTGCTTGTCCTGGGCGTGCAGCAGCGCGTCCGCCGGCGGGTAGAGGGGCACCCCTTCCGCCGCCAGCGTGCGGATGTGCTCGGAAGGTACGTGCTCGTGGTCGAAGGTGACGACGTCGCAGCCCTTGGCGAAGGTGCGCAGCGCGGCCAGGTCGGTGTGGTCGCCGTACTGGACGTCGGCGGCGACAAGCGCCGCGCCGTCGTCGGGGGCGGTCGCGAGCACACGCAGTGACTGGCCGAGGGCGATCGCGGCCTGGTGGGTCATCCGGGCCAACTGGCCGCCACCCACCACGCCGACAACTGGCAGACCGGTACGGGAATCCATAGCGCGGCCAGCCTATCCGGGCCGCCGACGGGCCCACCGGGAGGGCTGGCGACCCGCCTCGGAAGCTCTGGCGGGACCACCCGGCGGGCAGCGCGGGCGACTACCGGGCGTGGCCGTGCGCTCAGCCCAGCTCGGCTACCAGCTCCTCGACCGAGGTGACCGGCCGCTGGCAGACGAAACCCCGGCAGACGTACGCGGCGGACCGCCCCTCGACCAGCGGACGGTCGGCGAGCAGCGGCACACCCGGCTGGTCCGGGCGCCCGGCGACGACCACCGCTCCGGGCGGGGCGTGCCGGCGGGCGGCGGCCACCAGGGGGTCGCCGGCCGGGTCGCCGGTGACAACGGCGATCTCGTACGGCCCGGAGAGCAACGCCTCCCCGACCATGGCCGCGTACCCGGTGAACCGGGGGTGCTTACCGACGATCGGTGCGACAGTGCCGAGGGCCGCTTCGGCGGCCTCCCGGTAGCGCGTCTCCCCGGTCAGCGCCGAGTACGCCACCAGCCCGGCGATCAACGCCGACCGGCCGGACGGGGTGGCGTTGTCGGTCGGGTCGGCCGGCCGGGCGACGAGCCGCTCCGCGTCGTCGGCGGTGTCGTAGAAGGCGCCGCCGGGCGCGGCGAAGTGCGCGAGGGCGGTGTCCAGCAGCTCGCCGGCCACTGTCAGCCAGCGGCCCTCGCCGGTGAGCTGGTGCAGCGCGCAGAATGCCTCGGCAACGCAGCCGTAGTCCTCCAGGACGCCGGCCGGCTCGCCGACCTTGCCGTCCCGGGAGACCCGGCGCAGTCGGCCGTCCACCAGGTGCACGGTTGCCAGGTGCTCGGCGGCCTGGCGCATCGCCCCGTCGGCGACGATGGTGACGCCGTCCATCAGGTTGGCGTCCTCGTCCTGCGGGGACACGTACACGGCGGCGACCTGCTGGAACTCGGCGATGGCGGTGATCGCCAGACCGTTCCAGGCGGCCACCACCTTGTCGTCGAGGGCCGGCTGGGGGCGGGTGTCCCGGGCGGCGAGCAGCCGCCCGACCACCTGCCGCCAGCGGGCACGCACCTCGGGCGCGGCATCGTCCACGTCCCGGGCGAGCTTGAGCACGCTCATGCCGTGTTCGACGCCCTTCTTTCCGTCCGGAGTGCCGCCTTGCGGCGCGGAGGCGGAATGAGGGGCGAAGGTGCCCTCTTCCGTGACGGTGAACAGGTCGGCGGCGAACCGGCCGTCCTCCTCGCCCAACGCCTCCACGAGTTGGGTGGGCGTCCAGGCGTAGGTGAGCCCCTCGACGCCCTCGGTGTCGGCGTCCAACGCGGACGCGAACCCCTGCCCCGGCCGGTGCAACTCGTCGGCGAGGAACCGGGCGGTGTCCCGGGCCACCCGACGGGCCAGCGGGTCACCGGTGAGTCGCCACAGCTGGGTGTAGACCCGCAGCAGCAGCGCGTTGTCGTAGAGCATCTTCTCGAAGTGCGGCACCGTCCAGTGCGCGTCCACCGAATAGCGGGCGAAGCCGCCCGCGAGCTGGTCATAGATGCCGCCCCGGGCCATCGCCTCGGCGGTGTGCCGGGTGATCTCCAGGCTGCCCGGGTCGCCGGTGCGCTGGTGGTGGCGCAGCAGGAAGAGCAGGTTCATGTGCGGCGGAAACTTCGGGGCGCCACCGAACCCGCCGTTCGTGGCGTCGTACTCGCTGGCCAGCTTCGCGGCCGCCGCGTCGAGCAGCGGGGCGTCCAGCGGCGCGGTGGGGCCGCCCACGGCCTGCGCGCCGCCGATCGCCTCGACCACTGCGGCGCCCTGGCCCAGCACCGCCTCGCGCTGCTCCCGCCAGGCGGTGGCGACCGACTGGAGCAACTGGACGAAGTTGGGTCGCGGGAAGTAGGTGCCGCAGAAGAACGGGGTGCCGTCCGGGGTGGCGAAGACGGTCATCGGCCAACCACCCTGGCCGGTCATCGCCTGGGTCGCGGTCATGTAGACCGCGTCCACGTCCGGGCGCTCCTCACGATCCACCTTGATCGACACGAAGTTGTCGTTCATCAGGGCGCCGACCTGCTCGTTCTCGAACGACTCGTGCGCCATCACGTGGCACCAGTGGCAGGCCGCATAGCCCACCGAGATGAGCACCGGAACATCCCGCCGCTTCGCCTCGGCGAACGCCTCGTCCGACCACGGCCACCAGTTGACCGGGTTGTCGGCGTGCTGGAGCAGGTACGGACTGGTGGCGTCGGCGAGTCGGTTCACCTGACGACCATAGCCAGCCCCGGCGCGGACCGCGCGGGCTCCACCCGGACGGTCAGGACGCGCCGTCGGCGCGGAGCCGGAACACGTTCGACTCCGCCGAGTCGCGCAGCGACCCCAGCACCGCACCGATCTTGTCCGCCGGCATCGGCTTGAAGAAGTGGTAGCCCTGCGCAGAGGTGCAACCCAACTCGGCCAGGGCCATTCGCTGCTCGGCGGTCTCCACCCCTTCGGCGACCACCCGCAGCCCCAACTCGTGAGCGAGGCCGACCGTCGTCCGGACGATCGCGGCGGCCTCCGGCGAGTCGGCCATCCGGATGACGAAGGAACGGTCCACCTTCAACTCGTCCACAGCGATCCGGGTGAGGAAGGTCAGCGACGAGAAGCCGGTGCCGAAGTCGTCGACAGCGAGCTGCACGCCCATCGACCGGAGCGTGGCCAGCACCTCGTCGATGACCTCCAGCTCGCTCATCACCACCGTCTCGGTGATCTCCAGAACGAGCCGGTGCGGCGGCACCTGGTGGCGGCGCAGCGCCTCGGCGATCTCCGCCGGCAACCGGGGGTCGAGCAGGCTGCGCGCCGAGAGGTTGACCGAGATCGGGACGTCCAACCCCTCGCGGGCCCAACTGGCGGCCACGCTGAGCGCCTTGTTCAGCACGTAGCGGGTGAAGGCGCCGAGCTGCTCGCTGTTTTCCACCGGCCGGATGAAGTCGGCCGGGTTCAGCCACCCACGCCGGGGGTGCTGCCAACGGATCAGCGCCTCCACCCCGGTGGGCGCACCCGTGGCCAGGTCGACCGCCGGCTGCAACGCCAGCACCAGCTGGTCGTCGACCTTCAACGCCTCACGCAGCTCGGCCAGCAGGGCGAGCTGGTCGGTGCTGGCCGCGTCGCGCGCGCCGTCGTACGCGGCGACGTTGCCGCCGCCCTCCTTGGCCTGGTACATCGCGATGTCGGCCCGACGCAGCAGCTCGGTCAGGTCCGCGGTGCCCGCGGCGGCCACCACCACCCCGACCGAGACCTCGATGGACATCCGTACGCCGGCCACCTCGGTCGGTGCGGCCAGCCGTTCGGCGATCTCGCGGGCCTGACGCAGCGCGTGGGCCATCGGGGCGGCCCGGTCGCCGAGCACCGGCACCGCCGTGAGCAGGAGGGCGAACTCGTCGCCACCGAGTCGACCGAGCAGGTCACCGGCGCGGACCAGCGCGTTGAGTCGGTTCGCGGTCAGTCGCAGCAACTGGTCACCCGCCGCGTGGCCGAGGGTGTCGTTGACTTCCTTGAACTGGTTGATGTCCAGCAGCAGCAGCGCCACCGGGTGGTCGTGGCTGAGCTGTCGCAGCGACTGGTCGCCCTTGCTCAGCATCGCCGCCCGGTTGGCGAGCCCGGTGAGCGGGTCGTGCACCGCCTCGTACGACGAACGGGCGGTCACCAGCCGCAGCTCGTGGTGGGTCGCGGCGTCGTGCAACGCGGCGGCGAGGGCGTCGCCGAACGCGGCCACCGCGTCACGTTCCCGGGCCGTGGGCGGGGCCGAGCGGGGGAACCGCACCCGCAGCCGACCGACCGGCGTGGCGCCGACCGACAGCGCCCGGCTCAGCTCGTGCTCGTCCGGCTCCGACTGGTCCGGTGGGCCGGTCTCCCGGTCGACAAGCTGACCGCTGGCGTCGCCCCGGTAGCGGTGCCACCGGCCGTCGACCCGGGCCACGTCGACGTCCACCAGCTCGGCGTTGAACAGCGTCAGCGCCCCGGTGACCGCCGCGCTGGCCACGCCGCGCTCGTCGAGCTGGTTGAGGGCCGCGGTGGCCTCGGCGAAGGCACGCCAGGTGCGACGCTCCTGATCGGAGCGCAGCCGGTAACGGTAGGTCTGCTGCAACAGCCACAGCAGCGGCGGCAGCAACAGCAACCAGCGGGGGTCGAGTTCCAGCAGGGCGACCACCACGAGGCCGACCGCCACGTTGCCGACGAACATCAGCAGCTTGCCGCGCAGCGCGGCGAACAGCGCCGGCCCGATCGGCAGCCCGTGCCGCAGGCCCAGCGTCACGCCGCCGAGCCAGGCGGTCACCAGGAGGTACGTCACCGAACCGGCGATCACTGCCAGCGCCAGGATCGGGGTTGGTGGCGAGAGCAGCGGCCGCCCGAGCGCGGTGGTCACGGAGACGGCAAGCGCCGACGCGGCGGCCAGCGACGCGGCGATCCGGACGATCTCCAGGGCCGGACGGCGGTCGTTGTGCAGTGACAGCAACGTCCAGGCCAGCCCGGTGCCGAGCAGCGTGGCGGACGGGAGCCAGCCGGCTGGAGTCAGGTAGAGGCAGACGATCAGGGCCGCCTCGCCCCAGGTGATGCTGACCATGCCCGCGGCCGAGCGGAATCGCAGCCGGGCGAGCTGGGCGAGGGCCAGGACGGCGACGGCGATGCCGAAGCGGGCCGGACCGCCGAGGGGGTCGTCGGCCGGCAGCCGGACCGGGAGGGTCAACCCGACCGCGGCGGCGGCCAGGGCGGTCAGCGTGACGGCGGCGGTGAGCACGAGCAGCCGGCCCGGTGTGCCACGCACCCCGAGCCGATCGAACGGGTCGTCGGCCGGACCGGAGGTCATCGACCTCCCCCGTCAGCCGACCGACCGACGTCGCGGTGGGCGGCCGGTGCTGTGCTGGTCATCGGCGCCCCCTCCCGCACACGGCTCGGAGACTTTTGGTCCCCCCGGCGGAAGGCTAAGCCAAACCGGGTGGCCGCAACAGGGGGCGACCACCCGGTTCGGCGTGATTCACGCGCGGACTACCCGTTCAGGTGCTGCTGGTGCCCGTTGGGAGCGGGCGTGGATGAATCACGCGCCCCGGTCCCGTCTGTCGGATCGACGACTGTCGCATCGGCCCTGGTCGGGTCGGTCGGCCCGGACTGCTGGGGGAAACGGTCCGGCAGACGGCGCAGCCGAGCGTTCATGTTGCGGATCAGCAGGATGGTCGCGGTGGCCAGCAGCAGGATGAGGAAGAGGCCCATCGGCCCGGCCAGACCACCCGTGCGGGTGTCCCCGAAGTTGTTCTCCGCGAGCACCTGGGCAGCGGTCAGCATGGCGTTCCTCCGATGTGCGGTTGGTAACCAGGGTAGCCCCGCCGGGAATCAGCGCGCGTGCGCCGTCTCCCGCACCCCGGCGAAGAGATCGGACTCGGGCAGTGGGCTGTCGACCATCGAGCGGGCCAGCTCGTAATCCTCGGTCGGCCAGGCGCGCTGCTGGAGCTCCATCGGCACGTGGAACCAGAAGCCGTCCGGGTCGACCTGGGTGGCGTGGGCGCGCAGCGCGTCATCACGGACCGTGAAGTATTCGGCGCACTCGACCCGGGTGGTGATCCGCGGGCCCTTGTCGGGGCGGTCCTCCCACCGCTTGAGCCACTCCTCGTAGGGCGACTCAAGACCGGCGGCCAGCATGCCCTCGTGCAGGGCCATGATCTTGCCCTTGGAGAAGCCGATGTCGTAGTAGAGCTTCAGCGGCTGCCAGGGCGCGCCCAGCTCCGGGTAGCGCTCCGGGTCACCGGCGGCCTCGAACGCGGCCACGCTCACCTTGTGGCACATGATGTGGTCCGGGTGCGGGTAGCCACCCTCCTCGTCGTACGTGGTCACCACGTGCGGACGGAACTCGCGCATCAGCCGCACCAGCGGGCCCGCGGCGACCTCGACGTCCTGGAGGGCGAAACAGCCCTCGGGCAGCGGCGGCAGCGGATCACCCTCGGGCAGCCCCGAGTCGACGAAGCCCAGCCAGGCCTGGTCGACGCCGAGGATCGCCCGCGCGGCGTCCATCTCGGCACGCCGGATCTCGCCGATGTTGGCCCACACGTCGGGTCGGTCGAGCTTGGGGTTGAGCACGCTCCCGCGCTCGCCACCGGTGCACGTCACGACCAGGACGTCCACCCCCTGAGCGACATATTTCGCCGTGGTCGCCGCGCCCTTGCTCGACTCGTCGTCCGGGTGCGCGTGCACGGCCATGAGACGCAGTTGCTCTGCCAACTTCGGCGCTCCTCGTCTGTGCCGGACGGTGGACCCGACCGGGCTCGACCGGCTGACCTGCCGGGATCTTTCCTCACCGCACCCTGTCACCGGCCACCAGCGCCGGGCATGACCTGCCATTCCTGCCGCTGGACCGGGTGGGAGGATGGGGCTCTGTCATTCTTGCCGATGCCGCCGACAACAACGCCAGGAGATACCCGCCGGTGACCGAGACGCACGCCACAATTTCACCAGGCGCGCCGGTATTCCCGGCCGGGCGCTACGGCCGCCGTCGGGCACCGGGCGGAAAGCGCCGCCGTACGCTGCTGGCCGCGCTGGCACTGTTTGCCCTCGTCGCGACGCTGACCGTGATCTCGGTGCGGCTCTACCGCCAGTACGGCGACCCGGTCTACGACGCCCAGGTGATCACGTACACCGACATCACGGACAAGCAGGTGCTTGTCGACTTTCGGGTGACAGTTCCGCCCGGCGGATCGGCGGTCTGCGTGCTGCGCGCCCGGGACCGTGCCGGCGCCGAGGTCGGCCGGGAACAGGTCACAGTGACCGCCGATCCCGGGGATCGGCACGTCACGACCCAGCACCGCCTGGCCACCACCGCGCGGCCGTTCATCGGTGAGGTCCTGCGCTGCCGAGCACCGTCCTGAGCTGCTCGAACAGCACCAGAAGCCGGGCTGGCGGGGCGCCTACCGCCGGTGTCGGATCCGGACACCGGCGGTGATGGCCGACACGCTGTGTCGTACCGCACTGGTAACTTGGTAGTTCACCTGTCAGCCAGCCACGCACAACTGAGGAGAACGCCTGTGTCCACTGGCAACGAGGCGCCCGCCACCTGGCTGTCGCAGGACGCGTACGACCGCCTCCAGGCCGAGCTCGACGAGCACATCGCCAACCGCCCGGCGATCGCAGCTGAGATCAACGCTCGGCGCGAGGAGGGCGACCTGCGGGAGAACGGCGGCTACCACGCCGCCCGCGAGGAGCAGGGCAAGGCCGAGGGTCGCATCCGCTACCTGCAGGAGCTGCTGCGCACCGCGAAGGTCGGCGAGGCCCCGACCGCCGACGCGGTGTCGCCGGGCATGGTGGTGACGATCTACTTCGACGACGACACCAACGACACCGAGACCTTCCTGCTCGGTTCCCGGGAGATCGCGGCCACCACCGACCTGACCGTCTACAGCCCCGAGTCCGCGCTGGGCAAGGCGATCCTGGGCGGTCGAGCCGGGCAGACCTGCACCTACACGGCCCCCAGCGGCGCCGACATCAAGGTGACAGTGGTCAGCTTCGAGCCGTTCTCCGGCTGACCGTCGCCGGTCGCGCTACCCGCTTCCGGCTGGCTCGACCGACGCCGGCACCCGCTGTCGAAACACCGCGCATCCGAGGCGTGGCACCCACCGGTGTCACGCCTCGGCCGCGAATACCACCTGGTAGCCGCTGGCCCGCAGGGCGCTGATCAGGGTGTCCGAGTGCTCGACACCCCGGGTCTCCACCGACAGCGCCACCTCCACCTCGCCGAGGCCGAGGTGCGGGTTGGCCCGCTGGTGCTCCACGTCCACCACGTTGGCCCGGTGCTCGGCGATCTGAGTGAGCAGCGACGCGAGCTGCCCCGGCCGGTCCGAACAGCGGACGGTCACCCGCAGGTAGCGACCCGCCGCGGCCAACCCGTGTTCGATCACCCGCAGCATCAGCAACGGGTCGATGTTGCCGCCGGAGAGCACCGCGACCACCGGCGTCTCCACCTCGACCACGCCGGCCAGCAGCGCGGCCACTCCGACCGCCCCGGCCGGCTCGACCACCTGCTTGCCGCGCTCCAGCAGCATCAGCAGGGCCCGGGAGATGTCCTCCTCGGAGACCGTGACGATCTCGTCGACCAGCTTGCGCACATGGTTGAAGGTGATCTCGCCCGGCCGACCGACCGCGATGCCGTCGGCGATTGTGGAGAAGATGGGCAGCCGGACCGGTTCCCCGGCCACCAGTGAGGGCGGGAACGCCGCCGCCCCGGCCGCCTGCACGCCGATGATCCGGACGTCCGGGCGCAACGCCTTCGCGGCCACCGCCATGCCCGAGATCAGACCGCCGCCACCCACCCCGGTGATGATCGTCTTCACGTCCGGGCACTGTTCGAGGATCTCCAGCGCCACAGTGCCCTGCCCGGCGATCACATCGGGGTGGTCGAACGGGTGGATCAGCACCGCGCCGGTGCGCTCGGCGTACGTGTGCGCCGCGACCAGCGACTCGTCGACGGTGTTCCCGGCCAACTCGACCTGCGCGCCGTACCCCTTGGTGGCGGCCACCTTCGGCAGCGGCGCGTTGACCGGCATGAAGACTGTGGCGTGCGTGCCGACCAGGCCGGCGGCGAGAGCGACGCCCTGCGCGTGATTGCCCGCGCTCGCCGCGACCACGCCGCGCTTCCGCTCCGCCGCCGACAACCGGGAGATCCGCACGTACGCGCCCCGCACCTTGTACGAGCCGGCGCGCTGCACGTTCTCGCACTTGAGCCACGTCGGCCCGCCCAGCGCCGCGCTGAGTGGCCGGGAGGGCTCCAGTGGGGTGGTGCGGGTGACGCCAGCGAGCAACTCCCGTGCGGCCCGCACGTCGTCGAGACCGACCAGTTCCGTCATGCCCCGATCGTGCCACCCGCCTGCGGAGCCCTCGGCGGCGACACCGGAGTGCCCGACAGCGCGCACACCGTCGACGGTCAGGCGGTGGCCGGCGACTCCGTGCCGACCCGGGGGTAGCCGGGGGCGTGGCGCGTCCACGGGGCGGCCATCTCGAACTGACCGGCCACACCGAGCAGCAGCAGCTCCGAGCCGGGCGGACCGACCAGCTGCACGGCGACCGGCAGGCCGTCCGGGCGGCGGCCGACCGGCACGACGACCGCCGGCAGGCCGGCGATGTTCCAGGGTGCGGCGTACGGGGCGTACCGGATGTTGGCTGTCATGTTCGCCCGCCAGGACCGCTCCGACCAGCGGGCCGCCTCCGGTGGCGCGCTGGCCAGCGCCGGGGTGAGCAGCAGGTCCACCGAGTGGTCGGTGAAGAAGTCGACCGACCGTTGCCGCCAGGCTGCCCGGTCCGCCTCCCGCACGTAGCCGCGACGCTGCGCCCACTCGCCCAGCGCGACGTGCCGGCGGGTACGCCGTTGCAGCCCACGCCGGTCCAGACCGGAGGCCCGGACGTCGGTGGCGGCTGCGGCGAACCAGGTGGCGATGCCCTGCAGGCCGAGCGCGGTCGGGTAGACCGGATCGGCCGGCACCGTGTCGTGCCCGGCGGCGGCGAGGAGCCGACCGGCGGCGGCGACAGCGTCCCGGTTGGGTGCGTCCGGTGCGACACCGCGCACCGGGGAGCGCAGCGAGACACCCACCCGCAGCCGCTGCGGAGGGACCAGCTTCTCGGGACGCCGGCCGGCGAGCACCGAGAAGCCGACCGCCGCGTCGGCAACCGTGCTGGTCAACATGCCGTGCTCGGTGAGGCCGAACCAGTCGTCCGCCCCGAGCTGGCAGGGGACCACGCCCCGACCGGGCTTGAGGCCGACGAGTCCGCAGCAGGCCGCGGGAATCCGGATCGAGCCGAGACCGTCGTTGGCGTGCGCGATCGGCACCAGCCCGGCGGCGACCGCGGCGGCGGCACCACCGGAGGACCCACCGGGGGTACGCGTGCTGTCCCACGGGTTACGGGTCACCGCGCTGTCGTCGTCGGTCAGTGCCCACAGCCCCAGCTCCGGCATCCGAGTCACGCCGAGGATCACCGCCCCGGCGCCGCGCAGCCGACGCACCACCTCGTGGTCGGCCTCCGCCACGTCGGTGCGGGCGGCGGCCGACCCGTTCCAGGTGGGCAGGCCGGCGACCGGGGTGTTCTCCTTGACCGCCACCGGAACCCCGGCCAGCGGCAGGTTGGCCAGGTCCTCCTGCTCGTCGACCTTCTCCGCCTCGGTGATCGCCTCACCGCCGCGAACGGCGCGGAACGCGGCCAGCTCACTGTCGGCTCGGGAGATGTACTCGAGGTGGTCGGCGACGACCTGGGTCGCCGAGACGTCACCTCGGCGTACCCCTCGGGCGATCTGCTTGGCGGTCGCTCCGACCCAGGTCGCCATGATGTCCTGCACGGCCATCCTCCCCCAGCGGTCAGCCCAGCGCCTGCTCCAGATCGGCGAGTAGGTCGTCGACCGTCTCGATGCCGACAGACAGTCGCACGAGATCGCCGGGAACTTCAAGCGGCGAGCCGGCAGCACTTGCGTGTGTCATCCGACCCGGGTGCTCGATCAGGGATTCCACACCACCCAGCGACTCGGCGAGCACGAAGAGCTTGGCCCGGTTGCAGATGTCCACGGCGTGGTCCTCACCACCGGCGGCGCGGAACGAGATCATGCCGCCGAACCGGCGCATCTGCTTGGCGGCGACCTCGTGACCGGGGTGCGAGGGCAGCCCCGGATAGAGCACCTGGGCGACCTTGGCGTGACCGTCGAGGTACGCGGCGAGTCGCTCGGCGTTGTCGCAGTGCCGGTCCATGCGTACCCCGAGGGTCTTGATGCCCCGCAGGGTGAGCCAGGCGTCGAACGGGCCGTTGATCGCGCCCATCGCGTTCTGGTGGTAGCGCAACTCCTCGCCGAGCCCGGCGTCGGCGACGACGAGGGCGCCACCGACCACGTCGGAGTGCCCGCCGACGTACTTGGTGGTGGAGTGCACCACCACGTCCGCACCGAAGGCGATCGGCTGCTGCAGGTACGGCGAGGCGAAGGTGTTGTCCACCACCAGCAGAGCGCCCGCGTCGTGTGCCACGGCGGCCAGGGCGGCGATGTCGGCGATGCCGAGCAGCGGGTTGGTCGGCGTCTCCACCCAGACGATCTTCGTTCGGCCGGGCCGCACGGCCGCCCGGACCGCGTCCGGGTCGGAGACCTTGGCCGGGCTGAACTCCAGGCCCCAGCGCTGGGCGACCCGGGCGAAGAGCCGGTACGTGCCGCCGTACGCGTCGTCCGGGATCACCACGTGGTCGCCGGGCTGGCACACGGCCCGCAGGAGGGTGTCCTCCGCCGCCAGGCCGCTGGCGAAGGCGAGCCCCACCGGCCCGCCCTCCAGCGCCGCCAGGCACTCCTGGAGCGCGTCGCGGGTCGGGTTGCCGGAGCGGCTGTACTCGTAGCCGAGGCGAGGCGCGCCGACGGCGTCCTGGGCGTACGTGCTGGTCTGGTAGATCGGTGGGATCACCGCGCCGGTGCGGGCCTCGGGGTCCTGACCGGCGTGGATGGCGAGCGTCTCGAAGCCGTGACTCATTCTGGTGAGGCTAGTGCCCCGTCCCGAGGGCTGGAACGGAACCCGCGCTCCCGGGCGAGGGTCGGACCGACCGGCCCGACCCTCGCGCTCCTGGTGCCCGGTCAGCCGGCCGGAACGGGCAGGACGTGCAGGGTCGCCGGACGGGCTCCGGTCCAGTCTGAGGTGACCGCGTAGACCCGGGCTTCGTTCGGCGCCCAGGCCAGCCCGCCGGCACTGAGTTCATCGCCCAACTCGTAGCGGGCCTGTTCGGTGCCGTCCGCCGCGAACACGAAGACGTCCGGGGCGTAGGCGGCGTCGGCGCCGGCGACGATCCGGGTGCCGAGACGCGACAGCTCGACTGCTCGCGGGTACGGACCGGTGGCGTACGTCGCGGTGGGGGTGGCGATGTCGGCGAACGGGAACGCCTGCACCAGCGGTGGGGAGCCGGCGGCCGTGTAGAGGGTGGTGCCGGTCGGGTCGAGGGCGATGTCGCGCAGGTTGCTGCCGACGGCCGAGAACTGGTTGGTCCGCAGCATGGTCAGCGCTCCTGCGGCGCCGATCTCGTATGCGTACACCGACGCCGGGCTCAACCCCGGCTGACCGGCGAGCAGCACCGCCCGGTTCTGAGCGGCGGCGGCCAGCAGCGGAGCGTAGTAGAAGTCCTCGCTGACCACGCCGGTGCTGAGGCGGGCCGGCTGACGGCCCAGGTCGATCCGGCCGATGTTGCCGCCCCACTGGTCACAGCCGTAGCCGAACCACAGGTACCGGCCGGTCAACGCCAGCGACGACGGGCACTCGCCCGCGCCGGTGTCGTACCGGGCCGACTCGATCAGCGAGCCGGTGTCGAAGGCGGCGATGGCGTTGGCGGTGGGCAGCGCCACGTAGAGGGTCCGCCGGTCGGCGCTGAGCAGCAGGTCGGTGGGGCCGGGCAGGCCCGACAGGGTGCCGACCACGGTGCCGGTCGCGCTGGTCACCACGACATCGGTGGCGGAGCTGCCACCGCTGACGAAGACCCGGTCACCGGCCGACACCACGTCGGCCACGGTGCTCAGCGGCAGTGGGGTGGCGGTCGGCGCGGCGGCCGCCTGGGCGTGGCCCGGGGCCGCGCCGGTGAGCAGCCCGGCGGTCAGCGCCGCCAGTGCCAGGGTGAGGGCTCTTCTGATCTGCAAGCTTGGTCCTTTCGGAGCATCGACGCGCACGCCGACGGCCGGGATCACCCCGTGTTCATCCATTTACGTAGATGATTACCACAGCCGATTCACGCGTGGGGGGCGCCGTGACGCGCGAGGCCGCCGCATAGCCTGGCCCGATGAGCGGTTGCGTGTTCTGCGGGATCGTGACGGGCGAGGTGCCGGCGTTCCGGGTGGTCGACACCCCGGACGGGGTGGCGTTCCTGGACACCCGGCCGGTGTTCAAGGGGCATGTCCTGGTGGTGCCCCGGGTGCACCTGGTGACCCTGCAGGAGTTGCCGGCCGACCTGCTGCCCGACTACTTCGCCATGGTTCAGCGACTGGCGGTGGCGGTGGAGACCGCCCTGGGCGCCGGTGGGACCTTCGTGGCGATGAACAACAAGGTGTCCCAATCGGTGCCCCACCTGCACACCCACGTGGTCCCGCGCACCAAGGGCGACGGGTTGCGGGGCTTCTTCTGGCCACGTACGCGGTACGACGACGACACCGAGGCCCAGACGTACGCGGACCGGATCGCGGCGGCGCTCCCCGGCGGGGCCTGACTCACTGTCACCCGGGTAAGGAAGGTGGACCCTCCGGTGTTACACGCTGGGAGTGGTACGAGAGGAGATCCCACCGTGTTTTTGCGCCGTATGAACGCCGATATGGTCTCGCCCGACCAGGCCCTGCCGGGCCGTCCGATCGCCATGCCGGTCGCCGACCGCCACGAGGTGCTGGGCACCCCGTTGAAGGGCCCGTTCCCTGAGGGCCTTCAGGTCGCGGTCTTCGGCATGGGCTGTTTCTGGGGTGCCGAGCGGCTGTTCTGGACGCTGCCCGGCGTCTACACCACGTCCGCCGGTTACGCGGGTGGCATCACCAAGAACCCGACGTACGAGGAGACGTGTTCCGGCCGGACCGGGCACGCCGAGGTCGTCCAGGTGGTGTACGACCCCAGCAAGATCAACTATGAGGATCTGCTGAAGGTCTTCTGGGAGAACCACGACCCGACCCAGGGCATGCGCCAGGGCAACGACGTCGGTACCCAGTACCGCTCGGCGATCTACACGACCACCGACGAGCAGCGGACCATCGCGGAGTCGTCCCGGGACGCGTTCCAGCCGATCGTGACGCGGGCCGGCAAGGGTGAGATCACCACTGAGATCGCCCCGCTCGGCAGCTACTACTTCGCCGAGGACTACCACCAGCAGTACCTGGCGCCGACCAAGAACCCGAACGGGTATTGCAACCACGGCCCGAACGGCCTGAGCTGCCCGGTCGGCGTGGCCCGTGTCGCCGGCTGAGTCGAGGCGTTAGCCTGATTCGGACACATGGGAGGGCACGATGAGCGGCGACAGCGTTAGCCGTCCGCACGGTTACGCAAAGCCGGTCGTCGTGCCCGAAACCCTTGATCAGCTTTGCGGACCCACGTCCGGGGTGATAGACCTGCCACGCCACTTGAAGTGGTCCGGCAACTCTCGTTACGACCTTGCGCAGCCCGGACGTATTGGCGACCTGTACCGGACGGTCCTCAACGAGGCTGCCAGTCCGGCCGACCTCTACACCTACGTCAGCCGCGACTCGCTGATCCAACTCTGGCCGTCGATGTGGTTACCTCAAGCCGTGCGCCAAGCCTGGGAAGAGTGCTTTCCCGAACTCCGCAGCGCCCCTCGACGCGCCGCCTGAACGATGCTGCCGAGCCACATCAAGATCACCCGAGTCGCACTCGCGGCTGCCGGCCGATTTGGCTTCGCCTTGGCCGGTGGCTACGCGGTGAGCGCGCACGGCATGGGCAGTCGACTCAGCGGCGATGTGGATCTCTTCACGGCCTGGCACCTACGCGCCTCGTTCCCGGAAGCGGTCGACAACGTCATCATCGCTCTGGAAGAGCACCAATACGCGGTCACCGCCCTGATTCGGAACGACACGTTCGCCCGTCTGCTCGTCGCGGACCAGAATGATCCAGACGGAGAGCCGGACAAGCTGGAGATGTCGGCGGACTGGCGAGCGCACGACCCCGTGATGTCCGCCGTCGGCCCTGTCCTCCATCCCGACGACGCCGTCGCCAACAAGATGTGTGCGCTCTTCGGCCGCGCCGAAGCTCGGGACTACCTCGACGTGGACGCCGCCCTCCTCAGCGGCCGGTACACGAGGCAACGTCTGCTCGAGCTGGCGGCAGCTGCGGATCCCGGCTTCGAGCCGCGTGCCTTCGCAGACGCCCTGGGCGCGTTGACCCAGATCACGGACGCGGACTTCGACTGCTACGGGATACCGCCCGCCGAGCTACCCGCTCTCCGCGAGCGTTTCGCGCACTGGCGACGCGAGCTCACCGACGCTCCGTAGGCACAACGGCTGATACCGCGTCCACCCGCAATGCCTGCTGCCCGGCCACCGAGTAGTTGGGGCATTCCCGTTCGGCCCTGTGATCGAAATCCGTTGCCGAGCCCGACGAGAACTCGATAACGTGGCCGTACACGTGAAAGGAGGTGGTCCAGACTTGTATAGCAATCGGACTCGTGAGGTGGCTGTCAGCTAGCCGCTGTCCTCGACAGTGAACGGCTCGCCGTAAGGCGGGCAGCAGCAACATCGTCGAGACCGTGTGGCAGCGGTGCGGCGAATCCACGACAGCCACCCGACCCCCGGGGTGCCGGCCAAGTCCAGCCGGCCCGCGCACATGCGCGGAGCGCCCCGGGGGTCGCTCCATATCCGCGGGAGTGGCGATGTCCATGCGCGAGCTGGTGGTGCTGGGGACGGCCAGCCAGGCGCCGACCCGTCAGCGCAACCACAACGGGTACGTGTTGCGCTGGGACGACGAGGTGATCCTCTTCGACCCGGGTGAGGGCAGCCAGCGTCAGCTCCTGCACACCACTGTCACCGCCACCGACCTGACCCGGATCTGCGTCACCCACTTCCACGGCGACCACTGCCTGGGCCTGCCCGGCACCATCCAGCGGCTCTCCCTGGACCGGGTGGCGCACCCGGTCGCCGTGCACTTTCCCGCCGGCGGCGCCGAGTACTTCGCCCGGCTGCGGTACGCCACCTCGTTCTACGAGACCGCCGAGCTGCGGGTCGAGCCCATCGAGGCGGACGGGCAGCGGATCGCCCTGCGCTGCGGCACGCTGGAGGCACGCCGGCTCCGGCACCCCATCGAGACGTACGGCTACCGGCTGGTCGAGCCGGACGGGCACCGGATGCTGCCGGAGAAGCTGGCCGCGTACGGCATCGTCGGGCCGGCCGTCGGCGAGCTGATCCGAGTCGGGCACCTCGACCTCGACGGACGCCGCGTCACCCGGGCCGAGGTGAGCGTTCCCCGGGCGGGGCAGCGGTTCGCGTTCGTGATGGACACCGGCCTCTGCGACGGGGTGTACGCCCTCGCCGAGCACGCCGACCTGCTGGTCATCGAGTCGACGTTCCTGGAGTCGGAGGCCGCGCTCGCCGCCGAGGTCGGCCACCTGACCGCGGCGCAGGCCGCCCGGGTGGCGACCGAGTCCGGGGTACGCCGACTCGTGCTCACCCACTTCTCCCAGCGCTACCCCGACCCGCGCCGGTTCCACGACGAGGCGCGCGCGCACTTCGACGGCGAACTGGTCATCGCCGAGGATCTGACCACGGTGCAGCTTCCGCCGCGCCGGGTAGCCTCGGCCGGGTGACCGTCACGCTCCGCCCCGCGACCGAAGGCGACCTGATGGCGGTGGGTGCCCTGCACCAGCGCTCCCGGGTCGCCGCGTACTCCGCCTTCCTGCCGGCCGTGGCGCTGGCCGACCCGACACCGGAGGCGATGGGGCGATACTGGGTCGAGCGGTGGATCTGGGAGCGGGACACCCACCGGATGACAGTGGCCGAGCGGGCCGGGGCGATGGTCGGGTTCAGCCACCTGGGCCCGGACGACGAGGACGACCCCGCCACCGGGCTGCTCAACGCGATCCACCTCGACCCTGCCGAGCAGGGCCGGGGCGTCGGCCGCACCCTGATGGTAGACGCCCTGGACGCCATGCGGGCGCAGGGTTGGCGGCGTGCCGTGCTCTGGGTGCTGCGGGACAACGCCCACGCCCGCTCGTTCTACGAGCGCGGCGGCTGGACCCCCACCGGCGACGAACGGGACGAGGCAATCGGGTCGTCCCCGGCCCGACAGCTCCGCTACACCCGCCCCCTCTGAGCGCCCCCACCCCCCCGCCCCCGCGCCTCCCACCTCGCCGATCTTGCACTTTCTGTCGGGACAAAACGCCGCAATAGCGACGTTCAGGCGACAGCAAGTGCAAGATCGGCGGGGGCGGGGGGCGGGGCGGGGACTAGTGGGCGCCTAGGTGGGACAGGAGGTCCTGGCGGGTTAGGACGCCCTTGGGCTTGCCGTCGACCAGCACCAGGGCGGCGTCGGACTTCTCCAGCATGCCCACCGCCTCGCTCACCGGCTGACCACCACCGATCATCGGCAGCGGGTCGCCCATGTGCCGCTCGATCGTGTCGTGCAGGTGGGCCTGGCCGGTGAACAGCGCGTCGAGCAGGTCCCGCTCGGCGATCGAGCCGGCAACCTCACCGGTCACCACTGGCGGCTCGGCCTTGAGCACCGGTAGCTGCGAGACGCCGTACTCGCGCATGTAGTCGATCGCGTCGCGGACGGTCTCGGTGGGGTGCACGTGCACCAGCTCGGGCAGCCCACCCGGCTTGCTGGCCAACGCGTCTGCCACCGTCGGCTCCGCGCCGGAGTTGTCGAGGAAGCCGTACCGGGCCATCCACGAGTCGTTGAAGATCTTGGAGAGGTAGCCCCGACCGCCGTCGGGCAGCAGCACCACCACCACGTCGTCCGGGCCGGCCCGGCGGGCGACCTCCAGGGCGGCGACCACCGCCATTCCGCAGGAACCGCCGACCAGCAGCCCTTCCTCGCGGGCCAGTCGCCGGGTCATCTCGAAGGACGCCTTGTCGGAGACCTCCACGATCTCGTCGGCGACACCCCTGTCGTACGTCTCCGGCCAGAAGTCCTCGCCGACGCCCTCCACCAGGTACGGGCGGCCGGTACCGCCGGAGTAGACCGAGCCCTCCGGGTCGGCCCCGACGATCCGCACCCGACCCTCCGACGCCTCCTTGAGGTACCGGCCGATGCCGGAGATGGTGCCGCCGGTGCCGACGCCGGTCACGAAGTGGGTGAGCTCGCCGTCGGTCTGCTTCCACAGCTCCGGGCCGGTCGTCTCGTAGTGCGAGCGCGGGTTGGCCGGGTTGCTGTACTGGTTGGGCTTCCAGGCGCCGGGGATCTCCCGGGTCAGCCGGTCCGAGACGTTGTAGTACGAGCGCGGGTCCTCCGGCGCGACGGCGGTCGGGCAGACCACCACCTCGGCGCCGTACGCCCGGAGCACGTCCTGCTTGTCCTGGCTGACCTTGTCGGGGCAGACGAACACGCACTTGTAGCCCTTGAGCTGGGCCACCAGGGCCAGCCCGACGCCGGTGTTGCCGCTGGTCGGCTCGACGATGGTGCCGCCGGGCTTGAGCAGACCGGCGGCCTCGGCGTCCTCCACCATCCGCAGCGCGATCCGGTCCTTCACCGAGCCGCCCGGATTGACGTACTCCACCTTGGCGAGCACTGTGGCCTGGATGCCCTCGGTGACGTTACGCAGACGCACCAGCGGGGTGTTTCCGATCATGTCGACGACGTTGTCGTAGTACTGCACGGTGTGCCCTTCGTTGCGGCGCCGGCGGTGGGCGGCCGGGAAGACGTTTGCTCACCGCCAGCGTACGTGTCGTCAGGGCACCAACCCCCCGGGGATGACCGAGCTGCGGCGGGCCTCCCACTCCAGGAACCGGTCGGTCTCGGCGAGCACGCTGCCGGCCAACCAGGTGACCATGACCGCGTCGTCGGCCAGCCCGAAGATCGCCAGTGGGATCTCCGGGAGCAGGTCGATCGGCGAGACGATGTACGCCGTCGCCGCTGTCATCAGGGCCAGCCGAAGGCCGCCGTCGTACTCCCCCTTGGTGGTGGCCCTGATCATCCGGGGCAGCGCGGCCAACCGCGTGCCGATCGACGGCCCGTTGCGCGCCCCGGCCGCCAGGGCCCGCGCCAGGGCCGTGAACGCCGCGCTGCGCTTCAGTGTCTTACCCATCGTCGCGCTCCTCTCCGCCGGATCAGCGTGGCGGGTCGGCGCAAGTCGGCCGGCCTCTGGAACCCAGGTACCCCGTCGCGTCGGTTTCCAGGCACCCGGGTGCCGTCACGACGACAGCGATGTGTCGGGCCAGCGCGATAATGTCGCGGTATGGGGGTGGCACATTCCGTCGTACCCGGTGGTGAGCGCTGGCGGCAGGCCCGGCGGTTCGTCCGGCTGGCCGCCATCGGCACAGGCGCCACCGCGGCGGCCGCGGTGGCGACCGGCGGGGTGCTGGTCGGCCAGGCCCGCCAGGCTCGACGGACCATCCCGATGGCCGAGGCGCCGCCGCCCCGCTGCGATGGGATGTACGGCGCGAAGTTCCCCGGTCCGGCGCTCACCATGGTCGTGCTCGGTGACTCGTCGGCGGCCGGCTACGGGGTGCACCGCCGTCGGGAGACACCCGGGGCGCTGCTCGCCACCGGCCTGTCCCGTCGGCTGCACCGGCCGGTGCAGTTGCACCGCTTCGCGGTGGTCGGCGCCATCTCGGCGGCGCTGCGCCACCAGGTGGAGGCGGCGCTGGAGTGCCGACCCGACATCGCGGTGATCCTCATCGGCGGCAACGACATCACCAACCGCACCCCGCGCGGCCTGGCGGTGCGCTACCTGGTCGAGGCGGTGCACACCCTGCGCGACGCGGGGTGCGAGGTGGTCGTCGGCACCTGCCCCGACCTGGGCGCGATCCGCCCGATCCAGCCGCCTCTGCGCTGGCTGGCGCACCGCTGGAGCCGCCAGCTCGCGACCGCCCAGACGGTGGCCGTGGTCGAGGCGGGCGGGTGGACGGTCTCCCTCGGTGACCTGCTCGGCCCCCGGTTCGCGGCCGAGCCGACCCGGATGTTCGCCTGGGACCGGTTCCATCCCTCCGCCGAGGGGTACGCGATGGCCGCCGCCGCGCTCCTACCGACGATGCTCTCCGCCCTCGGCGCGACCCCGGAGCGACGGGCCACACCGACGCGCGGCGACGGCGTACGGTCGCTGCCGAAGGCCGCGCAGGAGGCGGCTCGACACGCCGGCACGGAGGTCAGCGGCGTCCAGGTCCGGGGCCGCGACCGTGGGCCGGCCGGCCGGTGGGCGCAGCTGCGCCGACGGGCGTTCTTCGGTGTCGGCGCGGTGCCGCAGCACGGGCCCGCCTCGGACACCTCGACAGTGGAGGGACTGGCATGAACGAGCGCAGCGCGCGGAGCGCGACCTCCGGGCTCGCCGGCCGACTGGGTCGGGCGGCGGCGATCTCGCTGTTCGCCGGCACCGTCGGGGGCGCCGCCGTCCTCGCAGGTGAGGCGTTCATCGCCCGGCACCGACGCTACGCCGAACCGGAGCTCGGCCTTGCCCTGCGCGCCACGATCGGCCGGGCGGGCGCTTCGCCGCTGCGACTGGTGTTGCTGGGCGACTCGTCGGCACTGGGCGTCGGTGTCGACCGTCTGGAGGACACCATCGGCGGGCAGTTGGCCAACCTGCTCGCCGAGGGCCCGACCGGCCGCCGGGTGCACCTGTCCAGCGTCGGCGTCTCCGGGTCCCGCTCGACGGACCTCGCCACCCAGGTGGCCCGGGCCCTGCTGGGTGAGCGGCCCGACGTGGCGTTGATCCTGATCGGCGCGAACGACGCCACCGGGCTGCGCCGGCCCTCCGACGCGGCGGCCTATCTCGGCGCCGCGGTGCACCGCCTGCGCGAGGCGCGTGTCGAGGTGGTGGTGGGCACCTGCCCCGACCTGGGGGCGGTGCGCGCCATCGCGCCTCCGCTGCGCCAGGTGGTCGGCTGGTCCGGGCGTCGGGTGGCCCGCGCGCAGACCACTGCCGTGCTGGAGGCGGGCGGCTCGGTGGTCGACCTGGCCACCGAGACCGGGCCGGTGTTCCGGGCCGACGCCGGGACGCTCTGCCAGGACGGCTTCCACCCCTCCGCCGACGGCTACCGGGTGTGGGCGCACGCGCTGCTGCCCGCCATCGTCGCCGCGGCGGCGGCCACGACCCGGCGCTAGATCGTCCCCGGCCAGGGTGACATTTCCCGCCGCACCGGCTTCTTCCGCGCCATGTTACCGGCGGGTTAACGTTGGTCCATGCCGATTGAGTCGTCCCGCGACGCCGTCATCGTCGCCACCGCCCGCTCCCCCATCGGCCGGGCGCACAAGGGGTCCCTGCGCGACGTCCGCTCCGACGACCTCGCCGCGACCATCGTCCAGGCCGCGCTGGACAAGGTCCCCGCGCTCGATCCGACCACTATCGACGACCTCTACCTCGGGTGCGGCCTGCCCGGCGGCGAGCAGGGATTCAACATGGCCCGGGTGGTGTCCACCCTCCTCGGTCTGGACACTGTCCCCGGCGCCACGCTGACCCGCTACTGCGCCTCCTCGTTGCAGACCACCCGGATGGCGATGCACGCGATCCGGGCCGGCGAGGGCGACGTGTTCGTCTCCGCCGGGGTGGAGATGGTCTCCCGCTACGCCCGGGGCAGCTCCGACGGGCTGCCGCCCGAGGCGCAGGCCCTGGTCGGCGGCGGCTGGGAGAACCCCCGCTTCGGGCCGGCCGGTGAGCGCTCGAAGCGCCGCGCGCAGGGCGACGCCGAGGTGTGGACCGACCCGCGTGAGGCCGGCGAGCTGCCCGACATCTACCTGACCATGGGGCAGACCGCGGAGAACCTGGCCCAGGTGTACGACGTCACCCGCGCCGACATGGACGAGTTCGGTGTACGCAGTCAGAACCTCGCCGAGAAGGCCATCACCGACGGTTTCTGGGCCCGGGAGATCACCCCGGTCACCACGCCGGACGGCACCGTGGTGAGCACCGACGACGGGCCCCGGGCCGGCGTCACCCTCGACGCGGTCTCCGGCCTGAAGCCGGTGTTCCGCCCGGACGGTCGAATCACCGCCGGCAACTGCTGCCCGCTCAACGACGGCGCCGCCGCCGTGGTGGTGATGAGCGCCCAGCGGGCCGAGGAACTGGGGCTCACCCCGCTGGCCCGGATCGTCTCGACCGGTGTGACCGCCCTGTCGCCGGAGATCATGGGTCTCGGGCCGGTCGAGGCGTCCCGGCAGGCGCTGCGCCGAGCCGGCATGACCATCGACGACGTCGACCTCGTCGAGATCAACGAGGCGTTCGCCGCGCAGGTCATCCCCTCCTACCGCGAGCTGGGCATCCCGGAGGAGAAGCTGAACGTGATGGGCGGCGCCATCGCGGTCGGCCACCCGTTCGGCATGACCGGCGCCCGGATCACCGGCACCCTGCTCAACGCGCTGGAGTGGCACGACAAGACCATCGGTCTGGAGACCATGTGCGTGGGTGGTGGCCAGGGCATGGCCATGGTGCTGGAACGGCTCAGCTGAGCTGAGCGGCCTCAGAGCGCGCTGCGGGTCGCCGTCACCTCGGCGGCGGCCCGGGCCAGTGCCTCGGCCCCCGGGTCGGCGGCCAGCAGGTCCGCCGTGACCACCCGCAACTGATCGGGTAGGGCCAGGTCGTTGTCGAGCCGGGGCACCACCCGGCGGGGCTCCCCCTCGGCGTCGGCCGCCAGGTTGGCGACCTCCTGCGCCAGGCGGTGCACCAGGTCGGCGCGGGACACGTTGCCGGCCGTCGCGACCGCCGCCCACCTGGGCTGCTGCCAGTGCGCGATCTGACGGACCAGCAACTGCACGGCCTTGTTCAACTCCGCTGCGCTCATCGCCGCCGAGTCTACGGCCGACACCGACCGCGCCGGGTCGGGCCGGTCAGCGGCGCAGGTAACTGAGCAGCCGCAGCAACTGCCAGTAGAGGAAGACCAACCCGGTGAGAAGGCCGAACGCGCTCAGCCACGCGTACCGACGGGCTCGACCGTCCCGCACCGAGCGTTCGACGAGATCGAAGTCGAGGATGAAGCTGAACGCACCGGCGATGATGGCCACCACCGAGAAGGCGTACGGCAGCCAGCCGACCTCACCGCTGACGCTGTAGACCGCCAGGCCCGGCCGCCCGCTGATCAGGTACGACACCAGGTTGACCACGCTGAGCACGGCGATGCCGAGCAGGGTGCCGATCACCAGGCGGGCGAGGCGGGGCGTCGCCCGGATCACCCGGGCCCGGTAGAGCGCGGCCATGCCGAGGAAGACGCCGAAGGTGCCGGCCACCGCCTGCACCACGATGCCCGGATAGACCTGCTCGAAGGTGCGGCTCGCCACTCCCAGCAGCAGCCCCTGGAGGATGGCGTAGCCGACGATCGGCACCGGGTTGGTGATCGCTCGCAACGAGATGACCAGGACCAGCGCGATCGAGGCGAGCGCGCTGCCCGCCAGCGCGGCGCCCAGCCACACCGCGTCGGGGATCACCGCCCAGGACACCGCCGCGGCCGCGCCGGTCACCAGCAGCAACCCGACGGTACGGACCACCACGTCGTCGACGGTCATCGGCTCGACGTCACGGGCGCCGAGCACCCGGGCCTCCACCCGGCCGGTTTCGTCCAGCCGGTTGAGCACCGGGTTGTTGCTGCGCACCGCCGCCTCCTTCGCCCGCGTTTCCCCCGAAATCACTCTGCCCCGGGCGGACCGGCGGCGGCGGGCAAACGGCGCGGACGACGGCGCCCGCCTCCACCGGAGTGGGGACGGGCGCCGGTCGGCAGTGCGGACGAGGTCAGTCGTCGCCCTGGAAGTAGCTCAGCAGGCGCAGGATCTCGATGTAGAGCCAGACCAGGCTGACCAGGATGCCGAACGCGGCCACCCAGGAGTAGCGCTGCGGCAGGCCCATCCGGACGCCGTCCTCGATCTCCTTGAAGCTGAGCACGAAGCTCAGCGAGGCCACCGCGATGCAGACCAGGCTGAACCCGATGGCGAGCGGGCTGCCGTCGCGCAGGCCGGTGTTGACGCCGAACAGCGCCAGCACCAGGTTGATCATCATGACCGCGAAGAGGCCGACCATCACCGCGATCATGCCCTTGACGAAGGCCGGGGTGGCCCGGATGACCTTCGCCCGGTAGAGCATCGCCATCAGGAAGAAGATGCCGAAGCTGGCTGCGGCGGCCTGGAGCACGATGCCGTCGAAGCGCGTCTCGAACGCCTTGCTGACCATGCCGACGAAGACACCCTCGACGACCGCGTACGCGATCACGAGCGCCGGGTTGGCCATCCGGGAGAACGAAATGATCAAGCCGAGGACCAGGCCGACCACCGCCGCGCCGATCCACGCGGTACCGACCAGGGCGTCGGGGACGAGCACCCAGGCGGCCGCGGCGGTGATGCCGAGGATGCCGAGCAGAGTGACGGTCTTGACGACGACGTCGTCGATCGTCATGGGCGCCACGGTCGGCGGCGCGGCCGGGTAATCGGCCTGGGACGGGTACTGCTGGGGAATGCCGGGCTGTCCGTACGGCCCGGCCGGGGCGTACCCGGCGGACCGCTCCCGCTCGGCCGCTTGGCCGAGCCGGGCGAGCACCGGGTTCGAGGTCTTCACTGTCTGGCCTCCCTCAGGGGGTCGTGTGCACGTGAACGTGCCCTCCAAGAGTAAACGGCAGAGCCAAGTCCTGGAGATCACGAATGAGAATGGGTGAGCCGACCGGTGCCCGGGGCGGGGGTCGAACCCGCACGCCTTTCGGCAGCCGCTTTTAAGGCGGCCGTGTCTGCCTTTCCACCACCCGGGCGAGTGGCACCGGCGCGCCGACACGCCTGGTGCAGTGTCACCGTAGCCGGTCTGCGGCGACCCGGCGTACCCCGCCGGCCCGGCCACATTAGGGTCGATGCCGTGAGCAGCGCAGCCCCCACGGCCCCCGACGCCGCCCCTGAACAGGCGTTCCGCCTCGCCGATCAGGTCAACCGCCGACCCCGGGCCACCGGGCTGCTGGCCGCCGTCCGCCGCCACCAGGCGGACCTGCTGGCCGCGTTGATCTTCGCGGTGCTGGCCGGCTGGCTCACCCACGGGCTGTGGCCCGACCCGGGCGGCCGCATCCTGGCGCTCAACCCGGAGGACCAGGCCCTCTACGAGTGGTTCCTGGCGGTGGACGCCCGCGCGTTGCTCGGCGACTTCGACCTGCTCAGCAACCGGCTCAACGCTCCCGACGGCGTGAACCTGATGACCAACACCACGGTGATCGCCCTCGGCGTCCTCTTCGCGCCGGTCACCCTGCTGCTGGGCGCACCGGTCACCTTCGCGCTGCTCGCCGCCGGCAACCTCGCCGGCACCGCACTCGCCTGGTACCTGCTGTTCCACCGCACGTTGCGCGTCCGCCGGGTGGCCGCCGCACTCGGCGGCGGGCTGTGCGGATTCGGACCCGGCATGGTGTCGCAGACCAACAGCCACCTGCACATGACCGCCCAGTGGCTGGTGCCGGTGATCGTCTGGCTGGTGGTCCGGCTGCTGCGGGCGGCCGACCCGGGGCCCGGTACCCCCGACGAGACCGGCCGTAGCCGAGCCTCCGGACCGGACCGTCGTCGGCTGTTCACCTCCGCTGCGGGGCTGGCCGGCGCGATCAGCGCGCAGGTCTTCATCGGCGAGGAGGTGCTCTTCCTCGCCGCGATCACGCTGCTGGTGATGGCGATCAGCTACGCCGTGGCGGACCGGGACCTGGCCCGTCGGGCGCTCCCCGGGTTCGCCGGCGGGTTGGCGATCGCCGCCGGGCTCGCCTTGCTGGTGCTCGGCTATCCGCTGTGGTTCCAGTTCGCCGGGCCGCAGGGAGTCGCCGACGGGATGTTCACCCCTGCCTACTTCTCCGCCGACCTGAGCAGTTGGTGGACGCTCTCCCCGCTGTCGGTGGCCGGCAGCGACGAATCCGCCCGGCTGACCACCGGCCCCGCCGAGTACAACACCTTCCTCGGCTGGCCACTGCTGCTGGTCACCGCGGTCTGCGCGATCTGGGCCGGGCGACGCCGGCTGGTCTTCGCCTGCGTCGTGGCGGGCCTGGTGATGGGGGCGCTCTCGCTCGGCCCGGAGGTGGTGCTCGGCGGCACCAGGACGGCGGTCCCCGGTCCGTACGCCCTGATCGGAGGGCTGCCGGTGGTGGACGGGGCGTTGCCGATGCGGTTCGCGCTGGCGTTGCTGCCGATCGTCGCGACGCTGCTGGTGCTCGCGGTCGACCGGGCCCTGCGCAGCTCCGGTCGGGCGCGGCGGCTGGTGCCGCTGGCCGTCGGCGTGGCGCTGCTGCCGATCTTCCCGGCCCCCCTGCCGACCGCCGGACGACCCGCCGTGCCGGAATTCATCACCGGCGGCCACTGGCGGCAGTGCGTACCGCCGGGCGGGGTGCTGGTCCCGGTGCCGCTGCCCACCCCGAAGGAACCCTGGCCGATGCGCTGGGCGACCGCCGCCGACGCCGGCTTCGGGCTGCCGGAAGGCTTCTTCATCGGCCCGTACGGGAGGGGCGGCACCGCGGCGATGGGCACGTTCAAGCAGCCCACGTCCGCGCTACTGGCGGATGTCGCCCGCCGCGGCGACCAACCGGCCATCGGCGACGAGCAGCGCCGCCAGGCCGTCCGCGACGCCGACTTCTGGGGCGCCTCCTGCGTGGCGCTCACCGACGACGCCCCTCACGCGGAAAGCCTGCGCGCCACCCTGGAGCAGCTCTACGGCCCACCCACCCGCATCGCCGATGCCTGGACGTGGCGGGTCTAGACCACCAAGAACCCCGTCGATCTTGCACTTTTTGCCCGGACAAGATGCACCAAAAGGCGCACTACGGCATCCGGAAGTGCAAGATCGACGGGGTCGGCGTCGCTCTCTGATCAGACGCGGGGCGCGCCGATCGGCTGGGATGCCTCGACGAACTCCTCGCGCGGGTCGTGCAGCTGACCCAGGGCGACCACCTCACGCTTGAGGAAGAACGCCAACGACCAGTCCACCACCACGCGGACCTTCCGGTTGAACGACGGGATCCGGCTCATGTGGTACGTCCGGTGCATCACCCACGCCGGCCAACCGGTCATCTTGATCCCGTACACCTGGGCCACACCCTTGTGCAGGCCGAGGCTCGCCACACTGCCGACGTGCTTGTGCTTGTAGTTCACCGGCTCGCGACCCCGGATCACGGCCGTGATGTTGTCGGCCATCCGGGCGGCCTGGCGCACCGCGTGCTGAGCGCTCGGCGAGCAGAAGTTGCCCGGTTCCTTGGTCAGGTCCGGCACGGCGGCGCAGTCCCCGGCGCTCCAGGCGCCCTCGAGCACCTGGTCACCGTCGACCACCTGGAGGGTGGGCAGGCAGGTGATCCGACGACGGTCGTCGCGCGGGAAGTCGGTCGAGTCCAGCATCGGCGACGGCTTCACGCCGGCCGTCCAGACGATCGTGTCGGAGCGGAAGCTGTCACCGTCGGAGAGCTTGACCACCCCGTCGACGCAGGACTCGAGCCGGGTGTCCAGCCGGATGTCCATGTTGCGCTTCATCAGCTGCTGCACCGTGTAGGCGCCCATGTCCCGGTCGACCTCGGGCAGCACCCGCTGGGTGGCCTCGACCAGCACCCAGCGGACCTCGTCCTGCTTGAGCTCCGGGTAGTAGCGCAGGGCGTCGCGAGCCATGTCCTCCATCTCGGCGAGCGCCTCGATGCCGGCGTACCCACCGCCGACGAAGGTGAAGGTCAGCGCCGAACGGCGGACGTCCGGATCCGGCGTGGCGGCCGCCACGTCGAGCCGATCCAGCACGTGGTTGCGCAGGTAGATCGCCTCACCGATGGTCTTGAACCCGATGCCCTGCTCGTGCAGACCCGGGATCGGCAGGGTGCGGGAGACCGAACCCGGAGCCACGATCACGTGGTCGTAGGTGATCTCGCGGGCCGGGCCGCTGATCGGCTGCACGGT
Source organism: Micromonospora sp. NPDC047187 (assembly GCF_040643355.1). Lineage (NCBI taxonomy): Bacteria > Bacillati > Actinomycetota > Actinomycetes > Micromonosporales > Micromonosporaceae > Micromonospora > Micromonospora sp. NPDC047187. The sequence goes on from NZ_JBEYUF010000003.1 coordinate 236,939, forward strand.
GGCCACCTTGCGGTCGTGCTCGATCCGCGTGACCGTGCCGGCCACCATCTTGCACCGGCGCAACTCCCGCCGCAGCGGCACCACGGAGTGCCGCGGGGAGATGTTGCCCGCCGCCGCCTCCGGCAGGAACGGCTGATAGGTCATGTGGGGTTGGGGGTCAACCACCATGACCTCAGCCTCACGGGAGCTGAGCTTCTTCGACAGGCGCAGGGCCGCGTACAGACCGACGTGCCCGGCACCAACCACAAGGATCCGCTTCGGATTCACGTTGTCTATCTTTCCCCGGCCGGCTCAGGTAATCCCGCTCGCGCCCCCCATCTGTGACGGAGCACAACCCATGTGACCTGCGTAACCCTCAGGCCGCAATGGTCACCGACGCCGCAGCAGCCAGCCCAGCAACACTGCCATCCCCACCGCCACCAGCAGCCCCAGCACTGTCACCCACTGGTATCCGGCGCCCCCACCCGTCCCCGTCGCCCGCAGCAACAGCACACCGAGCACGGCGGAACCCAACAGCACGGCGGCCGACCGCACCAACCACCGGGTGATCAACTCGGGGTCCACCATCGCGTCATAGGGCAACAGCGCGGCCAGCGCGCAGAGGGTGTGCCCCAGGTAGAGCAGCGCCGCGACGGCGAGCAGCCGCCAGAGGGCGACCGGACGGCCGTACCCGTCGGTGGCGAGCAGCCAGCCGCCGACAGTGACCAACGCCGTGAAGGTCGTCCAGACCTTGCGCGGCCCGAACGCGGGCAACATGGCGGCCACCGCAAGGAAGAAGATCGGCCGGCCGGAAAGCACCTCCGCGGGAAACGCCAGGGCGAACCCGGCAAACACGATGACGAAGATCCCGGCCCGGACCAGCAGCGGGGCCACGCTGACGCGAGCGACGGCGTACTGCGCCGCCCGAACCCGCTCCACCAGAACGTTCACCGCACTCGCCTTCCGTTCGCGACTGCGGGGCTCGCAAGCGCACTCCTCGCGCTCACCGGCCACCCACCCTTGGTGCCGTCGCCAAGCGGGCCACGTCCCGCAACACCTGGTCCAGGCTGCCGGCGCCGGCCCAGCGCACCACCGGTACGCCGTGCTCCCGGAGTTGCCCGATCATGATCTCCCGATCCAGGCGCCACAGGCGGTACGCCACCTCGGCCCACCCCCGGTCCTTCGGCGATGTCAGGTCGGTCGGCAACGTGTCGACCGCCACCACGAACCGCCCACCGCGGGCCAACCGGGCGAGCATCTGCGCCGACCGTTCGTCCAGCAGTGGGGTGAGCACCACCACCAACGCGTCCGAGGAGAGCAACTGCGGGCCGAAGACCTGGTCGTACGGTTCGTGTGCGGACGCGTGGACCCGGACGTCGAGCAGCCACTCCAGGACGGTCAGGTACTGCCGCCGTCCGGCGGCCGGCCGGAGCCGGCGGGCGGCCGGTCCGTACTCCAGCAGCGAGACCCGGTCACCGCGGTGCAGGTAGTGCTCGGCGATCGCGGCGGTGGCCCGGACGGTGGTGTCGAGCACCGAGGCGGCGCCGTCCACCCCACCGGAGCGGCCCGCCTCGGCGAGCACGTCGAGCAGCACCACCACCTCCGCGTCCCGGTCGGAGAGGGTGGCGGCCACATGCAGTTGCCGGGCCCGCAACGAGACCCGCCAGTCGATCCGGCGCAGCCGGTCCCCGGGGGCGAAGACGCGTACGCCGGCAAGCTCGCCGCCCTCTCCGGGTCGGCGAGAGTGGTGCGCCCCGACCAGGCCGGCGGCGCGGGGCATCGCCTCGACCGCCTCGAACGGCTCGGTACGGGGGTACACCCGCACCCGTACCGGCTCGGTGATCACCGCCCGGGAGACCAGCAGACCCCCGGCCGTGGCGACCCGGGCACCGGCGGGGCCGACCGGGTGCCGGCCCCAGCGCAGTGCCTTGCCGGCCAGCTCCAAATCCACCGCGGCGCCGATCGGCACCGACGTCACGAACGGCCGGTCCGCGACGGAACGGCGCCCGCCGCTGCCCGGCGCCGTCGCACCGGTTTCCGGGGTGGCGCTCGGCTCCCCGTCGTCGACGGCCTCGGCACGGGCGAAGCCGGCCCGGACGATCCGCAGCCACGGCGACACGCGGGTACGCATCACGACCAGGTCGTAGTCGATCGTGTCCGGGTTGCCGACGCTCACCGCCGCCGCCACGTCACCGCCCTCGACCAGCGGCCCACCGTCACCCTGGGTGATCCACACCTGTGGCAGCGCCGTGGGGCGTCGACGCAGCGCGTACGCGGTGCCCAACGCGAACGGGGCGGCGAGCACGATGAGGTCCACCCGGCCCAGCAGCACCCCGGCCACCAGCAGCAGGCCGGCGAGCAGCACCGCGCGGCCGAGCGCCGGGGTGGGCGCCCAGCCGGCAGCCGGTTCCGCTTCGGTGGCCGTCGGCACTGTCGGTCCGGTCATCAGTGCCGGGGCCCGCCGGCGGCGTAGCTCGGCAGCGCGCCACTGGCCGGGGCGGGAGTCGCCTCCAGCACCTCGCCCACCACGAACGCCGGGTCGACCCGGCGCAACCACATCTCCGGGCGCAGGGTGATCCGGTGGGCCAGGGCGGGCGCCGCCACCGACTTGACGTCCTCCGGCACCACGTAGTCCCGTCCGCCGAACACCGCGCGGACCCGGGCCAGCAGCAGCAGCGCCAGCGAACCGCGAGGTGAGGCGCCGACCAGCACCGACGGGTGCTCCCGGGTGGCCGCGGTGAGCGACACGATGTAGCGGCCGATGGAGTCCTCCACCACCACGTCCTCCAGGGCGGCCTGCATGGCCCGCAGCGTCGCCGCGTCGACCACCGCCTTGATGTCCGCCTCCTCCCGGCGGCGGCTCATCCGACGGCGCAGCACCTCCCACTCCTCTTCGTGCTGCGGGTAACCGAACGAGACCCGCAGCAGGAACCGGTCCAGCTGCGCCTCCGGCAGCGGGTAGGTGCCCTCGTACTCGATGGGGTTGGCGGTGGCCAGCACGTGGAACGGCTCGTCGAGCTTGTAGGTCACGCCCTCGACCGACACCTGCTTCTCCTGCATGGCCTCCAGCAGCGCGGACTGGGTCTTCGGCGGCGTCCGGTTGATCTCGTCGGCGAGGAGCAGGTTGGTGAAGACCGGGCCGGCCCGGAAGGTGAAGTCACCGTTGCGCTGGTCGTACAGGAAGGAGCCGGTGACGTCGGCGGGGAGCAGGTCGGGAGTGAACTGCAACCGACGGAAGTCCAACCCGAGGGCCTGGGCGAACGAGCGGGCGGTGAGTGTCTTACCGAGCCCTGGCAGGTCCTCCAGGAGCACGTGCCCGCCCGCGAGGATGCCGGCGAGGACCAGCTCCAACGCGTCCCGTTTGCCGACCACGACGGTGCCGACCGCGTCCAGGACCGCCCGAGCCAGGTGCCCGACCTCGGCGGGGGCAATGCTCCGGTCCACGTCGTTCATCAAATACTCTCCAGTTCGGCGACGATCACCGCGAGGTCGCGTGGCGACGGGGTGCGGCGAGGCGGGGTCTCCAGGAACGTCCACAGGCGGTCACCCAGCAGGACGCGAGCGCGGGCGGGATCCGACTCACGGGTGACGCCGTGTTTCAGCCGCATCCGCTCGTCGGCCAGTTCACCGATCCGGGGCAGGACCACCTCGGTGAAACGTTCGGTTCGGTTCGAGGACCAGTCCAGGGGCCGTTCCCACTGGTTGATCGCGCCACCCAACGCGTCCCGGGCGCCCCAGTTGTAGCTGCCGTCCTCTTCGCCCGCGCCGGCCTGGCGAGCCGGCGGCTGCGCGGGTGGCGGCGCCAGCAGGGCGGTGACCCGGCGGACCGCCAGCACGGCGAGCACCCCGGCGATCAGTACGGGCAGCGAGACCTGGAGGCCCACCGCGCGGAGGCCGACCAGCAGGACCGCTACCAACGCGGCGGCCCACGCGAGCGAGCGCAGCACCGGACGCCATCGGGACGGGCGCGCCTGCGGACCGGCCGGCGCGGCCTCCTCCTCGAACGCGAGCAGATCGTCGATGCTGGTGCTGCTCATGAGGTCACCGCCGCGGTGAGCTCGCCGCGCAGCCGGCCGAGCGCGGCGCGGGCCTGGTCCCGGGTGCGTTCGCCGACCGGGTGGGTGGCGTACCGGGCCTCCCGGTAGACGTGCGCGAACTCGGCCAGCACGTCGGTGCTGGCGATGGCCGGCACGCCCGCGGCCGGATCACCCTGCAACAGTCGGCTGACCAGGTCGGTGGGGGTGTCTCCGGCAAGCCTCGGCACGCCGGCCGCTGCGGCGGTCTCCTCCAGGCGCACCCAGCAGGCGATCACCGCCACCCGGGGGTCGGTGTCCCGGTCGTCGAGTTCCACCAGGCCGGCGTCGAGGGCGGCGACCACCTCGCGGGCGGTGCCCTCGGCGGTACGGCGGGCCCGCTGCGCTGGTAGTGCCCGGGTGGTACGGCGCAGCGCGCCCCGGATGAACACCCAGCTGAGGTAGCCGAGCGCGGCGAGGATGGCCAGCCCGAGCAGGACCACCGCCACGGTGCCGACCCACTGCGGGATGTGCGCCTGGGTGGCCTGGCCGGCGTCGCGGGGCTCGATCGGGATGGACGGCGACGGCTCGAAGGTGGGGTACTCGGGAACCCAGGGAACGTTGTCCGCGGCCGGCGGGATGCGACTGGCCCCGATCGACGAGTGAGCGGACGCCAGCGCGGCACCGGCGAGCAGGGCGGCGACCGCGCCGACCGGCCACCACCGGCGGAGCAGGCCGAGAACCGGCCGCAGCACACCCGGCTCGGCGGACGGTACCGGTGTGGGCGGGCGTGTTCCGTCTGTCATCGCCACCACCCCACGCGTCGTCTCAGTCCACTCCGGCCAGCTGTTTAGCCTGGCCGAAGACGTCGTCCAACATCCCTGGTGTCAACCGCCCGGTGAAGGTGTTCTGCTGACTGACGTGGTAGCAGCCGAGCAAGTCCGGAGCGTTCGTGCCGGACCAGTGTGCCCCATGACCGAACGCCGGTCGCGGGCTGGGCGGGCGCTGCCCGTACACCGCACGGAGCACCGGCCACCACGCGGCCCAGGCGAACGCGCCCAGCGCGACCACGACCCGCAGCGTGGGCCGGATCAGCGTGACCTCGCGGTGCAGCCAGGGTGCGCAGGTGTCCCGTTCCACTGGGGTCGGCTTGTTGTCCGGAGGCGCACACCGGACGGCCGAGAAGATCCGCAGGTCACGCACTGTGAGCCCGTCGTCGGCGGCGACGCTGGTGGGCTGGTTGGCCAGCCCGGCCCGGTGCAGCGCCGCGAACAGCACGTCACCCGACCGGTCACCGGTGAAGATCCGGCCGGTGCGGTTGCCACCGTGCGCGGCGGGCGCCAGCCCGAGGATGGCGATCCGGGCGTCACCGGTGCCGAGGCCCGGCACCGGCCGACCCCAGTACTCCTCGTCGCGGAAGGCGGCCCGGCGGGTGCGGGCGACCTCCTCCCGCCACTGGACCAGCCGGGGGCAGGCGAAACAGTCGCTCACCGCCGCGTCGAGGTCGGCCAGGTCGGTCGCCCGCGCTGCGCGGGCAACCACCTGTGCGGGGGTACGCGCCTCAGCCAAGCTTGGCCCGGAAGAGTTCCAGGGTGCGGGCCCAGGCGCTGGCGGCGGCGCGCTGGTCGAACGCCTCCGGCCGGTCGTCGTTGAAGAAGGCGTGCGAGGTGCCCGGGTAGTCGTAGAGGTGGCAGTCGCCGCCGGCCTCCTCGATGGCCCGCCGGGCGGTCTGTACGCCGTCGTCGGCCGAGGTGCCGTCCTCTTCGGAGCAGTGGATGACCGCTGCCTTGCCGGCGTAGTCGGCCCAGTCGGGGCGCATCGACTCCCAGGGCAGCACGGGATAGAAGCCGGCGGTCGCGACGATCCGCTCGGAGATGGTGGCCGACCAGAGGGCCAGGCTGCCACCGGCGCAGAAGCCCACGGCACCGACCTTACCGGTGACCTCGGGCCGCCCGGCGAGATAGTCGGCCGCTCCGGCGATGTCCTTCGCCGCCTCGTCCATCCGCATCGCCAGCAGGAGCCGCTGCGCCTCGTCCGGCTCGCTGGTCGTCTCACCGTGGTAGAAGTCCGGGGCGAGGGCGACGAAACCGGCCTCGGCGAACCGGTCCGCCACCGACCGGATGTGCGGGACCAGGCCCCACCATTCCTGAATGACGATGACGGCGGGGCTGGCCGTGCCGCTGGCGGGTATCGCGAGATACCCCTCGCTCGTGCCCCCGTTGCTGCGGTAGCTCACCATTTCGCCCATGGGCCGTCCTCCTAGCGGTCAGTCATCGTTGGCTGGTCGCCCAGTGGTCCTACGTGCCGGTAGCCTGCCACGCCGCGCGGCCGTCGGGAAGACGCCGGAACAGTGGCATTCACCTCCTGTTCGCCCCCCGGTGACTCCGGGTACGCCGACGGCGGCGGGGTCTGCTCCCGCCGCCGTCTTTGCCGAGCTACCGCTGTGGTCAGACCTTCTTGGTCAGGCAGAGCACGTAGCCCGTCTTGCCCGGCTCGATGCTGGAGAAGATGTACCCCTCCTCGCCTTCCTTGAAGAACTGGGTGCAGGTCGTGTCGGCCTTGGCCTGCGCCTCGCTCTGGCCGTCCACCCGACCGACCACGCTGTACGCCGCGTCGGTGGAGGTGCACTCGACGACCTTGGCGCCGTCGACCTCCTCCTGCTCGGTGCCGGTGACCTCGGGCAGCTCGGCGATGCAGTCACCGGTCTTGGCGGCTGCGGTCTCGTCCTTGTTGAAGTAGTTGCCGATCGCCGAGGCGACGCCGAACTTCAGGCCGGCGATGACGACGACGACGAGGATCGCACCGACGATGCCGATGGCCTTCTTCGCACCGGACTTCTCCGCCTTCGGTTCGGCCGCCGGCTGCGTCTCAGTGGCCGACTGCTGCTCGGTGGCCGGCTGCGGCTCGGTGGCCGGCTGCGGCTGCTGCGCGGCAGGCTGCGGCGCGGCCGCTTGCGGCGTCTCGACGGCCGGCTCAGGGGTTGCGGCGTCGGGCGCGGGGGGCGGTGCGACCTGCTCTGGCACGGGGGTTCCTTCCGAGGGGTTGATGAGCAGACGACACCGTAACGATCATTGATTTCCGGTGCCGTCCCGCTCGCCTCGTCCGTTCAGCTATTTCCCAGCTTCATCAGCATGATCCAGTTCACACGACGGTTCAGCCCGTCGGGGTGGGGGTTGGGGTGTCGCTCGGCGTCACGGTCGGGCCCGCCGAGGGCTCGCCGGGCGTTCCACTCGGCGTCGGTGTGCCGGTCGGCCCCGACGTCGGTGCGGCGGTCGACTCCGGCGTCGGCGTGCTGATCGCGGCCGGCGCCGACGGCGGGGACACGCCCGGGCCCCGGGGCCCGAAGGGCGCCCGGCCCACGCAGTACGGGTAGGGCCGCAGCAGCGGGTTGCCGTACTCGTCGACGCGGCCTTCACAGTCCGGGTAGCCGAGCCGGATCGGATTGCCGTTCTGGTCGAAGAGCCGGGCGTTCTCCACCAGCCGGCCCTCGCTGTCGTAGACAAAGACGTCCCGGACCTGGTCATACGGGCCGTTGACCGACGTCGGATCGATGCCGTAGTCGCCGTACCGCATCCGGTCCTCCGCCTGGATCAGCGCGGCGAACGCGAAGACCACCAGCACCACGCTGCCGACCTGCACCGCCGAACGCGGCCAGCGGGTCAACCGCCCGGAGCTGCGGCCGATCCAGATGGAGGCGAGCACGAAGCCGACGAGCATGATCATGCCGGCGAGCAACTCGCCGCCGAACCTCGGCAGCAGCCCGAAGCTGCCGCCGGTGCTGATCACCGTGATCAGCATCGCCGCCAGGTAGCCCCGGAGCACCCACCAGCCGGGGCGCAGCAGTTGGAGGAAGTCGCTGGCCGTCTCGTACCCCAGGGGTGGGCCGAGACGGGTGTCCATGGTGCGCAGCCGGCCACGGACCCGGGCCACCGCGCTCGCCACCCGCTGGTCGAGGTTGCGCCCGCTGCCCGGCGCGGCGCCGGCCGCGGCGCGCAGCTCGGCCGCGTACGTCTCGGGCTCGCCCAACCGCTCGACCAGGGTGCCCTCGGCCTCGGCGGCGACCTCGGTGAGGTGGTCGGCGAGATCCTCGGTCAGCTCGTCGCGTTGCCCGGGCGGTAGGTCGGCCAGAGCGGCCCGGACCCGCGCCACATAGTCGGTGATCTCCTGCTCCGCGACGGTCATGCCGCCATCCCCCGATCGTCGAGCAGACTGTCCATTGTGGTGGCGAACGAGCGCCAGAGCTTGCCGGAGCGGGTCAGCTGGTCACGCCCCGCGGCGTTGAGTGAGTAGTACTTGCGGTGCGGCCCGGATTCGCTCGGCACGACGTAGGTGGTGAGCAGGCCGGCGGCGAAGAGGCGGCGCAGCGTCCCGTAGACCGAGGCGTCACCGACCTCCTCCAGGCCGGCCTCGCGCAGCCGGCGCAGGATGTCGTAACCGTAACCGTCCTCCTCTCGGAGCACGGCCAGGACGGCCAGATCAAGCACGCCCTTCAACAACTGTGTGGTGTCCACGCATTGCACACTAGTGCGTAATGCGAAGTAGCGTCAACGAATCGGCCGCAACACGCCGAGCCGCGCATGGCGTGCGGGTGGTGATCGACGGCGCGCGGTGGCTTACTGGATGCTCCAGGCGATGCCGTCGAGGATGTCGTGCTCCGAGGCGACCACCGACGGCATTCCGGCCCGCTCCATGATCACGCGAAGCACCAGCGCGCCGGCGCCGATCACGTCGGCGCGGCCCGGATGCATCACCGGGTTCGCCAACCGCTGCGCACGGGTCTGACCCAGCAGCTCCGCTGTCACCCGGGCGACCTCCTCGTACGACACCCGGGCGTGATGGATGCGCTCCGGGTCGTACTCCCGCAGGCCCCGCGCGAGCGCGACCACTGTGGTGACCGACCCGGCGAGGCCGACCAGGGTGGCCGCCTCGCGACCGGGCACCACGGCGAGCGCCCGGTCCACCACCGCAGCGATGTCGGCCTGCGCAGCCGCGACCTGCTCGGGCGTCGGCGGGTCACCGGGCAGGTGCCGCTCGGTCATCCGGACGCAGCCGATGTCCACCGAGATCGCCGACCGCACCCCGGCGGCCCGGTCACCGACCACGAACTCGGTGGAACCACCACCGATGTCGACGACCAGGAACGGCTCCTTCGCGTCGGCAGGCAGCCCGCGCACCGCGCCGGTGAACGACAGCCGGGCCTCCTCGTCGCCGCTGACCACCTCGGGCGCGACACCGAGGGTGGCCCGCACCATCTCGGTGAAGTCGGCGGCGTTGGCGGCATCGCGGGAGGCCGAGGTGGCACACATCCGCACCCGCTGCGCGCCCAGCTTCTCGATGTCGGCGGCGTACGACGCCAACGCCACCCTGGTCCGCTCGATCGCCTCCGGCGCCAGTCGGCCGGTGCGGTCCACGCCCTGCCCCAACCGGACGATCTCCATCCGCCGGGTCAGGTCGACCAGCGGCGCCTGCGGCCCGGCCGAGGCGTCGGGCAGGTCGGCGACCAGCAGTCGGATCGAGTTGGTCCCGCAGTCGATGGCCGCCACACGCGTCGTCACGGCAGCAACCTTACGGCAGGACGGGCGGCCACCCGGCGGCTTGGTTGGCCGTGGGCCACGACTCGCCCAGGTCGCCCGACGGGCCCCGCAACAACGCCACCCCGAGCGAGGTCAGGTGGTGTCGCACGGCCCCGCCCTCCCGCTCGCTGGTCACCAGACCGGCGGTCCGCAGCGCGCGGGCATGTTCCGAGGCCGAGGAGAGACTGATCCCGACCGCCCGGGACAACACGGTGGTGGTCAACCCCCCGTCGGTCGCCAGTCGGCGCAGCACCAGCGCCCGGGTGACGCCGAGCAGCCGACCGAGGGCACCGTCGTCGGCGGGAGCCCCGCGCACGGGCGTGACCACCGGGTAGACGAGCAGGATCGGGTAACCCTGCTCGACAAGCACCCGGGGCCGCGGCCCGGCCAACGGGGAGGGCAGCAGAATGATCCCGTGGCCGGTGCCGGGAAGGTCGCCGTCCCACCACGTCCGTACCTCCAGCACCGGCTCCCGCCACCGGATGCCCGGGTGCAGACCGGCGAAGAGGCTGGCCAGGCCGTGCTGCGCCAGCCGCTGGCTGGCAGACGCCACCTGCTGACGGTACGCGGACACCAGCTCGACCCAGTGCGGTTCGAGCACCGCGTCGAACCAGGTCCGCACGGCCCCGCCGAACAGGTCGAGCACCTCCGGGTCGGCCGCCGCGAACCGCCGCCGCAGCGGGCTGGCCGACGTGTCCGAGTACGCCAGGGTGACCTCGGAGCGGACCCGCCGCGCCGGGGTGGCCCGGATCGCCTCAAGCCCGGCCTCCACCGACTCCAGGCCGTCGAAGGGAGTGACGAAGTCCGGCAGACGTCCCCGGTCGGGCAGCAGATGCCGCAGGACCGCGGTGGCAGCCTGGGCGGCAGCCGTGCCCTCGGCCGCCGCCACCCGCTCGGCCAGGGTCGGCGCCATCGCCGCGACAGTGGGATCGCGCAGCCACTGACCGGCCAGCAGCGCGATCCCGACCGGATGCAGCCGATCGGCGAACCGCACCCGGCACAGGTCGGCCGACCCGAGCTGGAGGCGAAGCATGGCAACAGCCTGCCTGCCTTCGCCCAGGACCGAAAGGGTTGCTCCGCGGCTGGATGATCTCCAGTGTGGACCGCGGGGTCGACGAGGGGTGGCCGGCGTGCGGCGAACGGTGGCGGTGTTGACGGGGCTCTGCCTCATGGTCGTTGCGGCAGCTTGTGGTGAGCGGGGGCAACCCTCGTCGGCCCCACCAGCCTCACCGTCCGCGTCGAGCGAACGACCGGCGGCAGGTGACCACCAGCTCACCCTGCACCACAACGGACTCGACCGCACCTACCTGCTGCACGCGCCACCGGGGTACGACCCGGGCAAACCCTCCGCGCTGGTCATCGCGCTGCACTTCTATCCCGGCCTCGGGTCCTCGATGCGGGAGTTGGCGGGCCTGGACGCCAAGGCCGACAAGGACAACGTGCTGGTCGCCTACCCCAACGGGCAGGGGGGCGGCTTCAACGCGCTGATCTGCTGCGGCAGCGAGGACGACGTCGGCTTCCTCAACGCGCTCACCGACCATCTGGTGCAGACCTGGCACGCGGACCCGAACCGGGTGTTCCTCACCGGCATCTCGAACGGCGGCGACATGAGCTTCCGGGCGGCGGTGGAGAGCACTGGCACGTTCGCCGCGATCGGGGTGGTCAGCGGTGGTTACAGCGGAAACTTGACCACCGCCGACAGTTACGTGCCGAAGAGCCCGGTCTCCGTGATCACCTTCATCGGCGGCCAGGACCGCTACGCCTCGACCTTCCAGGCCGGCATGCGGACCTGGCAGCAGCGGCTCAGCTGCCGGCCGAGCCCGAAGGCGTCCGGGGTGCCGGGTGTGACGCACACGGTGGCGGGTTGCGCGGACGGCAGCGAGGTCAGCGTCTACACGATCGCCGACATGGGCCACAGTTGGCCGGGAGCGACAGCGGGCCAACTCGCCGCATCCGACGCGGGGCTGTCCGCCACCGACCTGATGTGGGAGTTCTTCGCCGCCCACCCCCGCACTGCCTGACCTACAGGCGCAGCAGCATCCGGGTGTTGCCCAGCGTGTTCGGCTTGACCCGCTCCAGGTCCAGGAACTCCGCGACACCCTCGTCGTAGGAGCGCAGCAGCTGCTCGTAGACCGGCTGTGGCACCGGAGCGCCGTCGATCTCGCGGAAACCGAACGAGCCGAAGAACCGGGTCTCGAAGGTGAGCACGAAGATCCGCGCCACGCCCAACTCCCGGGCCGCGTCGATCAGCTCACCGACCAGCCGGTGACCGATGCGCCGGCCCCGGCAGGACGGGTCCACCGCCACCGTGCGGATCTCGGCCAGGTCCTCCCACATGACGTGCAGCGCGCCGCAGCCCACCACGACGTCGTCCTCGGCCCGGACCGCGACCCGGAACTCCTGCACGTCCTCGAAGAGGGTGACCGTCGCCTTGCTCAGCAGCCGCCGGTCGTCGGTGTAGGTGTCGACGAGCCGTCGGATGCCCCGCACGTCCCCGGTGCGGGCCCGCCGTACGAGGATCTGACTCTCGGGTGCCTCGGACCCGGCCTGCCTGCTCATTCGGCCGCCGGCACGTCCACGCACGGCCCCGCCGACCACCAGGGCTCGACCAGGCCCAACGTCTCGTCGCCGAACGGGTTCACCCCGGGGCCGGCGCCCAGCGCGTGGCCCAGGTGCACGTGCAGGCACTTCACCCGGCCCGGCATCCCACCCGCCGAGATGCCGGCGATCTCCGGCACCTCGCCGATCGCCTCCCGGCGGGCGAGGTAGTCCTCGTGCGCGGCACGGTAGTGGGCGGCCAACTCCGGGTCCGTCGTCAGCCGGTCCGCCATCTCCTTCATCAGCCCCGCCGACTCCAGTCGGCTGCACGCAGCGGTGGCCCGGGGGCAGGTCAGGTAGTAGAGCGTCGGGAACGGGGTGCCGTCGGCGAGGCGGGGGGTCGTCTCCACCACGTCGGGAAGGCCGCACGGGCACCGGTGGGCCACCGCCCGGGTGCCCCGGGGCGCCCGGCCGAGCTGCGCGGCCACCGCGGCCAGGTCGGCCTCGGCGGCCGGCTCGCGCTGCGGCAGGGGAACGGAATCCGCCGCCGGCTCCGACGGTGGTACGACAGTCACGGTGCCCATCTCTCCTGGTGTGCTGGTCGGTGGATCACTGGCCCGGCTGCTGGCTGTCCGCCGCCCGCACGCTCGACCAGAGCGTGTCGTACCAGGTCACCGGCCCGGCTGGCGGGGCCGAACCGGCCGACTTCCCGGCGTCCCGGGCGGCGCCCTCCGGGTCGTGCAGCACCACCATTATCTTCTCGCCGGGCTCGCCCATGAAGAACCGCTCCCGAGCCTGCGTCTTGATGTACTCGTCGTCTTTCCAGTTGGCGGCCTCGGCGGCGAGCTTGGCGATCTCCCGCTCCTGCACCGCCTGGGCCGCCTCCATCCGCTCGATGTCGGCCTGCTGGTCCAGGTAGACCCGAACCGGATAGGTGTAGGCCAGCGCGAGCGCGATCAGGACCGCGAACAGCACTGTGGCCCGGCCGGTGAAGCGACGGGGGTTGGGCGCGGCGAGCCGCTTCACGGCGCCAGCGGCAGCGGTACGCCGAGCGGCGGCGGGACGATTCGCGGAGCGAACGCCTTCGGCGCCCCGGGCAGCACCCGGAGCGCGACCGGCGGCGCGCGGCTCGGCGCGTACGCCGGCCTCCCGGACCGATCCCCGCGTGGCGCGCCCACCGCCCGGCCGACCGGACTGACCCGGCCGGCGGGCGGGACGCTGACCACCCGGTGTGCGGCGCTGCTGCATCGTCACACCCCTCCCCCGAGGCTTCGTGCGTCTCAGGCCGAACGGTAGCGCGGGAACGCGCCAGCACCGGCGTAGCGCGCCGCGTCGGCCAGCTCCTCCTCGATCCGGAGAAGCTGGTTGTACTTGGCGACACGGTCCGAACGGGCCGGGGCGCCGGTCTTGATCTGGCCGCAGCCGGTGGCCACCGCCAGGTCGGCGATGGTGGTGTCCTCGGTCTCGCCCGAGCGGTGGCTCATCATGCACTTGAAGCCCGCCCGGTGGGCCAGGTCCACCGCGTCCAGGGTCTCGGTCAGCGAGCCGATCTGGTTGACCTTGACGAGAACCGCGTTCGCCGCCTTCTCCGCTATGCCGCGGGCGATGCGCTGCGGGTTGGTCACGAACAGGTCGTCACCGACGATCTGCACCCGGTCGCCGATCGAGGCGGTCAACGTCTGCCAGCCGCTCCAGTCGTCCTCGGCCAGCGGGTCCTCGATCGACACGATCGGGTACTCGTCGGCCAGCTTCGTGTAGTAGGTGCTCATCTCCTCGGCGGACTTCGCGGCACCCTCGAACGTGTAGGTGCCGTTGTCGAAGAACTCCGTGGCCGCCACGTCGAGCGCGAACACGATGTCGGTGCCGAGCCGGTAACCGGCCTTCTCGACCGCCTCGGCGATCAGGTCCAGGGCCGCCGCGTTCGTCGGCAGGTTCGGCGCGAAGCCACCCTCGTCGCCAAGCCCGGTGGAGAGCCCCTTCTTCTTCAACACCGACTTCAGCGCGTGGTAGACCTCCGCGCCCGAGCGCAGCGCCTCACGGAAGGTGGGCGCGCCGATCGGCGCGATCATGAACTCCTGGATGTCGACGTTCGAGTCGGCGTGCGCGCCACCGTTGAGGATGTTCATCATCGGCACGGGCAGGAGGTGCGCGTTCGGGCCGCCCAGGTAGCGGAAGAGGCTCAGCTCGGCGCTGCCGGCAGCGGCCTTCGCCACCGCCAGGGAAACCCCGAGGATGGCGTTCGCGCCCAGCTCCGACTTGGTTTCCGTGCCGTCGATGTCGAGCATCTTCTGGTCGATCAGCCGCTGCTCGCTGGCCTCGTACCCGATGATCTGGTCGACGATCTTGTCTTCGACGTTGGAGACCGCCTTCTCCACGCCCTTGCCCTGGTAGCGGTCGGCGTCACCGTCGCGCAGTTCGATCGCCTCGAAGGCGCCGGTGGAGGCGCCGGACGGCACGGCGGCGCGGGCTACCGTGCCGTCGTCCAGACCGACCTCGACCTCGACCGTCGGGTTGCCCCGCGAGTCGAGAATCTCCCGGGCGACGATTCCCTCGATGGTTGCCACTAAGTCGCTCCTCGTTGTTGTGATCCGGTCCGTGGGTGGGCCGCGACGGTGCGGCTGAGGCAGGTGTTGAACGCAGCGTATCGGGCGGCGCGAACGGGCACGGCGTCGCCCGCGCACCCGGGTCACCCCGCGTTGACGGACATTCCCGGATTTCCGGGCGTCAACCGGCAACGGGTTTGCGCTGCGCGGACCAGATCCACCAGGCTGGTCGCCATGCCCGCCGCCTCGACCACCCTCCGCATGCTCGCCGTGTCGGTCATCGCGTCGCTCACGGTCACCGGCTGTCAGACATTCGAGGACGCCGGAGTCGCCATGGGCCGCTCGGAACTCGTCAACGACCTCGCCGCCCGGCTCGATCGCGCACTGGAATTGACCTACTCGGCCGACTACCAGTTGCCCGGCGGTCAACGCGCCGCGATCGTGCAGGCACAGAAGCCGGCGCGATCCACGTACACCTATCCGGGCGGGCAGCTCACCGTCACCCCGGAGGCCATCACCCGGTGCACGACGACAGGCGCGCGCCCGCAGTGCACGCTGATCACCCCGCCCACCCCGGGCAGCAAGCCCACGGTGACGCTGTTCGGCGAGGCCAACCAGCAGGGCCTCGTCACGCCGCCGGTGGTGGTCGGGCTGCTCACCGCCGCCGCGCTCGACCCACAGGCGGTCATCAAGCAGAGCGACACCACAGTCGCCGGGCACCACGCCGCCTGCGTCGCGGTGCAGAGCTCGTCGTCCGGCGACTTCACCGCCTGCGTGACCACCGAGGGCGTGCTCGGCAGCTTCACCGGGCCGGTCGACGGCAAGCCGATGGAGCTGGCACTGAGCAACTACTCCGCGACCGTCGACGAGGGCGCGTTCGAACCGCCCGCCGACGCCGCTGTCGTCGACCGCCGCCCCGGCGGCTCGTGACCGACCCGCCCGGCGGGTTCCTCCCCGGGGCCGACCGGAGCCCGCCTCCCGGCCCCGGCGACCTGGCCCTGCCGGTGACCGGCGCGAAGCTGCTGACCGGCGTCGACGGCCACCCCCTCCGGGTCGCCGACCTGCCCGCCGACACCGACTGGGTGCCGCTGGGCACGCTCGACGGAGTGCCCGCCTGGGGCGCCGACCTGACCACCACCGCCGACGACCTTCCCGGCCAGGCGCGCGGCTGGGCGTCACTCGCCGCCGAGGTGCCGGAGCCGCACGCCACGCTCGCCGGCCGAGCGCTGGCGGTGCTGACCTGGCGGCGTACGCACCGGTGGTGCGGCGCCTGCCGAGCGGAGCTGACCGACCGACCCGGCGAGACCGCCCGACAGTGCCCCGACTGCGGCCTGTACGTGCCGATGCAGCTCTCCGCCGCCGTACTGGTCGCGATCACCCGGCCCGGCCTGCCCGGGCACGTTGACGACCTGCTGCTGGTCCAGCACGCCACCGGTCCGACCGGGCTGTGGGCGCTGGTGGCCGGCTTCGTCGAGGCCGGCGAGACGCTTGAGGCGGCGGTACACCGGGAGGTCGGTGAGGAGGTCGGGCTGCCCGTCGACCGGCTGACCTACTTCGGCAGCCAACCGTGGGCGATCTCCGGCCCGGGCGTGCTGCTCGCCGGCTTCACCGCCCGTGCCGCCGACCCGCGGGCCGAACCGGTGGTCGACGGGCGGGAGCTGACCAGGGCTCAGTGGTTCGGCCTGGATGCGCTGCCGGCGCAACTGCCGCCCGCGTACTCCATCTCGCGCTGGCTGATCGACGCGACGGTGACCGCCGGGCGGCGCTGAAACCCGCGCGGCCCGGCGGTCCTCCTCAGAGACCGAGCAGGGTGCGCAGGTGGCGCGGGGGCGGGCAGTCGTGGGCGAGCATCGCGTCGTGCCAGTCGCGGACCGACACCCCGGCCGGGCGGGCGGCGGCGATCTCGGCCATCTCGCTGTACCCGACGAAGTAGGTGGAGAGCTGGGTGGAGGTCAGTTGCGCGCGCCGCCACTTGCCGGCCGCCTCGCCCTCCTCCTGGAAGCCGCGCCCGGTCATCAACGCCATCGCCTCGGCCTCGGGCAGGTCCTCGGCGTGCACCAACTGGTCGAGCAGCGCGTTGATCGTCATCCGTAGTTGCATCTTGAGCCGCTGCAACCGCACCGGCAGACCACCGAAGCCGAGCCCAGTCATCACCTCTTCCGCGTAGACCGCCCAGCCCTCGATGAACGGGCCGGACTCGGCCAACGCGCGGACCCGTGTGCCACCGACGTAGCGGCGGGCGTGGGCGAGCTGGAGGAAGTGCCCCGGCATCGCCTCGTGCACGGTCAGGTTGCGGATCATGTGGTCGTTGTACTCGCGGTAGAACGACTCGACCCGCTGCGCCGGCCAGTCCGACGGGGTGGGCGCGATGCAGTAGAAGGTCGGTAGGACGGCGGTCTCCAACGGGCCGGGCGCGTCGCAGTACGCCACCGCGACCCCCCGGGCGAACTCCGGCATCTCCTGGATCACGCACCGGTCGTCGACCACTGTGACCAGGTCGTGTGCGCGGACGAAGTCGGTCGCCTCGTCCAGTGTCACCCCGGCCAGCTCGACGATCGTCGCGTCGTTCGGGTGCTCGGCGGCGAGCAGGTCCAACGCCCGACGTACTGTCGCGTCGTCGGCCGGACCACCGACCAGCTCGACGGCGGCCTCGCGGATCTCCGCGGTGACCCGGTCCAGGTTGGCCCAGGCGCGACGCTGGATCTCGGCGGCGCCCAGCTCGGTGTCGAGGGTGTGCCACAGCCGGGCCTCCCAGCGGCGTCGGCCCAGTCGCGGGTCACGGCCGGGGCCGGCATCGGCGGCCAGGCCGGTGCGCAGCCAGGCCACGAACTCGTCCAGCGCGGCGATCGCGGCGGTGGCCGCCGGCTCGACCCGGTCGAGGTGGCCCGGTGCCTGGGCGAGCAACGCCGGAAGCTCGTCGCGGATCAGCGCGGCCGTGCCGGTGAACTGCCCGACCGCCGTCTCCGCGTGGATTCGCGGCATGTCCCGCAGCGTCGCGCGGGCGGTGGCGAGGGCGTCCGGTACGGCGGCGAGCCGGCCGGTCAGTTGGGTCAGCCGCACGTCCGCGGGGGCGTACGGGCGGGCCAGCAGCGGGTGCAGCAACGGGCCGGGGTTGTGCCGCAGCGGATCCCACTCGTGCGAGCGGATCTCGGTCAGCTCGAACAGCTCCCGGTCCACGAATGAGCTGAGCAGCGCGTGGTCGACCTGCTCGTCGACGTCGAGCGAGTCCGGGTCCAGTTCGGACAGTGCGTTGGCCGCGTCGGAGAGCATCGCCCGATCGGCGGTCACCCCGTCGGCGGAGAGGTCCGGCAGCCTGTCGTCGAACCGGTGGTCCCCGGCTGCGGTGGCAACCCCCGGCCGCGACTCCAGTAAAGCCTCGACAACCCGCTCAGCCAGCACCCCAAACGCTTCCACCGCACCACCCTACCGACCGCTGTGCGCTCCGCCGCCGGTTTCACCCACCCCGTCGATCATGAAGTTATTGCCATCCACCTCGGCGTGTCGGAGCAATAACTTCATGATCACCGCGGGCTGCCGGGTGGGGGTGGGGGTTCGGCTTGGCGGATGGCTTCGGCGTGGGCGAGGGTGGTGCGGCGGAGGGCTGCTTCGGGGTCTATGCCCGCCTCGCGGGCTGCGGCCACCCTTGCCAGCAGGTCGGCGCCCAGTCTTGCCTCGGCATCCGCCTGGGTGTCGGCCGCCGGTGGGAGCGGGACGTCGATGCCTCGGCGGGCGGCGCGGTCCAGGATCTGCGTTGCCAGGGCCAGCGCGGGCTGGCTCAGGGCCACACCGTCCAACGCCGAGTGCCGCGCCTTCTCGGCGCGCTTGATCCGCTCCCAGTTCTCGGTGATCTCCTCCAGGGTGCCCGCCTCGGCGCCGGCGAAGACGTGCGGATTACGTCGGATCATCTTGTCGACCAGGCCACCGGCCACGTCGTCGATGGTCCACCGCTCGTCCTCGGGCAACTCCTCGGCGAGCCGCGCGTGCAGCACCACCTGCAACAACACGTCGCCCAACTCCTCGCGCAGCGCGTCGGTGTCGTCGGCGCTGATGGCGTCGTACGCCTCGTAGCTCTCCTCCAGCAGGTAACCGGCGAGGCTGCGGTGCGTCTGCGCCCGCTTCCACGGGTCGCCGCCCGGCGAGGCCAGTCGATCCAGCACGGCCACCGCGTCGAGCAGCCGGGCACCCGGCGGATCCCACGAGCCGTACATCAGCTCCATCTCGGCCAACCCCGGCTGCCGGGCCAGCCGCAGACCCAACTCCCGGGCCAACGCCTCGTCACCCGCCGGACCGGCCAGCCACACCACAGTGCCGTGCGTCGCCACCGCGTCCAGCAGCGGCTGCGTCGCCGGGCCGTCCACCACTGTGACCTCGGCGCCCGCCTGGCGCACGGCCGTGGTCAACTCGCTGTCCGCGGCCGTCAACACCGGGTGCTGGCGTACGACGTCCCAGGCCGCGGCCGTCAACAGGCCGGCGGGCAACCGGGGTGAGGTGACCAGGAGAACGATCCGTGCGGTCATGCTCAGCTGGCCGTGCCCTCGGCCTCCGGCGCCGCGGTCGGCCCCTCCGGGGTGGAAATGTCGGTGACCGCGTCGGAGCCCGGCTCACCCAACGGCACGCTCACCGCGGGTGCGTCATCGGTGAAGCTGAGCAGCGGGAACTCGAGCGGGCGGTACCGAGGGCTGATGGTGACGTCGTAACGACCGACCGCCTCGGCCAGGATCCGCTTGGTCGCCAGCGCGCCGCGTAGCTGCTCGCCGTCGAGCTGCTGGGCGGCGGCCTCATCGGTCACGTCGGCCGGGATCTTGCCGGCCGCACGCCCGGCGGCGATCACGTCGGCGAACTCCTCCTTGGTCGGCTCGACCGGCTCGGCCGGCAACCCGGACAGGCAGGTGAAGAACTTCGCCACTTCCCGCACGTGCTCGGTCTCCGGGTCGAGGCTGAGCTGCTGGGCAGCCTGCTCGGCCGTCACCTGGCCGCGCGGCTGGTAGTTCTTCTCGGCGGAGAGCTTCTCGCACACCTTGGTCAGCACCAGGGCCCGGACCACGTCGGCCACCTTGGGCAGGGTCGGTTGCTGCGCCGCGGGTTGCCCGCTGGCGGCGGAGGACTCCGGCGCCGGGTTCTTCGTCCGCAGGTCCTTCATCGCGGTGGTGACCTGAACGTCGGTGATGCGCTGGTCACCGACGTAAGCGGCGATACCAGGCTCAGCACGGCAACCGGAGAGGGCGACGAGGCCGAGCGCCACAGTGGCGACGGCGGCAAGACGGCGAGCACGCATAGCCGTCACTCTCTCACGCCGTCACCCGGGGTTGTGACACCCCCCACCTTCGCTCATCCCCCGACCAGGGGCGGCGTCGACGCACGAGCGCCCCTGGTCCAGAGCACACCGCCGGCTCAGTCGCTCGCGGCGACGGCTCAGGCGCTCGCGGCGACGGCGAGTGGGGCGGGGGCACCGAGCACATCGGAGAGCAGTTGCGCGCACCACTGGAGCAGCGCCTGGTCACGCAGCGGCTCGCCACCGATCCGACGAGTGGTCGGTCGGGGCACGCTGACCTGGTCGGTGGCCTGCTTGTAGACGGCATCCGGGTGATAGCGCTTGAGCCGCATCTGCTTCGAATCCGGCAACGGCAGCGGGCCGAACCGTACGTGCTTGCCCTGCACGGACACGTCGGACAGGCCGTAGCGGCGGGCCAGCAGACGGAACCGGGCCACCTCCACCAGGTTCTGCACCGGGGCCGGTGGCTCGCCGTACCGGTCGGTCATCTCGGCGATCACCTCGCCCAGCCGCTCCTCGTCGCGCGCCTCGGCGAGCTTGCGGTACATCTCCAGGCGCAGCCGCTCCACGCTCACGTAGTCGTGCGGCAGGTGCGCGTCGACCGGCAGATCGATCTTGACATCGGTCTCCTCCTCCGGCCGCTCACCCTTGAACGCGGAGACCGCCTCGCCGACCATCCGCACGTACAGGTCGAAGCCGACGCCCTCGATGTGCCCGGACTGCTCGCCACCGAGCAGGTTGCCGGCGCCCCGGATCTCCAGGTCCTTCATCGCCACGTACATGCCGGCGCCCAACTCGGTGTGCTGGGCGATGGTCGCCAACCGCTCGTGGGCGTGCTCGGTGAGCGGCTTCTCCGGCGGGTAGAGGAAGTAGGCGTACGCCCGCTCCCGGCCCCGGCCGACCCGGCCCCGGATCTGGTGCAGCTGGGCCAGGCCCAGCAGGTCGGCCCGCTCCACGATCAGCGTGTTGGCGTTCGGGATGTCGATGCCCGACTCGACGATCGTGGTGCAGACCAGGACGTCGAACTCCTTCTCCCAGAAGCCGACCATGACCTTCTCCAGGGCGTCCTCGCCCATCTGGCCGTGCGCCACCGCGACCCGCGCCTCGGGCACCAGCTCCCGCAGCCGCCGTGCCGCCCGGTCGATCGACTCGACCCGGTTGTGCAGGTAGAAGACCTGCCCGTCGCGGAGCAGCTCACGGTGGATGGACGCAGCCACCTGCCGGTCGTCCTGCGCGCCGACGAAGGTGAGCACCGGGTGCCGCTCCTCCGGTGGGGTGGCGATGGTGGACATCTCCCGGATGCCGGTGATCGCCATCTCCAGGGTGCGCGGGATCGGGGTGGCCGACATGCTGAGCACGTCGACCGACGCGCGCAGCGTCTTCAGGTGCTCCTTGTGCTCGACACCGAAGCGCTGCTCCTCGTCGACGATCACCAGACCCAGCTGCTTGAAGCGGGTGGCCGTCTGCAACAGCCGGTGCGTACCGATGACGATGTCGACGGTGCCGTCGGCGACCATCTCCATCGTCCGCTCGGTCTCCTTCGCCGTCTGGAACCGGGACAGCTGCCGGATCTGGACCGGGAACTGGCTCATCCGCTCGGCGAACGTGTTGTAGTGCTGCTGAACCAGCAGGGTGGTCGGCACCAGCACCGCCACCTGCTTACCGTCCTGCACCGCCTTGAACGCCGCCCGGACCGCGATCTCGGTCTTGCCGTAGCCGACGTCACCGCAGATCAGCCGGTCCATCGGGACGCTTTGCTCCATGTCCCGCTTGACCTCGTCGATCGCGGCGAGCTGGTCCGGCGTCTCCTGCCAGGGGAAGGCATCCTCCAGCTCCCGCTGCCACGGGGTGTCCGGGCCGAACGAGTGCCCCTTGGACGCCTTGCGGGCGGCGTAGAGCTGGATGAGCTGCGCGGCGATCTCCCGGACCGCCTTGCGGGCCCGGGCCTTGGACTTCTGCCAGTCCGAGCCGCCCATCTTATGCAGGGTCGGCTGCTCGCCGCCCACGTAGCGGGAGAGCTGGTCGAGCTGGTCGGTCGGGACGAACAACCGGTCGCCGGGCTGGCCCCGCTTGCTGGCCGCGTACTCGATGACGAGGTATTCCCGGCTGGCGCCGTTGACGGTGCGCTGCACCAGCTCGACGTAGCGGCCGATGCCGTGCTGCTCGTGCACCACGTGGTCGCCGGTCTTCAACTCCAGCGGGTCGATGGTGTTGCGCCGCCGACTCGGCATCTTGCGCATGTCTCGCGTCGAGGTGCCCCGACCGCCTGTCACGTCATTGCCGGTGAGCAGCACGAAGCGGGACGCCTCGTCGACGAACCCGCTGCTCAGCGCGCCACAGGTGACCACCAGCTCGCCGGGGACGGGCGCGGTCGGCACCTCCTCGGTGAACCGGGCACCCAGGCCGGCGTCGCGCAGCACCTCCACCGCCCGCTGGGCGGGGCCGTGCCCCTCGAAGACCAGCGCGATCGACCAGCCCTCGCCGGCCCAGCGCTTGAGGTCCTCGACCACCCGAGAGGTCTCGCCGTGATAGAGCGGCGCCGGTTGGGCGGACAGGGTCACCGCGATGGCGTCGTCCGGAGTGACGGCGGCCTGCTCGGGCGCGTCCTCCCAGGGCTGCCGAGTGTCGGCGGTCTCCCCCTCACCCAATCCGAACGGGGACAGCGTCCACCACGGCTGGCCGAGCTTGCCGGCGGCGGCGCGTACCTCGCCGAGGGTGCGGAAGGCGGCGGCGCCGACGTCCACCGGGGCCTGGCCGCCGACCGCGGCGGCGGCCCAGCTGGCCTGCAGGAACTCCTCCGACGTACGCACCAGGTCGTGCGCCCGCGTGCGGATCCGCTCGGGGTCGCAGAGCAGGACGTGGGTGCCGGCCGGCATGGCGTCCAGCAGCAGCTCCAGTGAGTCGGGGCCGACCAGCACCGGGGCCAGCGACTCCATCCCCTCCACCGGGATGCCCTCGGCCAGCTTGTCGAGGATCTCGGCCAGCTCGGGGTGCTGCTCGGCGAGCGCGGCGGCCCGGTCGCGGACCGCCGGGGTGAGCAGCAGCTCGCGGCAGGGTGGTGCCCAGAGCAGCGGAACCTGCTCGATGGTCCGCTGGTCGGCGACGGCGAAGGTGCGGATCTCCTCCACCTCGTCGCCCCAGAACTCGACCCGCGACGGGTGCTCGTCGGTGGGCGGGAAGACGTCCAGGATCCCGCCGCGCACCGCGAACTCGCCGCGCTTGGTGACCAGGTCGACCCGGGCGTACGCCATGTCGATCAGTCGGCGGGCGACCTCTTCCAGGTCCGCCTCCTCGCCGGCGGCGAGCTGCACCGGCTCCAGATCACCGAGCCCCTTGAGTTGTGGCTGGAGCAGCGAACGGACCGGGGCCACTACCACTCGCAGTGGCCCGGTGCCGCCGTGCGCGTCGGTCGCCTCCGGGTGCGCCAGCCGGCGCAGCACGGCCAGTCGTCGGCCGACCGTGTCGGAGCGGGGGGACAGCCGCTCGTGCGGCAGCGTCTCCCAGGAGGGGAAGACAACTACCTGCTCGGCCGGCAGCAACCCGCCCAGCGCGGCGGCCAGGTCGTCGGCCTCCCGGGTGGTGGCGGTCACCGCCAGCACCGGTCGCCCGGCGCCGTCGTTGTCGGCGGCGACCGCCGCGACGGCGAACGGGCGCAGCGCCGCCGGGGCGGTGATGTCGAGGCCGTCGACCTGGGCGGCACCGGAGCGCGCCAGGTCACGCGCCCGGGTCAGCCCGGGGTCGGACAGGGCGGCGGTGAACAGACCGGTGAGCAAGGGAATCCTTCCCGGGGAGTCGACGCACACGACGGCGGCCCCTCGTCCAGCCGGACGGGGGGGCACGGCAACAAGCCTAGCCCCGTCGACCGACAGCCACCCCCTTCCGCCCAGGTCCGCGCCGCGCGCGTCACCCGCGCCCCACGCCCGGCCAGAGGATCTTGACCGTCGCCGGCTGGCGTGGTCGGGTTTCGGGATGGGTGAGCAGTGGCGGGCACAGTTCGACGCGGAGGTGAGCTTCGCCAACGGTGGCGGGCTGCGTACCGAGGGGTTCCGGCTGGACATTCCCGGTCGGGAGATCACCGACGACGACCTGGCGGCGTTGTTCGTCCGGCACCTCGGGCTGCTGATGGTCGCCCACGTCCGGATCAGCGCCAAGACGATCATCGAGGAGCCGCACAAGGGCGGCCGAGGCGTCACGGTCGACGGATCCGGCGCCGATCGTCGGCTGGTCGAGCTGAGCCACGTGATCAGCGACGGGATGACCACCCTGCCGGGTTGGCCGGGCCCCCGGATCACCGACTGGCTGACCTTCGCGGCATCCCGCGAGCGATACGCCCCGGGCACCGAGTTCCACGTGGCCCGCATCGACATGATCGCCAACACCGGCACGTACCTGGACACGCCCGCCCACCGCTGGGCCGGCCGGGACGACCTGACCGGGGTGTCGCTGGACCGTCTCGCCGACCTACCGGGGGTGGTGGTGCGGGTGCCGGCCGGCATCCGCGCGGTGGACCGGCTGATGCTGGCCCCGTACGAGGTGACCGGCCGGGCGGTGCTGCTGCACACCGGGTGGGACGCGCACTTCGGCACCGAACGGTACGGCGCGCCGGACGCGCCGTACCTGACCGGGGAGGCCGCCCGGGCGCTGGTCGACGCGGGGGCGGCCCTGGTCGGCATCGACTCGATCAACATCGACGACATGAGCCCGGCGGCCGCCGGCGTACGCCCCGCGCACAGCGCGCTGCTCGCCGCCGGCATCCCGATCGTCGAGCACCTGACCGGCCTGGACGCGTTGCCGCCGAGCGGGTTCCGGTTCACCGCTGCCCCGCCGATGGTGGCCGGCATGGGCACCTTTCCGGTCCGCGCCTTCGCCGTCGTCAACCCCTGACGCCACCGGCGACGCCTGCCGCACGGCCAGCGGCTGGTCTCTGCCGGGCCGTGGGGGCGGCGAGCTGGTTCCACAGTGCGGTCCACAAAACGGACCATGGGCTAGCAACGTGGGCGCTGGCGGTAGGCCGGCTGGCCGGCATCCGCCCTCGGGATCTGGACGGTCCTCGGAGGGCTCGGGTTGGTCAGCGCAAGCCTGGTCCGGGGTCGCCGGGTCGCCCCCTCCGGCCCCGGAACGACCCAGTCCGGCCCCTCGCCGGACCGTGACGGTGGTTGAGATCACCCCGGAAAACACCCTTCGGCGGGCAGTGGATCACCAGGGGGCCCTCCAGACACCCCCTGCGCGCGGATACCATCCAGTAAGTCGGACAGCGCTGTCCTTCGTATCCACGTAAGGGAGCGCATCGTGACCGACCAGCACGACCACGACGGCCCGGACGCCGCACTGCGCGCCGACATTCGCCGACTCGGCACCCTGCTCGGCCAGACACTGGCCCGCCAGGAGGGTCGCCCACTGCTCGACCTCGTCGAGGAGATCCGCGCCCAGGTCCGCTCCGACGCCCCGGCGGCCGCCCAGCGCCTCGGCGGGCTCGACGTGACCACCGGCACCAAGCTGGCCCGCGCGTTCTCCACCTACTTCCACCTGGCCAACATCACCGAGCAGGTGCACCGTGCGCGGGACCTGCGCCGCCGCCGCGCGGTGCAGGGCGGCTGGCTGGACCAGGCCGCCAAGATGATCGCCGAGCGCGGGGTGCCGGCCGAGGAGATCGCCAACGCGGCTCGCCGGCTGGCGGTGCGACCGGTCTTCACCGCGCACCCGACCGAGGCGGCCCGTCGCTCGATCCTGTCCAAGCTGCGGGCGATCGCCGACGAGTTGGACGCCGAGACCGCCAACGCGATCCTGTACGGCGCCAGCGACGAGGGCCCGGCCAACCGCCGGCTGGCCGAGTTGTTGGACCTGATGTGGCAGACCGACGAGCTGCGGCTCGACCGGCCGGACCCGACCGACGAGGCCCGCAACGCCATCTACTACCTGCGCGACCTGTACGCCGAGGCCGCCCCGCAGGTGCTCGACGACCTGGCCGACACGTTGCGCACGCTCGGTGTGGAGACCTCACCGACGGCCCGGCCGCTGAGCTTCGGCACCTGGATCGGCGGCGATCGCGACGGCAACCCGTTCGTCACCCCGGCGGTCACCCGCGAGGTGCTGACCATCCAGCACGAGCACGGCATCGCGGCCACCGAGAAGGCGATGGACCACCTGATCAACGAGGTTTCGGTGTCCCGCCGACTGCGCGGGGTGTCCCTGGACCTGTCCGCCAGCCTCGCCGCCGACCTGGACGCGCTGCCCGAGGTGGCACAGCGCTTCCGCCGGGTCAACGCGGAGGAGCCGTACCGGCTCAAGGCACGCTGCGTGAAGGCGAAGCTCGCCAACACCCGGCTGAGGTTGCGCCAGGGCACCGCACACGTACCGGGTCGGGACTACCGGGGCTCGGCCGAGCTGATCGCCGACCTGGACCTGCTGCGCGCCTCGTTGGCCCGCAACTCCGGGCAGCTCACCGCGGTCGGCCGGCTGGCCTCCACCATCCGTACGGTCTCCGCGTTCGGCCTGCATCTGGCGACGATGGACGTCCGGGAACACGCCGAGGCGCACCACGCCGTGCTCGCGCAGCTCTACGAGGCGGTCGGCGAGGTCTCCGACTACCCGGCGCTGACCCGGCTGGAACGCACCAAGCTGCTCGCCGACGAGCTGACCGGTCGCCGTCCGCTGTCGACGGTGGACACGTCGCTGTCCGAGCCGGCCCGCAAGACGTTCGACGTGTTCAGCACCATCCGGGAGGCACAGGACCGGTTCGGCGCCGAGGTGATCGAGTCGTACATCATCTCGATGACCCTGGGTGTCGACGACGTGCTGGCCGCCGTGGTGCTGGCCCGCGAGGCCGGCCTGGTGGACGTGCACAGCGGGCGGGCCCGGGTCGGGTTCGTGCCGCTCCTGGAGACCCCCGCCGAGCTGAACTCCGGCGGCGAACTCCTCGACGAGTTGCTGTCGCTGCCCGCGTACCGGGCGCTGGTGACGGCCCGGGGTGACGTGCAGGAGGTCATGCTCGGCTACTCCGACTCGAACAAGGAAGCCGGGATCACCACCAGCCAGTGGTCGATCCACCGGGCGCAGCGCGCGCTGCGCGACGTGGCCGCCCGGCACGGTGTGCACCTGCGGCTCTTCCACGGCCGGGGCGGCACTGTCGGGCGCGGCGGCGGGCCGACGCACGAGGCGATCCTGGCGCAGCCGTACGGCACCATGGACGGCGCGATCAAGGTGACCGAGCAGGGCGAGGTGATCTCCGACAAGTACACCCTGCCCTCGCTGGCCCGGGAGAACCTGGAGCTGACCCTCGCCGCGGTGCTCCAGGCGACCCTGCTGCACACCGCGCCCCGGCAGCCGGCCGAGATGTTGGAGCGCTGGGACGCGACGATGGACGTGGTCTCCGAGTCGGCGTTCCGGTCCTACCGGTCGCTCGTCGAGGACCCGGACCTGCCCGCGTACTTCTGGGCGTCCACCCCCACCGAGCTGCTCGGCGCGCTGAACATCGGCTCCCGGCCGGCGAAGCGCCCGAACACCGGTGCCGGGCTGTCCGGGCTGCGGGCCATCCCGTGGGTGTTCGGCTGGACGCAGACCCGGCAGATCGTGCCGGGCTGGTTCGGCGTCGGCTCCGGGCTGGCCGCCGCCCGTGAGGCCGGTCTGGCGGACGTGCTGGCCGAGATGCACCGCAACTGGCACTTCTTCCGCACGTTCCTGTCGAACGTCGAGATGATGTTGACCAAGACCGACCTGAGCATCGCCCGCCGGTACGTCGAGACGTTGGTGCCGAAGAAGCTGCACCCGATCTTCGAGCAGATCGAGCAGGAGTACGAGCTGACCAAGCGGGAAGTGCTGGCGGTGACCGCCTCACCGGCCCTGCTGGAGAACTCGCCGGTGCTTCAGCGCACCCTGGCCGTCCGCGACACCTACCTGGAGCCGCTGCACCATCTCCAGGTGGCGCTGCTGCGGCAGTACCGGGAGTCGGGCGCGGCCGGGCGGGCGATCGCCACCGCACCGGGCGGCCGACGCGCACCGAGCGACGGCACCGCCCTGGAACGCGCGCTGCTCACCACCGTGAACGGCATCGCGGCCGGGATGCGCAACACCGGCTGATCGACAGGTACGGAAACGGGCCCCGGTCGCTGCGACCGGGGCCCGTTTCCGTAGGTCTGAACGACTGTCAGAAGTCGCCGCCGCCGAAATCCCCGCCCCCGAAGTCACCGCCGCCGAAGCCGCCACCGCCGAAGTCCCCACCGGCGTAGTCGCCGCCGCCGACGTCCCCACCCTGGTCGCTGCCGCCGAAGTCGCCGCCCTGGTCGCCGCCGTCGCCGCCCTGGTCGACACCGTCACCGAAGCCCTCCTGGTAGCCGGCGTCGTAGCCGTACCCGGGGTCGGCGAAGGCCGGCGAGAAGAGCGCGTCGGCGATCAGGATGCCGCCGAGCACACCGGCGCCGGCACCCAGCGCCGTCTTCCACCAGGGCGTCGAATACCAGCCGGCGGGCACCGGGCGGCCCTGATAACGCCCACCGGGGTAGTAGTAGGGCGTTTCCCGGCCGGGTTGCGGCCCGGCCCGGAAGGTCTGCCCCTGCACATCGACCTCGCGCTCCTTGGTGAGCTGCCCCACGCCACGGGCGGCGGCCACTGGCGGCACCTCGGGGCCCGGATCGATGCCCAGCGCCGTACGCGCCGCCCGGATGTACGCCAAACCCTCCAGCGCGGTCTCCCGGGCCAGCCCGAACTGGTGCGGCGTGGACGCCTGCTCCAGCTGGGAGCCCGCCGCGTTGTACCGCTCACCGGCGTCGGCCAGCGCCTGTCGTACCGCTGGGTCGTCGCCGTGCAGGTTCATCAACTGGCCGCCGAGGCGCTCGTACCACCGCTGCGCCTCCGCGCGGGCGTCGCCGAGCTCGGTGCGCCGACGGGCACCGGCCTGAGCGCGGACGAGCGCGGCGGCGCCCAGCGCGCCGACCAGCACAACGGCGAGGCAGAGCACAAGTTCCATGTCATCGAACGTACCCCCGGGTCGCACGTCGTATCCGTCTGGCAAGCTCCGGTGATGGACGTCTCGACGCTGCTCCTGGTGATCGTGTGCCTCGGCGCCGGCGGGGCGGTGGGCTGGCTCGCGGCCCGGTCCCGCTCGGCGGCCGACATCGCCCGCCTGGATGCCACCCTGGCCGCCACCCGGGAGGGCGAGGGTCGGCTGGAACAGTCCATGCGGGCGTTGAGCTACGAGGCCACCGCACAGTCCCAGGAGGCGGTGGCCCGGGCGGTCGCGCCGCTGCACGACACCCTGCGCCGCTACGAGCAACGGGTGGCCGAGCTGGAGCACGACCGCGTCGACGCGTACGCCGAACTGCGTGAGCAGGTCCGCTCGATGAACGCGGTCTCCGGTGAGCTGCGCACCGAGACCAAGCAGTTGGTGGCGGCGCTGCGCGCACCGCAGGTGCGGGGCCGCTGGGGCGAGCACCAGTTGCGCCGGATCGTCGAGGCTGCCGGCATGCTGGAGCACTGCGACTTCTCCGAGCAGGTCACCGCCGCCACCGACCAGCAGGTCGTCCGACCGGATCTGGTGGTCCGCCTGCACGGTGGTCGCTCGGTGGTGGTGGACGCCAAGGCCCCGTTCGACGCGTACCTGACAGCCATGGAGGCCCGCGACGAGCGCGGCCGGGACACCCACCTCGACGCGCACGCGCGGCACCTGCGGGGGCACGTCGACGCCCTGGCCGCCAAGTCGTACTGGTCGGCGTTCGACAACTCACCCGAGTTCGTGGTGCTGTTCGTCCCGGCCGACCCGTTCCTCGACGTCGCGCTCCAGCGAGACCCGACGCTGCTGGAGCACGCCTTCACCCGCAACGTGGTGCTCGCCACGCCGGCCACGCTGGTCGCCCTGCTCCGCACGGTGGCCTACTCCTGGCGGCAGGAGGCACTGGCCCGCAACGCGCTCGCCGTGCACACCCTCGCCCGGGAGCTGTACGGCCGGCTATCCACCCTGGGCGACCACGTGGGCAAGCTCGGGTCCTCGCTGGCCGGTGCGGTGACCGCCTACAACCGGGCGGTCGGCTCGCTGGAGGCCCGGGTGTTGGTCAGCGCTCGCAAGCTCGCCGAGTTGGGCGTCTCGGACGACGAGTTGGCCACGCCGGCCCAGGTCGAGTTGACGCCCCGGCAGCCGCAGGCTCCCGAGCTGGCCGATCCGGCCGACGAGGTCTCGGCCCGCCAGCCATCTATGTGACAGTGCGTACGCCTGCATATCACGAAGTGGTCACAAGGAACTGGCCACTAGTGACAGTGCTCGCCGATACCCCGAAAGATTCTGCTCACCCGAGCGCCCTTGTCTGAGGGCCCTGTTCTCTGGAGGAAAAGAGAACGTGAGCAGACTCCCAAACCTGAGCCGGCGCACCTCAGCCGCGCTCTTCGCATCGGTCCTGGCGGCGAGCGCCGTGACCGCCATGGGTGGTGCCGCCACCGCGGCCGCCGCTCCAACGACCACAGCGGACACCTCCCCGGCCACCGCCGCCGAGACGCTGGGCGCGCACGACGCCAAACTGCTCAGCGAGGCCCGCGCCAAGAAGGCTCCGACCGTCACGTTGATCGTCGCCACCGAGAAGGGTGAGGCGGGGGACGTCGCCGACAGCCTCACCAAGCTCGGCGGCACTGTCAGCCAGCGGCAGGACCGGGTCGGCTTCGTGCTGGCCAAGGTCCCGACCGACCGGGTTCTCAAGGCGGCCCGGCTGCCCGGCGTGTCGGCGGTCGACCTGGACGAGGTCATCCAACTGCCGGACCCGGCCCCGGAACAGACCCCCACCGGCACCGCTGGTGCGCGACAGGCCGCCGTGGAGGCGCCGGGCGCGGCCACCCCGGCGGACAACCCGTACATGCCGACGAACGAGACCGGCGCGGTGGCGTTCACCGCGGCCCACCCGGAGTGGGACGGCCGGGGCGTCACGATCGGCATCATGGACTCCGGTGTGGACCTGGCCCACCCGGCGTTGCAGCAGACCACCACCGGTGAGCGAAAGATCGTCGACTGGGTCACCGCGACCGACCCGCTGGAGGACAGCTCGTGGCGGCGGATGCAGGCCGAGGTCGCCGGCCCGTCGTTCACCATCGACGGCCTCGGCACCTGGACGGCGCCGGCCGGCACGTACCGGTTCAACCTGTTCAGCGAGTCGGTCACCAACGCGAGCGACGCCCGGGGTGACGTCAACCGCGACGGCGACACGACCGACACCTGGGGTGTGCTCTTCGACCCGGCCACCAACAACATCCGGGTGGACGCCAACCAGAACCTCAACTTCACCGACGACCCGGTCATGCGGCCGTACAAGGAGAAGTACGACATCGGCTACTTCGGCACCGACAACCCGGCCACGCCGGTCGCCGAGCGGCAGCCCTTCGTCGTCGAGTTCCGCAAGAACGTGAACACCACGCCGATCGGGCTGCCGGGCACCTACGACTACGTCAACATCGGCATTGTCGAGAGCACCCACGGCACCCACGTCGCCGGCATCACCGCCGCCAACGACATGCTCGGCAACGGGGCCTTCGACGGTGCCGCGCCCGGCGCCAAGCTGGTCTCCGCCCGCGCCTGCTCCTGGGGCGGCGGCTGCACCGCGGCGGCGCTCACCACCGGCATGATCGACCTGGTGGCCAATCGTGGCGTCGACATCGTCAACATGTCGATCGGTGGCCTACCGGGCCTGAACGACGGCAACAACGCGCGGGCGAACCTCTACAACGAACTGATCGAGACGTACGGCGTGCAGTTGATCATCTCGGCCGGCAACTCCGGCCCGGGTCTCAACACCGTCGGCGACCCGTCGGTGGCCAGCAACGTGATCAGCGTTGCCGCCAACATCAGCAAGGACACCTGGCTGGCCAACTACGGCTCGGTCGTCAAGAAGAAGAACGCCCTGTTCAACTTCTCCTCCCGTGGCCCGCGCGAGGACGGCGGCTTCAAGCCGAACATCGCCGCCCCCGGCTCGGCCATCTCCACCGCACCGACCTGGCAGCTCGGCGCCCCGGTCCCCGAGGCCGGATACGCGCTGCCCCCGGGCTACGCGATGCTGAACGGCACCTCGATGGCGTCTCCGCAGACCGCTGGCGCCGGCGCGTTGCTGCTGTCGGCCGCCAAGGCCACCGACCGGGGCGTCAGCCCGGCGGCGTTGCGGCGGGCGCTGTTCACCTCCGCCAAGCCGATCGCTGACGTGCCGACGTACGCGCAGGGCTACGGCATGGTCAACGTTCCGGGCGCCTGGCAGCTGCTGCGCCAGGGCGTCGAAACCCGGTCGTACGTCTCCGACGCGCCGGTCTGCAGCCCCCTGGCGGAGCAGCTGACCATCTGGAACGGTGTGAAGTTCGTGCCGAACCCCGGTCGGGGCACCGGCGTCTACAACCGCTGCACCTCGTCCGAGGGCGGCCACAAGGTCGGCCAGAGCAAGACGTACCCGGTCAAGCTGACCCGCACCAGCGGCCCGGCCGGCACCATCAAGCACAACGTCACGCTCCAGGGCAACGACGGCACCTTCAAGGCACCGAAGACCGTCGCGTTGCCGCTCAACAAGGCCGTCACCATCAGCGTCACCGCCAAGCCGGCCACCGAGGGCGCGCACGGCGCGATCGTGCGGATCGACGACCCGGCCACCAACGTGGTCGACTTCGAGGTGTCCACGGTGGTGGTGGCCTCGAACGACGTGAAGAAGCCCAACTTCTCGTACGCCAACGAGGGCTCGGTCGACCGCAACGGGTTCACGTCGTACTTCGTCACGGTGCCGGAGGGTGCCAAGGCCCTCCAGGTGAACCTCTCCGGGATCGCCACCGGTTCGCAGACCCGATTCATCGCGATCAACCCGTTGGGTGTGCCGGTGGAGTCCACCACCAGCACCGTCTGCTACACCAACTTCTCCGACGTCAACGTCTGCAAGCCGCAGGAGCGTGACTACCAGAACCCGCTTCCCGGGGTCTGGGAGATCGAGGTGGAGTCGCGGCGGACGTCCCCGGCGCTGAACAACCCGTTCAAGCTCCAGGCGCGGGTGCAGGGCCTGACTGTCGAGCCGGCGCTGGTCGAGCTGCCCAGTGTCGAGGCCGGCGAGCCGACCCCGGTGAGCTGGAAGGTCACCAACGCCTTCGGCCCGGTCTCGGTCAGCGGCCGCAGTGGCGCGCTGACCGGTGTGCGGACCGAGCGTCCGACCATCACCGAGGGCGGTCCCAACCAGGAGTGGACCGTCGAGATCCCGGCGGGCACGTCGACGTTCACCGCCCGGATCGGCAACCCCGCCAACGCGGGCGCCGACCTGGACCTGTTCGTCTACCGGGACACCACCGAGGTCGGCCGGGCCGCGGACGGCGACTCGGAGGAGGCGGTCACGCTGACCAACCCGGCCGCCGGCACCTACCGCGTCGTGGTGGAGCCGTACGGGGTTGACGGGCCGGGCACCAGCACCGCCTACGACTACTACGACGCGTTCGCGTCCGCGTCGCTGGGCACGATCACCGCTCCGGCCGTCGCGGTGCCGCTGATGCACGGCGAGTCGGCCACCATCACCGGCACGGTGACCGCGGTGGCCGTTCCGGCCGACGGGCGTCAGCTCTCCGGTGAACTGGCGATCGTCACCAGCGAGGGTGCGATCGTGGGTCGCGGGAACGTGTCCATCGGTGCCGTGAACTGATCCGCTCGTAACACCGGCAGGAGCCCGTCCCCACGTTGGGGGCGGGCTCCCGCATGTCAGGGGTCAGTGGTCAGGACCGGTGGGCGGCCGTCACGACGAACGGGGTGCCCTGCTGGCAGGTGGTCATCATGCCGGGCTCCACCCGACCGGTGACCTCGACCCGGGCGCCCGGCGTCAGCACCTCACGCGGGCCGCCGAGCAGTAGGTAACCGTCGAGCAGTACGCAGCCAGGCTCCACACCGCCCTGCACGGTGCCGCTCAGTGTGGTGGCCCCGACGCCCGGCGGCGTGCTCGGGCCGCCCGGTTTCGGAGTCTTCAGCCCGGGCGGCACGGACCGGGTGCCGGTCTCTGGCGAGGGCGTCGGGTCGGGCGTGGGCTGGCTGGTCACCGGCTGCGCTCCCGTCGGGGTCGGGGTGGGTGTGCCGCCCCCGACACCCTGGCCGCCGCAGGCGCTCAGCGCCACGCAGACGGCCAGCGCGGGGACGGCGAGCCGAAGAGTCCTCATGCCGAATCTGACGTACGCCGACCCGAGTTCGTTCCCACGCTTCAGCCGCGCGCCGCAGCGGCCTTCATGTCCCGCCTCAGCTCCTGCGGAAGCGAGAACGTGAGCCGCTCGTTGGCGGTGGTGATCTCCTCGACGTCGGCGAAGCCACGGGCGGCGAGGTGGACCAGCACCTCCTGGACCAGGTCGTCCGGGACGCTCGCGCCCGAGGTCAAACCGACCGTGGTGGCCCCCTCCAGCCAGGCGTCGTCGATCTCGTGCGCGAAGTCGACCAGGTGACCGGCGCGGGCACCGGCGTCGAGGGCGACCTCGACCAGGCGGACCGAGTTGGAGGAGTTCGTCGAGCCGACCACGATCACCACGTCACAGTCGGCGGCGATCTCCTTGACCACGTGCTGCCGGTTGGAGGTGGCGTAGCAGATGTCGTCGCTGGGCGGGGACTGCAACAGCGGCAGCCGCTGCTTGAGGCGGGCCACAGTCTCCAGCGTCTCGTCGACCGAGAGCGTGGTCTGGGAGAGCCAGACCACCTTCTCCGGATCACGTACGGTGATCTTGTCGGCGCCGTCCGGGCCGTCCACCAGCTGGATGTGCGCGGGGGCCTCACCGGCGGTGCCGATGACCTCTTCGTGCCCCTCGTGGCCGATGAGCAGGATGTCGTAGTCCTCGGCCGCGAAGCGCCGCGCCTCGTGGTGCACCTTGGTGACCAGCGGACAGGTCGCGTCGATCGCCTTCAACGAACGCGCCTTGGCCTGCTCGTGGATCTCGGGCGCCACACCGTGCGCGGAGAAGACGACTGTGGCGCCCTCCGGCACCTCCTCGTTCTCCTCCACGAAGATGGCGCCCTGGGCCTCCAGGGTCTGCACCACGTGCTTGTTGTGCACGATCTGCTTGCGCACGTAGATCGGGGCGCCGTAGAGCTTCAGCGCCTCCTCCACGGTCTGCACCGCGCGGTCGACACCCGCGCAGTAGCCGCGGGGCTTGGCCAGGAGCACGCGCTTGCCGGTCCGGAGATCAGTCACCGCCCCATCGTACGTGCCACCCCGCAGCGCGGCAGCGGCCCGCAACCACCCTCGGCAACACCGTTGCACTAGAGATCGGTTAGTGGGCGCATGGGCACGGTGAACCCAGGTCCGTCACTCCAGAACGGCCCCGCCCGCGCCGATCTTGCAGTTTTGGTCGCTGATATGCGCGGAATACCCTCTTATGTCGCGACAGTAAACGCAAGATCGCGGACGAGGGGCAGCCCGCCCTCGTCGATCATGGAGTTACGGTGCCTGGTTTGGCTCGATGCGGGCACTTTGCCACCCACCACAACTCCATGATCGACGGACAGCGCGGGGTTGACGAACAGCCACTCCGTCTGACGCAACGGTGTTGCCACCCTCGGCCCCGGGTGATCAAGAGGTTTACGTCAGAAACGCGCCCAGCGCCGACGCAAACCTCTTGATCACCCGGGAGGTCCGTAGGGTGGGCGGGTGAGCGAGGGTGGGCGGGTGGGAAGTGGCGGGGGCGGCGGGGGCGGCGGCGGCGGCAGCAGCGCTGAGGAGCCTTGGCCGGTACGGGTGGTCAGCCAGAAGGTGGGGGCCTGGATCGCCAAGCTGGGCTGGGTGTGGGTGGACGGGCAGGTGGCGCAGATCAGCCGCCGCCCGGGGGCCAGCACGGTCTTCCTCACCCTGCGTGACCCATCGGCCGACCTGAGCCTGACCGTCACCACCAACCGGGACGTCCTGGACTCCGGAGCGCCGGAGCTACGCGAGGGCGCGCGCGTGGTGCTGCACGCCAAGCCGGAGTTCTACGCCGCCCGGGGCACGCTGAGCCTGCGGGCCGACGAGATTCGTCAGGTGGGGCTCGGGGAGCTGCTGGCCCGACTGGAGAAGCTCAAGAAGCTGCTCGCCGCCGAAGGGCTCTTCGACCGCGCCCGCAAGCGTCGACTGCCGTTCCTGCCCGGCCGGATCGGGCTCATCACCGGTCGCGCGTCGGCGGCGGAGCGGGACGTGCTGACAAATGCTCGACGGCGCTGGCCGGCGGTGGAGTTCCGGACGATCAACGTGGCCGTGCAGGGCCCGTCCGCGGTGCCACAGATCGTCGACGCGCTCAAGGTGCTGGACGCCGACCCGAGCATCGACGTGATCATCATCGCGCGGGGCGGCGGCGGTATCGAGGACCTGCTGCCGTTCTCCGACGAGGCGCTGTGCCGCGCGGTGTTCGGCTGTCGTACGCCGGTGGTCAGCGCGATCGGCCACGAGACGGACGCGCCCCTGATCGACTACGTCGCCGACGTCCGTGCCTCCACCCCGACCGACGCGGCGAAGCGGGTCGTTCCCGACCTCACCGAGGAGGTACGCCTCATCGGTCAGGCCCGGCACCGCCTCGAACGGGCGGTACGCAACCTGGTCGACCGGGAGACGCACCGGCTCGACGGGCTGCGTTCACGGCCGGTGCTGGCCCGGCCCCAGGTGATGGTGGAGCATCGGGCGACCGAGCTGACCGCGTTGCGTCGGCGGGCCGGCCGCTGCCTGGAGCACCGGCTCGCGGCCGCCGAGGATGACCTGCGGCACACCCTCGCGCGGCTGCGCGCCCTCTCCCCCGCCGCCACCCTCGACCGGGGGTACGCGATAGTGCAGCGCGCGGACGGCCACGTGGTCCGCGCGGCGGCGGAGGTCGGCAAGGGCGACCCGCTGCGGGTACGACTGGCCGACGGCGAGCTGGCCGCCACCGTCGATGGCTGAGTGGCGACGCGGCGAGGTGGGGAGTGGTGTGCTGAGATGAACGCGATGACTGACGACACGAAGGCCGGGCCGGACGAGCGGCTCAGTTACGAGCAGGCCCGCGCCGAGCTGGCCTCGGTGGTGGAGCGGCTGGAAGCCGGCGGCACGTCCCTGGAGGAGTCGCTGGCGCTCTGGGAGCGCGGCGAGGCGCTGGCGGTGATCTGTCAACGCTGGCTGGACGGTGCGCGGGCGCGGATCGACGCCGCCCGGCAGGAGCCCGCTTCCTGACCGACCGCCGGTGGGGCGGCCGGAGCCGCCCCACCTCGGCACGTCAGTTGAACAGGCTGTACAGCTCGGCCGGCGCCTCGACGACCTGATCCGCCGGCGGCTTCTGCGCGGCCGTGGCGGCTCCGTAGTCGGAGTAGGTCATCTTGATCTCCTGGGCGGCGGTCTGCCCGGCGGCCGGCAACTGGAGCACGAGCTCGCTGAGCCGGCCCTGCGGGTCCACCTTCGCGGTGAACGGGACGGTCTTCGCCTGGGTGCCCAGCGCGGCGATCGTGGCGGCGTTCAACGAGCCCGCCTCGGCGGCCTTCGTGACGTCGATGCTGCCGGCGTACGCGCCGGTGCCGGTGCTGCGGACCTCGGTGATGCCCTGGGTGAGCACCGCGCTACCGGCCGGGTCGACCTTCTCGAAGTCGAAGCCGAGGTTGCGGTTGCCCTTGATCCGGTTCTGGTCCAGGTGCTGGTACTTGCCGAGGTTGAGCTGCTTGATGGCGGGCAGGCTGTCGGCGGTGGGGCCGGTCAGCTCCAGCTTGACCCAGCTGTCCGGCTTGAAGTGGACCACGTCGAGCTTCATCGCCAGGTCGGACGAGGGGCCACCGATCGCGATCTTCATCGCCGCGCTCTGGCTGGGCTGGTGCACCAGCCCCTCCGCCGTCGAGCCGGCGCCGGCCAGGGTGAACCGGAAGTTCCCGTTGCTGATCTCCTTGGTGGAGTCGAGCAGGGCCTGCTTGGCGTCACCCGCCACCGGGGCGCCGGACGCGCTCGCCGTGCCGGACGCGCTCACCGTCGGGGACGGCGTCGATCCGGCGGTGCCGGTTCCGCTGGCGCAGGCGGCCAGTGCGGGCGTGATCAGAGCGGCGGCTACCAGGCCGGCGCCGAGTCGTCGAACAGTCATACGTGTCTCCCAAGGGGGTCACCCGACGACCTGGACGGCGCCGGAAACCGGGCGACGCAGCAGCACCGTCGGCTACGTCGCGCGACCCGGGCCGAGCAGCGCGCCCGGGTCACCCCCTCCTTGTTCCCTGTCGACGGGTCGGACAATCACCCTTCGGGCCTGTTGCCCAGATTCGGCGCCAGTGGGCCACCCCACCGGGTCCGGTCAGCGCAGTGAGCCGGCCAGTTCGCGGAGTTCGTTGTCCCGGGCGTCGCCGACGACGATCACCGTGCGGGTCGGCTCCAGCAGGACCAGCGCCTGCTGGTTCCCCCGGGCCGTGTAGAGCTGCCAGGAGCGCCCGGCCAGCTCGGTGGGGCCCTGCGGCTGACCCTGACTGGTCAGCTCGGCCGGGAGCA
Source organism: Micromonospora sp. NPDC047187 (assembly GCF_040643355.1). Classification (NCBI taxonomy): domain Bacteria; kingdom Bacillati; phylum Actinomycetota; class Actinomycetes; order Micromonosporales; family Micromonosporaceae; genus Micromonospora; species Micromonospora sp. NPDC047187. The sequence goes on from NZ_JBEYUF010000003.1 coordinate 275,264, forward strand.
GACGGTCCGCCGGGACGCTGCTCTGCAGCAGTTGGACGCCCCGCCCCTCCGGCGTGAGGTAGCCGAGTCGCAGGTTCGCACCGCCCTCGACGGTCTGGTAGCGGGCGCTGACCGTCTTCCAGTCGGCGCCGAGCCCCTGCGGCTGACTCACCGGAAAGACGTTCGCCGAACGTGCCTGCTCGATGGCGGGCGCCGGATCGACCGTGGTGGCCTGGTCGCCGCCGAGGAATCCCCGGTAGAACGCCAGCAGCAGCGCGATCGGGACGAGCAGCACCAGCAGCGAGATCGCCATGTCCTTCGGCGACCGCTCGGACTTGCCGGACACCGCCGGCGGCGGTGGGGTCGGGTCGGTCGCGGCGGGCTCACCGCCACGGCCGGCGGGGACGTCGGCCGGCGGCTGGCCGTCGGGCGGCGTGCGGTCGGCGGGTACGCGGTCGGCTGGCTGTGCGGGTTCCACCCCGTTATCTTCGCAGCCGCCCGACCGGCGGTATCCGGGCCATCACCGCCCCGCGCCGACGCCCGGTCGGCCATCGTGTGAGGATCAGCGACAAAGCCGGCAGTGAGGGCCTCCCCGCCGCCGGTCGTCCCCGCACCGTCGCGAGGAGGAGTAGCCGTCATGACGAACACCAGGACGCGGATCCCACAGGATCTCGACCGAAACCTTGCCCTCGACCTGGTCCGGGTCACCGAGGCCGCGGCGATGGCCGCCGGCCGGTGGGTCGGTCGGGGCGACAAGGAGGGCGGCGACGGGGCCGCTGTCGACGCGATGCGCAAGCTGATCAACTCGATCCAGATGCGCGGTGTGGTGGTGATCGGCGAGGGCGAGAAGGACAACGCCCCGATGCTCTTCAACGGCGAGCACGTCGGCGACGGCACCGGCCCGGAGGTGGACGTCGCCGTCGACCCGGTGGACGGCACCACCCTGATGAGCAAGGGCATGCCGAACGCGGTGGCGGTGCTCGCCGTCTCCGAGCGCGGTGCGATGTTCGACCCGAGCGCCGTGTTCTACATGGAGAAGCTCGCCGTCGGGCCGGCGTACGCCGACGTGATCGACATCAACGCCGGTGTGGCGGAGAACCTGCGCCGGATCGCCAAGGTCAAGGGCACCGACGTCTCCGAGGTGACCGTCTGCGTGCTCGACCGGAGCCGTCACGACGACCTGGTCGCGCAGATCCGCCGAACCGGGGCGGGGATCCGGTTCATCTCCGACGGCGACATCGCGGGCTCCATCGCGGCGGCCCGGGGCGAGTCGGACGTCGACGTCCTGATGGGCATCGGCGGCACCCCGGAGGGCATCATCTCCGCGTGCGCGCTGAAGTGCATGGGTGGTGCGATGCAGGCCAAGCTGTGGCCGCGCGACGAGCAGGAGCGGGAGAAGGCGATCGCCGCCGGGCACGACCTGGACCGGGTGCTGGGCACCGACGATCTGGTCACCGGCGACAACTGCTTCTTCGTGGCGACGGGGGTCACCTCGGGCGACCTGCTGCGCGGGGTGCGTTACCGGGCGGGCGGCGCGTACACCCAGTCGATCGTCATGCGCTCGAAGAGCGGCACCATCCGGGTGATCGACTCGTACCACCGGCTGGAGAAGCTGGCGCTCTACTCCGCTGTCGACTTCGACGGTCGTCCGCTGGCCGAGCAGGAGTGACAGCCGCCGACACGGCGACCCCGCAGACCCTGTCGGCCGCCCGCCGGATAACCGGCGTCGCGCTGGCGTCGGCCTCCGGGGTCGCGGTGGCGGTGCAGTCGCGCATCAACGGCGAGCTGGGGGTACGCCTCGACGACGGTTTCGCCGCCGCTGTCGTCTCGTTCGGCACCGGCCTGCTGGTGCTGCTGGTGCTGGTGCCCGCCACCCCCGGTGGTCGGCGAGGGCTGGCCGCGACGCGGCGGGCCCTGCGGACCGGCACGCTGCGGCCGTGGCAGTGCCTCGGCGGGATGTGCGGAGCCTTCCTGGTGGCCACCCAGGGCCTCACCATCGGCACGTTGGGCGTGGCGGTCTTCACCGTGGCGGTGGTCGCCGGCCAGACCGGCAGCAGCCTCGCCGTGGACCGGGCCGGGATCGGGCCGACCGGCCGGCAGCCGATCACCCGGCAGCGGCTGGCCGGCGCGGTGCTCACAGTGCTCGCGGTCGGCCTGGCGGTCGGCGACCGTCTTGGCGAACCGGGCGCGCTGGCGCTGGCCCTGCTACCGCTGCTCGCCGGGGTGGGTATCGCCTGGCAGCAGGCCGTCAACGGCCGGGTCCGAGCGGCGGCCGACAGTGCGTTGACCGCCACGCTTGTCAACTTCTCCGTCGGCACTGTCACCCTGCTCGTCACGTTCGCGATCGACATCGCCGTACGCGGCTGGCCCGGCGGCCACCTGCCGACCGAGCCGTGGCTCTACCTGGGCGGTCCGATCGGCATCGTGTTCATCGCGATCGCCGCCGCGATCGTCCGCTTCACCGGTGTGCTGCTGCTCGGCCTGGCCACCATCGCCGGGCAGATCGTGGGCGCCGTCCTGCTGGACCTGATCCTCCCCACAGCGGCCTCGCATCCGGGTGTGAACACTCTGCTCGGGGCGGCGCTGACCATGGTGGCGGTGCTGATCGCCGCGCTGGCGCCACCCGCGCGCCGACGTGAGTCCCGAGTGTGACGGCAGAGATCCGACCTCGTCAGTGACCGTCGCTCCGCCATCGACGACGAATGTCAACCGGCGTCGGAGGAGTGCCCGGGGAAGAGGTGTGCGCTCGGGTCGATGGCCACTGCCGCGTTGTTGACCGCCGTCGCCGCCTCACCGAAGCCGGTGGCGATCAGCCGGACCTTGCCCGGGTACTCGGTGATGTCACCCGCCGCGAAGACCCGGGGCAGGTTGGTGGCCATCGCGCTGTCGACCAGGATGTGCCGGCGGTCCAGCCGTAGCCCCCACTCGGCGAGCGGGCCCAGGTCGGCGGTGAAGCCGAGGGCGGCCACCACGGTGTGCACCGGCAGCGTCTCGGTCGCGCCGCCGCGCACCGTCACCTCGGCACCGGTCACCGCGCCGTCCCCGAGCAGCCTGGTGACCTCGGCGTTGACCACCACCCGCACCGGCAGGGACAGCACCCGGGCAACCGTCGACGCGTGGGCCCGGAACTTCTCCCGGCGATGCACCAGAGTCACCGACCGGGCCAGCGGTTGCAGCGCCAGCGCCCAGTCGAACGCGGAGTCGCCGCCACCGACGATCAGCACGTCCCGATCGGTCAGCTCGGTCGGCTCGGTCACGAAGTAGACGATCCCCGAGCCGGGGGCGCCGTCGGCGCACGGCAACGGCCGAGGGCTGAAGCTGCCGAGCCCGCCGGTGACCACTATCGCGCCGCACGCGAGCTGCTCGCCACCGGCCAGGCCGAGCACCGGGCGGCCGTCGGCGTAGGCGAGCTTCTCCGCCCGGGTGCCGAGCAGGTACTCCGGACCGAACGGTGCCGCCTGGGCCACCAGGTTGGCCACCAGGTCGCGGCCCTTGACCGCGGGAAAGCCGGCGACGTCGAGGATCAGCTTCTCCGGGTACATGGCGGTGATCTGACCGCCCGGCTCGGGCAACGCGTCGATCACCGCCACCGACAGCCCTCGGAACCCGGCGTAGTACGCGGCGAAGAGGCCGGCCGGACCGGCCCCGATCACGGCGACATCGACCTCGCGCATGGCGTACCGTCGCTTTCCGCTCACGGATCAACGCGTGCTGATCTCGACCGTAAGCGGGCGGCGACGGCCGGGCAAGCACGTCCCAGAGGCGCGCCGGAGAATCGCCTCAGGGCAGGCTGAGCGTGGAGCCCGAGTAGTCCGGGCCGCCCACGGCGGGTCGTCGGCGGCGGAACAGGATCGCCGCCACCACCCCGCCGAGCAGGCCGAACAGGTGCCCCTGCCAGGAGATCCGCTCGTCGGTGGGGAGGATGCCGACCAATTGCCAGCCGTAGAGCAGACCGACAAGGAGGAAGACCGCGAAGTTCCACCAGCTGCGCTCGACGATGCCCCGGGTGAGCAGGATGCCCAGGTAGCCGAAGATGACACCGCTGGCGCCGACCACCACCGAGTTGGGCGAGCCGGTGAACCACACGCCGAGCCCGCTGACCAGGATGATGACCAGGGTCGACCAGAGGAACCGGCGGGCGCCGGCGGCGAGGACGAAGGTGCCCAGCAGGATCAGCGGGATGCTGTTGCTGTAGAGGTGGTCGAAACCGTGGTGCAGGAACGGGGAGAAGAAGACCCCGTCCAGCCCGTCGATGCGCTGCGGGATGATGCCGGCGGTGGCGTCCAGGCCGAACGCGAGCCCCTGGTCGACGGCCTCGATGAGGAAGAGGAACGGGACCACCGCGCACATGGCGACGAACGCCCGGCCGAGCGCGGCGTAGAACGCCTCGGTGCCGAACTGATAGGGGTCGCCGCTTGACGGGTGCAGGGTCACTCCACAACTGCTATCAGCAAAAGCGGCCGACCGCCACTCACGTCCCGTCCGGAGTACGCGCGAAGGCGGGGCGGTGGAGAGCCACCTGCCCCGCCTTCGACAGCCGTCAGTAGTGGTTGTTGTTCTGGAAGTAGGTCCAGGCACCGCAGGGCGTCTTGTACCTGCCCTTGATGTAGCCCAATCCCCACTTGATCTGCGTGGCGGGGTTGGTCCGCCAGTCGGACGCGACGGAGCCCATCTTGCTGCCCGGCAGAGACTGCGGGATGCCGTACGCACCGGACGAGGAGTTGTTGGCCTTGTGGTTCCAGCCGCTCTCCTTGGTCCAGAGCTTCTCCAGGCACGGGAACTCGGCGATGCCGAAGCCAGCGGCGATCATCAGCGCGCAGCCGGTCTTGCGGTTGCCGCTGTACTCCGCGCAGGACGCCGGGATGGGCCCGTCGTACGGCTTGGCTGGCGCGTTGGCGGCCGCGCGTTCGCGTTTGCGGGACGCCGCGGCGGCCTCGGCCCGGCGGGCCCGCTCGGCGGCCTCCTTGGCGGCCTGCTTCGCCCGCAGCTTGGCCTGGTACTCGGCGGCCCGCTGCTTGGAGAACTGCACCTGGTGGGCGGCCTGCCGCTCGCGCTGGTACGCGAGGTCGGCCCGGTCGACCTCGAGACTGACCTGCTCGGTCAGACCCTGTTGCTGGGTTTCCCGGTCTTCGCCCAGGTAGAAGCCACCGGCAACGCCCACGGAGAGCAGCGCTACAGCAGCCGTACGGGCGCCCAACCGGCTCCACAGCCGACTCACGAAGTGGTCCCTTCGTCGGGAGCAAGGACGTGGCGCGGCGCAGACCACAGGTGGGCCGTCAGCCGTGCCACGAGCGCCCCGACCGGTTGCCGGCCGCGCCGACGCACCGACCTTCGCCGATGTCGTCCGTCTCGGGACGAACGATCGCCAACGATTCCGGTGGCGCGTGGACGCTCGTGGGACACGATTGCGCACAGTGAGGCTGATGGGAAACCAACCAGGCCGTTTGTGACCTGCGCCACACTAAAAATGCGGACAAAGGCCCACATAATACCCGTCAGATCGGGATGTCCTCCAGCAGGTCGGTGACCATCGCGGCGATCGGAGACCGCTCCGAACGGCTGAGGGTGACGTGCGCGAAGAGCGGATGACCCTTGAGCGCCTCGATGACAGCCGTCACCCCGTCGTGCCGGCCGACCCGCAGATTGTCGCGCTGGGCCACGTCGTGAGTGAGCACCACTCGGGAGCCCTGCCCGATCCGGGACAGCACTGTCAGCAGCACCCCGCGCTCCAGCGACTGGGCCTCGTCCACGATCACGTAGGCGTCGTGCAGGCTGCGCCCGCGGATGTGGGTCAGCGGCAGCACCTCCAGGATGCCCCGCGAGGTGACCTCCTCCAGCACGTTCTCGTGCACCACCGCGCCGAGCGTGTCGAAGACCGCCTGGGCCCACGGCGACATCTTCTCCGACTCCGAGCCCGGCAGGTAGCCCAACTCCTGGCCACCGACGGCGTACAGCGGGCGGAACACGATCACCTTCTTGTGGCGGCGGCGCTCCATCACCGCCTCCAGCCCGGCACAGAGCGCCAGCGCCGACTTGCCGGTGCCGGCCCGGCCACCCAGCGAGACGATCCCGATCGACTCGTCCAACAACAGGTCGAGGGCGATCCGCTGCTCGGCCGAGCGGCCGTGCAGCCCGAACGCCTCCCGGTCGCCCCGGACCAGACGCACCGACTTGTCCGGCAGCACCCGACCGAGCGCGGAACCACGCCCCGAGTGCAGCACCAGACCGGTGTGGCAGGGCAGCCCGGCCGCCTCGTCGAGGTCGAGCGTCTCGCCGGCGTACAGCTGGCCGATCTGCTCCTCGCTCAACTCCATCTCCGACATACCGGTCCAGGTCGGGTCGCTGGCCTGGCCGTGGCGGTACTCGTCGGCACGCAGACCCACCGAGGCCGCCTTGACCCGCAACGGCATGTCCTTGCTGACCAGGGTCACCTCCCGCCCCTCTGCGGCGAGGTTGAGCGCGACGGAGAGGATCCGGGCGTCATTGCTCTCGGTGCGGAAACCGGGCGGCAGGACCCCGTCGTCGGTGTGGTTGAGCTCCACCCGCAGGGTGCCGCCGACATCGTTGGCGGGCACCGGGCGGTCGAGTCGGCCGTGCCGAACCCGCAGGTCGTCGAGCATCCGCAGCGACTGCCGGGCGAACCAGCCCAGCTCCGGATGGTGCCGTTTGCCTTCCAACTCGGTGATGACCACCAGAGGTAGCACCACTTCGTGCTCCGCGAACCGGTGGAACGCCGCCGGATCGGAGAGCAGCACCGACGTGTCCAGGACAAAGGCCTGGCCGGCTGGTCGTGGCTCCTTGGGGTCGGCCGGCGCGGCGGCCGCCGAACGGCGGCTCCTGGTGGCTCGGCGGGGCGTGGCAGTCGCGGCCGGGGTCTGGTCGGCACCGGCGGTGGTACGGCGAGTCGTCACAGGCCTGCTCCGACGGATGGGCACCCGCCACCCGTGTTCCGCCTCCTCCGGTGCCCGGGGACACGGGGTCGGATGCGGAACCCCATGCGCGAGGTCGCAGATCCGGGCGGGCCGGCTGGCGCGGGAGAACCCCGTGCCATGCCTAGACGCTAGCCCCGCCGGACCCTCCCGGCTAGGGGCCGAACGTGGATCTCCCAGGACGCGCTCATGAACAGGGCTCCGTCGACGCCCGCACCAGCCGAAAGGCATTGTCGCGAACGCGGCGGAACCGGCCGGGATGCATGCCCCCTGCGCGCATCCCGGCCGGGTGGGGCCACCGTCACCGGTCTGACGTGACCCCGACGGTGCGTGTCCGCCGCGGACGACGCACCGCGCTCGTGGCGCCGGTCGGCGGGGCAGCCCCGCCGACCGACCTCAACCGGTACGTCGGACGAGCGTGCCGGTCGGGTGCCGCCCGGTGATCGGGGCGGCCGGCGCGCTGAACGACGAGCCGGTGTACGTGGTGCCGGGGCGTTCGACAGCGCCGGCGGAGCGGGCCACGCCCGCGGGCGAGACCGACAGGGCCGAGGCGATCGCCGCCTGGGCGTCCCGACGACGCCGGTTCCAGGCGCCCCGGTCACCGTCGAAGTAGCCCTGCCGGTAACCGAAGCGGTAGCCGATGCGGTAGCTGAGCTGCCCGTGCAGCCGGCCGGCCGCGTAACTGGTGGCACCGAGCACCAGGACGAGGAACACCGCGAGAAACGGGCTCATCGGGCAGCTCCAGCCCAGCCGGGACGCCAGGTCATCGCTCCTCCGGCTCGATCGTGGTGGGGTCGGCGACGAGCAGCCGGTCCAGGTCGTCGGTGCTGACCTCCTCGACCAGTTCGACGCTGATCCGGCAGCCGTCCAGCACGACTTCGGCCACCGAGGACCGGCGGATCTCGCCGCCGGCGTCGTAGACCCGGACGCTCAGCTCCGGGCAGCCGAGATGGGTACGCCAGGCGTTCCACTCGGCACGATCACCGACGCTCAGCGACAGGTAGCGGCAGCCTCGGGCCAGGTAGAGGCGCCAGGGGGCGGTCAGCCCTGCGGCGACCCCCTCGGCGATCAGCCCGAAGGCCTGGGCGCGGGTGGCGAGCTCGGTCACCACGACCCCCTGGCACCGGGGGCGTGACGCATGTGAGCACCAATCGTCTCATGCACGTGACACACCGTAGATTGTCCCATGGGCGTGACAGTATCAGCTTTTCGTACGCTTACGTTTGCCACTACGTTCATCTATTCTGCCCGCGTGACACCCCTCAACAGTGGCACTGACTCGTTTACCGGAAATCCGAACTCCTCGTCACGTCTGCGTGACAGTGGCGAGCCGGGGCGCGCACCCTCGGCCGGCTGGCCGTACCGTCACGGAGTGACCGAGACGGCCAATGCGCGGAAGATCGCCTTCGCCACCTTCGTCCGGCGGGCTCTGGACGAGGCACGGGCGACCCGAGCCTGGAGCGGCACCGAGGTGTCCCGGCGCACCGGCGTCTCCCGGCAGACCATCAACCGCTGGGTCCGGGGCGACTGGGCCAGCGACCCGGAGGCCGAGCGGGTGGTCGCCTTCTGCGAGGGCCTGGGGTTGAACCCGGCCGCCGCGTTCGCCGCACTCGGCTGGGACCGCGCTGCGGCCGGCCCTCGCACCGGCCAGGCCGCCCCTCCGATGGACCCCGACGTGGAGGCGCTGCTGCGCCGTCTGGTCGATCCGCAGGTGTCGGACGCGGAGAAGTTCCACATCCGGGAAACCATCAGATACCTCGCATACCGCCCAACGTTGCCGGTCGATGTCCGAAAAAGGGGCAATCAGGCAGGCTAGTTCCTCAGATAGCGAAAGAACGCCTGGTCAGGTTCATTCGTTTGCCTCCGGGGCTGGAACGGGCACGCTAGCGTCCCTATTCGTACTGCTTGGGCTCGTCATCGGCGGGGGGACGGGACAAGGCCGAACCCAGCCCTGCGGGACAGAAGGAGGGGTCTGTCCATGACCCTGAAGTGGTTGGCAGTCGTGGTCGCAACGGTGTCGGTGACACTGTGGGCGACCGGCAACACGGTGACCCTCGCGGTCGACGGCGGGCAGCTGCCGCTGCTCGTCAACCTCTTTGCGCTCATCACCGCCGGCACCGCGGTCGTCCTGGCCGTCGTCGCCGAGCTGCACGAGCGTCTGAACAACCGAATCAGCGCGCTCACCGAATTCCTGGTGGCACGGCTCAACGAGATCGACAACCACACCGGCGATCGCAACACCGGGTTCGTGGAGGGCTACCTGTTGAGCCACGGCCAGGAGGCGGCGGTGGTGCCGTTCGGCCGGCGCGGACGAGGAGCCGCCGAACGCTGATCGCGTACCGCTCAATGGGTCCGCTCGGCCAGGAATGAGCCTGGATCGCCGGGGTACGCTGACGCGCGTGCCGCCGTTGAATCTGGGCAATCAGCAGCCGAGAACCCCGTTGAACGCCGACCAGGCCTGGCGGATAACCGCCAGCCGGGCGGCCGGGACCGTGCTCTTCTTCGACTTCGACGGCACGCTCGCGCCCGTCGACGACGATCCGACCGCGGTACGCCCGGCGCCCAAGGCGTTGGCAGCGATCGAGGCGCTCGCCCCGGTCGTGCAGCGGGTCGCGATCGTCTCCGCCCGACCCGTCGAGTTCCTTCGGGATCAGCTCGGCGGGCTCGTCGGTGTGGACCTCTACGGCCTCTACGGCCTGGAGCACAGCCACTCCGGCGGCGAGACGGTCACCGAACCTGCCGCGCTGCCCTGGGTGCCGACAATGGCGGAGCTGGCCGACCTGGCTCGGGCAGAACTGCCACCCGGCACGCTTGTCGAGTACAAGCGGCTCTCGGTCGCGCTGCACTGGCGTACCGCCCCGCGACTCGGCGCGACCGTGCAGCAGTGGGGGCAGGCGCAGGCCGACCGTCTGGGGTTGCGCTCGCAGGCCGGGCGGATGGTGCTGGAGCTCAAGCCACCTGTCGACCGGGACAAGGGCATGGTGATCGGCGAGGCGATCAAGGGTGCCACCGGCGCCTGGTACTTCGGCGACGACGTCTCCGACATCAAGGCCTTCGCCGCGCTGCGCGCTCGCGCCGCCGCCGACCCGGACTTCCTCGGTGTCTGCGTGGCGGTGGCCAACCCGGAGACCGGGCACGAGGTGGCCAACGCCGCCGACCTGACCATCGAGTCGCCGGCCGCCCTGGGCGACTTCCTCACCCGGGCGCTGACCCACCTGCCCTGAACTGACCTGACTCCGGCGGCGACCGACGGCGTCGCCGCCGGCTCAGGCGCCGTAGCGGCGTTGTCTGGTGGCGTACGAGCGCAGGGCCCGCAGAAAGTCGATGTGCCGGAAATCCGGCCAGTTGAGCTCGCAGAAGTAGAACTCCGAATGCGCGGACTGCCAGAGCATGAAACCGGACAGCCGCTGCTCGCCGCTGGTGCGGATGACCAGGTCCGGGTCGGGCTGGCCCCGGGTGTAGAGGTGCTCGGCGATGTGCTCGACGTCCAGCACCTCGGCCAACTCCTCGATCGTGCCTCCGGTGGCGGCATGCTCCAGCAGCAGCGAACGGACCGCGTCGGTGATCTCCCGGCGGCCGCCGTAGCCCACCGCGATGTTGACCTCCGCGCCGCCGGTGCGCTCGCGGGTGCGCTCCTCGGCGCCCTTGAGCGCCGCCGCCGTCTGCGCCGGCAGCAGGTCGAGCGCCCCGACGATGCGCAGTCGCCAGGGGTTGCCCTCCTCGGAGAGCTCCACCACCAGGTCCTCAATGATCTTGAGGAGCGGGTCCAGTTCGGCGGCCGGACGGCGCAGGTTGTCGGTGGCCAGCAGATAGAGGGTCACGTGCCCGACGCCGGCCTGGTCACACCAGCCGAGGACATGCTTGATCTTCGCCGCGCCGACCCGGTGCCCGTCGTTCGGGTCGACGAAGCCCATCTCCCTCGCCCATCGGCGGTTGCCGTCGCACATCACCCCGACGTGCCGGGGCACCGGCTTACCCGCGAGCTTCGCCGTGAGCCGGCGCTCGTACACGGAGTAGATAAGGTTCCGCAGCGTCATCACCTAGCAGCGTAGCGACCCTTCAGCCAGTTCACTGCCTCGGAGCCCCATCCCCGCCGCCCAGACCGGCGCCGATCAGCGCGAGCGTACGAGCGGTGAGGCGTCCGTCACCCAGTCCCAACTCGACCACGTCGTAGAACACCCGGTCGTCCCGACGGGCGGCCCGGACCGCCGCGTCCACCACCCGGCGTCGCCGGGCCAACCAGGCCGCTACCGAACTGTGCCGCAGGTGGGTGCCGAGGCGGCGACGCAACCCGTCGGCGTAGCGGCCAGCCGCGCCCTCGGGCGACCTGGCCGCCGCCGACCCGGCGAGCGCGCCGGAGAGCAACGCGTAGAAGATCCCCTCCCCGGTGAACGGATTGATCAGTGACAGGGCGTCCCCGGCCAACAGCGTGCGCCCTCGCCCCGGCGACGGCCGGTGGGTGGAGAGCGGCAGGTGATGCGCGCGCAACGCGGTGACGGTCGCCAGATCGGTGCCGGGCAGCAGCGCGGCCAGCCGGTCCAGCAGGTACGCGCGGCTCAGCGGCTCGCCGCGCAGGACCTCCCCGTACCCGACGTTCGCCCGTCCGTCACCGATCGGAAACGACCAGGCGTACGCCGGCCAACGCGCCTTCGAGGTGACGATGAGCTGCTCGGACGGGCCAGGCAGAGCCGGGGCGTACCCCCGGATGGCCAGCGCGAGGTGCCGGTCGGGGTTCTGCGGATGGCCCAGCGCCCGACGTACCACCGAGCCGGCGCCGTCCGCGCCGATCACCACCCGGCCGGACACCTGCCCGTCGAGCACCACCCGGTCCGCGCGCGGCTCGACCTGGCGCACCGTGTGCCGGCGCAGTTGCGCGCCGGCGGCCACCGCGGCCGCCACCAGCCGCGCGTCGAAGACCTCCCGGGGCACCGTGTACGCGGGTCGGGGCAGCGCCCGAGCCACCGCACCGCCGCCCGGCGAGATCATGCGCAGCGCCGGCAGGGGCGCGTAACCCGCCACCGCCTCGGTCACCCCCAGCTCGGCGAGCACGTCCACCGAGTGCGCGGCGATCCCGTCACCACACGCCTTGTCCCGGGGAAAATCGGCCCGGTCCAGCAGCAGCACGCTGGCACCGGCCCGGCGCGCCGTCAGCGCGGCTGCCGCCCCGGCCGGCCCCGCCCCCACCACCACCACGTCGAACTCGTCGTCCACCGCGCGCCTCCCTCCAGTCCGACGCGGCGCGGCCGCTCCCGCCGGGCGACCCGGTCGGCCTTGCGGCCGGCCGCCCGACGATCTCCGCAGCCGCGCCGACCATCTCCGCAGCCGCCCCGACGCCGGCCGCTGTGACCGACGCCACCCGCCATCCTGCCCCCTGCCCGCCCTCGAAGACCGCTCCCGCACCGGGCCAGCCGGTCCCACCCACCCTCCTTTGCTCTGCACCCGCGGACGCGACGGTTACCGTCCGCGACTGTCGCCTATCGGGGTGCAGAGCAAAGGGGGGATGGGCGTGGACTGGGTCGTGGTCGGCCGCCGGGTCGGCACCCAGCGGCGTCGGCGCGGGGCCCACCCCGGTCAGGGTTGGGGTTCAGGCTGGGCCGCGTCGGGGGTGCGGGCGGCGCGGCGCAGGCCGTAGAGCGCCAGCCCGGCGGCGGCGAGCAGAGGGGCGCCGTCGCGGATCAGGCCGTCCACGCCCAACAGCCACCAGCACAGCGGCAGATCCACGGCGAGTACGGCAACCGTGACGACGACCAGCAGGCCACGCGCCCAGTCCTTGCCCCGCATCAGGAACGCGGTGCAGAACAGCACCGCGTAGCTGGCCGTGATGCCCGCACCGAACCAGAACAGCACGGCGGGCACCGCCGTCAGTCGACCATCCAGGATGGAACCCCCGGCCACCAGGGCCGGCACCAACATCAGCGGGCTGTAGGTGAAGGCCGCCACCCGGCTGGTCAACAACCAGGCACTGGACTGTGGTCGGCGTGGAGGGGTCTCCCGCCAGGAGATGCCGTCCCGGTCGATGACGAGGCGTGGACGGTGCCGGACCAGGTGCCCGGCCAACGCCGACGAGCGGTAGAGCAACCAGACCACCGCGACACAGAGCGCCGTGAGAATGGCGAAGCCGAGCAGGCCGGGCACCGGCGGCACCCCCTGCCGGGGCACGATGAGCCGGCCGACCGCGAAGATCGTGGTGACCGCGAGGATCAGCCCGAACGGGCGGGCCACCGTACGACCCCGTCGCACGTGCCCGATCAGCAGCAGGAAGCCGAACGAGCGCAGCATGGCCCAGCCGGTCCGTACGGCCAGCCCGAATCCCTGCTCCGGGGCGTACCACCAGTTGAGCAGCTCGACCACGACGGTGGCCGCCGCCGTCGTCGCCAGCAGGGTGGTGAGTACCCGGACGGCGGACGGCCGCCGGACCTGGGTCTCGGCGGCCGTCCTCATGAAATCCGATGTTGCCCGCGAAGGGCCTCGTTCACACCTACCGCTGCGGCTGCGCGGCGTCCAGGCGGGCGCGCAGCGCGTCCAACTCGGCCCAGAGCACGCCGGGCAGCTTGTCACCGAACTTCTCGAACCACTCGGTGATCATCGGCAGCTCGTTACGCCACTCGTCCGGGTCGACCTTCAGCGCGATCCGAACATCCTCCGGGGTCATGTCCAGGCCCTCGACGTCCAGGGCGGCCGGCGCGGGGACCATGCCGACCGGCGTCTCGACCGCGTCGGCGGTGCCCTCGATCCGCTCGACGACCCACTTGAGCACCCGGGAGTTCTCCCCGAAGCCCGGCCAGAGGAACGAGCCGTCCGGGTCCTTGCGGAACCAGTTGACGTAGTAGATCTTCGGCAGCTTCGCCTCGTCGCCGTCGGCGCCCTTGCCCATCTCGATCCAGTGCCGGAAGTAGTCCCCGGCGTGGTAGCCGATGAACGGCAGCATCGCCATCGGGTCCCGCCGGACCACGCCGACGGCGCCGGACGCGGCGGCGGTGGTCTCCGAGGAGAGCGTGGCACCCATGTAGACGCCGTGCACCCAGTCGCGGGCCTCGGTCACCAGCGGGACGGTGTCCTTGCGGCGTCCGCCGAAGAGGATCGCGTCGATCGGCACGCCGTTCGGGTCGAAGTACTCGTCGGCGAGGATCGGGCACTGGGTGATCGGGGTGCAGAACCGGCTGTTCGCGTGGGAGGACAGGCTGTCGCTCTCCGGCGTCCAGTCGTTGCCCTTCCAGTCGATCAGGTGTGCCGGCGGCTCGCCCATGCCTTCCCACCAGACGTCGCCGTCATCGGTGAGGCCGACGTTGGTGAAGACGGAGTTGCCCCGGTCCAGCGTGCGCATGGCGTTGGCGTTGGTCTTCCAGTCGGTGCCGGGCGCGACGCCGAACAGGCCGTACTCGGGGTTGACGGCGTAGAGGCGACCGTCCGGGCCGAAGCGCATCCAGGCGATGTCGTCGCCGATGGTCTCGACCTTCCAGCCGGGAATCGTCGGCTCCACCATGGCGAGGTTGGTCTTGCCGCAGGCAGACGGGAACGCGCCGGCGATGTGGTAGGTCTTGCCCTCCGGCGAGGTGATCTTGAGGATCAGCATGTGCTCGGCGAGCCAGCCCTCGTCCCGGCCCATCACGCTGGCGATCCGCAGCGAGTAGCACTTCTTGCCCAGCAGCGAGTTGCCGCCGTAACCCGAGCCGTACGACCAGATCTCCCGGCTCTCCGGGAAGTGCGAGATGTACTTGGTCTCGTTGCACGGCCAGGCGACATCCTGCTGGCCGGGGGCGAGCGGGGCGCCGATCGAGTGCAGCGCGTGCACGAAGTCGGCGTCGTCGCCCATGGCCTCGAGGACCCGGGCGCCCATCCGCGTCATGATGCGCATCGAGGCGACCACGTACGGGCTGTCGGTGATCTCGACACCGAACATCGGGGACTCGGCCTCGACCGGCCCCATGACGAACGGGATGACGTACATGGTGCGACCGCGCATGGAGCCCCGGTACAAGTCCGTCATCGTCCGCTTCATCTCGGCCGGCGCCATCCAGTTGTTGGTGGGGCCGGCGTCCGCCTCGTCGACGGAACAGATGTAGGTGCGCTCCTCGACCCGGGCGACGTCCGTCGGGTCGGTGCGCGCGTAGAACGAGTTGGGCTTCTTCTCCGGGTTGAGCCGGATCAGGGTGCCGGCCTCGACCAGCTCATCGGTGAGGCGGCGCCACTCCTCGTCGGACCCGTCCACCCAGACGACACGGTCGGGGGTGGTCAGTTCCGCGACCTCACGGACCCAGGCGAGCAGTTTCGGATGGGACGTCGGGGCCTGATCGATACCCCGCACAACAGCCGGAGCAACCATGACACATCTCCTTGTGGTCGACGCTGACCGATCTATGGGATGCACGAGACTCAGCGGCGCGATGCGTCGCCTTCGTGGAAACCTGGGATTGGCCTCAGCGTAAACCGGGCAGCCTTCCGAGTCAGTGGGACAGGTTGTGAAGAACTGCACAAGCTACGGCCTCGCTGCGGCATCACGAGCTGATACCCGCTTTCCCGCGCAGTTTCACGCAAATCTTGTTGTGCACCCCGGCGGACGCTTGTTGCGGTCGGGCCGTGGACCTGCCCCCGCCGACCGGTGCGGTGATTCCCGTTCCGCGGCGGCTCAGTCCTCCCAATTGGCTACGCTCTGTGCGGTGGTCACGTACGCGGCGCTGGGCCCCTCCGGGAGACCACGCCCGCTTGCCGTTGCTACCCCTCTGACTGGACGGCAGCCGGTAGGCTCCCTCCGTGGCCGCCACGATGACCGGGGAACAACCGGGTCCCCGGCAGACCCGACGGGGTCTCGTCGGCTTACTCCTCGACCGCTTCGGTCACCTCATCCACGAGATGGGCAAGTTCGCCACAGTGGGTGGTTTCGCCTTCCTCGTCGACTTCGCGCTCTTCAACTACCTGACGAGCAAGTACGGCGTCGAAGAGCTGACGGCGAAGACGATCTCCACGGTGATCGCGGCGTCCGTCGCCTTCGTGGGCAACCGGTTCTGGACGTGGCGGCACCGACAGCGCAACAACGCGGCCCGCGAGTACGCGCTCTTCTTCTTCTTCAACGCTGTCGGTCTCGGCATCACTGTGGCCTGCCTCGCGCTCAGCCGCTACGGGCTCGGAGCCATCTGGCCGGCCGTGTTCCAGACGCGCCTGGCGGACAATCTCGCCAGCTACATCGTCGGCACGGGGTTCGCCACGCTGTTTCGATTCTGGTCGTACCGGCGGTTCGTCTTCGTCGAAGCGGGAACCCCGACCCTTCCGCAGGTGAATCCCGACCGAGACCACGGGGCGTGACCTGCCGCCCACCTCGTTCGGCCGGTGATCGCCGGCCGCACCGACTGCCCTAAGGTGTTTCGCATGCGTCTTGTCCGCCTGCTGCCTGAGCGCTGGCAGAAGTTCATCCACGAGGCGCTCAAGTTCGGCATCGTCGGCGGCATCAACACCGTCATCAATTACGCGGTGTTCAATGCCCTTGCACTGACCGTTTTCGTCAATGGTCAGTTGAAGGCGACAGTGATCGCGACGATCGTCGCCACCATCACGTCGTACCTCATGAATCGGCACTGGACGTACAGCGATCGCCCGAAATCGGCGCTTCGCAGGGAATATCTCCTTTTCTTCCTTTTCAACGGCGCTGGCCTGCTCATTGAGCTGGGGGCCGTGGCGGCGGCCAAGTACGGTCTCGGCGTAAACGGGCTGCTGGCGCTGAATCTGGCCAAGACCGTCGGCGTCATGCTGGCCACGCTGTTCCGGTTCTGGTCGTACCGCACCTTCGTCTTCCAACCCGTCGCACCGGCCGAGGACGAGGCCACGAAGCCCGACTCCACCTGGCACGGCATTCCGCGCGACGAGTGGGACACCATGGCGGAGATGGACCCGGTCGCCGAGTTGGCGGAATCGGTGTCCGAACTGGAGGAGGCGGAGTCCGCGCACCGCCTCGACTCCCCGGCCGGCGCACCGACTCAGGGCCGGCTCCCGCGGTTGAGCGTCAGCCCCGCCGTCGACCTGGACGCGGAACTCGCCGCGGAGCTGCACGTCAGCACCCGTCGCGCGCCCCGCCGGTGACGACACCCGACGCCCGCTCCGGCACGGGGCGCCCGGCCGAGCTGTTCTTCGAGGATCTCGTCCCGGGGCTCACCGTCGACCTCGGCGTGGTCACCGTGGACGCCGACGAGATGGTCGCCTTCGCCCGACGCTTCGACCCGCAGTGGTACCACGTCGACCCCGACCTGGCCGCCGCGAGCCGGCACGGTGGTCTGATCGCCAGCGGCTTCTACACGGTCAGCCTGTTCATGCGCGCGTACGTCGACCACCTGCTGTCCCGGGCCGCGGCTGACGCCTCCCCCGGCCTGGAGGAGCTGCGCTGGCTCGCCCCGGTGCGGGCCGGCGACCGGCTCGCCGTCCGAGTCGACGTGATGGGCGCCCGGCCGTCGACCGCCCGCCCCGGGCTCGGCACCGTCAGCCTCACCGGCACCATGCTGCGCCTCGGCCCGGACGACCGGCCCGAGCAGGAGGTGCTGCGGACCCGCTTCCGTGGCTGGTTCGCCGTGCGACCGGTCGAGGCCGACCCCGCCGAGGTCGAGGCCGAGGCCACCGAAGCCGCCCCGACCGACGCTGACCAGCCCGACGCTGACCGGCGCGGGGTTGACCAGCCCGACGGCGGCCCGACCGCAGCGGACCCGTCCACCGTCGGGCCGTCCGACGGCGACCCGACGCAGAGCAGCGGCTCACCCGAGGCCCGACGACCCGACTGACCCGCCCCCGACAGTGCGGCAGGGGCGGGTCCCACCGGCCGGTTCAGGTGGTGGTGTCGCGCAACGGCTTGCCGTCCTGCATGTCGGCGAGCATGTCGCGCATCTCGCCATCGCCCAGCGAGTGCTTGTCGTGCTGTGCCTCGACCAGCTCGTACAGGGTGGTCTGCACCTTCCCGACGTCCGGCACGTCGGCGAGCACCGACTGGCCGCGCTCACCGGCCGACTCGATGGTGAGCGTCCCGCAGCCGAGCAGACGCTCGACGAAACGCTGGTTCATCGAATGGTCGTTGACCCGGGCGAGCGGAAGGTCCCGCCGGTCCCGGGAGAACACACCCTGCTGAAGCAGGACTCGCTCGTTCGTGAACAGGTAGTGGGTGGTGCGCCAGACCAGGAACGGCCACAGGCCGAGCCAGAGCACCGCGACCAGGGCGATCGCCCCGATCACGGCCAGCGCGATCGAACCGCCACCACTCTCGGGCAACAGGAGCACGCCGACCACCACCGCGGCGATGGCCAGCACCAGCACCGCGATCGGCCGGATCAACGCCTTCCAGTGCGGATGCAGGTGCAGCACGACGTGCTCGTCCTCGGTGAGCACGTCTTCAGGAAACGCCACGGGAACCTCCAACGCGATTTTCTAGACGCGCAGACGGTAAACCCCCCAAGCCCCACCACAACATCCGCCGCGCGGGCCCACTCGGCTCTTCGTGATCTTGCCGGTCCTCAGCGGAGGTGCAGGACGTCGCCGGCGGCCAGGGTTCGGGTGCCGGCTGACGTGGTGACCATCAGTTGGCCGTCCGGGTCCACTCCGGTGGCGGTGCCGGTCAGGGATTCACCGTTGGGGAGCAGGACGCGTACCTCGCGGCCGATCGTCGCGCAGGCCGCCAGGTAGGCGTCGCGCAGGCCGCTGGCCACCGCGTCGCCGCCCGCCGACCGCCAACGGTCGTACCAGTCGGCGACCGCCCGCAGCAGCGCCCGCAGCAGCGGATCCCGATCGGTGGCCACAGCGCCGGCCAACTGGAGCGAGGTGGCCGGCAGCCCGGTCGGATTCACCGGCAGCTCGTCGGCGCGCAACGTCACGTTGAGCCCGATGCCCAGCACGATCGCCGGCGGTTGGTCCGGCGCCCGTCCGGGCACCGCCTCGGCCAGCACGCCCGCGCACTTCGCGTCGTCGATCAGCAGGTCGTTCGGCCACTTGAGGGTGGCTTCCAGCTCGGCCAGCCGGGCCACCGCCTCGACCAGCGCCACGCCGGCCAGCAACGGCAGCCACCCGTACCCAGTGGGTGTCGCCGGCAGCCAGCCGCGGTCCGGTACGGCCTCGCCCGGCCGCAGCAGGACGCTCGTCGCGATGCCGGCCCGCGCCGGCGACTGCCAGACCCGACCGCGCCGACCACGCCCTTCGGTCTGCCGCTCGGCGACCACGACCAGGCCCTCAGGCTCGTCGGCCCGGGCGGCCTCGGCCACGTCGGCGTTGGTGGAGCCCGTCTCGGCACGCAGCTCCAGCCGGGCCCACGGCCCGTTCGGCGCTGTCAACGCGCGGCGCAGCCGGGCCGCCGACAGCGGCGGCCGGTCCAGATCGGTGTACGGGGAGCCCGACATTCCGCCAGCCTACGGCGGTGCTCCGGTCGACACTGAGGCGTACTGCACAGCGGCACCCACCTGAACCATCGTTATATTCCCTGGGTGACTACCGAGACCGGGACCAACATGCACAGCACCGCGGGCAAGCTGGCGGACCTGGAGCGCCGGGTCGATGAGGCGGTGCACGCCGGGTCGGCCCGCGCCGTGGAGAAGCAGCACGCGCGCGGCAAGAAGACCGCCCGCGAGCGGATCGAGATGCTGCTCGACGAGGGCTCCTTCGTCGAACTCGACGAGCTGGCCCGGCACCGGTCCACGGCCTTCGGGCTGGAGCGGAACCGCCCGTACGGCGACGGTGTGGTCACCGGCTACGGCACGGTGGACGGCCGGCAGGTGTGCGTCTTCGCGCAGGACTTCACTGTCTTCGGTGGCTCGCTCGGCGAGGTCTTCGGCGAGAAGATCGTCAAGGTGATGGACCTGGCCATGAAGATCGGCTGCCCGGTGGTCGGCATCAACGACTCCGGCGGCGCGCGCATCCAGGAGGGCGTCGTCTCGCTCGGCCTCTACGGCGAGATCTTCTTCCGCAACGTGCGGGCCTCCGGCGTCATCCCGCAGATCTCACTGGTGATGGGCCCGTGCGCCGGCGGCGCGGTCTACTCCCCGGCGGTCACCGACTTCACAGTGATGGTCGACCAGACCTCGCACATGTTCATCACCGGCCCCGACGTGATCAAGACGGTGACGGGCGAGGACGTCGGCATGGAGGAGCTGGGCGGCGCGCGTACGCACAACTCCCGCAGCGGCAACGCGCACTACCTCGCCAGTGACGAGGAGGACGCTGTCGACTACGTCAAGGCGCTGCTGTCGTACCTGCCGTCGAACAACCTCGACGAGCCGGTCGTCGTCGACGCCCCCGCCGAGCTGGCGATCAGCGACGAGGACCGGGAGTTGGACACCCTGATCCCGGACTCGGCGAACCAGCCGTACGACATGCACACAGTCCTCGAGCACGTCCTCGACGACGGGGAGTTCCTGGAGGTCCAGCCGCTCTACGCGCAGAACATCGTGGTCGGCTACGGCCGGGTCGAGGGGCGACCGGTCGGTGTGGTGGCCAACCAGCCGATGCACTTCGCCGGCACCCTGGACATCGCCGCCTCGGAGAAGGCCGCCCGCTTCGTTCGCACCTGCGACGCGTTCAACATCCCGGTGCTGACCTTCGTGGACGTGCCCGGCTTCCTGCCCGGCACCGGTCAGGAGTGGGACGGCATCATCCGCCGGGGCGCGAAGCTCATCTACGCGTACGCCGAGGCGACCGTCCCCAAGGTCACCGTCATCACCCGCAAGGCGTACGGCGGGGCGTACGACGTGATGGGCTCCAAGCACCTCGGCGCGGACCTGAACTTCGCCTGGCCGACCGCGCAGATCGCGGTGATGGGTGCGCAGGGCGCTGTGAACATCCTCTACCGCTCCGAGCTGGCCGGCGCCGAGGACCCCGCGGCGGTCCGGGCCGAGAAGATCGCCGAGTACGAGGACACCCTGGCCAACCCGTACGTGGCCGCCGAGCGCGGGTACATCGACTCGGTGATCGCTCCGCACGAGACGCGCACCCAGATCGTCCGGGCGCTGCGCGTCCTGCGGACCAAGCGGGAGACCCTGCCGCCCAAGAAGCACGGCAACATCCCGCTCTGATCTCGCCGCCGCCTGCTGACCCCGAGCCGGGGGTCAGCAGGCTGGGTTGGCGGCAGCGCACATCCGGGCTGCCGCCGCCACGGCGAGCTGGCGGAGTTTCGCCTCGGTGCCGTCATCTGCGATGCGGAGCAACGAGACAGCGTCGCCGACCCGGACGACGGCCAGGAAGGTCGGCGGCGGTGCATTGCCGAACGTCTGCCCGGTCTGCACGTCCCGAGGGGCCGTGAGCGTGTCCCGCAGGATGGCGGCGTCGTCCCCCGCGAAGCCCCGCTGCACCACCGCCCACCGGTGGATCACCTCCATGGTGTGGGTGCCGTCCACCGTCTGCCACTGCTCGACGCTTCGCCACTCGGCGCACGGCGCGACCAGGTCGTCCAGACTGGTGAAGAGCTGTCGAGCCGTCTCGGGCACCAACCTGAAGAGATCCTGCATGACCAGTGCGTCGCCCGGCACGAGGACGCCTTGAGTGGGCTTCCGCATGAGGGTCTGTGAACGGGACAGGATGGACATTTGCCAGCCGTCCGGCAGTCCCTGGCTGGTCCGGCAGTGGCCGAGCGTGTCCTCCAGCCGGACCGGCTCGCCCAGCCCTGCCTGGCTGAGCTGCACATAAACCGGCTGCGGCAGGTCGGCCGGCTGCAACAGGGCGTCGGTGGTGATCTCGTGCCGGGTCGGCGAGGGGGACGGCGCGGCGGCCGGCTGAACCAATGGCGGGGACGTCCTCGGCGCGGCGACCGCCACGGCGGAGACCCCGGCGAAGGCCAGCACGACGGTCGCCACCACGATCTTGCGCTGGCTGCGGCGACGGCCCCGGGAGCGGATCTCCTCCGGGGCGAGCCAGCGCACGTCCCGCAGGTCCCGCTGGATCTGTTCGACGAATGTCGGGTCGTCACGCATCGGTGGCCTCCTCCAGATCAGAGACGGCGAGCAGACCGGCGAGCGCGGCACGCCCCCGGGAGAGTCGAGCCTTGACCGTGCCCACCGGGGCTGCGGTCTCCCGCGCCACGTCGGCGACCGGCATCCCCATCAGGTAGTACAGGGCGATCGCGACACGTTGCTCCTCGGGCAGGAGACGCAACGCGGCGACCACCTCGACGGTGTCGGTGCCCGGCCCGGGAACCGTCTCGGTCACACCGTGCCGCAGGTACGCGCGGGCCCGGCTCCGCAGGCTGCGCCACCGGCTGACCGCGATCCGGCTGGCCACCACCCGCAGCCACGCCTCCGGGTCGTCGTACCCGCTGACCGTCGACCAGCGCTGCCACGCCCGGATGTACGCCTCCTGCACGGCGTCCTGCGCCTCGCCCCGATCGCCGGTGAGGGCGTAGACGAACCCGAGGAGTCGTTGCCGACTCCCCCGGTAGAACTCGTCGAACCCGTCGACGTCCGGCACCCGCTACCTCCCCGTGTCGGTCGCTGGGAACACGCACCGGCACGGGGCGTTGGTTGCCCGCTCAGGCGATCGACTTTTCCAGTTCGGCGAGCGGGAACGCGCCGGCCCCGATCCGCTCCCGGACCGCCCGGCGTACGGCCCGCTGTACTGCGACGTTGACCGGCGTCGGTACGCCGTGCAACCGGCCGAGCAGCGCGATCTCGCCGTTGAGGTGGTCGACCTCGGTCGAGCCGGTGCCCCGGGCCAGGCTCTGCCAGGTCGAGCCGCCGGAGCGGGCCTCGCCGTCGACCGGGCGTTGCCCGACCAGGTCGCCGCGTTCGGCCTTCTCCTCCTCCGGCGAGGTGTGCGCGATGCCGGCGGCGGCGAGCGCGGCGACGCCCTCGGCGCGTACCCGCTCGATCAGCGCGTCCGGGATGTCCTGGCCGAGCAACGCCTGCAGGCCGTTACCGAGGTTGCTGAGCAGCTTGCCGTACTTCCAGCGCAGCACGTCGGTGCGGACCGGGGCGACGAAGCCGGCGGCGGTCAGGTCGGCGGCGATCGCGCGGTCGGTGTCGTCGGCGCCCCCGGGGTACCGCCCGATGTGGAGCATCCCGGGATGCGGGTACCCGTTGGCGACCACCACGCCCGGGTCCAGGTGGGTGGCCGGCAGCCAGACGCAGACCGGGTGCACGTCCGCGAAGAGGCGCAGCGCGGCCCGCTCGTTGGCCACCCCGTTCTGCGCTGTCACCAGCGGCAGACGTTCGCCCGCCGTGCCGCCGCCGGCCACCGGCGCGTCCACCCAGGCGGCCAACGCGACGGCGGTGTCCTGCGACTTCACGGTGAGGATCAGCACGGTGTCCGCCGGCAGCGGCTGGTCAGTGGGCCGGTCCACCGCCGCGAGCCGGGCGGTGACCTCACCCTCGGGCTGCCGCAGTGTCAGACCCCGCGCGCGGATCGCGTCCAGGTGGGCGCCGCGGGCCACCACTGTCACGTCCCGGTCGGCCTGAGCCAGCCGTACGCCGATCGTCCCGCCGACAGCACCCGCCCCGATGATCACGTATCGCATGGCCTCATTCTGCCCGCCGGTGCGCCTACAGCCCGTGCGGCTTCCGCCCGTCGGTCAGCCGGTCAGGCCGGCGTCGGTGAGGATCGGGCCGGCGAGCAGGAGCGCACCGGCTAGCAGGGCGGCCAGGTTGACGAGGGCGAAAAGGCTCACCCAGAAGAGCGGCGGGAACGGAGTGAGCCCGGCGAGTTGGTCGGCGTCGGAGGCGGGCATCCGACCGCGCGAGCGCAGCCGCTGGAGCTCGACCACCGGCCGCACCCCACCGAGCAGCAGAAACCACACCCCGGCGTACGCGAAAGCGGCCTGGACCTGCGGCGTCGCGTACCACGAGACGGCGAACACCAGCGCGCCGGTGATCAGCAACGACACCACGCCGAAGACGTTGCGGATCATGACGAGCATGGCCAGCAGCAGCGCCACGGCCACCCAGAGCAGCAGGGTGATCCGGTTACCGCCGAGCAGCCAGGCACCGGCCAGTCCGACCAGCGGCGGCGCGACGTATCCGGCGAGCAGAGTGAGGATCATGCCCGGCCCGGTGGGGCGGCCGGCGGAGAGCGTCAGCCCGGACGTGTCCGAGTGCAACCGGATGCCGTGCAGCTTGCGGCCGGTGAGCAGGGCAGCCAGGGCGTGCCCGCCCTCGTGCGCGATGGTGATGGCGTTACGGGCGATCCGCCACGGCAGCCGGGTGGAGACCACCACCAGCGCCACGGCCCCGGTGATCAGCACCAGCAGTGCGGGCGGGTCCGGCTGCGCGCCGAACAGCGTGTCCCACAGGTCGCCCAGCCCGTCGATCGACATCATGGGGCGCGAGCCTACCGGCGGCGTTCCGTGTCGCTCCCGAGGCACCGCCTCGTATCACCTGAGGCGGGTCGGTGGCCAACGAAAGCAGAGGTGATTGCAGATGAGGTTGTTGCCGTTGGAACACCATGTCGGGCTCTGGACCGAGGTCGACTACTTCGCCCTGGGTGAGACCCCGGACCGGATCGAGCTGCTCGACGGAAGCCTGCTTCTGAGCCCGGTTCCGAGTAAGCGCCACCAGTTGGTGTCGCGCCGGCTGGCCGACCATGTCGAGTGCGCGGCAGACGGCCTCGCCGTCTTCGAGGCGGTCAACGTTCGGCTCGGGGTGGATCGGATTGTCATCCCCGATGTAGTTGTCGCGGACACCGACGACGAGGGCACGGCGGTAGAGGCCGCCGAGGTGGTGCTCGTCTGCGAGATCGTCTCGCCCGGCAACGCCGCTGCCGACCGGCTGGTCAAGATGCAGCTCTACGCCATTGCGCGAATCCCCTGGTATCTGCTGGTCGAGCAGGATGGGGATGCTCACTCGTTGCGGCTGTTCCGGTTGGACGGTGAGCACTACGTCGAGGACCAGGTGGCCAAGCCCGGCGAGACGCTGACCGTCGTGGAGCCGTTCCGCTGGCAGCTCGACCCGGCCACACTGCGCTGATCCGTCCCGCCCCGGCCAGCGGATCTCCACGCCCCGCCGATGAAGCTTTTTTCCGGTCACTCTTGTGATCTAGGGCACTTACCTCCAAAGATGGGTGTCGATAGAGCGACGTCCTTGGAGGCACTCATGGCCCGTACCCGATCATCGCTGCGCCGCGCGCTCGCGGCCGGCCTCACCGTCCTCGCCACCGCGGCGGCGGCCCTGGTCGCGACCGCCGGACCGGCGGCCGCCGCCACCACACCCGGTGTCGACGTCTCCCGCTACCAGGGCACCATCAACTGGACCAGCGTCCGCAACGCGGGCATCCAGTTCGCGTTCATCAAGGCGACCGAGGGCACCAGCTACAAGGACCCGAACTTCAACGCCAACTACGTCAACTCGTACAACGCCGGGGTGATCCGCGGGGCGTACCACTTCGCCCGCCCGAACATCTCCGCCGGCTCCACCCAGGCCAACTACCTGGCCTCCAACGGCGGCGCGTGGTCTGCGGACAGCCGCACCCTCCCGGCCGCGCTGGACATCGAGGGCAACCCGTACAGCGGCGGTTACTGCTACGGGCTCAGCACGACCGGGATGCGCAACTGGGTGCAGGACTTCCTGAACACCTACCGCTCCCGCACCGGCCGGTACGCGGTCATCTACACCACCACGAGCTGGTGGAACCAGTGCACCGGCAGCTGGACCGGCCCGTGGGCGAACCACCCGCTCTGGCTGGCCCGCTGGTCGAGCACCCCCGGTGCCCTGCCGGCCGGCGCGTCGGTGTGGAGCTTCTGGCAGTACACCGCCACCGGCCGCGTCTCCGGGATCAGCGGCGACGTGGACCGCAACTACTGGAACGGCGACCGGAGCCGCCTGATCGCGTTGGCAAACAACACCTGACCGGGCCGTTGGCGGCAGCGGGATCGACGGTCACCACACGGTCGACAATCGGTCCGGCTGCCGCCACACCACCGGGTACGGGTCAGGCCCGCCGCCGGCTCAGGGCCGGCACCACAGCATCCTCACGAGCCAGCGCACCCCGGCGAGTCAACCGCCAGGCAGCCACGCCAAAGCCGGCAACGATCACGACGCCGAGCAGTGCGACGAGCACCGAAACCCCCGCGCTGACCAGCAGCAGGATCGCGTCGCCGAGCGCCACGAGCATCCACAGTGCCAGCCGGGGCCGAGTGTCCCTCCGTCGGTAACCCATGTCGTGCCTCCTTCCGTCGTCGAAGGTCAAGTACCCACGACGACGCAAGGTCATGCGAATGAGTTTCAGTCCTGACGGTCGGGCACGAAACCGGCGGCGATCCGGTCGAAGTTCGGCAGGTTGGCCTGCCAGTCCTTGTCCGCGATCTCCCACCGCATCGCGTAGCCCCGGTTGCTGGCCGTCACGAAACCCCGGTTACGGACGTGGATCCGGGTGCCGTCACGAGTTTCCAGCCACTCCCAGTCGCCGCAGACCTTCCAGAAGTCGCATTCCTTGATGCTGATGTACTTGTAGTCGTTGACGAGGTTCTTGCGGTTCGGCTCCTGGTCCCGCCAGTCGTCGACCGCGCTCTTCAGCGGGCTGTCGGTCCACTGCACAAGCAGCTCACCCGGGCCGTTGGACTGGTCGAAGACGACGGTGTTGCGGCCCGCGCTGCGCCGTACCCAACCGTCGGGAATCGGCAGGGCGAAGCCGCCCGGGTCCCGGTGCAGCTTCCAGCCCGCCGGTAGCGCGTTCGGGTCTACCGAGGGGGTGGCCGAGGCGGACGGACTCGGGGCACCGCTGGTGGGCGGCGGAGGCGCCGCAGCGGTGGTCGGTGCGGCGCCCGAGGTCGCGGCACCACCGGTCGGGTTGGCCTGCGGGGTCTTGTCGTTGTCAGTGGTCAGCATCGGCACGACCACCACGAGGCCGATCAGCAGCAGCGCCACCACGGCACCGATCAGCAGGTTACGCCGGGTGTTGTTCGGCTTCGTGCCATCCGACAGCGGCACCGCCGCGCGCCCGGCCGGACTCACCGGCGGCATGAGCGACGTCGGCGTGGTCGGCTTGCGCTGCTCCGGAGCCACCGGCGGACCGTCGACAACCGTCGGCTCGTCGTCGACGTTCGTCGTACCGTCGCCGCTCGTGTCGGGCGCGGCAGTGACCTTCGCGGTCGGCTCGGCATCGGACGGGTCGGCATCGGACGGACGGTCGACCGCAGCGGTCGGGTCGGCCTGCGCCGCAGCGGTCGGGTCGGCCGGCACCACCGCGGTCGGGTCGGCGACCGCACCGGAGGAAACGACGGCCGTCGGCGTGGCATCGGCGGCGGGGGTCGCGGCGGCAGCAGAGGTGGCCGCCGAGGTGCTCGCGGCGGCGGCCGGCGGCGACACCGGCCGGTCGACACTCTCGGCCGGCCGCGGGGCCGGCACCACCGGCAGGCGCGGCTCGCGCGGACCGTTCGGCCCAGGCCGGCGTACGCCATCGAGCAGGGAGATGCCGCGCGACCGCTTGCCGCCGGCGCGGCGCAGCAACCGCTCCGCCACCTCGGCGGTGATCCGCTCGTTCGGGTCCTTGCGCAACAGCCCGTTGAGGACGGCCTTGAGCGGACCGGCGTTCTTCGGCGGCGGAATCGGCTCGGTGGCCAACGCGGCCAGGGTGCCGATCGCCGACGGCCGGGCGTACGGCGACTTGCCCTCGACCGCCGCGTAGAGCGTCGCGCCCAGCGACCACAGGTCGGCCTCCGGCCCGGCAGTGCCGTCCCGAGCGCGCTCCGGCGAGATGTACGCGGGTGAGCCGAGCACCATGCCGGTGCGGGTCACGTTGGGGTCGCCGGGGATCGTGGCGAGACCGAAATCGGTCAGCACCACCCGACCGTCGTCGCCGAGCAACACGTTGCCGGGCTTCACGTCGCGGTGCATGACACCCGCCTTGTGCGCGGCGCTGAGCGCGCCCAGCACGCCCAGGCCGATCTCCACAGTGCGGGCCACCGACACCGGGCCGTCCTCGGCGAGAGTGTCCTGCAGCGACTTCGACGCCACGTACTCCATGACGATCCACGGATCGCCGTCGGTGCGCAGCACGTCGAAGATGCGGACGACGTTGGCGTGGTTGAGCCGGGCGATGGCCCGCGCCTCCCGCAGCGAGCGCTCACGCATCTCGCGGCGCTCCTCATCGGTGAGGCCGGGCGGCGGCACCAACTCCTTGATGGCGACGTCCCGATGCAGCACCTCGTCGCGCGCCTTCCACACCCGGCCCATGCCGCCCTGGCCGAGCGGCGACAGAAGCCGGTATCGGTCAGCGACGAGTTGGGGAAGCGCGTTCGACATCGGTGAGACGGTACCCGGACCCGCCGACGCTCACACCGCCGGCACGCCACTGTGCGCTTCGGGTAACTTCGCGCCGCGTACCCTGGCGGCATGTCTGCCGAAGAGCCGCTGTTCCGGGTCGTCCGCGGCGTGCCCACCGCCGAGGAGTTGGCCGCTCTGGTGGGGGCGATCATCGTCCGAACCCGTCCGGCCGCCGCTCCCACGCCGGCGACGAAATCCGCCTGGGCGCGCAGCGGTCGACCCGGCGGCTCCCGTGGGTGGCGCGCCGCCGGCCTGCCCCGCTGACCCGAGACCTACCGGTACGGGGGCTGTCAGGGTGGCGTTGAGCCGTTAACCTCACTCAGGGAAACGGTGCCGCTACGGGTAGGGAGGATCCATGATCCCCGAAGAGGACCGGCCAGCACCCTGGCTGCGCGGTTACGGCGGCATCGAAGCCGACATCAGCCAGCTCAGAGAGTTCGCCGACCGGCTCGCCGCCGAGGTCGAGAGCAACTACGCGCCGCACCTGTCGTACATCGCCGAAGACATGTCCGCGAAGCTGCCCAACCCCTGCGACGCCTTCATCGAACTGGTCACCTTCCTGCACGCCCACCACGAGACGCAGCAGGCCACCGCCGACATGGTGTACGCCGTCCGAGGCGCCACCGGCCACCTGGCCGCCGCCGCCGATCAGGTCGCCACCCACTACGCCGACAGCGACGCCTTCACCGCCGCCCGAGTGGTCGACGTGCAACGAGCCCTCGCCAACCCGGCCAGCGTCCTGTCCGGCGGCCCGACGCCAACCCTGACCGACCCGACCAGCCCCGACGCCGAAGGGCCGGTGGTGCTGCCGTGATCGAACGGGGCTCCGGCCGCACCTCCGGCCTCACCGACTGGCACCTCATGGACGTCAACAGCATGTGGGCCTGCCTCCAGGACCACGACACCGCAAACCACTGGAAACAGGTCGCCGGCTGGCGCAAGGCCTGCGACCTGGCGCAAACCCACCTCGGCCGCCTCCAGCAGTACCGACGCGGACTCGCCGAGGCATGGCCCCCCGAAACCAGCGCCGCCTCCGGAACGTACCTCGCCGAACTCGACGAACTCATCGACAAGGTGCAGCGCACCCACGACGCCGCCGCCGCGAACTACACCGCGCTCTCCGCCGCGACCCAGGCCATCGGCACCACCCGCGCCGCACTCCGCAAGATCTACGAGGAGTACGCGACCAAGTTCCAGCAGAAGCAGGCGTACGAGTCGATGGTCGCCGACCCGAAAGCGGTGATGGGCAACCGGGCTACCACGCCGCCTGTTGCTGATGGGGACCTGGAACGGCTGAACGTGCAGGCCCGATCCATGATGTTCAACCTGAGCGGCGAACTCCAACAAGCCCAAGCAACCCTACAAAAACCACCCCCGCCACCACGTCGACCAGGCCATCAGCCAAATGATCCTGACGTCTATGACACGAGCGCGCAGAGTCCGGTCATTCCCCCGGTCGTCGCAGTGCCGATGGCACCAGTAGCGCCGCCGTCGCAAACTCCGACAACGACTCCTGCAGGACCTACGCCTCCCCTGACTCCCGCGAGCGTCGGCCCTGTGCTGGGTGGGGTAGGTGCGGCCTTAACACCGAGCACGTCAAGCCCAAGTCCAGTTGGGTTGGCGAGCCCTCCGCCAGCGTCCCCAGGCGCCCCCCTCGGCCCGCCGCCCGGCATGTCAGTGCGACCCGTTGGCGAGTTGGCCCCCCACCCGCCGTCAGGATCAATCGGCAGGCCGCAGGCTGGGGCGGAAAGCTCTACCCATCGATCGACGCCCCCGGTTTCCAACAAAGCCATTCCACCGGGAGGCATCATCGGAGGTCCACCATCAATCGGTTTGGGCCAGCCCGGGTCAGGGCCGAACTCAGCCCGCCGCGTCAACCCGATTGGCGGCGTAATTGGGGGTGGGGCTGCGGGCACAGCACCTAGCGGAGGAGCTGGTTCTCGACCTGGCGCGGGTCGCAGCTTTTCAGCGGCACAGAGCATCCCACCAATCGGCGGTGGCCCCGGCCTGACGAGTCCCGGCTATATGCAGTCAAACCCTGCGCGGCCGAGCACCCGCAGACAGACTGATAACAGCGCACGCCACTGGGACCCCGATAACCCGTGGGAGATTGAAAAGGGGGTGACTCCGGTAGTCCGGCCACCCGACGACGAAGGACCTATTGATCCTGGCCCGGCTATCGGCTTCTCGCGGTAATGCGACTCATTACCCGAGCCATTCTGGTCACACTGGTCCTGCCAATCACGGGCCTCGGGCCAACCACGGAGGATTGGCCGTATTCGACACATGGCATGGTAGGGCCCGACCAAGCCGAGCGCATTCGAGACGACCAGTGGCATCTTCGCTTCCTGAACGTTTCTCGAGCACAGACGGTCAGCCAGGGCGAGGGAGTCATCGTCGCGGTTCCGGATACTGGCGTTGATCCTCACCCCGATCTTAAAAAGAATCTACTCAAGGGCACAGACACCGTAGCGGGTGGCTTGGGAGATGGTCAGCAGGACTCGAACAGTCACGGCACGAGCATGGCGGGGTTAATTGCGGCGCATGGCAGGGGCACGAGTTCAGGCGCACTCGGCATTGCGCCTAAATCTAAAATACTTCCAATAAAGGCGGCTAGCGCAGACAACTTCGGCGAAGCCGATGATCTCGCTGCAGCCGTAGAATATGCGATAGCCAGCAACGCTCAAGTCATTAGCATCTCGAGCGGGGGCGCATCGACACCGCGCCTCGTCCGGGCAATCAAATCCGCCCTCGCGGCAAACATCATAGTTGTGGCATCAGTGGGTAACTCACCCCACAGCCCAACTGCGTATCCGGCCAGCGAGGAGGGTGTTATCGCGGTTGGAGGTGTCGATCGCGCCGGACAGCATGCCGCCATCTCGGTCACCGGACCGAATATCGATGTGGTCGCTCCTGCGGTTGACATCTACAGCACCAGCTACGGCGGGAAATACTCGAAGGGGACTGGCACCTCGAGCGCGACGGCGATCGTTGCGGGCGCGGCTGCGTTGATCAGGTCCAAGTACCCGTATCTGCCGGCCCGGGAGGTGGCGCACCGGCTCACGGCCACCGCCGTCGACAAGGGCCCTCCTGGGCGTGACGACGAGTACGGCTACGGGGTAATCGATCTTGTGGCGGCGCTGACGGCAGACGTACCGCCGCTCGGGTTTGAATCGGTGAGCGCTCCGGCCGGTGCTGGCCCGACCACGACGGCCGGCGCTCAACCGGGTGATGAGAGCGATGGCGCGACCGCGCGTGGCCTGGCCACCCTCGGTGTGCTCGTGGCTGCCGGGGTTGGGTGGGCCGTGATAGCGCGGCGACGCCGGCGTGGTGATGATCCGCCGCCCAGGATCAGTCGCTGATTGATCAGCGAAGCGGTGGTCCACTCGACTTTCAGGAAACCGCGCCCGCTCGACTGCCCGACCACATGGCCGCGCTGGGCGGGGCGTCGGTCTTGGTGGAGGGCTGGGCGGTAACGTCGGGTTGGTGTCTGAGACTTTGCCGCTCCGCCTCGTGCTCGCATCGGCGAGCCCTGCCCGTCGTAAGTTGCTCCAGGCTGCTGGCGTCGAGCCGGAGGTGCTGGTCAGTGGGGTGGATGAGTCCCTGGTGGTGACCGAGCGGGCCGAGGAGTTGTGCCTGGAGTTGGCTCGCCTGAAGGCGCAGGCGGTGTTGACCCGGCTGAACCCGACCGCCGATCAACGGACGTTGGTGATCGGCTGCGACTCGGTGCTCGCCTTCGACGGGGAGATCCTCGGCAAGCCGGCGGATGCGGCTGACGCGACCCGGCGGTGGCTGCGGATGCGGGGACGCAGCGGTGTTCTGCACAGCGGGCACTGCCTGGTCGACGTTGCTGCGGGCCGGCGCGCAGAGGCGGTCGCGTCGACCACTGTCCACTTCGCTGACATCAGTGACGACGAGATCGCCGCGTACGTGGCCACTGGTGAGCCGCTGGCGGTAGCCGGCGCGTTCACGATCGACGGGCTGGGTGGGCCGTTCGTGGAGCGGATCGAGGGTGACCCGGGGACGGTGGTCGGGCTGTCGATGCCGCTGCTGCGCCGGCTCCTCGCCGAGCTGGATCTGCGGATCACCGACCTGTGGACGACTGTCGCGCCGGGCGGCCAAACGGTCGAGCCGCTCGGTAACGTCCGGTCATGACCACCAAGTCGATCCCGCTCACCAACGAGCTGCACGCCTATCTGGTCGCACACGGCTCCCCGCCGGACGAGATCATCCTTGACCTGGCCGAGGAGACCCGGTCGGTGCTGCCGGAGCACGCCACCATGCAGGTGGCACCGGAGCAGGCCGCGTTCCTGACGTTCCTCACCCGGCTGCTCGACGTGCGGCAGGCCGTCGAGGTCGGCACGTTCACCGGGCTCTCGTCGTTGGCGATCGCCCGCGGGTTGCCCGAGGGTGGGCGACTGACCTGCTTCGACATCTCCGAGGAGTTCACCGGCATCGCCCGACGTTATTGGGCGCGGGCCGGCGTGCAGGATCTGATCGACCTGCGCATCGGCCCGGCCGCAGACGGGCTGCGGGAGTTGCCGCACGAGCGGCACCTGGACTTCGCGTTCATCGACGCGGACAAGACCGGCTACCCGATCTACTGGGCGAAGTTGGTGCCCCGGATGCGTCCGGGTGGGGTGATCGCCGTCGACAACGTGTTGCGGGGCGGGCGGGTCATCGCCCCGCAGGACGCCAATGACCGGGCCATCGCCGCGTTCAACGACGAGGTTCTCGCGGACGTGCGGGTGGACCCGGTGATGCTGCCGATCGCGGACGGCCTGACCCTCGCCCGGGTCCGCTGACCGTCGGCAACCACCGAACACGGCTGTTGGGGTGTCCCCACCCAGGGACACCCCAATAGCAAAAGCCAGCGTCAGCGGACGCTGCGGGCGAACTGGCGGGCGGCCCAGTAGACGCCCAGCGCGGCGAGGACCGCGGTGATGCTGAGGCCCTGCCAGACCTTGTCGCTGCCCAGGTCACCGGCGAACAGTGCCCGGGTGCCGTCGACCGCCCAGGAGAACGGGTTCCAGTTGGCGATGCCCTGCAGCCAGCCGGGTGCGAAGGTCAGCGGCAGCAGGATGCCGGAGAGCAGCAGCACCGGCTGCGCCACGGTGTTCATCAGCGGGGCCAGCGCGTCCTCACTCTTGACCTTGAGGGCGACGCCGTAGGAGACGGCCGAGGTCATGAGGGCGATCAGGGCGAGCATCAGGTACGCCAGCAGCAGGTCCCCGATGAACACCCGTAGGTCGAAGATGAGCGCCAAGAGCGTGATGATGACCGCCTGCACCAGGAGCGAGACCACGTCGCGCAGCGAGCGGCCGAGCAGGAGGGCGAGCCGGCTGATCGGGGTGACCCGGGAGCGTTCGATGACGCCGGCTCGCAGCTCGGCGATCAGGCCGAAGCCTTGGAACAGGCCACCGAAGATGGCCAGCAGCACCAGCAGACCCGGTACGAAGATCTTGTAGGCGGCGGCCTGGGTGGGCGCGTTCAGTGCGGGCTTGAGCAGCGGGGCGAAGAGCAGCAGGTACATGACCGGCTGGAACACGCCGACGAAGACCCAGACCGGGTTGCGTAGCAGGAGTTGGATCTGGCGCTGGAAGATCAGCCACGTGTCACGGGCGAATTTCATGAGAGTCGTCTCCGGTGGTCAGGACTCGCGCAGCGAGCGGCCGGTCTTGGTGAGGAAGACGTCGTCCAGGCTGGGTCGGTGCAGCTCGATCGAGCGCAGCTCCAGCCCGGCGTGGTCGAGTCGGCGCAGCACCTGCGGAATGGCGGTGGCCCCCTCGTCGACGTAGAGGCGCAGGCCGCCCTCGTCGACCGTCTCCAGCTTGTTGACGTACGGCTCGCCGTCGAGCGTCTGGGCGGCCTGCGGGGTGGCGGCCAGGTCGAGACCGACCAGCACCACGTCGCCGGAGATCTCCCGCTTGAGCTCGGTTGGTGTGCCCTCGGCCACCACCTCGCCGTTGTCCATGATCGCGATCCGGTCGCAGAGCGCGTCGGCCTCGTCCAGGTAGTGCGTGGTGATGAAGACGGTCATCCCGTCGGCGCGGAGCCGGCGGATCTCGTCCCACATGTGGGCGCGGCTCTGCGGGTCGAGGCCGGTGGTCGGCTCGTCCAGGAAGACGATCTTCGGCTCGTGGATGATGCCGAGGGCGATCTCCACCCGGCGACGCTGGCCGCCGGAGTAGGTCTTGCACTTGCGGTCGGCGTACTCGGTGAGCTGGAAGGCGTCCAGTGCGCGGGCGGCACGCCGCTGCGCGTCGGCCTTGCTGATGCCGTACATCCGGGCGTGCAGCACCAGCTCTTCGCGGGCGGTGGACTCGTCCCAGGTGCTGCCGCCCTGCGGGACGTACCCGATGCGGCGGCGCACCTCGGCCGGGTCCTTGCGCAGGTCGGCGCCCGCAATGGTGGCCTCGCCGCCGTCCGGCTCGATCAGCGTGGCGAGCATCCGCAGCGTGGTGGTCTTGCCGGCGCCGTTCGGGCCGAGGAAGCCGAAGATCTCGCCCTTGGCAACGTCAAGGTCGACGCCCCGCACGGCGTCCACCGTCTTCGTCTCTCGACCCGCGCGGGAGCGGAACGACTTCCGCAGCCCCCTGGTCTCGATCATTTCTGCTCCTGGTCGTTCGGGCCGGTCGGGCCGGCCGTCGAGTGGGACGACGCCGGACGGCGCACTCCCCCGCTGTGCCGCCAGCAGGCTAACGCGATATAGCTTTTTTAGTCAACGTTGATTAATCCGCGTTGGTGTCGGACGGCTCCAGACCGTCCCTCCACCCCGACCAACCCTGCGCTTCATCCAGCTCAGCAGGCAGGTACGACACTCCGGAATCGATCCGCTCCGCGATTCGCTCGCACCAGCTCATCTCCGCCTCCGCCCGCGCCGACCACAACTCGAACATCCAGCCCACGTGCGCCGGCTTGCGGTTGCGCACCCAGTCCGACTCCAGCGAGGCGCGCATGGACTCGACGCCGGCGCGCAGCAGGTTGGCCCGGTTACGCAGGGCGGCGGCCGCCTCGGCGCGTGGCATGGCCGGCAGGAAGGAGAAGGCCGCCACGAACGGGTCGACGGGCTCGCTGATGGTCCACCAGGAGTTGCGCAGCAGCGTCTCGAACTCGTCCTCCCCCTTGACCGTCACCTCGTACGTGGTCCGTGCCGGACGGGCCCCCACCTGCTCGGTCGCGACGGCGCGGAGCAGCCCTTCCTCGGTGAGCTTGCGCAGGGCGTGATAGATCGATCCGGGCTGTACGTTCGCCCACTTGTCGGCGCTCCAGCTCAGCAGCTCACGGCGTACGTCGTAGCCGTGCACGGGCTGCATCCACCGCACCAGACCGAGAATCATCATCCGAGTCGAAGACACCCGACAAGCGTAATAGCCAAGTTTGACTAAACCGTGGCCGGCTCAGTGCGGCATCCCACACTGAGCGATCGTTAGGGCCGCCGTGGGTGGCCGATACACTCCCCGTCAGTAACCTGCCCGGGAGGAGCCACGAAGGTGCGCAAGGTACTCATCGCCAACCGCGGCGAGATCGCCGTCCGGGTGATCCGCGCGTGCCGCGACGCCGGCCTGGGCAGCGTCGCCGTGTACGCGGACTCCGACCGCGACGCCCTGCACGCCACCCTCGCGGACGAGGCGTACGCGCTCGGCGGGGACAGCGCGACCGAGACCTACCTGCGCATCGACAAGCTGCTCGACGTCGCCGCTCGGGCCGGCGCCGACGCCGTACACCCGGGTTACGGCTTCCTCAGTGAGAACGCCGACTTCGCCCAGGCCGTCATCGACGCCGGGCTGACCTGGATCGGCCCCACCCCGCAGGCGATCCGCGACCTGGGCGACAAGGTCACCGCCCGGCACATCGCCCAGCGGGCCGGCGCACCGCTGGTCCCCGGCACCCCGGACCCGGTGGCCAGCCCGGACGAGGTGATGGCCTTCGCCGTCGACCACGGCCTGCCGGTCGCCATCAAGGCCGCCTTCGGTGGCGGCGGGCGCGGCCTCAAGGTCGCCCGCACGATGGAGGAGATCCCCCAGCTGTTCGAGTCGGCCACCCGGGAGGCGGTCGCGGCGTTCGGTCGGGGCGAGTGCTTCGTCGAGCGGTACCTCGACCAGCCCCGGCACGTCGAGGCGCAGGTCCTCGCCGACCAGCACGGCAACGTGATCGTGGTGGGCACCCGGGACTGCTCGTTGCAGCGGCGTCACCAGAAGCTCGTCGAGGAGGCGCCCGCGCCGTTCCTCACCGACGCCCAGCGCGCGCAGATCCACGAGAGCGCCAAGGCGATCTGCCGCGAGGCCGGCTACCACGGCGCCGGCACCGTGGAATACCTGGTCGGCGTCGACGGCACCATCTCCTTCCTGGAGGTCAACACCCGACTTCAGGTCGAGCACCCGGTCACCGAGGAGACCGCCGGCGTCGACCTGGTCCGCGAGCAGTTCCGGATCGCCGACGGCGAGAAACTGCGGATCACGGAGGACCCGACGCCGCGCGGGCACGCGATCGAGTTCCGGATCAACGGCGAGGACCCGGGCCGCAACTTCCTGCCCGCCCCCGGCACTGTCACCGCGCTACGCCTGCCCAGCGGGCCGGGTGTGCGGGTCGACACCGGCATCTCGGCCGGCGACGTGATCGGTGGCAACTTCGACTCACTGCTCGCCAAGGTGATCATCACGGGTGAGACGCGGACCGAGGCGCTGGAGCGCGCCCGCCGCGCGTTGGACGAGATGGTCCTCGACGGGATGGCCACCGCGCTGCCGTTCCACCGGCTCGTCGTGCGGGACGAGGCGTTCACCGCCGAGCCGTTCACAGTGCACACCCGGTGGATCGAGACCGAGTTCCACAACACCGTGCCGCCGTTCACCTCCGCCGTCGGCGCCGCCGACGCGCCGGCCGAACGCGACACCGTCGTGGTCGAGGTGGGCGGCAAGCGCATCGAGGTCAGCCTCCCCGCCGGCTTCGGCGGGAGTACGACCACCGCGGCACCCGCCGCCCGCAAGCCGACCCGGCGCGGCGGCGCCAAGGCCGGTGCCCCGGTCGGCGGCGACGCGCTCGCCTCGCCGATGCAGGGCACCATCGTCAAGATCGCGGTGGCGGACGGCGACACGGTGGCCGAGGGCGACCTGGTCGTGGTGCTGGAGGCGATGAAGATGGAGCAGCCGCTGCACGCGCACAAGGCGGGCACGGTCAGCGGTCTCAGCGCCGAGGTCGGCGCCGTGATCACGGCCGGTGCCCCCATCTGCACCATCGCCTGAGCGCCCGACTCTGCACCATCGCCTGAGCGCCCGGCGGGCGGTCAGCGCAGGGCTTCGGCGGCGACCGCGCGGACGGCGGCGGTCAGGGCGTTCAGCACGTCCGACTCCAGCCGCCAGTGCTGCCAGTACAGCGGAACGTCGAGGTGTCGGCCCGGCGCGAGGTCGACACAGCGACCGGTGGTCAGGTCGGCCTGGGCGATCTGTTCCGGTACCAGACCCCAACCCAACCCGAGACGGATCGCCTCGCTGAACGCCGGCACCGACGGCACGTAGTGCACCGGCGGGTCGAGCGGTCGGCCGACCACCGCCCGGATGAACCGGTGTTGCACCAGGTCCTTCCGGTCGAAGACCGCCAGCGGGGTGCTCGCCAGCGCGGCTGCGGTGAATCCCTCGCCGAAGTAAGACGCCGCGAATTCCGGGGTGGCCAACGCGCGGTAGCGCGTGACCCCGAGCCGCAGCACCCGGCAGCCCTGCACGGCCTCCCGCTGGGCGGTGACCGCCGCCGTCACCGAACCGTCGCGGAGCAGCTCGGCGGTGTGGTCCTGATCGTCCTGCCGCAGGTCGAACGAGAGCCCGGCCCGCTGCGGCAGCCGGGCCAGCGCGGCGGGAAACCAGGTGGCCAGCGAGTCCGCGTTGACCACCACGGCGACCCGGATCCGGCCACCGCCGGCCAGCGGGCCGCGGGCATCGGTCAGCGCCTCCCGTTCGAGCAGCGCGAGCTGGCCGGCCAGGCGCAGCAGCGGGCGGCCGGCGTCGGTGGCCACGCACGGACGGGCGCGGCGGACCAGCACCTGGCCGACAGTTTCCTCCAGCGCCTTGATCCGTTGGCTCACCGCCGACGGCGTGACGTGCAGCAGCCGGGCCGCCGCGTCGAAGCTGCCCTCCGCCACCACCGCCGCGAGTGTCC
Source organism: Micromonospora sp. NPDC047187 (assembly GCF_040643355.1). Classification (NCBI taxonomy): domain Bacteria; kingdom Bacillati; phylum Actinomycetota; class Actinomycetes; order Micromonosporales; family Micromonosporaceae; genus Micromonospora; species Micromonospora sp. NPDC047187. The sequence goes on from NZ_JBEYUF010000003.1 coordinate 313,518, forward strand.
GTAGCTGCGCCGAGTCGAGACCATCCATCAGCTCAGCTTAAGTTGCGTGAGAATCTTTAGTTGGACTGGTGGCCCTCCACGGTCCTAGCGTCGACTGCGTGCTCATTTCCGCCGTCGCCGGCTTCTCGATCTCCATCGCGCTCATCGTCGCCATCGGCGCCCAGAACGCCTTCGTCCTGCGCCAGGGCCTGCGACGCGAGCACGTCGTACCCGTGGTGCTGACCTGCGCCGCGTCGGACGCGCTGCTGATCATGGCGGGAGTGGCCGGGGTCGGTTCGCTGGTGACCGGCCGACCCGGCCTCATGATGGCGATCCGCTGGGGCGGTGCGGCCTTCCTGCTCTGCTACGCGGCGCTCGCCGCCCGCCGCGCCCTGCGTCAGGGCGCTCTGCTGCCCACCGAGCGGCCGCCGGCCACGTTGGGGGCGACCCTGCTCGCCTGCGCCGCCTTCACCTACCTGAACCCGCACGTCTACCTGGACACCGTGCTGCTCCTGGGCAGCGTGGCCCAACAACACCCGCACCGGTGGGTCTTCGGCGCCGGTGCGGCCCTGGCCAGCGTGGTCTGGTTCAGCGCGCTCGGCGTCGGCGCGCAGCGCCTCGCGCCGCTGCTCGCCCGCGCCGTCGCCTGGCGGGTGCTCGACGCTGTCATCGCCGCCGTGATGGCCGGGCTCGCCGTGGCACTTCTGCTGGGCTGACCGGTCTGCGCCCGGCCGGGCTCGCCGTGGCACTCCTGATGTGAGTGTTTTCCGCGACCACCGGCGGTGGAACCGGCCGCGAGCGGGAATGATTGTCGGGTGCGGTTCCTTCACGGCGCGGCTCCCGCGCACGACCTGACCTATACCGACGTCTTCATGGCGCCGGCCCGCTCCGACCTGGGCTCCCGACTCGACGTCGACCTCTCCACCGGCGACGGCACCGGCACCACCATTCCGTTGGTGGTGTCGAACATGACCGCGGTCGCCGGACGGCGGATGGCGGAGACGGTGGCCCGCCGGGGTGCGATCACGGTGATTCCGCAGGACATCCCGATCGAGGTGGTGGCGAACGTCGTCGCCTGGGTCAAGCAGCGGCACCTCGTCTACGACACCCCCATCACGCTGGGCCCGACCGAGACCGTGGGCGATGCCATCCACCTGCTGCCCAAGCGCTCGCACGGTGCGGTGATCGTGGTCGACGACGCCGGCCGGCCGATGGGTGTGGTCACCGAGGCGGACACCACGGGCGTGGACCGCTTCGCGCAACTGCGTCACGTGATGTCCACCGAGCTGCACACCGTCCCGGCGGACGCGGATCCTCGTACCGGTTTCGATCTGCTCTCGGCGGGCCGTCGCCGACTCGCCCCGGTGGTGGACGCCGAGGGCCGGCTGATCGGGGTGCTGACCCGACAGGGCGCGCTGCGCGCCACCCTCTACACACCGGCCGTGGACGACCGGGGTCGGCTTCGGATCGCGGCGGCCGTCGGGATCAACGGGGACGTGACCGGCAAGGCCGCGGCGCTGCTGGAAGCGGGGGTGGACACGTTGGTGGTGGACACCGCGCACGGCCACCAGGCACGGATGATCTCCGCACTTCAGGCGGTCCGGAAGCTCGACCCGGGGGTGCCGGTGGCGGCCGGCAACGTGGTCACCGCCGAGGGCGTACGCGACCTGGTGGAGGCGGGGGCGGACATCATCAAGGTCGGCGTCGGCCCAGGGGCGATGTGCACCACCCGGATGATGACCGGCGTGGGTCGACCGCAGTTCTCCGCCGTGCTCGACTGCGCGGCCGCCGCCCGCCAACTGGGCCGGCACGTGTGGGCCGACGGCGGGGTGCGACACCCCCGGGACGTGGCGCTCGCGCTCGCCGCCGGCGCGTCGAACGTGATGATCGGCTCCTGGTTCGCCGGCACCTACGAGTCCCCCGGCGACCTCTACACCGACGCGGACGGCCGGCGGTACAAGGAGAGCTTCGGAATGGCCTCGGCTCGGGCGGTCAGCGCCCGAACCGCCGACGACAGCCCGTACGACCGGGCTCGCAAGGCGGTCTTCGAGGAGGGCATCTCCTCGGCCCGGATGCACCTGGACCCGGCCCGCCCCGGTGTCGAGGACCTGATCGACGAGATCATCGCGGGGGTACGCAGCGCCTTCACCTACGCCGGCGCACGGGACCTGACCCAGTTCCACGAGCGGGCCATCGTCGGCGTGCAGAGCGCCGCCGGCTTCACCGAAGGAATGCCCCTCCCCACCAGCTGGTAACCCCACCACCCACCCACCTCGTTGATCATGAAGTTATTGCCTTCCGCTTCGGCGTGTCATGGCAATAACTTCATGATCAACCGGGGTGGCCGGTGGGTGGGGTTAGGTGGAGAGTCGGCGTAGGACGGCGCGGGCTGCCTCGCGGGGGTTGTCGCCCACGCGGTCGGGCAGTGCGCCGGCCAGCCAGAGCGTGGCGAAGCCGTGCGCGATCGACCAGGCCGCGAGCGAGTCCCGGTCGGTGTCGGCGGGTGCGCCGCCGCCGGACAGCGCCGCCACCCCGGAGCGGAGCGCGGTGCCGGCCCGGCCCCGCGCCGCGATCAGCTCGGCGTCGTCGGCCCGGTAGAGCTCCGGCCGGAACATCACCTCGAAGTACGCCCGGCGAGTGACGGCGAAGTCGACGTACGCGACGCCGGCCTCCAACAGGTCGTCATCCGCCTCGGTCAACGTCTGGGCCAACAGGTCGAAGCCCTGCGCGGCGAGCGCGGCGAGCAGGCCCGCCTTGTCGCCGAAGTGGTGCGCGGGCGCGGCGTGCGAGACACCGGCCCGGCGGGCCAGGTCGCGCAGGCTCAGCGCGGCCGGGCCGACCTCCTCGACGGCCTCCAGCGCCGCGGCGAGCAGGGCGCGGCGCAGATCGCCGTGATGGTAGGCGCGGGTGTCGGTCATGCACGAATCCTATCTTGCCATTGACAAGATGAAGCCTCGAAGCGCAATCTTGTCACTGACAAGTTTTACGGAGGAGGATTCCGATGGCACCCCTGATCGCCTTGATCGTCGGCACCGCGCTGGCCCGAATCGCCGGCCTTGCCGGCATCTCCGCACTGGACGGCTGGCATCCCGCGCTGCGCGTCGGGCTGGCCGTGATGTTCGCGCTCACCGCCGTCGCGCACTTCGTCGGCCAGCGCCGCGCCGACCTGATCGCGATGGTCCCGCCCCGACTGCCCCGGCCGGACCTGCTGGTCACCGTGACCGGCGTGCTGGAGCTGGTCGGCGCGGTCGGCCTCCTGGTGCCGGCGACCGCCCGGGTCGCGGCGGCCGGGCTCGGCCTGCTCATGCTCGCCATGTTCCCGGCCAACGTCTCGGCCGCCCGCCGCGAACTGACCCTCGCCGGCCGCCCGGTCACCCCGCTCGCCCAGCGAACCGCCCTGCAGATCGTGTTCGTTGCCACCGCTGCGGCAATTTCGTTTGGCCCCTGACTATCAGGAAGCTAACCTGCTTGTCGTGGAACTCGTGACCCTCCAGGACGTGCCGCTCGGCCGGCTGCTGGTGGTGGCCGGGCACCTGGTCGGGCAGCGGTGGAACCGCTACCTCGCCGAGGAGCACGGCCTCACCCAGGCCGGCATGATCACCCTGATGACGCTCGCCCGACACGGCGAGTTGCCGCATCGGGCGGTCGCCGAGAAGGGGTTCGTCCGCCCGGCGACCCTGACCGGCATCGTCGACACACTCGAGCGCGACGGTCTGGTCGAGCGGCGGCGCGACGACAACGACCGACGCAGCATCCGACTCGCCATCACCCCCACCGGGCGGGAACGGGTGGCCGCACTCGACGCGCTCATGCACTCCGGACGGCCCCTCACCTCGGTCGACGCCGACCCGGCGAAGGCCCAGGTGATCCGAGAGTTCCTGCTTGAGGTCATCGGCAGCGGAGACGACCCGCGGATGACCGGACGCCCCACCGAAACGAAGGACGCGGCGTGCTGATCCGACTCCTGCGCGGCCAACTGCGCACCTATCAGAGACCGTTGCTGGCGGTCGTGCTGCTCCAGTTCGTGGGCACCATGGCCTCGCTCTACCTGCCCAGCCTCAACGCGGACATCATCGACCAGGGGGTGGCCCGGGGCGACACCGACTACATCGTGCGCACCGGCGGCTGGATGCTGCTGGTCAGCCTGATCCAGATCGTCTGCTCGATCGCCGCCGTCTACCTGGGCGCCCGGGTCGCGATGGGCTTCGGCCGCGACGTACGCGCCGAGCTGTTCGGGCACGTCAACCGCTTCTCCGCCCGCGAGGTGGCCCGGTTCGGGGCACCGTCGCTGATCACCCGCAACACCAACGACGTGCAGCAGGTGCAGATGCTCGTGCTGATGAGCTGCACGATGCTCGTCGCCGCACCGATCATGAGCGTCGGCGGCGTGTTCATGGCGCTGCGTGAGGACGTCGGACTCTCCTGGCTGATGCTGGTCAGCGTGCCGGTGCTGGCCATCGCCCTCGGCGCGATCATCCGTCGGATGGTGCCGGGCTTCCGGCTGATGCAGACCCGCATCGACACTGTCAACCGGGTGCTGCGGGAGCAGATCACCGGCATCCGGGTGGTCCGCGCGTTCGTCCGCGAGCCGTATGAGACGGACCGCTTCGGCGTCGCCAACGCCGACCTGACCGCCACCGCGCTGCGTACCGGTCGGTTGCTGGCGTTGATCTTCCCGGTGGTCATGCTGGTGCTGAACGTCTCCAGCGTGGCGGTGCTCTGGTTCGGCGCGCAGCGGGTGGACGCCGGCGCGATCCAGGTCGGCGCGCTCACCGCGTTCCTGCAGTACCTGATGCAGATCCTGATGGCGGTCATGATGGCCACCTTCATGCTGATGATGGTGCCGAGGGCGGCGGTCTGCGCCGAGCGGATCGTCGAGGTGCTGGACACCGACTCCTCGGTGGTCCCGGCCGCCGCGCCGGTCACCGAGCTGCCCACCCGAGCCGAGTTGGAGCTGCGCGGGGTGCGCTTCCAGTACCCGGGCGCGGTGGAGCCGGTGCTGCGTGACATCTCCTTCCGGGCGACCCCGGGCACCACCACGGCGATCATCGGCAGCACCGGCGCGGGCAAGACGACGCTGCTGTCGCTGATCCCCCGCCTGGTCGACGTCACCGACGGCGCGGTGCTGGTCGACGGGGTGGACGTACGGGAGCTGGCGCCGGACGAGCTGTGGCGACGCATCGGCCTGGTGCCGCAGCGGCCGTACCTGTTCACCGGGACGGTCGCCAGCAACCTGCGCTACGGCAACCCGGACGCCACTGACGAGGAACTGTGGACGGCGCTGGAGATCGCCCAGGCCCGGGACTTCGTGGCCCAGATGCCCGGCGGGCTGGACGCCCCGATCGCCCAGGGCGGCACCACCGTCTCCGGTGGGCAGCGGCAGCGCCTGGCCATCGCCCGGGCCCTGGTCCGGCAACCGGAGATCTACCTCTTCGACGACTCGTTCTCCGCGCTCGACCTGGGCACCGACGCGCGGCTGCGAGCGGCCCTGCGGCCGGTCACCGCGCAGGCGGCGGTGGTGATCGTGGCCCAGCGGGTCTCCACGATCATCGACGCCGATCAGATCATCGTCCTGGAAAACGGAGGGGTCGTCGGAGTGGGACGACATGCGGAGTTGTTGGACACCTGCCCGACGTACGCCGAGATCGTGGCCTCGCAGCAGACCTCGGAGGTGGCGGCATGAGCGAGCGTGACGAGCCGCGCACCGCGGCCGTACCCAGTCAGAAGCCGGCCGGCGACGGACGGACGTCGGATGAGCCGGCGCAGCAACCCGGCGGGGAAACCGCGTCCGCGACCGGCAGCGGCGCGGCGACGCCGAAGCGGCTGCCGCCCGGCCGTCAGGGGGGCGGTCCGGGATGGATGAGCGCCGGAATGCCCGCCGAGAAGTCGATGAACTTCGGGCCGTCGGCCCGACGTCTGCTCGGCCGGCTGCGCTCGCACCGACTGCACCTGGCCGCGATCATCACGTTGGCAGTGGTGAGCGTCGGGTTCAGCGTGGCCGGGCCGAAGATCCTCGGCCACGCCACCGACGTGATCTTCAACGGGGTGATCGGCCGGCAACTGCCGGCCGGCAGCACCGCCGAACAGGCCGTCGCGGCGGCCCGGGCCAGCGGCAACGACAGCTTCGCCGACATGCTGGCCCGGATGGACGTGGTGCCCGGGGTGGGCATCGACTTCGGCGCCCTGAGTCGGGTGCTGCTGCTGGCGCTCGGGCTCTACCTGGCGGCGAGCCTGCTGTCCTGGTGGCAGGGTTGGCTGCTCAACGGGGTGGTCCAGCGCACGGTGCTGCGGCTGCGCGCCGAGGTGGAGGAGAAGCTCAACCGGCTGCCGCTGCCCTACTTCGACAGGCAGCCGCGCGGTGAGTTGCTCAGCCGGGTCACCAACGACATCGACAATATCTCCACCAGCCTCCAGCAGACCCTCAGCCAGTTGCTCACCTCGCTGCTGACCGTCGTCGGCGTGCTGGCCGTGATGTTCTGGATCTCGCCGGTGCTGGCCCTGGTGGCCCTGGTCGCGGTGCCGTTGTCGGTGCTGGTCACCCAGCGCATCGCCAAGCGCTCACAGAAGCAGTTCATCGCCCAGTGGACGCACACCGGCGAGTTGAACGGCCAGATCGAGGAGGCGTACACCGGTCATGAGCTGGTGAAGGTCTTCGGCCGGCAGCGTGAGGTGGAGGCCGCGTTCCACGCGAAGAACGAGGAGTTGTTCCGGGCCAGCTTCGGGGCACAGTTCATCTCCGGGATCATCATGCCGTCGATGATGTTCATCGGAAACCTGAGCTACGTGGCGATCGCCGTGGTCGGCGGGCTGCGGGTCGCCTCCGGCACGATGAGCCTCGGCGACGTGCAGGCGTTCATCCAGTACTCCCGCCAGTTCACCCAGCCGCTCACCCAACTCGCCTCGATGGCCAACCTGCTCCAGTCCGGGGTGGCCTCGGCCGAGCGGGTCTTCGCGGTGCTCGACGCGGACGAGCAGACCCCCGACCCGGTCGCGCCGGCCCGGGTCATCGACCCGCACGGTCGGGTCGAGTTCGAGCACGTCTCGTTCCGCTACGAGCCGGACAAGCCGCTGATCGACGACCTGTCGCTGGTCGCCGAGCCCGGACACACGGTAGCCATCGTCGGCCCGACCGGCGCCGGCAAGACCACCCTGGTCAACCTGGTGATGCGGTTCTACGAGCTGGACGCCGGCCGGATCACGCTCGACGGGGTGGACATCACCACGATGCGCCGCGACGACCTGCGCGGCCGGATCGGCATGGTGCTCCAGGACACCTGGCTGTTCGGCGGCACCATCCGGGACAACATCGCCTACGGGCGGCCGGACGCGACCGAGGAGGAGATCCTCGCCGCCGCCCGGGCCACCTTCGTGGACCGGTTCGTGCGCAGCCTGCCCGACGGCTACGACACCGTCATCGACGAGGAGGGCAGCAACGTCAGCGCCGGCGAGAAGCAGCTCATCACCATCGCGCGGGCGTTCCTCGCCGAGCCGTCACTGCTGATCCTCGACGAGGCCACCAGCTCGGTGGACACCCGCACCGAGGTGCTGCTGCAACGGGCGATGGCCGCGCTGCGCTCGGACCGGACCAGCTTCGTGATCGCGCACCGGCTCTCCACCATCCGCGACGCCGATCTGATCCTGATGATGGAGGACGGTCGGATCGTCGAGCAGGGCACCCACGAGCAGTTGCTCGCCGCCCAGGGCGCGTACCACCGGCTCTACCGCTCGCAGTTCACCGGCGCGGTGGTCGACGAGGAACCGGCCGCCCAACCGGCGTCGGTCTGAGGTCGGACGGCCGTGCGCGCGAGACGATCGGTGGGCGTGTCAGTCCGACGGCAGCAGGTCGGCCGCGCGGGCGGCGACCTGCCCGCCGATCAGGGCGAGAGCCGCGCCGGCGGGCATCGGCGCCAGGGCGCGGCCGCCGCGCAGGCGCAGCGCGAGGTGCCCGTCGGCCACCTCCCGGGCACCCAACACCCCGAGGTACGGGACGCGGCGGCGGGCCGCGTCCCGTACCCGGGCGCCCAGCGAGCCGGCGGCGTCGACCTCGACCCGCAGGCCGGCGTCGCCCGCCCGGCGGGCCAGGTCGGCCGCCGCGTCGACCTGGCCGTCGTCGACCGGCAGCAGCACCAACTGGACGGGCGCGTACCAGGCCGGGAACGCCCCCTCGTGCACCTCGATGAGGTACGCGAACAGCCGCTCCATGCTGCCGACCAGGCTGCGGTGCACCATGACCGGCCGACGCCGGCTGCCGTCCGAGTCGGTGTACGACAGGTCGAACCGTTCCGGCTTGTCGAAGTCCAGTTGGATGGTGGAGATGGTCGACTCCCGACCGGCGGCGTCGACGATCTGAATGTCGATCTTCGGGCCGTAGAAGGCAGCCTCCCCCGGTGCCTCGACGTACTCCACCCCGGCCAGCGCCTCCCGGAGCAACTCCTCGGCGCGAGCCCACTGGACGTCGTCGCCGACGTACTTCTCGCCCGGCCCGCGCAGCGACAGCCGGAACCCGGCAGGCCGGACACCGAGCGCGGCGTGCGCGGCACGGATCAGCCCGAGGATCTCGACGACCTCCGCGCCGACCTGCTCGGGGGCGCAGAAGGTGTGCGCGTCGTTGAGCGAGATGGCGCGCACCCGGGACAGCCCGCCGAGCACACCGGAGCGCTCCGAGCGGTACATCCCGCCCAGCTCCGCGATCCGCAACGGCAACTCCCGGTAGGAACGGCCCCGCGCCCGGAAGACCAACGCGTGATGCGGGCAGAGCGCCGGCCGGAGCACGAACTCGTCGTCGGCGCTCAGCCGCATCGGCGGGAACATGTCGTCGGCGAAGTAGCCGAGATGGCCGGAGAGTTCGAAGAGTTCCCGCTTGCCAAGTGGCGGCGAGTAGACGTGCTGGTGGCCGGAGCGGCGCTCCAACTCCCGGACGTACTCCTCGACGGCGTGCCGGGCGGCGGCGCCGGCCGGCAGCCAGATCGGCAGGCCGGCGCCGGCCAGCGGGTCGGAGACGAAGAGGTCCAGCTCGCGGCCGAGCCTACGGTGGTCGATCATGTCGGGCTCCTGGATCGGGTACGACCCGGAGGCGACCTGAGCTCCGTTCGGCGCGCTGCCCTCGGGGGCGGATCGCCCCGGGGCCTGGTCGACGGTGGTTACGTCAGAGCGGCGCGCCGGGGACACCCGGCGTCGTGGTCATCACTACCGCGCTGCGCATACGGCGACCGTACCCGCGCGACGTTCGGGGACGCACCCGGATTTGCGGCGGAGGGGTGGGCCGCCGGCGCGGGACCCGCCGGCGGCCCTGGCGGCCGAATCGTCAGGAACGGGGGACCCGACGGGCATGGCCGCGCCGACAACGGTACGCCGACGAACGTCGTTCCGCCGCCCGCCTCGGACGGGTGGAACAGCCTCCGGACCCGTCACCCGGCAGCGACCGGCCTCGTTGTAGCCGGGTGGCCCAGTCGTGTCGACGGTCACGACGGGCCGGGGCCGTCCACCGTGACGCCGGACACGACGTCAGGCTCAAGACACCCAATCGGCCGCATTCGGCGAGGTGGCAGGCGTGCCCGAACTTCTGACTGACGTCGCGTCGCCGACGTGGGCGTACCTTGTGCTGCTCGCGCTGCTGATCGCGGACGCCTTCGTACCGGTGATCCCCACCCAGATCGTCATGATCACCAGTGGTGCGCTCACCGTCTACGGCGGGCTGAGCCTGCCGGTCACCATCGCCGTCGGCGCGCTCGGCGTATTCGTCGGCGACCTGGCGTGCTACCTGCTCGGGCGCAGCGCACCGGACCGGCGGCCACCCCGGCACGCCGAGCTGAGCCGCGCCCGACGGGTGGCCAGCCGGGTCACCCAGGGGCTGCGACAACCCGGGCCGCTGGTCATCCTGCTCTGCCGGTTCGTGCCCGGTGGCCGGATGGCAGCCTGCTTCTCGGCCGGGCGCAGCCGCTACCCGTACCGCCTGTTCGTGCTCTACGAGGCGGTCGCCGCGCTGGGCTGGGCCACCTACGGCGCGCTGGTCGGGCACCTGGGCGGCACCGCACTGACCGAGTCGGCCTGGCGGCTGGCCATCATCGCCACCGCCGCGGCGGCCGGCTTCGCCGCGGCCGGCTGGGCGATGACAGTGGTGAGCGCCCGCCACGCCCGCGCCGCCGCCGCCGCGGTCGCGGTCGACGTCCCCATCGACTGAGTGTCGTTGAATCTGCGGGTATAAGCTGCACTTATATTGGCAGCATGTGGGACGTCAAACTTCATCCTGAGGTCGAGGAGTGGTTCCTCAACCTCTGCAAGACGGATCCCGCCAGCGCCGACCTCATCAGCGAGGCCATCGACCTCCTCGCCGAACACGGGCCGGCGCTCGGGCGTCCCCTGGTTGACCGCCTCAAAGGCAGCATCTTCCACCACATGAAGGAGTTGCGGCCTGGGTCGACAGGCTCCACGGAGGTCCGCATGATCTTCGCTTTTGATCCCGTTCGAGAAGCTGTTTTTCTGGTCGCTGGCGACAAGTCGGGCCAGTGGCAGACTTGGTACAAGACGGCGGTCCCGTTGGCGGACGACCGGTTTCAGGAGCACCTCTCCAGGCTGAGGGAAACACAGAGATGACCGATGGAGCTGACTGGCAGGACGTCAAGGCGAAGGCCCGTGCGCTCGATCCATCCTGGGCTGATCCGGACCGGGTCTCCCGGCGCGCTCAGCACCGTGAGCAGATGCTGGCAGCGGTCAGTGGGGCGCAGCTGGCGGAGATCCGCAAGCACCTGGGTATGACTCAGGTGCAACTGGCCGAGGCGGCGGGGCTGACGCAGGCGAGGATCAGCCAGATCGAGAATGGCGAGCACACCAGCCTGGAATCACTCCGCGCCTACGTCACCGGCCTGGGTGGTCATCTCGACGTCGTCGCCCGCATTGGGAACATCCAGCTGAACGTCGCCTGACCTGGCGAAAGTCTTCGCAACCATTCGGACGTTCACGGACGCGCGGAAGCACGTGACGGCCAATGGCGGAAGGCCTCTAGGGGTGGTCCCGGGGGGCGATTTCCGTGGGCATCCCGGATTCGGGTGGGGTGTCTGCGGCGACAGGCTGAGGCATGCCTGTTACCCGGAGTACCGGCCTGCTGGCCCTGGGCGGGATCGCCCTGGCGGCGCTGCTCACCGTGATCGGCCACCTCGAAGTCAACGACGACCTCAACCCGTGGGCGTTGACCATCAGCGACTTCGCGGTCTCCGACCGGGGCGGCGTCATCGACGTCGCCATGGTGGTGCTCGCGCTCGCCACCGTGGCGTTGCTGTACGGACTACGCCGCGCCAGCCCACCCCGACCGCGTTCCGGTCGAACGGCCGAGCTGCTGCTCGGCGCGTGGGTGGGTGGGCTGCTGCTGGCCGCCTTGGTGCCGACGAACGAGCCGGGCACCGCCATGACCACCGCGGCCTACCTGCACCGGTACGCGTCGGTGATCGCCTTCCTGGCGTTGCCGGCGGCCGGTTGGCTGCTCGCCCGCCGACCTGACCTGACGCCCGCCGCCCGGACGCTACGCACCCTGGTCCTGCTGAGCCTGGCCCTGGCGGCGGCGATGATCTGGTCCGCCTACCCCGGCGACCGGATGCTCATCGGCCTGGCCGAACGCCTCCTGATCCTCACCGAGGTAGCGGTCCTGGCCACCGTGGCGCTGATCCAAGCCCGGCCCGTCACTCCAGCTCGTGCAGCATGAGCTGACGGGCCGCCTCGGTGATGGAACCGGACAGCGACGGGTAGATGGTGATCGTCTGGGCCAGCTCGTTGACCGTGAGGTTGTTCTCCACCGCCATGGTGATGGGCAGGATCAGCTCGCTGGCCTTCGGAGCGACCACCACACCGCCGATCACCTGACCGCTGGCGGGACGGCAGAACAGCTTCACGAAACCGTCGGAGAGGTCGTCCATCTTGGCCCGGGCGTTGCCGGACAGCGGCAGCATCACCTGCCGGGCCGGCACCTTGCCCGCGTCCACCTCGTCCTGCGAGACACCCACCGTGGCCAGCTCCGGGTCGGTGAAGACGTTCGCCGCGACGGTACGCAGCCGCAGTGGGCGGACCGCCTCGCCGAGGGCGTGCCACATGGCGATCCGGCCCTGCATGGCGGCGACGCTGGCCAGCAGCAGCACGCCGGTGCAGTCGCCGGCGGCGTAGATGCCGGGCACGTTGGTCCGGGAGGCCCGGTCGACCGTCAGGTAGCCGCCCCGGCCCAGCTCCACCCCGTACTCGGTCAGACCCAGGTTGGCGGTGTTCGGGATCGAACCGACGGTGATCAGCGCATGTGAGCCGGTCACCTTGCGGCCGTCGGAGAGCTCGACCTCGACGCCGTCGGCGGTACGCCGGACCGCGTCGGCCCGGGAGTTGTTGAGGATCTCCATGCCCCGGTTGCGGAACACCCGTTCGATGGCGGAGGCGGCGTCGGCGTCCTCGTGCGGCATCACCCGGTCCCGGCTGGAGACCAGCGTCACCTCGACGCCCATCGCCAGGTACGCGCTGGCGAACTCCGCGCCGGTCACGCCGGACCCGACCACGATCAGGTGCTCGGGCAGCTCCGGCAGGTCGTACACCTGTCGCCAGGTCAGGATGCGCTCACCGTCCGGTACGGCGGTGGGCAGCTGGCGGGGCGTCGAGCCGGTGGCCACCAGCACGGTGGACGCGTCGATCGAGTACTCCTCGCCGCCGTCGGCGGGGGTGACGACGACCCGGTGGGTGTGCCCGAGGGAGTCCTCGCCGAGCCGGGCGGTGCCGGCCACGAAGGTGACCCCCGCCTTCAGCAGCTTGGCGTGGATGTCCGCGGACTGCGCCAGGGCCAGCCGCTTGACCCGCCCGTGCACCGCCCGCGCGTCGACGGTGACCGCCTCCAGGCCGTCCGAGTGCACCCCGAACTCCTCGGTGTCCCGGTAGCCGGTGACCACCCCCGAGCTGGCGATGAAGGTCTTCGAAGGTACGCAGTCGGAAAGCACGCAGGCACCGCCGGCACCGTCGGCCTCCACCACTGTGACATCGGCGTCCAGCTGGGCGGCGACCAGTGCCGCCTCGTACCCGGCCGGCCCCCCGCCGATGATCACGATCCGGCTCACAGCGTTCGCCCTTCGTCCATGGTCACAGTGACTTTCTTCTCCCGAGCGCATTCGACACGCACTGTCGTATTCTCCCCCACCCGTCGGCCGGGCTATCGTCATCGCCGTGCGTCATCACGCCGCCTACGGCTCAAATCTCGATCCCGCCCGGATGCGCGCCTACTGTCCGCATTCGCCGATGGTGGGCACCGGCTGGCTGGAGGGCTGGCGGCTGACCTTCGCCGGGGCCGACGTGATCGGCTGGGAGGGTGCGGTGAGCACCCTGGTCGAGTCTCCCGGTGACCGGGTCTTCGTGGCGCTCTACGACATCCACCCGTACGACGCGGGCCAGCTCGACGAGATCGAGGGGGTGACCGCCGGCACGTACCGCAAGCTGCACGTGCGGGTCTCCACCCTCGACGGCGACGTGACCGCGTGGATCTACGTCTTCAACGGGTACGAGGGTGGCCTGCCGACCTCGTGGTATCTGTCGGAGATCGCGAACGCCGCCGAGAAGGCGGGCGCCCCGGACGACTACGTCACCGAGTTGCGGGCCCGCCCCACCGGCACCGCCTCGGCGTAGCAGCGCGTATCGCACCCCTCCAGTGTGCTACCGCTGTCGAGCGGAGCGCCGGGCGGGCCGGGCCGGGGTCGTCAATCACACACCGGCCGCCGGAACGGAAAGCTCGTACATGTCGGCCCACAGGGTTTCCCGCAGGCCCACCGACTCGTACAGCGACAGCGGGGCGGTCGGGTTGGTGAGGTCGACGCCCAGGCCGACCGTCCGCCGCCCCTTCTCGGCGTAGCGGGCGAAGGCGCGGCGCAGCAACGCCGCACCCACACCCCTGCGCCGGTACGCGGACAGCACCGACAAACTCTTCACCCAGCCCTGCTGCTGGTCGACCGCCTGGTCCGAGGACCGCAACGCGCCGACCGGCACCCCGTCCACCTCGGCGACGAACCACTCGTCCCAGGCGGTCAGGTCACCGATCCGGGCCCGCCACCGCTCGTACGACAGCGGCTCGTGATCGGCGGTGTCGGCGAAGGCGGTATCGGTGATCCGGTGGAACTCCCGCAGGTCGGCCTCGTCGTCCGGGCGGACCTGCCGCACCGTCACTGCCGATGGACCGGCCGGCTCGTCGGGCAGGTCGTCCAGCGGCCCGCTCATCCGGACGTACCTCTTTACGAGGGTGAACCCGACCTCGCGCAGGGTTCGTTCCCAGTCGCGTTCCGGCGCGAAGACCGCGCAACGGACGGTGAGCGATGGCAGCCCCCGCTCGGCGGCGCGCTCGGCGACCCGGTCCAGTTGGCGGAGCAGCAACGGCGCGCGGACGACGGCGGCCCGTACCGGATCGACGTAGACCTCCACGAACTCCCGGCCCACAGCGGTCGGGTTGTCCACGGTCGCCCAGCCGACCACCGTGTCGTCCGGGTCGATGGCCAGCCAGGAGTCCCGGGTCGAATCGAAGTGGGGGGCGGTCAGCGACGCCACGACGTCCTCGGCGTCGAAGTCGGGATGGCCGAGGGCGAAGGTGTCGGCGGCGTGCACCACCGCGAGGATCGCCGGCACGTCGTCGAGGGTGGGTCGGCGCGTCATCCAACCAGCGGGAAGGGTCACGGCAGGACATCCTGGCAGCCGATCCGCTCCGGCGCCGCCCATTTTTCCGGCCGACGGGAAGCTCAGCCGAGGTCGGCCCGGGTGCGGTGCAGCAACTCCACCAACTCCGCGCCGTCGGCGGGCCCGAGGGCAGTGAACGCCGGCGCGGCCAGCCGGTTGGTCACCGCCTCCGCCCAGAGTCGGCGGCGCACCAGCGGCCCGATCGGCGGGTACGGCGGCGACCAGCCACAGGCCACCGCCCCGGCCTCGCCCTCCGGCCCGGCCAGCACGGCCTCCAGCGGGGTCATCCCGGCGGCGCGTACCGCCAGCAGGTAGGCACCGGTGAAGTGTTCGCGGAGCAGCCGCAGCCCGGCGGCGCTGCGAGCCCCGGGCGAGAGATCCGGAAGCGGCATGGCCCGCCACGCGGCGAAGAGCGGCATCCCACTGGCCTCCGCCGCCACCACGGCCCGCTCGACGAGCGCCGACAGGCGCTCGGTGCCTGGCAGGGGGCCGAGCTGCTGCGCCCCCCACCGGCAGCATTCGGCGAGGCTCGCGGCGGCCACCTCGAACGGCGGGACGACCCGGGCGGCGGCGTCCCAGCCGTCGGCGACCGCGTCCGGGGCGATGAATCCGAGGGCTGCGGCGGCCGTCTCGGCCCGCACACCGCCGAGCGCGCCGGCCCGGCCGCTGATGTAGAAGGCCCAGCCGGAGATGCCGAGCAGTCGGGCCCGGCGCAACGTGGTCGGGTCCCGGCTGAAGGCGTCGCCCAGGTCGAGCACGACGGGCTTACTGGCGGCCGCGACCTGCTCCGGAGTCACCGCGCCGCCCCGCTCGGGCAACTCGACCGGGCGACCACGACCACGCCCGAACCCGGTGCCACTCGCCGTGTACGGCCCGCACACTCGTCGTCGTCCATCGATGGTCAGTCTGCCGCGCCACCGCCCGCGTCCGCATTCCCCTCTTCGGCCGCCAGTGCCTCGACCGCCGCCTCGACCTCACCGGCGCGCCGCCGGGCCACTGTGACCGCCCGCTCGGCGGCACGCCGGGCCAGCTTGGCCCGGCTGAGGTCCTGTTCGGCGACCGCGCGCCGCCGCTCCAGCTCGGCCAGCTCGGCCTCAAGGCGATCGAGTACGGCCGCACCGTCGCGCTCCAGCCCGGTCGCCTCGGTCAGCTCGGTCTCGGCCCGCTCCTGGTCGGCCTGGGCCTTCGCCAACTCCCGGTCCAGGGCGCGGCGCTGTCGGGCCCGCTCGGCTCGGGCCGCCCGCTGTGCGGCTCGTTCGGCCTGCTCGGCACGCTCGGCCGCCCGGTCCGTACGGGGTGCCGCCTCGGGACGGCCCCGTTGGGGGCCGGGTCGGCGGGCCGGGCGCTCCTCTTCGCGCTCCTCGTCATCGTCGGTGACCAGCCGCAGTTGCGGCCGTGGCACCTCACCGAAGCCGGCGTAGCTGGCCGCCCGCAGCAGGCGGCCCGCCCGCACCTGCTCGGCGACTTCGACGTCGGAGAACGCCGCGTTCAGCGTCGCCTCCACCTCGGCCAGGGGCAGCCGGCTCGCCGGTGGCGCGTCCGGCTCGGCCGCGGCGAGCTTGCGAACCTCGGCGACCAGGGCGCCGACCACCGCCCGGCGCTGCGCGGACAGCTCCCGTAGTCGGGGCCCACGCAACTCCCGCTGGGCGACTCGCAGGGCGTCGGCGAGCTGCACCAGATCGGCGACCAGCTCCGGGCGTCGGATGGCGAGCAGGTTCACCAACCAGGCGGACAGTGTCGGGCGACGCAGCCGGGCCAGTTGCCGGGCGGTGGCCGGGTCGCCGGCCCGGCGGGCCTCGGCCACGGCGGCGTCCCGGGCGGCCACGAAACGGTCCGGTGGGGTGCGGTAGAGCTGCTGCACCAGCTCCGCGGAGAGGCCGGGCATCGGGTCAGACGTCCACCCGGCTACCGGGCTCCAGTCGCTGGTATTCGGTGCCGGACAGCGCTGCGTACTGCCGGTCGAGCATGTCCAGCCCGTTGTCGTTGAGCAACGCGTCGTGCAGGGCGTACGTGCGCCGCGGTGCGACCGCGCGGATGAAGTCGACCACCTGGGAGAACTTCGACCAGGGCGCGTGGATCGGCGCGAAGAGCGTGTCGACGGGTGTCTCGTCGGGCACCACGAGGGAGTCTCCCGGGTGGTAGACCACGTCGTTGATCAGGTAACCGAGGTTGTCGATCACCGGGATGTCCGGGTGGATCACGGCGTGCCGCCCGCCGTACGCGCGCACCGCGACCCCGGCGGCGGTGAACGACTCGCCGACGTCGACCGGGCGCAGCACGTCGGCCGCGTCGCCCAGGGGCTCGCCGAGCGAGGCGGGCCCGTGGATCGGGAACGGCTGTCGGTCGAGTTGGAGGCGCAGCGCTTCCAGATCGAGGTGGTCGGGGTGTTCGTGAGTGATCAGCACCGCGTCCGCACCATCCAGCGCCTCCGCGGCGTCACCGAACACCCCGGGGTCGACGACGAGCACGCCCCCGTCGTGTTCCACCCGGAGGCAGGAGTGGGCGTACTTGGTGAGCCGCATCGTGACTCCTCGATTATCGAATCGTGACGTCCTCAGCGCAGTCTGCCGGAACCAGCCGGTGTGCGCGTCGCGTCCGAGCTATCGCCACACGGTTGACGACGATGGGAGCGGGGATGGACGGACAGGTGGGACGACGCCGCAGTGCGCTGCTGGCGGCGACGACACTGGCGGCGGCCCTGGCGCTGACGGGGTGCGGTGCCGGCGACAGCGGGGCGCAGGACAGCGCGGGCACGGCGGCCGAGGCGCCAGCGGCCAACGGCGGCGAGGCGGGCCGGGACGCCGCCGCGGGCGCGCCGGAGGGGGCCGGTGCGGGCGCACCGGACCTACGGGTCGACCAGCGGGCGATCATCTACACCGGAAGGATGCGGGTGCAGGTGGACGATGTGGACTCCGCCGCCCGCGAGGCCACCGCCGTAGCCAGCCAGGCCGGCGGCTTCGTCGGCGGCGACCAGCGGCGTAGTGCCGACGCCGACGCGGTGGCGGAGTTGGAGCTGCGGGTGCCGGCGGCGAAGTTCACCGGCGTGGTGGAGGAGATTGCGAAGCTCGGTCGGCAGCAGAGCCGGCAGATCGACACTCAGGACGTCACCGAGGAGACAGTCGACCTGGAGGCCCGGATCACCAGTCAGCGGGCCCGGGTGGAGAGCGCCCGCCGATTGCTGTCCCGGGCCACCTCGATCACCGACCTGGTGTCGCTGGAGAACGAGTTGGGTCGCCGGGAGGCCGACCTGGCCTCGCTGGAGGCCAAGAAGCGGCGCCTGGCCGACCTGACCGCCCTCTCCACGATCACCGTGTCGCTGGCCGGGCCGGCGGCGAAGGACACCGAGGAAGAGGCCGAGACCGGCTTCCTGGTCGGGCTCAAGGGCGGCTGGAAGGCGTTCGTCGTCTCGATGACCGTCCTGCTCACGGTGCTGGGCGCGTTGCTGCCGTGGCTGGTGGCGCTGGGCGTACCGCTGGTGGCGCTGCTGGTAGTGCTGCGCCGACGGCGCAAGTCCCCGGCTCTGGTCGCGCCGGTCAGCGCGCCGCCGCCAGTGCCCGCAACGCGGTCTGCACCATGACGCGGACGCCGACCGCGATGGACCGCTCGTCCACGTCGAAGCTCGCCCGGTGCAGGTCGACGTTGGGGCCGGAGCGACCCACGCCGAGCCGGGCGAGGGCGCCGGGGACGTACTCCAGGTACCAGGAGAAGTCCTCGCCGCCCATGCTCTGCGGTGTCTCGGCGATCCCGTCCGGGCCGAGGGCGGCGGCGGTGGCGGCGGTCAGCACCTGGATGGCGCGGGCGTCGTTGCACACCGGCGGCCGGCCGCGCAGGTATTCCAGGTCGACAGTGGCACCGGTCGGCGCGATCACGTCCCGCACCACCTGAGCGACGATCTTGGGAGCCTGCTCCCAGGTGTCGCGGTCCATCACCCGGAGGGTGCCGGACGCGCTCGCCTCGGACGGGATGACGTTGTAGCGGGTGCCGGCCGAGGCGTGGCCGAAGACCAGCAGCAGGCCGCTGTTGGCCGGCACCCGGCGACTGACCAGGGCCGGCACCTCGGTGATCAGCCGACCGAGCGCGTCGACCATGTCGACGGTCAGGTGCGGGCGGGCGGTGTGCCCGCCCGGGCCGGAGAGTCGGACGGTCACGTTGTCGGCGGCTGCGGTGATCGGGCCGACCCGCAGGCCGACCTGGCCCACCGGCAGGTTCGGGTCGCAGTGCAGCGCGAAGATCTGCACCACGTCGTCCAGGCCGCCGGCCTCGATGACCTCCAGCGAACCGCAGGGCAGGATCTCCTCGGCCGGCTGGAAGATGAGCCGGACCCGACCGTCCAGCTCACCGAGGTCGGCGAGTTGGGCCAGCAGCATGCCGACGCCGAGCAGGACCGAGGTGTGCACGTCGTGCCCGCAGGCGTGGCAGACGCCCTCCACCGTCGACCGGTACGGGACGTCCTTGGGATCGTCCAGCGGCAAGGCGTCGATGTCGGCGCGCAGCGCCACGACCGGGCCGTCCGGCCTGCCGTTGACGTCGCAGATCACGCCGTTGCCCTTGGGCAGCAGGCGCGGGTTCAGCCCGGCCAGCGACAGCTCCCGGGCGATCAGCGCGGCCGTCTCGAACTCGTTGCCGGAAAGCTCCGGGTGCGAGTGGAGGTGACGGCGCGTAGCGATCAGCCCCGGTACCCGGAGCGCGAGAAGGTGGTCCAGCTCGCGGGGCAGGGGCTGGGATCCCGGTGGCGTCTCCGGCCAGGACGACGCCAGCTGGCCGCCTGTGGGCAGCGTCAACGCACTCGTCACGTCGAATTCTCGATCACTAGGAATGGATGGATCATCGGGGACAGCAGACAGCCTAGACCTCCGACGGTGACGCTGCGCAACCTCGTTACGGTAATGATCGGACCGCGCAGAGTCACGTATGCCCTGCTGGGGACGCTCGTCAAGGCGGGGGACAGCAGGTAGATCACGGTCAAACGCCGTCATCAGCCCCTCACCTCCTACAACGCGTAACCGATCGCGGCGGTCACGAATCCCGGCGCCAGTCGGAACCCGTTGCCAAATTGTCGCATTAGTCGGGGTGATGAACTGACACTCCGACAATTAGCCGACCACACACCGCAACGAGCCGGATAAGGACGCTCACACGCAGCCACCCACCGTGGGCGCACACGGTGTGCGTCCCGACTCAAGCGACCGGATACCCGCTGAGAGCACCGGACACACCGCGCTCCGAGGCCGCAGTGGCGGCCGGGCGCTCAGCCGCAGTCGCGGCCGGCGCTCAGAATCGGTCGGTGGGTCGGTACAACCCCCACACCTCACGCAACGTCCCACAGACCTCACCCACAGTCGCGTGGGCCCGCAACGCCTCCTTCATCGGGTACAACACGTTCTCCGTACCCTCGGCGGCGGCCCGAAGATCGGCGAGCGCCCGCGTGACCACGTCGGCGTCCCGCTCGGAGCGCAGCCGGGCCAGCCGGTCGGCCTGGGCCGCCTCGATCGTCGGGTCGACCCGCAGCGGCTCGTACGGCTCCTCCTCGTCCACGGTGAACCGGTTGAGCCCGACCACCACCCGTTCCCCCGAGTCGATCTCCTGGGCGATCCGGTACGCGGACTGCTCGATCTCCCGCTTCTGGAACCCGGCCTCGATCGCGTCCACCGCCGAGCCGTGGTCGGCCACCCGCTCCATCAACTCGACGGCGGCGGCCTCGATCTCGGCGGTCATCGCCTCCACCACGTACGACCCCGCGAACGGGTCGACGGTGGCGGTCAGGTCCGTCTCGTAGGCAAGCACCTGCTGGGTACGCAGCGCGAGCCGGGCGGCCTTCTCGGTGGGCAGCGCGATCGCCTCGTCGAAGCTGTTGGTGTGCAGCGACTGGGTGCCGCCGAGCACGGCACCCAGACCCTGCACCGCCACCCGAACCAGGTTCACCTCCGGCTGCTGGGCGGTGAGCTGCACGCCAGCGGTCTGGGTGTGGAACCGCAGCATCATCGACTTCGGATCCTTGGCGCCGAAGTCGTCCCGCATCAGCCGGGCCCAGATCCGCCGGGCGGCACGGAACTTCGCCACCTCCTCCAGCAGCGTGGTGCGGGCCACGAAGAAGAACGACAGCCGGGGCGCGAAGTCGTCGACGGCGAGCCCGGCGGCCAGCGCCGCCCGTACGTACTCCACCCCGTTGGCCAGCGTGAACGCGATCTCCTGCGCGGGCGTCGCGCCGGCCTCCGCCATGTGGTAGCCGGAGATGGAGATGGTGTTCCACTTCGGCACCTCGCTGCGGCAGTACGCGAACGTGTCGGCCACCAGGCGCAGCGACGGCTTCGGCGGGAAGATGTACGTCCCCCGGGCGATGTACTCCTTGAGGATGTCGTTCTGGATGGTGCCGTTGAGCGCCGTGCCCGGCACCCCGTTCTCCTCGGCGACGAGTTGGTAGAGCAACAGCAGCACCGAGCCGGGCGCGTTGATGGTCATCGAGGTGGACACCTTGTCCAGTGGGATGTCGGCGAAGAGCAGCCGCATGTCCTCGATGGAGTCGATGGCGACACCCACCTTGCCGACCTCGCCGTGCGCGATCGGCTCGTCCGAGTCGTAGCCCATCTGCGTCGGCAGGTCGAACGCGACCGAGAGGCCCATCGTGCCGGCCCGCAACAACTGGTGGTACCGCGCGTTGGACTCGGTGGCGGTGCCGAAGCCGGCGTACTGGCGCATGGTCCACGGGCGGGAGGTGTACATGGTGGGGTAGACACCCCGGGTGTACGGGAACTCGCCCGGGCTGCCGAGCCGGGAGTCCAGGTCCTCCGGAAGGTCGGCCTCCGTGTAGACGCCGTTGATCTGGAAACCGGACTCACTTGACCGCCGTTGGTTCATCCCCGGATGGTAGGACGCCTGGCCACGTGGTCGGGTGAGGGATACCGCACAGTGCGTCCCGACCGGTCGACACCACGTGAACGACAGGGCACGTTCTGTCGACTTCGATAAACGTCCGCCGCGTCGGCTTTCGCATCGGGCGTCGGAACCAGCAAGATAGGGGGGTTGTGTCCCAGCCCCCCTCGATTTCCCCCGGTGGCTTTTCTGTGACTCAGATCCCGACGTGGAGCGGCGGACCAGTTAGTCCCGCCAATGGACGAGCGGCGCCCGGCACCACCATTGGTGGCCGGTACTCGCTGCGGTCCTCGGTGGGCAACGGCGGCATGGGCACGGTGTGGCGCGCCACAGACACCCTGCTGCGCCGTGACGTGGCGGTGAAGGAGGTCGTCCTGCCCCCGGGGCTGGCCCCCAGTGACCGCGACGCGATGTACGAACGCACCCTGCGCGAGGCCCGCGCCGCCGCCGCCATCCAGCACCCCGCTGTGGTGCAGGTGTACGACGTGGTCACCGAGGCCGGCCGGCCGTGGATCGTGATGGAGCTGCTGGACGCCCGCAGCCTCGCCGACATGGTGATCGAGGACGGGCCGGTCGCGCCCCGCGCCGTCGCCAAGATCGGCATCGCACTGCTCGGCGCGTTGGAGGTCGCGCACGCGATCGGCGTGCTGCACCGCGACGTCAAGCCCGCAAACGTGCTGATCTGCACCGACGGGCGCTGCGTGCTGACCGACTTCGGGGTCGCCCGGATGCCCACCGACGTGCAGCTCACCACCCCCGGCATGGTGCTCGGGTCGCCGCACTTCATCTCACCCGAGCGGGCCATGGGCCAGGAGTTCGGCCCGCCCAGTGACCTCTTCTCGCTGGGTGTGACGCTCTACACCGCGGTCGAGGGGCGGCCCCCGTTCGACAAGGGCGACCCGATCGAGACCATGCACGCCGTGGTGGAGGACCCGCCCGCCCCACCGCAGCGCAGCGGCCCGCTGACCCGGGTGTTGATGGGTCTGCTCGAGAAGGACCCGGCGCGCCGACTCGACGTGCACACCTCCCGGGCCATGCTGCGCGAGTTGCTCGCCGGCCCGCTGGGCAGCACGGCGACGGCCGTGCACTCGGTCACCGACCCGTACGCCGTGGTGCCGGTGCAGCAGCGCCCCATTCCCGTCCTCCCGCCGGCTCAGCCGCAGCCGAAGCCGGACAGCCAGATCGGTGGCCCGGCGATGCTGGCCCCGGGTGAGTCCCTGACCGACCGGCTGGCCTCGCTGCGCCGGGGCGAGCGCCCGCCGGCAGCTCGCGCGGCCGGCACCACCGGTGGGCTCGACGAGACCAGCGCCGACGCGTTGGCCGGTCCGCTGCACACGCCGACCGGCGCGATGCCGACTCCCGGCCGACCGGCGGCCGGGCGCACCTACGGCGGCAACGCGGACGCCACCCAGCGGGTGGACGCCGGCGGGCACCCCGACGCCACCCAGCGGGTCAGCTACGGCAGCCCGGCCGATGCCACCCAGCAGGTCGGGTACGGCGGCGCGGCACCGGAGGCCACCCAGCGCGTCGGCGGCACCTACGGCGGCGGCAACCAGTGGTCGGTGCCGGGCACCGGCCAGCCCTGGGCCACCACGCCCGCCGCTTCGGGCGGCAGCGCGCTGGACAAGGTCCGGGCCACCGGTGGTCAGCTCGTCACCACTGTCAAGGGCTGGCCGCGCAAGGTGCAGCTCGCCGCGGCCGGCGGGCTGGTCGTCGTGCTGCTGATCACCGCGGTGGCGCTCTCCGGCGGCGAGGACGCCCCGCCGAGCACCCCGGCCGCGCAGCCCACCACGTCCGCCCCGGCGGCCCCCACTGTCGAGATGCAGGAGCACACGGCCCGCGGGATCCAGGTCATGGTGCCGAAGGGCTGGAAGAAGGCCACCGGCGGCTCGTACACCGACTACATCGACCCGGCGGACAGCGGCCGCAAGGTCCGCATCATCACCGAGAAGTGGAGCAGCAGCTCCGTCCGGTGGGCCGAGACGGCCGAGAACGGCCTCAAGACCCGGAGCACCTCCTGCGTCAAGCCGTACAACCAGGTCTCCTCCACCGAGACCGAACTGGCCAGCAAGCCGGCAGCCGAATTCGAGTACACCTGCGGCGCGGGTGACGCGATGCGGCACGGCGTCTGGCGGGGCGTCGCCCAGGACGGCAAGGCGTACTCGTTCTACCTCACCGCCACGGACGCCAAGTTCGCGGAGAGCAAGCCGATCTTCGACGAGATGACACGGACGTTCCAGCTCACCGGGAACGGCTGAGCCGGAGGGAACCCACAGGGATGATCCGTCGCCGTGCTATCAAGGGGCATGGCGGCGGACACCACTGACATCGACGACATTCGCGAGCAAGCCCGGCGTTGGCTGGCCGACGACCCCGACCCGGCCAGCCGGGACGAGCTGACGGCGGTGCTCGACGGGCTTCCGGCGAGCGCCCCGGAGCTGGCCGACCGGTTCGCCGGCCCGTTGACCTTCGGCACGGCGGGCCTACGCGGCCCGCTGCGCGCCGGCCCGAACGGCATGAACCTCGCAGTGGTCACCCAGGCCGCTGCCGGCCTGGTCACCTGGCTCGCGGCCCAGGGTGGCACCGGCCCGCTGGTGATCGGGTACGACGCCCGGCACGGCTCCCGACAGTTCGCCGAGCGCACCGCCCAGGTGGCCACCGGCGCTGGCCGCCCGGCGCTGCTGCTGCCCAGCCCGCTGCCCACCCCGGTGCTGGCGTACGCCGTGCGACACCTCGGCGGTGTCGCCGGAGTGATGGTCACGGCCAGCCACAACCCGCCGCAGGACAACGGCTACAAGGTCTACCTCGGCGCGGAGCTGGGCGGCGAGTTGGGCGCCGGCGCGCAGATCGTGCCGCCCGTCGACGCCGGTATCGAGGCCGCCATCCGATCGGTCGGGCCGCTGGCCCAGGTGCCGTTGGGCGAGCCCGGTCAGGTGCTCGGCGACGACCTGGTCGCCTCATACGTCGAACGGGCCACCGCGGTGATCGACCCGGACGGGCCACGGGACCTGACGGTGGCGTACACCCCGCTGCACGGGGTGGGCGCGGCGGTGCTCACCGCCGCCTTCGCCCGCGCGGGCTTTCCGACCCCCGGGGTGGTGCCCGACCAGGCCGAACCGGACCCGGCGTTCCCCACCGTGTCGTTCCCCAACCCGGAGGAGCCGGGAGCGGTGGACCGGCTGATCGCCCTGGCCGACTCCACCGGCGCGGACCTCGCCATCGCCAACGACCCGGACGCCGACCGTTGTGCCGTGGTCGTCCGCGACGTCAGCGAAGGCTGGCGAATGCTGCGGGGCGACGAGGTGGGTGTCCTGCTCGCCGATCACCTGATGCGCCGGGGGGTGACCGGGCTCTACGCCACCACCATCGTGTCGTCGTCACTGCTACGGGCGATGTGCGCGGCTCGGGGCCTGCCCTACGACGAGACGCTGACCGGCTTCAAGTGGATCGTGCGGGCCGGCGGCGGAAGCGCGCCGCTGGTCTTCGGCTACGAGGAGGCGCTCGGCTACTGCGTCGCCCCGGAACACGTCCGGGACAAGGACGGCATCACCGCCGCGCTGACAGTGGCCGAGTTGGCCGCCGGTCTGAAGGCGCGAGGTCGTACGCTGACCGACCGGCTGGACGAGCTGGCCGCCGAGTTCGGCGTACACCACACCGACCAACTTTCCGCCCGGGTGGACGACCTGCGGGTCATCTCCGACGCGATGGCCCGGATCCGGGCGGCCACCCCGGCCACACTGCTCGGGCAGCCGGTGGACAGCGTCCGGGACCTGCTGCCCGAGTCGGACGTGGTGATCCTGCGGACCGCGGTGGCCCGGGTGGTGATCCGCCCGTCCGGGACCGAGCCGAAGCTCAAGGCGTACCTCGAGGTGGTGGAACCGGTCGTGGAGGGTGACGTCCGGACGGCCCGCAGCAGGGCGGCGTCGGCCGTCGCCGCGCTCCGCGCCGAGGTCAGCGCAGCCCTTGGCATCTGAACCCCGCAGCACCCACCCACGACAGATCCGTCCTTTGCTCTGCACCCGCGGAAGCGCCATCCAGTTGTAGGCCGGTGGCGCCTGGGCGGGTGCAGAGCAAAGGGCACGTCGAGCGGGGTCGACCCGACGGTCAGCGGCGCGGGCCGAGGGCCTGGTCGACGGCCTTGGCCAGGGCGGCGACGACCAGGCCGACCGACGGGCGGACCACCGAGTCGTCGGTGCTCACCTCGCCGGAGAATCCGGCGCCGGTGGCGATCTCCGTCAGCCGGCGGCGGGCGTCGGCGGCGGCCTCGCCGCTCACCCCGAGCGCGGACTCCATCCGGAGCACCACGACCAGGGTGGCCAGCGCGGCGGTCCGCTCGTCCGGGGCTGCCGCGCCGGTCAGCGCCTCGGCCATCCGCTGGCGGGTCTCCGCCTCGACGGAGGTGTCCACGACCGGGTAACGGTGCACGTGGATGAAGCCCAGCTCGGTCTCGTCGATGTCCCGGACGACGCCCTGCCGGCACAGGTCGGCGAGGATCCGGTCGCGCAGGCCGTGCCGCAGACGCTGCACCCAGGACGCGGGGGTGTGCGGGGTGTCGGCGGCGATCCGGCTGAGGACATCGTCGCTGAACGGCTCGCCGGTCGGCGTCGGGTCGATCACCGTCAGGGACCCGTCGGCGTACGCGATCCGGCCGGCCAGAGCCAGCTCGACCAGCACCGCGGCGGCCATGCCCAGGTCCAGGCTGATCCGTGGCATGGTCGCCTTGCCGGTCGTGTCGTCGTAGGCGAGGAGCAGCAACTCCTCGGCGAGCGCAACACCAGTCATGGCCGGAGACGGTAGCGGGTCCACGCACCCCGCGCACGGACCCGCCGGACCCGGCACCGACCGGGTGTCCCCTCAGAAGCGGGGCATGCCACCGAACTGGCGGTCGCCGGCGTCGCCGAGGCCGGGGACGATGAACATGCTGTCGTTGAGCCCCTCGTCGATCGAGGCCGTGACCAGGCGCAACGGCAGGCCGGAGCGCTCCAGCCGCTCGATGCCGACCGGGGCGGCGAGCACACAGAGCACTGTGATGTCGGTGCAGCCCCGATCGGCCAGCAGCCGACAGGAGTGCTCCAGCGAACCACCGGTGGCCAGCATCGGGTCCAGCACCAGCACCGGCAGCCCGGCCAGGTCGCGGGGCAGCGACTCCATGTACGCGCGGGGCTCGTAGGTCTCCTCGTCACGGGCCAGGCCCACGAAACCCATCGAGGACTCGGGCAGCAGGCCCAACGCGGCGTCCGCCATGCCCAGCCCGGCGCGCAGCACCGGGACCAGCAGCGGCGGGTTGGCCAGCCGGGTGCCCTCGGTGCCGGTGACCGGCGTCTGCACCGGGTACCGCTCGACGGGGAAGGTGCGCGCCGCCTCGTACACCAGCATGGTGGTCAGTTCGTGCAGCGCCGCCCGGAACGTCGAGGAATCGGTGCGCGCGTCCCGCATGGCGGTCAGTCGAGACTGGGCCAGCGGGTGGTCAATGACGTGTACGTCCACGATCGCTCAACCTACCGGTCCGTACCGCGCGGCGGTGCGGGTGCGGTCGGACCAGGGACGCCGCTCACGTCGGCACGTCGTCGAGCGGTCGTGAGCAAGATCACTCGGCGGTCTGGTGCGTAGACTTCCCGGCATGACGGCGACAACGACGTCGGCCCGGTCGGAGCTCTCCGAGCTGGGACGATCCGAGACCGCTCTGCGGACCTTCCTGCACGGCCTGCCCGGCGTGGACCAGGTCGGCGCGGAGCAGCGGGCGGCACAGCTCGGCACCCGCTCCATCAAGACCACCGCCAAGGCCCAGGCGATCGACCTGGCGATCCGGATGGTCGACCTGACCACCCTGGAGGGGGCGGACACCCCGGGCAAGGTGCGCGCGCTCGCCGCGAAGGCCCTGCGTCCGGACCCGGCCGACCCGTCCTGCCCGCACGTCGGCGCGGTCTGCGTCTACCCGGCGATGGTCCCCCACGTAGCGGAGGTGCTGCGCGGAAGTGGCGTGCACCTGGCCAGCGTGGCGACGGCGTTCCCGTCGGGCCAGGCGCCGTTGGAGATCAAGCTGGCCGACACCCGGGCCGCCGTCGCGGCCGGCGCCGACGAGATCGACATGGTGATCAACCGGGGTGCGTTCCTGGCCGGGCGCTACAAGGAGGTCTACGACGAGATCGTGGCCACCAAGGAGGCCTCCGGGGACGCCCACCTCAAGGTGATCCTGGAGACCGGCGAACTGGCCACCTACGACAACGTCCGGCGGGCCTCCTGGCTGGCCATGCTGGCCGGCGGCGACTTCATCAAGACCTCCACCGGCAAGGTCCCGATCGCGGCGACGATGCCGGTGAGCCTGGTGATGCTGGAAGCGGTCCGCGACTTCCGCGAAGCGACCGGACGGCAGGTGGGCGTGAAGCCCGCCGGTGGCATCAAGACCACCAAGGACGCGATCAAGTACCTGGTGATGGTCAACGAGACCGTCGGCCCGGACTGGCTCGACCCGGACTGGTTCCGCTTCGGCGCGTCCAGCCTGCTCAACGACCTGCTGATGCAGCGCACCAAGCTGACGACCGGCACCTACTCCGGTCCCGACTACTTCACCCTGGACTGATAGCCGATGTTCGAATACGCCCCCGCCCCCGAGTCCCGCTCGGTGGTGGACCTCAAACCCTCGTACGGGCTGTTCATCGACGGCACGTTCGTCGACCCGACCGACGGTGGCAGCTTCAAGTCGATCAACCCCGCCTCCGAGGAGGTGCTGGCCGAGGTCGCCGAGGCCGGCGCCCAGGACGTGGAACGCGCGGTGCGCGCCGCCCGCAAGGCGTACGACAAGGTCTGGGGCCCGATGCCGGGCCGGGACCGGGCGAAGTACCTGTACCGGATCGCCCGGCTCATCCAGGAGCGCTCCCGCGAGCTGGCCGTCCTGGAATCGCTCGACAACGGTAAGCCGATCCGCGAGTCCCGCGACGTCGACCTGCCGCTGGTCGCCGCGCACTTCTTCTACTACGCGGGCTGGGCCGACAAGCTGGAGCACGCCGGGTTCGGCCAGAGGCCGGCGAGCCAGCACGGCGGGGCGATCCCGCAACCCCTTGGGGTTGCCGCGCAGGTCATCCCGTGGAACTTCCCGCTGCTCATGCTGGCCTGGAAGATCGCCCCGGCGCTCGCCGCGGGCAACACCGTGGTGCTGAAGCCGGCCGAGACCACCCCGCTGACCGCGCTGCTCTTCGCCGAGATCTGCCAGCAGGCCGACCTGCCGGCCGGTGTGGTCAACATCCTCACCGGTGCCGGCGACACCGGCCGCGCGCTGGTCGAGCACCCAGGCGTGGACAAGGTCGCCTTCACCGGCTCCACCGACGTGGGCCGTGCCATCGCCCGGTCGGTCGCCGGCACCAGCAAGAAGCTCACCCTGGAACTGGGCGGCAAGGCCGCCAACATCGTCTTCGACGACGCACCCATCGACCAGGCGGTCGAGGGCATCGTCAACGGCATCTTCTTCAACCAGGGGCACGTCTGCTGCGCCGGCTCCCGACTGCTGGTCCAGGAGAACGTGGCCGACCGGGTGCTGGAGTCGCTGAAGCGACGGATGGCTCAGCTCCGGGTCGGCGACCCGCTGGACAAGAACACCGACGTCGGCGCGATCAACTCGGCCGCCCAGCTGGAGCGGATCCGCGAACTGTCCGACGCCGGCTCGGCCGAGGGCGCCGAGCGCTGGTCAACGCCGTGCGACCTGCCCGACCGGGGCTTCTGGTTCGCGCCGACCATCTTCACCGGCGTCACCCAGGCACACCGGATCGCCCGCGAGGAGATCTTCGGCCCGGTGCTGTCGGTGCTCACCTTCCGCACCCCGGCCGAGGCCGTGGAGAAGGCCAACAACACGCCGTACGGGCTGTCGGCCGGGATCTGGACCGACAAGGGTTCCCGGATCCTGTGGATGGCCGACCGGCTGCGCGCCGGCGTGGTCTGGGCCAACACCTTCAACAAGTTCGACCCCACCTCGCCGTTCGGTGGTTACAAGGAGTCGGGCTACGGTCGCGAGGGCGGCCGGCACGGGCTGGAGGGCTACCTCAATGTCTGAGCGGGTCGCGGTACGCAAGACGTACAAGCTCTTCATCGGCGGGAAGTTCCCGCGCAGCGAGTCGGGACGGTCGTATCTCGTGCAGTCCTCGAATGTGTCACTGGCCTCCCGCAAGGACGCCCGGGACGCGGTGGTCGCCGCCCGCGCCGCCGTCAAGGGCTGGGCCGGCGCGACCGCGTACAACCGAGGTCAGATCCTCTACCGGGCCGCCGAGATGCTGGAGGGCCGCCGCGAACAGTTCGTCGCCCTGGGCATCCCCGGCGACGAGGTGGACGCCGCTGTCGACCGCTGGGTCTGGTATGCCGGCTGGGCCGACAAGCTGGCCCAGGTGTACGGCGGCGCCAACCCGGTCGCCGGCCCGTACTTCAACATCTCCGCGCCCGAGCCGACCGGCGTGGTCGCTGTGGTCGCCCCGGAGCGCCCGGCGCTGCTCGGCCTGGTCAGTGTGATCGCCCCGGCGATCGTCAGCGGCAACACGGTGGTGGTGGCGGCCTCCCCGAGCGAGCCGCTGGCGGCGGTGACGCTGGCCGAGGTGCTGGCCACCTCCGACCTGCCCGGCGGTGTGGTCAACATCCTCACCGGCGCGATCACCGAGACCGCGCCGACGCTGGCAGCGCACATGGACGTCAACGCGATCGACCTGACCGGGGTCAGCGACGCCGCGCTCGCCACCGACCTGGAGGTCAAGGCGGCGGAGAACCTCAAGCGGGTGCTCCGACCGGCCCCGGGGAACCACGACTGGACCGCTGACCCAGGGGTGGCGCCGATGACCGCGCTGTTGGAGACGAAGACGGTGTGGCACCCCAAGGGGGTGTGATCGTTTTTGCTCGGCCTTTTGGGTTTTCGGGGGAGGGGTTCGTCGGTCGGGTCAGCTTGCGGGTTCCGCCTCGGGTCGGGTCACCAGGATCCGGGCGGGCCCGGGTTGGGTGGCGCGGGTGGGTGGGGGGTCTACTACCGGGGGTAGGATTGGCTCGTGACTCGGTTGGGCGATCTTGAGCGTGCGGTGATGGACGTGCTGTGGGACGTGGTTCCCGGCACGTCGGACGGGGTGACCGTGCGCGAGGTGGCCGACGCGCTCGACGGCCGTGAGCTGGCGTACACCACTGTGATGACAGTGCTGGACCGGCTCGCCGGCAAGGGCATGGTGCAGCGGGAGCGGGAGGGTCGGGCCTGGCGGTACCGTCCGGCGGCCAGCCGCGAGGCGCACATCGCTCAACTCATGCTCGACGCCCTCGACCTGGGTGGCAGCCGGGACGCCGCGCTGGTGCGCTTCGCCCGCTCGGTGACCGGCACCGAGGCCGAGGTGCTGCGAGCGGCCCTGGGCAGCGAGGCCGGCCTGACCGGGCCGGGCTCCACCGGCGGCGACGCGGGCGGGGCCGACGCCCTGACCGACCGGGTGGACGGGCCGGCGGGCCGACGACCCGCCGGCGAGGCAGCGGAGCGGTAGGGCGCGCGCCATGGCCTACGCCGTGCACTTCGCCGCCACGATGCTGGCCTGCTATCTGACCGCCCAGGTGTTGGCCCGCTCCACCTGGACGTGGCGCAGCCCTCGGGTGGCGATCATCTGCTGGCAGGCGGTCGGGCTGGCATTGGGCCTCTCGGCGATGGGCCTGCCGATGGCCCTCGGGTTGAGCGCGTACGACCGGCCGACCGGCAGCGCACTGCTCGCCCTGACCAACGACCTCGCCCACGGCACCCTGCCGATCGGGGTGGGCACGTTCCACCTGGCCGGCGTCGGCGTGGGCTTCGGCATCGGGGCGGTGCTGGTCACGACGACAGTGCGCAGCATCCACGGCACCGTACGCGCCCAGCGCCGCCACCGGGACCTGCTCTCCCTCGTCGCCCGGGACGACCCGGCCGCGCCGGGCGCGCTGGTGCTGGATCATCCGAGCGCCGCCGCGTACTGCCTGCCGGGCGTGAAGCCGCAGGTGGTCGTCAGCGCCGGCACCCTGAGCCTGCTGGACCGGGCCGAGCTGGCCGCGGTTCTCAGCCACGAGCGTGCGCACGCCCACGAGCGCCACGACCTGGTGCTGCTGCCGTTCACCGCGCTGTGCCGGGCACTGCCGTGGTTCGGCTGGGTGCGCGACGCGCACGAGCGGGTCGCCCTGCTGGTCGAGATGCGCGCCGACGACAAGGCCCGCGAGCTGCACGCCGAGGCCCCGCTGGCGGGTGCGCTGCGCCGGTTCGCCGCCGCCGGGCACCGGATCACCCCGGCCGGCGCGCTCGGCATGGGCGACCGGGATCTCGACGTACGGGTGCAGCGCCTGCTGGTCAGCGACCGGCCGCCCCGGGTGCTCGGCGCCACCGCCCTCGCGGTCGCCACCACGCTGGTCGCCCTCCCGGTCACCCTCTTCCTGAGCTGACGCCCACAAGGCACCGCTGAGCCCACGCGGCAGAACCGCGCGGAGGGCCGCTGCCCCGCGCCCCCGGCACCCCTCGCAAGATCGCACTCGATCAGATCGAGGGACATCCCGGAGGTCGCGAGACCACTACATCCAGGATCGAGCGCGACCTTCCCCCATTTACTACGTGACGTAGTAGGGTTACCTACGACAGGGCGTAGTAGTTGCTATCAGTAGGCAAACTACGTGTAGGGTGGCTACGACAAGGGAGCCAACGCTATGGAGGGCTGTCATGGACACCCTGCTCCTCGCCCGCCTGCAGTTCGCCACCACCACCTCGATCCACTTTCTGTTCGTGGTGGTCACGCTCGGGCTGGTCACCCTGCTGGTCGGCATGCAGACCGCCTGGGTGCTCACCGGCAACCCGAAGTGGGAGCGGCTGACCCGCTACTGGGGTCAGCTCTACGTGATCAACTACGTGCTCGGCATCGCCACCGGCATCGTGATGGAGTTCCAGTTCGGGCTGAACTGGAGTGGCCTGTCGCGCTACGTCGGCAACGTCTTCGGCGCGCCTCTGGCCATCGAGACGCTCGTGGCGTTCTTCCTGGAGTCCACGTTCCTCGGGATGTGGATCTTCGGCTGGCACCGGCTCGGCAAGGGCGTCCACCTCGCGTTGCTCTGGGGCGTGGCGATCACCGCGTACGCCTCGGCGTTCTGGATCATGGTGGCCAACTCCTGGCTCCAGAACCCGGTCGGCTACGAGGTCCGCGACGGAATCGCCCACCTCACCGACTTCGGCGCGCTGCTCACCAACCCCAGCCTCGGCATGGCCTTCGGGCACGTGGTCTCGGCGGCGCTGCTGGTCGGCGGGATGCTGATGGCGGCGGTCAGCGCCGGGCACCTGATCCGGCGTACCCCGGACTTCGCGCTCTTCCGCACCTCGCTGCGGATCGGCCTGGTCACCGCGGCCCTGGCCATCACGATGGTGCAGGGCTTCGGTTTCGCCCAGTTCGGTCCGGTGGGCTCGGTACAGCCGACCAAGTTCGGCGGCGACGGCCCGGAGAGCCAGGCGCTGATCGCCGAGTGGACCACCCGGTTCGGCCCCGGCGACTACACCCCGCCGGCGCTGGCCAGCGTCGGGTTGGGCTTCATGATCCTGATCGGCTTCACCCTCGGCTGCGTCTGGCTCCTGCTGCCCCTGCTCTTCCGGGACTGGGTCATCCGACTGCGCTTCCCGCTCTGGCTGATCGTGCTCGGCCTGCCGCTGCCGTTCATCGCGGTGATCCTCGGCTGGATCTCCCGGGAGGTCGGCCGTCAACCCTGGGTGGCGTACGGGTTGCTCCCCACCGAGCAGGCCGTCTCCCCGGTCAGCGCACCGCTGATGCTCGCCTCGCTGATCGGGTTCAGCCTGCTGCTGGGCACTCTCGCCGTCACCAACTGGGTGCTGCTCGCCCGGCACGCCAGGCGCGGCGCGGCCGACCCGGCGCTCGGTCGCCCACCGGCACCGCCCACCGAGCCGGCCCACCCCGAACCCGCCCTCCTCTGAGGAGTAGACAGTGGACCTCGCCTGGTACGCCCTGCTCGGCCTCTTCTTCGCCAGTTACCTGGTGCTCGCCGGCTACGACTACGGCGTCGGGCTGCTGCTCGCCCGCGGCGTCGGTCCGGCCGGGCGGCGGGAGGCGCTCACCGCGCTCGGCCCGTTCTTCCTCGGCAACGAGGTCTGGCTGGTGGCCGCCGTGGGCATTCTCTTCGGCGCGTTCCCCCTCCTGGAGGGCGAGTTGCTCGCGGGCTGCTATCCGGCCGTCGCCGGTGCCCTGGTCGGCGTCATCCTGGTCACCGTCGGGGTGCAACTGCGCAGCCGACCCGACGACGAGCGGGTCCGCGCCCGCTGGGACCGCGTCGTGGTGGTCGGCAGCGCACTCGCCGCGCTGGGCTGGGGTGTGCTGCTCGCGGCGCTGCTGCAGGGCGTACCCCTCCAGGCCGACGGGCACGTCGCCGGGGTGACACACCTGGCCACCCCGTTCGCGGCCGCCGCCGGGCTGGCCGTGGTCACACTGGTCGCGGTGCACGGGGCGACCTTCCTCACAGTGCGACTGTCGGCCGAGGCCGCCGCCGTGGTCGGCCGTACGGCCCGCCGGCTGGTGCCGGTGGCGCTCACCGCGGTCGCCCTGGCCACCGTCGTGGGCCTGCTCTCCGCCCGGGTACGCGACGCCGTGCAGCGGCCGGCGGTGGCCGTACTCCTGCCGGTGCTGCTCGTGGCGGCGCTGCTGGCGGCCCGCGCGGCGCTGGCCCGGCGGCGGCCAGGGTGGGCTCTGGTCGCCACCGGTGCGGCCCTGGCGCTGCCGGTGCTGCTGGTCGGAGCCGCTCTCTGGCCCTACGTGCTGGTGTCCACGACCGACCCGGACGCCTCGCTGCGGGTGGCCGACGCCGCCGCCAGCGCGCCGACACTGCGGCTGCTGGGCTGGGTGGCGCTGCCGCTACTTCCGGCCCTACTAGGCTTCCAGGCGATGTGCTGGTGGGTTTTCCGAGGACGGACCGACGGTAGGGCACCGGTGTACTGGTGAGCCGCCGTCCGTTCGACCCGCGTCTGCTGCGCCGGGTCCCTGCGGCCCGGGGCGATCTTGCCGTGCTCGCGCTCCTGGGGGTGCTGGCCGCCGGGTTGATCGTGGCGCAGGCCACCGCGCTCGCGTCGCTGCTGGCCACCGCGATCGACGGTCGGCTGGATCGACCGGCGCTGGCCGGCTTTGTGGTCGCGGTCGCCGCCCGCTCGGCACTGGTCTGGGCGCAGGGCACGGTCTCGGCGCGGGTCGCCGCCACGGTCAAGGCCACGCTGCGGGCCGACCTGCTCGGCGCTGTGGGCCGGCACGGGCCCGGGTGGGTGGCCGGGCAGCGGGCCGGTGAGATCGCCACCCTGGCCGGGCGTGGGTTGGACGCGCTGGACGCGTACTTCACCGGGTATCTGCCGCAGCTGGTGCTCAGCGTGACGGTGCCCCTGGCGGTGCTGGCGCGGGTCGTCTTCGCCGACTGGAGTTCGGCGGTGATCATCGCGCTGACCCTGCCGCTCATCCCGGTCTTCGGAGCGCTGCTCGGCTGGCAGGCGCAGGCCGCCACCGAGCGACAGTGGCGGCGGCTCGCGCTGCTCGGCGGGCACTTCCTCGACATGGTCGCCGGGTTGCCCACGCTGCGCGCCTTCGGGCGGGCCCGGGCGCAGACCGACGTGGTACGCCGGATGGCCGACGGTCACCGCGTCGCCACCATGAAGACGCTGCGGATCGCGTTCCTCTCCGCGCTGGTCCTCGAACTGGTCGCCACCCTCTCGGTGGCGCTGGTCGCGGTGCCGGTCGGAATCCGGTTGCTCGGCGGCGGGCTGGCCCTGCAGACCGCGCTGCTGGTGCTGCTGCTGACCCCGGAGGCGTACCTGCCGCTGCGGACCGCCGGCAGCCGCTTCCACGCCAGCATGGAAGGGCTGGCCGCGCTGGACGAGGCGTTGACAGTCTCCGCCGCACCCACCGCGCCCCGGGCCGCCGAGGGCGCCTCCGTCCCCGACGCACGGGCCGAGATCCGGTTCGAGGGGGTGACAGTGGCGTACGAGCGGACCACGGCGCTGCGCGACGTGACACTGACCATCCGGCCCGGTGAGCGGATCGCCATCATCGGGCCCAGTGGCGCCGGCAAGAGCACGCTGCTCGGCCTGCTGCTGGGTTTCGTGGTGCCGACCAGCGGCCGGATCACGGTGGACGGGGTCGACCTCGCCACCGCCGACCCGGACGCCTGGCGCCGGCAGCTCGCCTGGGTGCCGCAGCGGGCACACCTCTTCGCCGCCTCGCTGGCCGACAACATCCGCCTCGGCGCGCCCGACACCCCGGCCGACGTACTCACCGCCGCGGTGCACGACGCCGCACTGGACGACGTGGTGGCCGGCCTGCCCGACGGCCTGGACACCCTGCTCGGTGAACGCGGTCACGGGCTGTCCAGTGGGCAGCGGCAGCGGGTGGCACTGGCCCGGGCGTTCCTGCGCGCCGCCCCGGTGGTGCTGCTCGACGAACCCACCGCCCGACTCGACACGGCGGCCGAGGCGGTGGTGCTCGACGCCACCCGTCGCCTGGTCGCCGGGCGGACGGCGCTGCTTGTCGCGCACCGGCCGGCGTTGCTGGCCGACGCCGACCGGATCCTGCGCATCGAGGACGGTCGGGTCACCGAGTTGACGCCCGAACCGACCGGGAAGGCCGCCCGATGACCGGAGAACACGGGCCGGCGGTGATGGCCGACGCGGCACCGGCGGGGCGGGCCGCCGCCGAGCGGGCCGTGCTGCGACTGGCCCGGCCGTACCTGGGCCGCCTGGTGGGAGCCGGGCTGCTGGCGGCCGCCACCGAGTTCGCCGGCCTGGCCCTGATGGCCACCGCCACCTGGCTGCTGATGAGCGCCGCCGGTCAGCCTCCACTGGACCGCCTCACCGTGGCGATCGTCGCGGTCCGGGCGTTGGCGATCAGCCGGGGCGTGTTCCGCTACACCGAACGGCTCGCCGGACACGACGCGGTGCTCCGCATGATCACCGACGTCCGGGCCCGGGTCTTTGCCACCCTGGCGGCCCGCCGTGGCACGGCGCACCGCTCGGGGGACGTGCTGAGTCGACTGGTCTCCGACGTGGAGGCCGTCCAGGACCTGTTGCTGCGGGTGCTGGTGCCCGCCTCGGCGGCGGCAGTGGTCGGTGTGCTGGCGGTCGCCGTGGCGGCGCTGATCTCACCACCCGCCGCCGGCGCGCTCGCCCTCGGGCTGCTTGTCGCCGGGGTGGCGCTGCCCGCGTTGGCCACCGCGGTCACCCGCCGCAGCGCGGCCGAGGTGGCCCCCCTGCGGGGCGCGCTGGCCACCGACGCGATCGACCTCACCCACGGCGCGGCCGACCTGGCCGCGTTCGGGGCGACCGACGTCACGCTGCGCGCCGCCGAGCAACGCGCCGACCGGCTGGCCCGGCTGGAACGTCGGCTGGCCGCCACCGGGTTCGCGGTGGACGCGGCCGGCGTGCTGGCCGCCGGCCTGACCGCCGCAGCGGTGGTGCTGGTCGCGCTCGCCGCCGACGTGTCGGGGGTGCTGGTGGGCGTCCTGGCCGTCGGCACACTGGCCGCCGTCGAGGTGACGCTGGCGTTGGTGGCGGCGGCCCGGCAGTGGACGCAGCTGCGCCCCGGCCTGACCCGGGTGGCCGACCTGCTCGACGCCGACCCGCCGCCCGCGCCACCGGCGACCGGTCCAACGGACCTGACCGGCCCGCACGAGCTGCGCTTCGACGACGTGACGGTGCGGTACCGGGCCGGTGCGGCGCCCGCCCTGGACCGGGTCAGCCTGGACCTGCCGGCGGGACGCCGGATCGCTGTCGTCGGCCCGAGCGGCGCCGGCAAGAGCACACTGGCCGCCGTGCTGACCGGCACCGTCCGGCCCGCGTCCGGCCGGGTCACCCTGGACGGTCACGACCTCTCTGCGTACGCCGAGGAGACGCTGCCGCGCGCGGTCGGTGGGCTGCTGGCCGAGGCGTACGTCTTCCATGCCACGGTGCGGGAGAACCTGCTGCTCGGGCGGGCCGGGGCGGGCGAGGAGGAGCTGACCGCGGCCACCGCCGCCGCCGGCCTGCTGGACTGGGTCCGCGCTCAGCCGGCGGGCTGGGACACGCTGGTCGGCGAGGAGGGCGGGCAGCTCTCCGGCGGGCAGCGGCAGCGGCTGGCGCTGGCCCGGGCCCTGCTCGCCGCGCCGCCGGTACTGGTGCTCGACGAGCCCACCGAAGGTCTGGACCCGACCGCCGCGGACGCGGTGCTCGCGTCCGCCCTCGCCGCCACCCCCGCCGGGCACTCGGTGCTGCTGATCAGCCACCGGCTCAGCGGGCTGGCCGAGCTGGACGAGGTCGTGGTCCTGGACGGCGGCCGGGTGATCCAGCGCGGTCGGCACGCCGAGTTGGTCGCGGCCCCGGGCTGGTACCGGGACCAGTGGCTGCTCCAGGCCGCGGCCGAACGGGGTTACCTGGCCCTCGCCCCCTGAGCCGACTCGGGGGCGGACCAGGGTTCTCCCGGACGTCGACCGGCGAAAGTCCGTGGCAGTGTGGTGCCATGGGGCGCGGTGAGGACGTGATGGTCGACGAGCACCTGCGGGAGCTGGCCGCTCGACTGCAGGGGCCGGCGCGACTCAAGTCCGACCTGCTGACCGAGGCCCGGCACGGGTTGCTCGACGCCGTCGAGGCGTACCGCGAGAGCGGGGTGCCACCCACCGAGGCGCAACGCCGGGCGGTGGTGGAGTTCGGCTCACCGGCGCAGGTGCTCCCCTCCTGGCAGGCGGAGCTGGCGGTGGGCGCCCTGCGCGGCCTATCCCTGCGGATGCTGGCGATCGCCGGGGTGGGGGTGGTCGCCGGTGATCTGACCTGGCGGGGGTCGAGCTGGAGCGGCGGCCCACGTCCCCCGGCCGGCTACCTGCTGCTCTCCAACTCGGTCGACTGGATCTGGATGAGCGCGCTGGTGCTCTCGGTGGCCGGTCTGCTGGTGGTCTGGGCGACCGCGCGGGCGCCCCGGCCCGGCCTGGCCCTGGCCCAACGCGCGGTGGGCACCGGTCTGACCGGTGTGCTGGCGCTCGGCATAGTGACCGGCAGCGCCCTCTTCACCTGGTCGCTCAACCTCTGGGACGCGGCGGCGCACTGGCCCCCGATGATCATCGGTGCCGTGTTGGTGGGCGGCGCCTACTTCTCGCTGACCCGCGCGGCGCGCGGCTGGCTGCTGGCCACCGCCCGCTGATCGGCGGCGGATCCGAGCGGGTCAGGCCGGGTTGGGCGGGCTGCCGGGATCGAGGAACCGGCCGACGGTCAGTTGGAACTCACGCCAGCCGGCCCGCTCCCCGGCCAGCGCCCGCCGGCCGGAGTCGGTGAGCTCGTACGTCCGCCGTTCCCGGCCGCTGACAGTGCTCCAGGTGCTCGCCACGTGACCGGCGCGTTCCAGGCGACGGAGTGCCGGATAGATGGTGCCGGTGGGTAGATCCAGACTGCCGTCACTGCGGGCGCGCAGCGCCTCGATGATCGCGTAGCCGTGCAGCGCGCCCTGTTCGAGCACGGCGAGCAGCAGAGCGTCGAGATGGCCGTGCAGTTCCTGGGCCTTCATACGTAGCTACGCTACTTGTCGAACCGCCGCTTCGCCAGCGGTGACGACCAGCAGGTCGGACCAGTGCGCCAACCGGCCACCGGGGTGCGGGCATCGGTCACCCAGGGCTGCCGACTAGGGTATGTGCCCAGAGTCACTCGCCGGTCAGAGACCCCGGTGGGTGGGCAACCCGAAGCACACGGAGGTCAGCGTGGCCCGCCAGTCGCCCCAACGGCCCGACGCCGACGAGCCCGAGCTCGACGACACCACCGGCGCGGCCGAGCCAGACGAGACCGAGACCGACCGCCCGTCGGCGTCGATCGACCGCTCACTCTGGGACGAGCTGCGCATCGACCCAGTGGAGATCGCCCTGCCCGCCGGCACCGGCTTCACGCTCCGGGCGTACCGACCGGCCAGTTCGCTGACTCCGACCGACGTGACCGAGCGCGACCAGGACGACCCGTTCCTCGCCCGCCGCCAGGCGATCGAGGAGGAGGAGGACGACGAGACCGTCGTCATCCTCGACGAGGAGTTGGCCCAGGAGTTCGCCGACGAGGACGACGAGTCGAAGCGCCGCCGGGACGGCGCCGCCACCGACACCGAGACCGACGACGAGTCGGACGAGGCCGTCACGGACGAGGCGGACGACGAGGAGGTGCCGGTCTTCCTCAGCAACCGAGGCAAGCTGCTGCTGTTCAAGACCCCCGAGTCGCTTGTCAGTTTCATCCGATCCGGTGCGCCAAACGATCTGTCCCAACTGGACAGCTGGAATGAATTGTCCGAACGGGTGGAGCCGGCAGACATCGCTCCGCTCGACGAGGACACCTACGAGCTCGACCTGGTCGTGGAGAACCTGCGCGGCGGGCACGACACGTGGGATTCGACCCTGCTGATCGAGGCGGGTGAGGCCGCGCGTGACCTCTCGTACGCATTGCGGCTGCCTGCGGTACTCGACATGCTCTCCGCCGGCTCCAGCCTCGACGACCTGGACGAGGCTCTGCGTGGCACCGCCAACGGTGGGATCGGCGCGTTCATGGCGCGGCGACGGCTGAAGAAGATCGGGGCGCAGACCGCAAGTTTGGGTTGGCGCACCATTGTCGGCAAGATCTCTGCGGTGGTGGACTGGCGCGACTGACCCGTACCGGGGAGCATCAGTTGCTGGCAGAGGAAAGACCTGTCCCGGGAGGAGGACGACGCCGTGGCGCTCGTGCGCGTTTACTGCGGTCTGGCCTCGGCGGATCCGGCTGACCGACCGGCCTCCGCCGGTTCGACGCTGACGTCCGCTGTGGTCGACGACGCAGGCCGTCTGCTGCATGTCTGCGAGATCAGCGATGACGCCGCTGGCTACGCCCAGCTCGTCGCGCTGCTCGTGGAGCGGTCGGGCGGGCCGAGCGGTGCGGCCATCGCCGCCGACAGCGACGACCACACGGTCACCTCGCTGCTGAGCGCCGCGGGGCGACCCCTGGCCATCGCTGACGACGACTCGGTGGACGACTTCGCCGAGCGATTCGCCGATGACGACTCCCTTGAGGAGATGCAGTCGCCTCCGGCCGAACGACGGGCGGTCGGCCTCGCCCGCGCGTTGCAGGCGGGGGCGCTCTCCGCTGTCACCCTGCCGGCACCTCGGGACCTCGCCGGTTACAAGCAGGTGCTCTCCGCGCACGCCGCGCTGGCCAGTGGTCGACACTCCGCCGCCGTGGCGCTGCGCGAGGTTCTGCGTGAGCTCTACCCGGCGGCCCTGCGCGCATACCCGGACCCGGCCGAGCCGGTCTCTCTGGCCGTGCTGGACGCGCTGCCCGAGCCGGGCATGCTCGGCGGCACCGTGGCCCGGGGCCGCGAGGTCTCGGTCGCGGCGGATGCCATCGCCGCGCACCTCGCCGCGGACGGGGTCGCCGATGCCGAGGAGATCAACGAGGCGGTCACCGCGCTGCGGGTCGCCATCTCCGAGACACCCCGACGTGCCGCTGTCAACCGGGCGCTCACGTCCGCGGTGGCCGAGACGGTCCGCCAGGCCGTCGCCTCCGTACGGGCCTGCGACGCCGGTTGTGAGGCGCTGGTCAGCGCGCTCAGCTCACGGGTCACCACTCCTGTCCAGGCACCCGGCCGCCGGGCCGCGGCCCGCCGTGGCGAGTCCGTCGGCGAGTTGACCGGCCTGGCCGGCGCCAACGCCGGGTTGACCGGTCTGGCCGGCACCAACGCCGGGTTGCGGTCGGTTCGACCCACTCCGCCGGCCGCCGACCCGGCACCCGCTGTCGGGCGGCGCAGCCGCCCCGAGCCGGTCCCCGGTAACGCGCCGTTGGCGTCGCCCCGCCCGCTCGGGCCACCGCCGGTCGCCCCCGCGCCGGTCACGCCGCCGCCGGTAGCACCCGCGCCGATGACTCCGGCGGCGATGGCTGGTCCGCCTGCGTCCACGCTGCCCAGTCGCAGCGAGCCGCTCCCCAGCCGGATCGACGGCCCGACCAACCGGCCCGTCTCCTCGCCGCCGCCTCCGCCGCCCGGGATCACCCCGATCGCGCCGGCGCAGCGCGGCATGGTGCCGCCGGCCGAGGCCGGTGAGCCGTTCCGGCCGACGCTGACCACTGCCGCGATCAACAACGCGCGGGCCGAGCGGCAGCGGACCGTCATTCCGCCCCGCCCCAAGACCAACGGCGAGCCCCGGCCGAGCCACCAGCAACGCCCGGTCGACGAGCCACCCACCGGCGGGTTCAGCGCCACCGATCTCAGCATTCCGGTGCCGACCCCCCGGCCGGGTCAGGAGACCGCACCGCCCGGCTCCCGTGCCAACTGGCCGCTGGTCAACAACCCGGAGGACCCGTCCGACAGCTCACCGAACAACCCGGTGGCCTACTCGTACGGCGGCAGCCGCGGTGTCGACGCCCCGACCGACCCGGGTCGGGCCGACGGTCGGGTCACCCCGCCGTGGTTGGCGGACGACCTGCCACCGGAGCCACCGATGCTGCGGCTGGTGGAGCCGCCGCCGCTGGCCGACCGGGCGCTGCGCGAGGGGCTCAACCCTCCCGCGGACCAGCACCTGGAGACGCCACCGCTGCGCCTGGTCGACCGCGAGCAGGCCGCTCGCAACGGTCGGGCGGCCGCCCGTACGGAGCGCGCCCCCGAGCACCGGCCGCCGCCCCCGGTCGAGCACCGGCCACCGCCGATGGAGCACCGGCCGCCGCCGGTCGCCGACGAGGGCGACGGCGATCTGCTGATCTTCGCGCAGGCCAAGTCGGCCTGGTTCGTGGGGCAGCCCGAGGAGTCCGACCTGGACTGGTCGACCACGGCCGACACCGGTTGGCAGGCCGCGGAGCAGGCCGCCCGCCCGGCGGTGGGCGCCGAAACCAACGCCGGGCTGCCGAAGCGCGTGCCGCAGGCCAACCTGGTGCCGGGTTCCCCGCTGCGCGAGGAGCGCCCATTGCGGATAGTGCGTGATGCGGCAAGTCTCGCGGAGAACACGACCGGCTACTTCCGTGGCTGGCGTCGCGGCCAGGAAATCGGCGGTTTCGCTGTGGGTGGTCGGCCCGGTCGCGAGGCGGCCGGCGGTTGGGACTTCAGCCGCGACCACGGTGACCGCGACGACGACCGGGAGTACGAGTACCGCTCGGCGGGCTACCAGTCCTGATCCGTCAGCACACGCGGGAGCGCCCCCAGCCGGCTGGCTGGGGGCGCTCCCGCGTCAGCAGGGCGGTTCCCCGGGTACGCAGAAGCCGCCTCGTGAGGACCGTGGGTGAGCTCGTGCCCCGGACAGGGGCGGACAGCTTCCAGGTCACCAGGAGGCGGCTTGGCGGCGCGCCGGCTCGTCCAGGCGACGAGCCAGCGCGGTGGGACTCACCGGGGCGGCTGGCAGCGCCCGGTGGCGGCCGGAGCCACCACCGGGGCGTGCAGCGCCGCGATCAGGCCGGGGCGACGGCGCGCGTACGGCGCATGGTGAGCACGTACTCGACCAGCGAGATCAGCACGTGCTTCGTCGACTCCCGGTTACGGGCGTCACAGGCCACCACCGGCACGTCGCTCGAGATCGCCAAGGCGTCCCGGACGTCCTGCGGGTCGTGGTACTGCATCCCGTCGAAGCAGTTGATCGCCACCAGGTACGGCAGGCGTCGGTGCTCGAAGAAGTCGATCGCCGCGAAGCAGTCGGCCAGCCGGCGAGTGTCCACCAGCACGACCGCACCGATC
The DNA here is from genome assembly GCF_040643355.1 of Micromonospora sp. NPDC047187. Classification (NCBI taxonomy): domain Bacteria; kingdom Bacillati; phylum Actinomycetota; class Actinomycetes; order Micromonosporales; family Micromonosporaceae; genus Micromonospora; species Micromonospora sp. NPDC047187. Next base: position 356,705 of record NZ_JBEYUF010000003.1, read on the forward strand.
GCACCCCGCACCAGTTCGTCCCACATGAACCAGAAACGGGTCTGACCCGGCGTACCGAACAGGTACAGGATCAGGTCACGGTCGATCGAGATCCGGCCGAAGTCCATGGCCACCGTGGTCGTCGTCTTGCCCGGCACCTGCCGGGTGTCGTCGACGCCCACGCCAGCGGAGGTCATGATGGCCTCGGTGGTCAGCGGCGTGATCTCCGAGACCGAGCCGACCAGCGTCGTCTTACCGACGCCGAATCCACCGGCGATAACGATCTTCGCCGACGTCACGCGGCCGCTCGGGTTCGGCGGGCGGTGCGACATGTCAGAGCCTGCGAAGTCCACTCAGCACCCTCTCCAGCAGTTCAGTGCCCACCGCGTCGTCGGAGTCGTCCAAAATGGTCGGCTCGTGGACCGCGACCAGGCCGTCCGTCGCCATGTCGGCGATGAGCACCCGGGCCACACCGAGCGGGAGCTGCATCCGCGCCGCGATCTCCGCGAGCGATTGCACGCGACCGTCACACAGCGCGGCGATGTACTGGTGTTCGCGGCCACCACCGTTGCCATTGGCAGCGGTACGGCCGCGCACCGTCGTCTCGACGAGCGCCTCCAGCGCGATGTCGAGCCGGGGACGGGTGCGACCACGGGTCACGGCGTATGGACGGACCAACGCTCCGGTCGGTTCGTCACGATCGGCCATCTCGCCGCTCACCTCCTTCGCACCCGTTACCGGCTCCCACCGGTGAAACCCGTCGTTGTCGTTGTTGCAGTCGTGCCGACCTCACGATCGGCTAGACGTCAGCCCAGCATGCCCGCAGCCGCGCGCGGCTGCGGGGTCAGTGCGTCGCCCACCCGGTCGACCAGCAGCGCCATCTCGTAGCCAACCTGGCCCACGTCGGAGCTGCGAGCTGCCAGCACGGCGAAGGACGAGCCGTCCGAGATGGACATCAGGAACAGGAAGCCATTGTCCATCTCCACGACGGTCTGCAACACCGCGCCTCCCTCGAAGCAGCGTGCTGCCCCCTGGGTCAGGCTGACCAGACCCGACGAGATCGCGGCGAGCTGGTCTGCCCGGTCGCGCGGCAGATCCCGTGACGACGCGAGGAGTAGGCCGTCCGCCGATACGGCGACCGCATGCGCGACGCCGGGCACCCGGTCGGCGAAGTTGGCCAGCAGCCAACCAAGATCCTGCGTAGTTGTCATCCTTCTTGCTCCTTCTGCCCGCTCCCGGCCACCGGGCCTGAGCCAGACTGCGAGGATTGCCCTCCCGGAGTCGCCTCCGGGCTGGTCGGGTTGTCCGAGGTGCTACGCCCTCGCTGCACGCCCCGGTGGTAGGCGGAGAGCAGGCCACGAACCGCCTCCGGGGAGCGCCGCTGGACCGAGGTGGTGGGCTTCTCTACCGCACCGGGTACCAGCTGCGCCATCGGCTTGCGCTTCGGCAGACCGGTCGTGGTGGTCTCGCTCACCGGCGCCGCGCCGGCCGCCGCGGAGGCAGCACGCCAGCCGTCGTCGGCAGCGGTCTGCCAGCCGTTGCTCTGCGGTTGGGGCCGGCGGTTCGGCAGGCTCTCGGCGAGGCTGGGGCGGGTGCCCTCGTTCGCTGTGGAGCCGTTGTCCCGCGGCGCTCCTCCGACCGTCGGAGTGTCTGCCATCGGTGTGTTACCTGTCGTCCCGGGTGGTGTCTTGTGGACTGCCCGACCGGTGGCCTCGACCGTGGCGAACTGCTGGGTCGCGGAGTCGCCGTTCGTCGCTGGCTGGGCGCCGGCCGCGGTCTCCTCGGAGCCCGGGCGACGGGTACGGAACCAGGCCGACTCGAGCTCCCGGAAGATCGGCAGCTCCATCGTCTCATCCGCGTACCGCTGACGGTTCTGCGCCTGCGGCTGCTGCGGCGTTGGCCGAGTCTGCGGCGTTGGCCGAGTCTGCGGAGCCGGGGTCGGCGCAGGAGCCGGAGGCTGGGCTGCGGCCGGCTGCTCGCCCGGTCGCGGCACCCGCGGCAACTCCGTCGTCATGTCCAGCGCGGCGGCGAGCCGCTCGGGCACCGGCGGGGTGGCCGTGTCCCGGTCGCTACCCGGCACTGGCGGCCAGGCCGGCGGCGCCGGGGCATTGGGTGCCTGCGCGGGCGGGGCGGATCGGGGCGCGAAGCCGCTGAACGACTGGCTGGACGCCGGCGGCGCCGAGTACGGCTGGTTCGAGTACGGCTGCCCGGACGCCGGCGAGGCCGAGACCGGCGCCGCGGACACCGGCGGACCGGCGTACGGCTGCCCGGAGGCCGGAGCGGCGGACACCGGCGCGCCGCCGTACGGCGCACCCGAGTAGGGCTGCCCGGAGTACGGCTGGCCGGATGCCGGCGAGGCGGAGACCGGCGCACCGGAGTAGGGCTGCGCGGAGACCGGCGGCGCCGAGTACGGGTGCGCCTCGGGGCTGCTCGGCAGCTGACGCGGAATGGCCGGCTGCTGGCCGGTGGTCGGGGTCTCGTCCCCGGCCCGGCGCTGCGGCAGCGGGTCGGTGCCCTGGCCGTTGGCCGACCGGGGGGTGAACCCGTCACCGCCGTTCGTCCCGGCCGCGCCGGTCAGGTCGGACCAGGCCGGCATCGACCGGTACGCGCCACCGTTGGCCGGGGCGCCGGCACCGTTGCGCGTGGCGGGGTCGAACGGGCGACCGCCCAGGGTGACCTGGTTTCCGGACTCGCTCGGGCGAGGGCCGTTGCCCAGCGCGGGCAGCGCGCCGAACACCGGTGCGGGCCCACCGGACTGCGGACCACCGAACTGGGGAGCGCCGGCCGCCGGCAGCGCCGGAGGCTGCTGCACCCGACCGGAGAGCGCCCGGGGCACCAACACCGAGGTGGGCAGGGTCACGTCGGCGACCGTGCCGCGATCGTTGCCGGGGCGGAGTTCGACCCGGACACCGTGCCGGGACGCCAGTCGGGCGACCACGACGAGGCCCATCATCCGGGACACGGCCACGTCGACCTGCGGCGGCGTCGCGAGCCGCTCGTTGAGGTCGTGCAGCTGCTCGGCGCTGATGCCGATACCGCGGTCCTCGACGTACAGCGAGGCGCGGTCGCCGACACGCCGGGCCTCGACCATGACCTGCGAGTCGGGCGGGGAGAACGCGGTGGCGTTGTCGAACAGTTCCGCAACGAGGTGCACCAGGTCGTTGACCGCGTGCGCGGCGACCTCGATGTCGCGGTCGATGACACCGAAATCGATCCGGGTGTAGTGCTCGACCTCGGACTGCGCGGCGCGCAGCACGTCGATGAGGGCGGCCGGCTCACGCTGCACGCGGGTGGAGTCGGCACCGGCGAGCACCAGCAGGTTCTCGTCGTTACGGCGCATCCGGGTGGCCAGGTGGTCGAGCTGGAACAGCTCGGCCAGCCGGTCCGGGTCCTCCTCGCCGCGCTCCAGCCGGTCGAGGTGCCCGATGAGGCGGTCGACCAGGATCTGGGAACGACGGGCCAGGTTGACGAACATGGTCGCGACGGAGGCACGCAGTGCCGCCTGCTCGGCGGCCGTGCGGACGGCTTCCAGGTGGACGGCGTTGAACGCCTCGGTCACCTGGCCGAACTCGTCCTTGCTGCGCACCGGCAGTGGTTCGGCGATCTGGTTGGCCAGCTGCACCGGGGAGAGCTGCCCGACGACCTGCGGGTCGCGCAGACGGGCCACCGCCTGTGGCAGGCCGTACTGGGCCACGGAGAGCGCGCCCTGCCGCAGCTCACGGAGTGAGCGGGCCATCGAGCGGGCCACCAGGTAGGCGAAGAGGATGGCCAGCAGCAGCATGCTGAGCAGTAGGCCGGTCTCCAGGAAGACCTGGCGCTGGACGTCCGAGCGGAGGGTGTCGGCCTGGTTGACCACTTCACTGTCGAGCTTCCGCTCGACGGTGCGGATCAGCTTGGCGTTGGCCGTCATGGCGGCTTCCCACTGGTCCGGGCCGAACGGCGCACCGCGCATGTCGCCGGTGGTGTTGCCGTCGATCCAGCCGGTGTAGTTCTGTGCCTGCCGGCGGTCGCCGCCCGCGACCGTCTGGTCGTGGAACTTCGCGTCGTCCGGGGTGGCGACGGCCTTGAAGCTCTGCAGGGCCTGCTGCTGGCCGGTGTCACTGGCGACGTAGTCCCTGCGCAGTGCCGGGGTCAGGCGCTGTCGGCCCTGAACGCCCAGTGCGCGGTGCACGACGACCCGGCGTACGGCCAGGAACTCCTTCTCCCGGGCGACCGCCGCGGCGGCGCGCATCCGGTCGCTCAGTTGGTTGTCACCGGCGAGCTGCGTGGACGAGTCGCGGATGGCGAGCAGGTCACTGATCAGACCCTCGTACGCCTGCACGGTCTCGGTGAGCGCGAGCTTTCCGTTGAACACCTGGCTGCGGACGCCCGCCAGGTCCTGCAGGTTCTGGTCGATGCTGTCGAGCAGACCCTCGAGGCTGCTCGGCAGGTCCTCGATCTCGGCCCGCTGCTGCCGGTAGGGGGCCGCGTCCTGGTCCACCCGGGAGTTCACCCGGTTGTAGGCCTCCTGGTACTGCGCCGTCGGCTGCGTCCCGTTCGCGCCCAGCAGCAGCACGGCGGCGGTCCGCTCGTCCTGCAGGCTGTCGACCAGGTCACCCGAATAGCTCGACAGATTCGCCAGGTCGCCAGCTCGGTTGGCATTGTTGAGCGTCTCCACGTGGTCGATAAGACCACTGGTGCCCACCACGACCGTGGCGATGGTCGGCACGATCATGATGAGACCGAGCTTGGACCAGATCGGCATGTCCCGGAGCCGGCTGGCCGGCCGGCGCAGCCGCGACAGGAAGGAGCCCGCCGTCTTTGGCCGTTTGCTCACGTCACCGCCCTCGCGATTACAGCTTGAACGCGTTGCCCCGGGCAACGCCCAGCGACCGACCCGGCGGGTCGGACCCCCGAGATTCCATCACGCCGGTCGACAAGAAGAAAGCCCAGGTTGTCCCGGACCGAAGGTGTGATGAGATGTTGATGCGATTTGATAGCAGTCTGTCTGGCCGGAGTAACTGAAGGTAATGGAACATCCGCACCGTGTTGTCCTACTAGCCGGCCCATCGGGGTCCGGAAAGTCGTACATAGCGCAGCAAACCGGCTTGCCGGTGCTGTGCTTGGACGACTTCTACAAAGACGGCGATGACCCTACGTTGCCGAGACGAAACGGCCAGGTGGATTGGGAATCGCCGCACTCCTGGGACGCCCCCAGTGCGGTGGAAATCATTGCCCAACTTGCCCGCGAGGGCCGAGCCGATGTGCCGGTTTATGCGATCGGTGCCGATCGACGGGTAGCCACCCGGCCATTTGATGTCGCCGGATCGCCACTTTTCGTGGCCGAAGGGATCTTCGCCGCCGAGATCGTCGAGGAGTGCCGTCGCCGTGGCCTGCTCGCCGGGGCGTACGCGCTGCGCCGCCCGCGCGGGGCCACCTTCCTGCGCCGACTCGCCCGCGACCTGTCCGAGCAGCGCAAGGCGCCTCGGGTGCTGATTCGGCGCGGGGTGACGCTGCTACGGGCCGAGCCCGCGGTGCTGCGTCGGCAGATGGGCCTCGGCGCGGAGGCGGCCCGGGCCCGGGAGGTGCTGCGCCGGGTGGCCGGGCTGCTCGCCGGCCACCCACATGGTTGAGCTCAGGCCATCAACTTCGCGTACGCCGGCTTGATCACGTCGTCGATGATCCGCAGCCGCTCGTCGAACGGGATGAAGGCGCTCTTCATCGCGTTGATGGTGAACCACTGCAACTCTTTCCAGCCGTAGCCGAACGTCTCCACCAGCAGCGACATCTCCCGCGACATCGAGGTGCCGCTCATCAACCGGTTGTCGGTGTTGACGGTGGCCCGGAAACGCAGGTCGCGCAGCAGGCCGATCGGGTGGTCCGCGATCGAGGCCACCGCGCCGGTCTGCACGTTCGACGAGGGGCACAGCTCCAGGGGGATTCGCTTGTCCCGGACGTACGCGGCCAGCCGGCCGAGTGAGCCGTCGGGCGCGATGTCGTCGACGATCCGCACCCCGTGGCCGAGCCGGTCCGCCCCGCACCACTGGATCGCCTGCCAGATCGACGGCAGACCGAACGCCTCGCCGGCGTGGATGGTGAAGTGGAAGTTCTCCCGTTGCAGGTACTCGAAGGCGTCCAGGTGCCGGGTGGGCGGGAAGCCCGCCTCGGCGCCGGCGATGTCGAAGCCGACCACCCCGGCGTCCCGGTGCCGCACGGCCAGCTCGGCGATCTCCTGGGAACGGGCGGCGTGCCGCATGGCGGTGAGCAGGGTGCCCACCCGGATGGTCAGGCCCGCCTCGACCGCCTGGGCGGTGCCCTCGGCGAACCCGGCCAGCACCGCCTCGACCACCTCGTCCAGGCTGAGGTCCCGTTCCAGGTGCTGCTCCGGGGCGAACCGCACCTCGGCGTAGACCACGCCGTCGGCGGCCAGGTCGAGGGCGCACTCGCGGGCCACCCGACGCAGCGCGGGCGCGGTCTGCATGACCGCCACTGTGTGCGCGAACGTCTCGAGGTAGCGCTCCAGCGAACCGGAGTCCGCCGCGTCCGCGAACCAGCGTCCGAGCGCCTCCGGATCCGTGGTGGGCAGTTCGTGGCCCACCTCGGCAGCCAGGTCGACGATCGTCGCCGGCCTCAGCCCGCCGTCGAGGTGGTCGTGCAGCAGCGCCTTCGGGACCTTGACGATGTCCTCGTACCGGATAGTTGCGACCATGCTCAGACCCTAGTCAGCGGCCTGGCCGGACCGGTACGGGACCGGCCGGGGCGTCACGGCCGCCAGCCGTACACCCGGTGCACGTCGAGCCGGATCACGAGCCGCCCGTCGGCGACCATGGCGGCCCGGTAGTCCGCCCAGTCCGGGTGGTCGCCGCGAATCCGGCGGTAGACCTCGACCAGTTCGTCGACCGTCTCGTCGGTGGTGGCCACTGCCGGTTCGCTGAGCGTCACGGTCCCGTCCGCGACCGCGTACGCGCCGCCGTCCGGCGTGGTCACGTGGAAGCTGGCCCGGGGGTCGCGGCGCAGGTTGCGCACCTTTGCCCGGTCCCCGGTGGTGGAGCAGCGGATCAACCCCGGCTCGGCCAGGTAGTCGAGGTTGGACAGCTGGGGCCGCCCGTCCCGGCGCAGGGTGACCAGCACTCCGCGCCCGCGCTGGCCGAACAGCTCCCACAGTCGGTCGCCCGCGGCGGCGGTCGGCGCGCTCCGCCGCTGGAGAGGATTGGTTGACATGTCATCGAATCTAAGACCAAGTCGATGACATGTCAACGACAGCGTTAGACTCGACGGATGGACGTACCCCGGTGGCTGGACGAACGGGAGGACCGCGCCTGGCGCGGCTACCGCCGGATGCGTCGACTGCTCGACCTGGAGCTGGCCCGGGAGCTGACCCAGGACGCCGGCCTCTCCGAGGCCGACTACGACGTGCTGTCCGACCTCTCCGAGACACCGCAGGGGCGGCTGCGCCTGCGGGAGCTGGCAGACCGCATGCTCTGGTCGCGCAGCCGGCTCTCCCACCACCTGACCCGGATGCAGCAGCGCGGCCTGGTGACCCGAGAGGAGTGCGCCGACGACGCCCGGGGCTCGGTCGTCGTCCTCACCCCCGCCGGTCGGCGGGCCATCGAGTCCGCCGCCCCCGGTCACGTGGCCGCCGTCCGCCGGCACCTGATCGACCTGCTGACCCCCGCGGAGGTCGACGCCCTCGGCGCGCTCACCCACCGGGTGGTCGACCACCTCGGCGGGCGGGCGCCCCAGCCACGCCACGATGCGGAGCTCTGACGTGGACCCCCGTATCCTCGACCGGCTGCGCTGCCCGGTCTGCGGCGAGCCGCTGGCCGAGGCCACCGCCGGCACCTCCAACGCGCTGCGCTGCCCGCGCCGGCACAGCTTCGACATCGCCAGGCAGGGGTACGTCAACCTGCTCGCCGGGCGCGCCCCACACGCCGGCGACAGCGCCGAGATGGTCGCCGCCCGGGCGGACTTCCTCACCGCCGGGCACTACGACCTCATCTCGGCCGCCCTCTCCGATGCCGCGACAGAAGCCGCCGGTCGGCCCCGCGCGACGCCCGACCTCGAGGCGTACCCCCTGGTGGTGGATGCCGGCGCCGGCACCGGCCGGTACCTCGGCGCGGTGCTGGCGGCGCTGCCGGACGCCGTGGGTCTGGCCCTGGACGTGTCCAAGCCGGCGCTGCGCCGTGCGGCCCGCGCGCATCCCCGGGCCGCCGCCGCGCTCGCCGACACCTGGCAGCGACTGCCGCTCGCGGACGCCTCGACCGCCGTGCTGCTGAACGTCTTCGCCCCGCGCAACGGCCCGGAGTTCCACCGGGTGCTCGACCCGGCCGGCGTGTTGCTGGTGGTCACGCCCGACACCGACCATCTCGCCGAGCTGGTGGACGTCCTGGACCTGCTGCGGGTGGACCCGGACAAGGCCGACCGGGTGGCCGCCAGCCTGGGCGGGCACTTCACGCCGGTCAGCTCGGCCGTGCACCGGGCCGAGCTGGCGCTGACCCGGCCGGAGGTCGCCACCCTGGTGGGGATGGGCCCCAGCGCCTGGCACACCGACCCGGCCGCGCTCGCCACCCGGCTGGCCGCGCTGCCCGAACCGGCCCGGGTCACAGTGGCGGTCCGGCTCGACGTCCTGCGACCTCGCTGACCTCAGGTGGAGAGGTCGACCTCTTCCCAACCGGGCGGCTCGTCGTGGTACGGCCCGCGCAGAATGACCGCCCACTCCAGCGCCCACCGCCGCTGCCCGATCGCGTTCGCGTCGACCAGGCCGGGCGCCCGCCGGCCGCCGCGCTCGGTCTCCAGGTACGCCCAGTCCAGGCAGTAGTGCAGGTCGAGCAGGGCGGCCGCGTCGGCCGGGTGCTGCGGCGCGGTGAGGATCCGGGAGCGCCAGTGCGGGAAGGTCTCCCCCTCGGCGATGTGCGGCAGCCGCTCGACCAGCCGCTCGTCGACGGCCAACGTCGGGTCGAGCTGTTTGCTCAGCCCGAGTACCCAGGCCAGCGCGAAGAGAGCGTCGTGGTGCAGCACGAACGACCGGTGGTCGCCCTTGCCGCCCATCACGAACTGCCACTCCGGCGGGGTGACCATGTCGACCAGGTGCGAGCCGAGCAGCCAGCTCATCGCCGCCTGTGGGGGCATCCCGAAACAGCGGGCCAGGATCAGGTGCAGCACCGCGATCCGCGCCTCGATCTCCGCGGTCGGGCGCAGGTCGATGTGGTCACCCGGCTCCCACACGAGGGGAAACTGGGCCGGCGGCAACGGCAGGCCGAGCCGGGACAGCTCGTCCAGGCTCGCCTCGCGCACCTCACGTGGGTCGGGGGCAGCAACGGTCACGGCGGATCTTCCTGTCTGCTCGCGCCGGCTCAAGGCCGGTTGTCCCCCCTTGGCCTGCGACAATAGCGCTCCCAGGTGACCGGCACCACGCCAGGGCGACGCCGGTTCGATCAGCCGATGCGTTCGATGACCAACGACGTCGCCGCCGGGGCCGTCGGCGCGATCCGCACCGCGTTTGCGGCCTCGGTCAGCGCGGCCGGAATCCGCGTCGCGTCGTCGGCGCGCAGCTCGTAGAGCGGGTCACCGGCCCGCACCTCGTCCCCCGGCCGCTTGTGCAACACCACACCGGCCGGCACGCTGACCGGGTCCTCCTTGCGCGCCCGACCCGCGCCGAGCCGCCACGCCGCAACCCCCATGGCGTACGCGTCGACGGCCGCGACGTACCCGTCACGCTCGGCGCGGACCACCTCCACCTCGGCAGCCGTTGGCAGCGGCGCGTCCGGGTCACCGCCCTGCGCCCGAATCATCGCCCGCCAGGAGTCCATGGCCCGGCCGTCGCGCAGCGCCGCAGCCGGATCGGCGTCCGGCAGACCGGCGGCGTCGAGCATCTCCCGGGCCAGTGCGAGGGTCAGCTCCACCACGTCGGCCGGTCCACCACCGGCCAACACCTCGACCGACTCGGTCACCTCGACCGCGTTGCCGATCGCCAGACCGAGCGGGGTGGACATGTCGGTGAGCAGGGCTACCGTCCGCACCCCGTGCGCACCGCCCAGCTCGACCATGGTGCGCGCCAACTCGCGGGCCTGGTCGACGGACTTCATGAAGGCGCCCGAGCCGACCTTGACGTCGAGGACCAGCGCCCCGGTGCCCTCGGCGATCTTCTTGCTCATGATCGAGCTGGCGATCAGCGGGATCGCCTCCACGGTGCCGGTCACGTCGCGCAACGCGTACAGCTTGCGGTCGGCGGGGGCGAGCCCGGCACCGGCCGCGCAGATCACCGCACCGACCTCGTCCAGCTGGGCGATGAACTCGTCCTTGCTCACCGTGGCCCGCCAGCCCGGGATGGACTCCAACTTGTCCAGCGTGCCGCCGGTGTGCCCGAGACCCCGGCCGCTCAGCTGCGGCACTGCCGCGCCACACGCCGCCACCAGGGGGGTGAGCGGCAGAGTGATCTTGTCGCCGACGCCGCCGGTGGAGTGCTTGTCGACAGTCGGCCGGCGTACCGCCGACAGGTCCAACCGCTCACCGCTGGCGATCATCGCGGCGGTCCACCGAGCGATCTCCGGCCCGGTCATGCCGTTGAGCAGGATCGCCATGGCCAGCGCGGACATCTGCTCGTCGGCGACAACCCCCCGGGTGTACGCGTCGACCACCCAGTCGATCTGCGCGTCCGACAGCACACCCCCGTCCCGCTTGGCCCGAATAACGTCAACAGCAGTAAAAGCACTCACCGTGTGGTTCCTTCTCACGTCGTTGCGTTCAGGGCTGCGCCGCCGTGCAGTGCCCTCATGGTCGCGCTCGAACCATGAAGTAGTCCCCTGGCGCGTTGAGGTGGGCACTACTTCCAGGACAACGCCGTTGCGTTATGCGTTAGGGCTGCGGCCGGCAGGTCAATCCTCTGCTGGAGAACGGACTCGTGGTAGATCAACGTGAGCCGAGCAAGAGGACCGCGCCGATCTTGCAGTTTCTGTTGTTGATATGGGTGGATGCGCCCCTTGCGTCGGGACAGGAAGTGCAAGATCGCGGAGCAGGCAGGGCAGCCCTCGCAGTGGCTCACGGCCCTGAGATGTGATGGCTGCGGCCTTGGGATCAACCAGCAGCCCAGCGCACCGGGATCTCCGCAGGCGGTTCACCCTCGCCGGCCCAGAAGATGGTGCCGGTCGCGTCGACCACCACCACCCGTGGTGTCCGGGCCAGGCCCCAGGTAATCGCCTCGGCCGGCTCGTCCCAGCTCGGCGCCTCCTCCAGCACCCCGGTCTCGGCGCCGACGTCGTCTCCGGCCGACCGCTCCCAGTACGCGGTCCAGACCTGCTGCCCGGCGGACATGTCCGGGTGCACGAAGACGGTGCCGCGCCCCCGCCAGGCGGCCAGTCGCTCCGGCACGACCGGCACCGGCGTCTCCCCGGTGACGGCTTCCAGGTCCTCCACGCCGAAGGCGTGCGGCAGCAGCTCGGCCATCCGCAGCGGGCGGGTCCTGCTCTCGATCAGGCACTCCGGCCCGCCGTGTTCCCAGAGCAGCTGCCGGCAGCGACCACACGGCATCAGCGGCTCACCAGTGGCGTCGACGCAGGAGAGCGCGACGAGCCGACCGCCGCCGGTGGCGTGCAGGCTGGAAACCACTCCGCACTCGGCGCACAGCGTCACCCCGTACGCGGCGTTCTCCACGTTGCAGCCGACCACGATGCGGCCGTCGTCGACCAGCGCGGCCGCGCCGACCGGAAACGTCGAGTACGGCGCGTACGCGTGCCGCATCGCGTCGGTGGCAGCGGCGCGCAGCCGCGCCCAGTCAATGTCGGTCATGCCACCATTCTGCCCAAGTAGCCCAGGTCAGAAGTGGGCAGGGCCGGATGCACGGGCAGCCTTCGGAAACTCGGCCGCGCCACCGCACCCGCTCCGGTGATTTAGTTCGGGTCCCGGCTCCGAACCGCGCGGTGCCGAGGCGCCGCCGGGAAGCATCTCGACGAGACCGCGCACTTCACACGCTGCTAAGGACCGGACTATCTTCGATACGCACTCACGCTGAATAACTTGCCGCACACTTTCGGTGAGCAGCGCTGGGCAACCCCGAGAAGCATGCCGATGAGATTAAGCAGGGAATGAGGAGCCATGGGCAGCGTGATTGCAGGGCGGGTTCATCCTGGCTACCCAGACTGATGGCTCGGTGGTCGCCCACCTTGACCACCAGGTGCGAGCACAGATAGTCAACAGCGCCGATGCCCTTGCTACCCTCCAGGCGACGTGGGAGGTGGTCAGAGGCGAGGCCCTCTCCCGCCGGCAGTCACTCGATCTGATCAAGGAAGCGGCGCAGACATGGACATGACCGGTGCCAGGTGGCACAAGTCAACTCGCTCCGGCTCCAATGGCGGGTCGTGCGTAGAGGTGGCCGACAACCTGCCGGACGTCGTGCTCGTGCGCGACACCAAGGACCGCGATGGCGGCGTCCTTCTCTTCAACCCGCAGACGTGGCAGTCGTTCGTCGGCCTGGCCAAGCAGATCGGGCCGCTCGGCTGACCCTGCAACAGCCGGGAGGAGGCTCGCCAGCCGACGGTCACTGGTGGTCTTCGTTGTCTGCACAGCTGCGTTCACCGTGCGCCACGTTCAGGCGTACCCCTGGGAAGGGCTGGATGGGCGCGAAGCGTGCCCGGCGGGAGGCCCGCCGGGCACGGCTCAGGCGTCAGCCCTTGATGTACGGCTTGCCGTCGGCGGCCGGTGCCCGGACCCGGCCGACAAGCCCGGCGACCGCCAGGATGGTCGCCAGGTACGGCAGCATGGCCAGGAACTGGCTGGGGATCGAGCTGCTGATCGCGCCCAGGTAGGTGGCGAGCTGGTCGGCGAACCCGAAGAAGAGCGCGGCGAGCAGCGCGCCGGTCGGGTTCCACCGGCCGAAGATCAGCGCGGCCAGGGCGATGAAGCCCTTACCACCGATCATGTTCTTGGTGAACGAGTAGAGCGCCAGCGTGTAGGACGCGCCGCCGATGCCGGCGACCACGCCGGCCAGCAGCACGTTGCGGTAGCGGACCCGCAGCACCTTGACGCCGAGTGTGTCGGCGGCGATCGGGTGTTCGCCGACCGAGCGGGTCCGCAGCCCCCACCGGGTGCGGAACAGCCCGATGTGGATCACGAGCACCAGGAGCAGCCCGAGGTAGAGGAAGATGTTGCCGCGGAACAACGCCGGACCGAGCACCGGGATGTCCTTCAGCAGCGGGATCTCCCAGTTGCTGAAGCGGGGCGCGCTGTTGTACTTCGCGGCGTCGGTCTGCATCAGCCGCTCGTAGAGGAAGCCGGTGACGCCGACGGCCAGCAGGTTCAGCACGATGCCCATGACGACCTGGTCGACCAGGTAGCGGATGGCGAAGACGGCCAGCAGCAGCGAGATGAACGCGCCGCCGATGGCGGCGGCGACCAGACCCACCCACACACTGCCGGAGATGCTGCCGAACAGGGCCCCGCTGAACGCGCCCATCAGCAGTTGGCCCTCGATGGCCACGTTGACCACGCCGGACCGTTCGCAGAGCACCCCGGCGAGCGCGCCGAAGATCAGCGGCAGGGCCAGGATGAACGTGCCCCTGATGATGTTGACCAGCGGCATGAAGTTCTGCCCGGCCGGCGCGGCGGAGACCTGCCAGCAGAGGAACGACAGCACGAAGGCGACCAGCCCGACGCCGAGCACGGGAAGGAACCACCGCTTCGGCACCCCGGCGAGCAGCGCCGCGCCGGCGGCGATCGTGATGATCCCGAACAGGATCGCCCCGATCGTGCCGTTGATCTCCAGTGCGGCGCCGGCCGCGTCGTCGCTGAGCGTGAACCGGGCCTGCTGGTCGGTGGCGAGCGCGCCGAAGAGCACCGCGGACAGCAGGCCGAGCGCCAGCAGCGTGAGACCGACCTTCCGGCTGCGGGTCCAGAAGCCCTCGTCGACCGGGGCGACCGCGATGTCGGGGACAGCCATGGTGGACATGAGTTACCAGCCCTTCGCCAGGCTCGTCTGCAACCGGGCGGCACGCGCGGCCCGGAGCTGGAAGATCGCCTTCACCAGGGCCGGTGCGGCGATGAAGATGACGATCAGCGCCTGGAGCACTGTCACCAGCTCCAGCGAGATCCCGGAGTACGACTGCATCCGGTTACCACCGGCCTGCAGCGCACCGAACAGCAGCGCGGCCAGCAGCACCCCCCAGGGCTTCACCCGCCCGAGCAGCGCCACCAGGATGCCGTCGAAGCCGATCTGCGCGACCACCAGCGGGGTCAACGCGCTGGCTGTGGAGCCGAGCACCATGTTCGAGCCGCCGAGGCCGGCCAGGATTCCGGCGAAGACCATGATCAGGATGTACGTCCGGGTGACGCTGATGCCGGCGGTCCGGGCGGCGTCCGGGTTGGCGCCGACCGCGCGCAGCTCGAAGCCGAGCGTCGAGCGGTTGAGCAGCCAGGCGACCGCCCAGGTGGCCAGCACGGCGAGCAGGATGCCGGCGTGCACCCGCAGGTTGTCGCCGAGCAGTCGGGGCAGCTGGGCGGAGGTGTCCACCGCCTTGCTGATCGCGTCGGTGCGGTTCGGGTCCTGCACGCCGTTCTGCACGATCAACCAGGTGAGGAAGTACGTGGCGACGTAGTTGAGCATGATCGTGTTGATCACCTCGTGCGCGCCGGCACGGGCCTTGAGGATGCCGGGGATGAAACCCCAGATCGCTCCACCCAGCGCGCCGGCCAGCACCGCAACCAGCAGGTGCAGGCCGGGCGGCAGCGGCAGCAGGAAGCCGGCCAGCGCCGCCATGATCACGCCGATGGTGGCCTGGCCCTGGGCGCCGATGTTGAACAGGCCGCCCCGGAAGGCCAGCGCCACCGACAGACCGGTGAAGACCAGCGGCGCCGCGTAGGTCAGCGTCTCCGAGATCGGCGCGAGCACTGCCTGCCAGCCGTTGGCGCCGTCCAACCAGCCGGAGAACGCCTCGGGGTCGAAGATCGAGCCCTTGAACAGGTTCGCGTACGCCTCGCTGACGAGCGTCCAGCTGGAGTTGATCGCGTCGGACGGGCGCGAGGTGATGTACGAGTAGGTGGAGAGGACATCGGGATCAGAGATGATCATCAGCACCGCGCCGACCACTATCGCCAGCACCAACGACAAGAGGGTCACAGTGAAGGTGTTTGCCGCCCAGAGGTTGTCCAGGAAGAACCGGCCCAGACTCGGCTTCGGCTCAGGCTCGGGGCCCGGCTTCGCCGCCGAGCGGTCCGGCTCGGTCGCCACCTCGGCGCGTTCGGTGTTGCCGAGCGCGTTCTGCGCGGCCTGCGCCTCGCTCGCCGGCTCCTTGTCCGGGGAGCCCGACTGCGGGTTGGGGTTGGTCATGCCTCGTCCTCGCTCGCGGGGCCTGCATCGCTCGCCGGGCCCCCGTCGGCCGCTGCGGGCTTGTCGGCGGCGGTCGCCGCACCGGGCTTGTCGGCGGCGGGTGCTGCGACGGCGTCGTGGGCCTCGTCCGGGCTGATGCCGGCCATCAGCAGGCCGATCTCCTCACGCGGGGTGTCCGGGCCGACGATGCCGATGATCCGGCCGCGGTACATCACAGCGATCCGGTCAGCCAACCCGATCACCTCGTCGAGTTCGCTGGAGACCACCAGAACGGCGGTGCCGATGTCCCGTTCGCGGATGACCTGGCTGTGGATGAACTCGATCGACCCGACGTCGACGCCACGGGTCGGCTGGGCGGCGATGAAGAGCTTCAGCGGCCGGGACAGCTCCCGGGCCACGATCACCTTCTGCTGATTGCCGCCGGAGAGGGTGCCCACCGCCGCGTCGGCCGATGAGGTGCGAACGTCGAACTGCTCGATCCGCTCCTTCGCGGAGGCGGCGATCGCGTCCGGCTTCAGCGCGAGCCCGGCACCGAACGGCGGCCGGTCGTAGATGTCCAGCACCAGGTTCTCCGCGACGCTGAACTCCTTGATCAGGCCGTCCACGCTGCGGTCCTCGGGCACGTAACCGACGCCCGCCCGGAGCACCTTCTTGGGCTTCCAGCCGTTGATCCGGTCGCCGGCCAGGCTGATCGTGCCGGCGAGCGCCGGGCGCAGGCCCATGATCGCCTCGATCAGCTCGGTCTGACCGTTGCCCTGTACGCCCGCCACGCCGAGCACCTCGCCCGCGCGTACGGTCAGGTCGACGCCGTCGACAGCGCGGATCTGCCGGTCGTCGTCGACGACCAGCCCGGACACCTCCAGCACCGGGTCGCCCGGCGTGGCCGGGGTCTTGTCCACTGTGAGCCGGACGTTGCGCCCGACCATCAACGCGGCCAACTCGTCCCGGCTGGCCTCCGGCGAGGCGGTGCCGACGGTCTTTCCGCGTCGGATCACGGTGATCCGGTCGGCGATGGCCTTGACCTCGCCGAGCTTGTGGGTGATGAAGACGATCGACTTGCCGGCCGCCTTGAGCGACCGCATGACCGTCAGCAACTCCTCGGTCTCCTGAGGGGTGAGCACGGCGGTCGGCTCGTCCAGGATGAGCAGGTCGACGTCGCGGGTGAGCGCCTTGACGATCTCGACGCGTTGCTGGATGCCGACCGGCAGGTCCTCGATCACCGCGTCCGGGTCGACCCGCAGGTTGTAGCGCTCGGACACCTCGGTGACCTCGCGCCGGGCCCGCCGCCGGTCCAGGAAGCCGGCGATGCCGCCCCTGATCTGTTCGGCGCCGAGCATGATGTTTTCGGTGACGGTGAAGACCGGCACCAGCATGAAGTGCTGGTGCACCATGCCGATCCCGGCCCCGATGGCGTCGGACGGGCCCTTCAGCTTGAGCGGCTTGCCATCGACCAGGATCTCGCCCTCGTCGGGCTGGTAGAGCCCGTAGAGCACGTTCATCAGGGTCGACTTGCCCGCGCCGTTCTCGCCGAGGAGGGCGTGAATCTCTCCAGGCTCCACCGTCAGGTCGATGTGATCGTTGGCGACCAGATCACCGAACCGCTTGGTGATGCCGCGCAGTTCGAGTCTCAGCGCAACCTCCTGGAGTGCGAGCGATGGTGCAGCCTAGCTGCCGTCGTACCGGCCGGACCGGACCGGCCGCCGTGGTGCGCGATCGGCCGCTCCGACCCCGCGGGGTGTCCGCAGAGCCAGAGCGGCCGATCGGTTCGTACCTGTCCCCCGCCGGCCCTCCGATGATCTCACCGGAGCGGCCGGCCGGTTGTCACTTGGTCGGCTGGGCCTTCGAGGTGACGGTGATGGTGCCGGCGGCGATGTCCGCCTTGATCTTGTCGACCTCGGCCTTCAGCTCGGCCGGAACCTTGCTGTCGAAGTCGTGGTACGGGGCGATCGAGACACCGTTGTTGGCCAGGGTGCCGACGAAGCCCGGCTTGGCCTCCAGCTTCTCGCCACCGGCGGCCTTGACCACGGCCTCCTTGACGGCCTCCGGGATGTTCTTGACGACCGTGGTCACGATCGCCGAGCAGTCCGGAGTGCTCTCGCAGCCGTCGACGTCCACCCAGATGGTGCTGTACTTGCCGCCCGAGGCCTTGGCCGCGGCGGTGGTGCCGAGGCCGGAGCCGCCGGCGACCGGCATGATGATGTCCGCGCCCTGGGCGACCAGCGCGTCGGAGACCTTCTTGCCCTCGTCCTGCTTGTCGAAGGCGTTGGAGAAGGAGCCCTTCTGGGTCTCCTTGTTCCAACCCAGCGCCTGGACGTTCTTGCCCTTGGCGGTGTTGTAGTGCTTCACGCCGTCGACGAAGCCGTCCATGAAGATGGTCACCGGCGGGATCGGCACGGCGCCGTAGGTGCCCACCTTGCCGCTCTTGGTCATCCCCGCAGCCAGGTAACCGGCCTGGAAGGCGGCCTGGGCGGTGTCGAACTGCATCGGGTAGACGTTGGCGTCACCCGGGTTGGCGTCGACGATGCCGAACTGCTGGTTCGGGTTCGCCTTGGCGATCTTTGAGGTGGCGTCGCCCATCAGGCCACCGACCGCCAGGATGAAGTCGCACTTCTGGTTGACGAACTGCGTCAGGTTCGGCTCGTAGTCGGCCTCGGCCTTCGACGCGACGTACTTGATGTCGATGTTGTCGTTGGCGGCCTTGGCCTCCTGCAGACCCTTCCAGGCCGAGGCGTTGAACGACTTGTCGTCGATGCCGCCAACGTCGGTCACCATGCAGGCGCTGAACTTCTTGGCGCCACTGCCGGCGTTGTTGTCATCCTTGGGGGCCTCGCCACAAGCGGCGGCGGTGAGCGCGAGCCCACCCACCGCGAAGATCGAGGCGATCCGCATCCCACGCACCGAGCGCAAGACGTCTCCTTCCCATTGCACACCGCGCCTTGTGCGGTGGCAGCCCATCAGCCGACCTGCGGGTGTGCCGCCGGCTGTCCCACGTTACGGACGGGAGCGTACGCCCGCGTCCACCCACCGGCCGACAATCGTGCACGACTGTTGAGCGCCTGTTACCCGGGTGTAACCCTTGCGTGGGGCAAGTCACTCTTCGTGCTGGTAATCAAGCGCCACGGCGTCCGCAACGTCCGTTTTCTGGAGGCGTTTTCCTCCTCGGACGTTACCGCCAAAAGACCGCGACCGCCGCGTTGACCAGGGTCAGACCGACGATCGCGAGGAAATGACCGCGGTTGACCACGTCCCGCTTCCGGGAGAAGAAGACCATGACGAAGATCAGCAGGGCGATCACCAACTTCGTCACAAGTTTTGCCGGTGCCGGCTCGTCGCCGTCGCGCAGCGGCGCGGCGAGGCCGAGCCCGGTCAGCAACTGGATCACCGCGCCCCACAGCATGGCCGGGTTGATCCGCAGCCGACCGCTGGCGTACTGGGCGATCGAGCCACCGAGCAGCAGGGCGAACCCGATCAGATGGACGTAGAGAAGGATGAGTCTGAGAGCTTCCACGCTCGCCATACTTCCCTATGAACGACGGATTGTAGTAGAGGGAACCGCCGACGAGCGCGGATCAGTCGATCAACCGGCCGCTGCAGGTCGGCTCGTCTCAACCCTTGACGGCTCCCGAGGTCAGCCCGGAGACGATGTAGCGCTGGAGGAACTGGAAGACCAGCACCGTCGGGATCGCGGTCAACAGGGTGCCGGCCGCGAAGATGCCGAAGTTGGTGTTCCGCTCGCCGCCCTGCAACATGCCTCGCATGCCGACCGCGAGGGTCTTGGCGTCCGTGTCGGTGAGGAAGACGCTCGCCATCAGGAACTCGTTGATGGTGTTGATGAAGGCGAGCAGCCCGGTCACCGCGAGGATCGGCGCCACCAACGGCAGCATGATCCGGAAGAAGACCTGGGCGTGTGAGGCGCCGTCCACGGTGGCCGACTCGTCCAGCTCCCGGGGCAGGGTGTCGAAGAAGCCCTTCATCAGCCAGGTGTTCACGCCCAGCGCGCCACCCAGGTAGAGCAGCATCAGACCCCACGGGGTGTTGAAGCCGATGGCCGGCCACAGGTCGGTGATCGTGCCGAAGATCAGGAAGATCGCAACGATCGCCAGGAACTGCGGGAACATCTGGATCAACAGCAGTGACAGCAACCCCACCCGTCGCCCCTGAAACCGCATCCGGGAGAAGGCGTACGCCGCGAGCGCGGAGAGGAAGACCGAGGCGAACGCGGCCCCACCGGCGATGAGCAGCGAGTTCAGAAACCAGTCAGCGAACCCGGTGCGCGCGAACAGATTCCCGAAGTTCTCCAACGACACCCCGCCGGTCGGCACCAACTCGGTGGACGACAGGGTGCCGAGCGGATTGAGCGCCGCCGAGACGACGAACACGAGTGGAAAGAGACTGAACAGCACGCCGAGCAGGCCGACCAGGTGCCGCCAGCCGACCTCGGCGAACCATCGCTTCTTCCGCTTGCCCGCGTTGCGGTCGACCGCCGCCGGGCCGTTCGCGCCGCCCGTGACGGCGGCGCCGGTGAACATGGTCATGCGTACACCTCCTCCTGTTGGCGGGTCCGCCGGAAGCTGACCGCCGACACCACCGCGACGATGGCGAAGATGAACAGTGAGATGGCCGCGGCGAAGCCGAACTGTGCGGCCTGCCCACCGAACGCCAGCCGGTAGGTGTAGGTGATCAGCAGGTCGGTGGCGCCGTTGCTGGGGTTGTCCGCCGGGAACGGCGCGCCCTCGGTGGTCAGGTAGACCGCGTTGAAGTTGTTGAAGTTGAACGCGAACGACGAGATCAGCAGCGGCGAGAGCGCGACCAGCAGCAGCGGCAGGGTGACCGCCCGGAACGACTGCCAGCGCGACGCCCCGTCGACCGAGGTGGCCTCTGTCAACTCCCGTGGGATGGCCTGTAGCGCGCCGGTGGCCACCAGGAACATGTACGGGTAGCCGAGCCAGAGCTGCACCAGGATCACCGCGGCGCGGGCCGACCAGTCCTGCCCGAACCAGTCGACGCTGAGCCCGAACAGATTGTTGATCAGCCCGAAGTCGGTGTTGAACATGTCCCGCCAGACCAACAGCATCGCGAAGGACGGCATGGCGTACGGCAGGATCAGCAACATCCGGTAGAGGTTGGTGCCCCGCATTCGGGGCGAGTGCAGCGCCAGGGCGATCAGCATGCCGAGGATGAACGTGCCGCCGGTGGAGCCGATGGCGAAGGCGAAGTTCCAGATCAGCGTGGCGAGGAACGGCCCGGAGATCCGCTCGTCGGTGAGCACCCGGGTGAAGTTGGACAGCCCGACGTTCACCTTCCAGCCCTGGGCCAGCCGCTCGCCGTCGGCGGCGACGAACGCGCCGACCTCGCCGTCCGCGGTCCAGGTCTTGCCACTGTCGCTGTCCTTGACGCAGTCGCAGCCGGCCTCGTACGCCCGGACGGCCTTGCCCTCGTACGCCCGGGACAGGCCGGACGAGCGCAGCGCGCCTCCGGCGGTCGGCACCACCAGGTCCGTGATGTCCTTGCTGCGGGCGCTGGCCTGGCCGAAGTTCAGCACGGTGTAGCCGTCGGCCGCGGTGACCTTTCCGCCGGGGCCGACGGTGGCCGCGCCCGGATCGAGCGGACGCAGGCCCCCGGCGTCGCCGACGGAGACCGTGTCGGTTCCTGGCTTGGTGATCAGGAAGACCAGGGCGCCGGTGGCCGGGTCGCCCTTGGTGGCGACCGACAACGGGTACTGGGTGGACCCCGGGACCTGCTTGACCGACGAACTCTGGATCGCGACGATCGCGTCGTCCTTGCTGCCGCGGTGGCCGTCGCCGAAGTTGGTGAAGGCCGTGCTCGCGGTGTAGAGCACCGGCACGACCTGGAAGGCGATCAGGAAGAGCGTGCCGGGGATGAGGTACTTCGCCGGGACGTGCCGGCGGCCCAGGTACAGATAGAACAGTGCGGCGGTGGTCAGCACCAGCACCGCCAGCCCGACCCACTTCTCGGCCGCCACGAGCGGGAAGGCCGCCCAGATCGCGATCCCGGCCACCAGGCCGAGCAGGATCACCTTCGCGGCGAGGCCGGCCGCGGTGATCGGCGCGTGGTTCCGCGCGGTACGGGAGGTGCGCGGGGACCCGGTGCGGACGGGCCCCCGGCCCGGGGCCTGCTGGGCAGGCCCCGGGCCGGACAGCGGTGTGCTCATTACTTGATCGAACCGGCGATCGTCTTGCCGGCCGCGGTAACCGTGCTGGTCGGGTCGGCGCCGCCGATGACGGCGGCCTCGGCCTTGCCGAACGGGTCCCAGATCGCGGCCATGGCCGGGATGGCCGGGAGCACCTGGCCGTTCTTGCCGGCCTCGATGAACTTGGCCAGGTCCGGGTCGCTGCTCTTGACCTGGTCCAGCGCGGCGGTCAGCGCCGGCGGGCGCGGGTCGGCCTGGTAGAGCGCCACGGCCAGGTCCGGCGTGGTGACGTAGTTGGCGACGAACTCCTGGGCGAGAGCCTTGTTCTTGCCCTTGGCCGCCACGTAGAACGACTGGACGCCCACGAACGGCGCGGCCGTCTTGCCGCCGGCGAAGCCGGGAACGGCGGAGACGTCGTACTTGATGCCGGCCTTCTTCACGTCGGCGGTGGCCCAGGGCCCGGAGACCAGGAAGGCGCACTTCTTGCCGGTGAAGGTGGCGGTCGAGTTGGTGTCGGCGATCGAGCGCTTCAGCACGCCCTCGCCCTTCTCGCCGAGCGCGGCGATCTTCTTGAACGCGGCGATCGACTCCGGCTTGCCCACGCCCAGGTCCTTCGGGTCGTAGTCGCCGTTCGCGGTGGTGCCGAAGAGGTAACCGCCGGCCGAGGTGTACAGCGGGTAGATGTGGTACGCGTCGCCCTTCTGGCCGACCTGGAGGCAGAGCGTCTCGGTGACCTTCTTCTGCGCCTTGAGCTGCTTGCCGGTGGCGACCAGGTCCTCGATTGTCTTCGGTGCCTCGGGGGCCAGTTCGGTGTTGCGGATCAGCGCCAGGTTCTCCTGGGCGTAGGGCACGCCGTAGAGCTGGCCGTTGAACGTGACGGCCTTGACGGCGGTCTCGTTGAAGGCGGCCTTCTGCTCGTCGGACAGCTGCACCGGGTCGATGGCGCCGTTCTGGACCAGGTTGCCGATCCAGTCGTGCGCGCCGATCACCACGTCCGGGCCGCCGCCCTGGCTCGACACGGTCAAGAAGTTGTTCTGGAGGTCCTCGTTCGGGACGGCCTGGACCTCGACGGTGACGCCGTTCTCCTGGCCGAACTTCTCGGTGAACGGCTTGAGGGCGGCGGTCCGCTTGTCGTCCGCCCAGATCACCAGTTTGCCGCCGGCGGCCTTGGGGGTGTCCTTCGCGGCCGGCTCGTCGCTGTCGCCGCCGCAGCCTGAGGCGGCGAGCGCCAGGGCGAAGAGGGCGACCACACCCGCGGTACGGATGCGCATCGGTGCTCCTGTCGTCATGGCGGGTCGCCGGGGGAAGGGCGGGCCCGCCAGTGGAAACCTCTGGAAGTTCTTGCCAACCGGCGCATGGATGCTGCGCCGCTGCTCTCGCATGTTGCGGGGACGTTAGCAAGACGTTGCAAGTTATGGAAGGGCTTGCAGAGCACTCCGCAAGAACTTGCCGGTGGGCTAAAGTGCCGCCATGCGCGCTCGACTGTCCGACATCGCCCAGCAGGCCGAAGTCAGCGAGGCCACGGTGTCGCGGGTGCTCAACGACCGCCCCGGCGTGGCCCCGGAGACCCGGCAGGCCGTCCTCACCGCCCTCGACGTGCTCGGGTACGAGCGCCCGGCCCGGCTGCGTAAGCGCAGCGCAGGCCTGGTCGGCCTGGTGGTGCCGGAGCTGGACAACCCGATCTTCCCCGCCTTCGCCCAGGTCATCGAGTCCACACTGGCGCAGAGCGGTTTCACCCCGGTGCTCTGCACTCAGACCGCCGGCGGCGTGACCGAGGACGAGTACGTGGAGATGCTGCTGGACCGGCAGGTTTCCGGGATCGTCTTCGTCTCCGGCCTGCACGCCGACACGGCCGCCAACCACGACCGCTACCGGGCGCTGCTCGCCCGGCCGTTGCCGGTCGTGATGATCAACGGGTACGTGCCCGGCATCGGCGCGCCCTTCGTCTCCTGCGACGACCGGGAGGCGGCCGAACTGGCCGTCGCCCACCTGGTCGCGCTCGGGCACCGCCGGATCGGCCTGATCACCGGCCCGGACCGGTTCGTCCCGGTGCAGCGCAAGGTGGCTGGCTGGCGCTCCGCGATGACCCGGCTGGCCGGCGTCGCCGAAGCCGACCTGGGCCCGCTGGCCGAGCTGTCACTGTTCGGGGTGGAGGGTGGCGAGGCGGCGGCCGGCCGCCTGTTGGACCGCGGCGTCACCGGCGTGGTCTGCGGCTCCGACCTGATGGCGCTCGGCGCGATCCGGGCCGCCCGTCAACGCGGCCTCGACGTCCCCGACGACCTCTCCGTGGTCGGCTATGACGACTCCCCACTGATGGCCTTCACCGATCCGCCGCTGACCACCATGCGGCAGCCGGTCACCGCGATGGCGGTGGCCGCCGTCCGCGCCCTGGTGGACGAGATCAACGGGCACGGCGCCCCGCACTCGGAGTACCTGTTCCGCCCGGAGCTGGTGGTGCGCGGCTCCACAGCTGTCGCGCCGACCTCCGCACGCCTCTCTTACGCAAGATCTGCTTGACTCTTGCAGCGGCGGGCCGGCATATTGCTCGAATGATCAGCACCGCCACCCCGCCGCACGCCACCGACGACGACTGGTGGCGCTCCGCGGTCGTCTACCAGGTGTACGTCCGCAGCTTCGCCGACAGCGACGGCGACGGCACCGGCGACCTCCAGGGCATCCGGCAGCGCCTGCCGTACCTGCGCGAACTCGGGGTGGACGCGCTGTGGCTCACACCCTTCTACACGTCGCCGATGATCGACGGCGGGTACGACGTGGCCGACTACCGGGACGTCGACCCGATGTTCGGCACCCTCGCCGACTTCGACGCGATGATCACCGACGCGCACGCCCACGGCCTGCGGATCATCGTCGACCTGGTGCCCAACCACACCTCCAGCGCGCACCGCTGGTTCACCGCCGCGCTCGCCGCCGGCCCCGGCTCACCGGAGCGGGCCCGTTACCTCTTCGCCGACGGCAAGGGCACCCACGGCGAGTTGCCCCCGAACGACTGGGAGAGCATCTTCGGCGGCCCCGCCTGGACCCGGATCGCTGACGGTCAGTGGTATTTGCACCTGTTCGACCCGTCGCAGCCGGACCTGAACTGGCGTCACCCGGAGGTCCGCACCGAGTTCGAGGACGTGCTGCGGTTCTGGCTGGACCGGGGCGTCGACGGATTCCGCGTCGACGTGGCGCACGGCATGATCAAGGCGGAAGGGCTGCCGGACGTCGGCTTCAGCACGGCGACCACCGGCCAGCGCCAGGTCGAACTGCTCGGCAAGGGCCGGCTGCCGTACTTCGACCAGGACGAGGTGCACGAGATCTACCGGGCCTGGCGGCCCATCCTGGACAGCTACCCGGGTGGCCGGATGGCGGTCGCCGAAGCGTGGGCCGAGACACCACAGCGCCTGGCCCGCTACATCGGTCCGGACGAGTTGCACCAGGCGTTCAGCTTCGACTTCCTCGACGCCACCTGGTCGGCCGACTCGTTCCGCAAGGTGATCGACACCGCGTTGGCCGAGGCGACAGTGGTCGGGGCGCCGACCACCTGGGTGCTGTCCAACCACGACAAGCAGCGGCACGTCACCCGGTACGGCGACGGCGTCGAAGGGCTGCGCCGAGCCCGGGCCGCCAGCCTGCTGATGCTCGCCCTGCCCGGCTGCGCCTACCTCTACCAGGGCGAGGAACTGGGCCTGCCGGAGGTCCTCGACCTCCCCGACGAGCTGCGCCAGGATCCGGCGTTCCTGCGCACCGGCGAGAGCCGCGACGGCTGCCGGGTGCCCATCCCGTGGAGCGGCGAGCTGGCCCCGTACGGCTTCGGACCGGCCGGCAGTGAGCTGAGCTGGCTACCCGCCCCGGCGCTCTGGCAGGCGCTGTCCGTCGCGGCGCAGACCGGCGTGTCCGGCTCGACCCTGGAGCTGTACCGGACCGCGCTGCGGATCCGCCACGTTCATCCCGCGCTCGCCCTCGACGCCGACGGGTTGACCTGGCGGGAGAGCGAGCCGGGCGTGCTGGCCTTCTCCCGCTCAGCCGGCGCCTCAGTGCTGACCTGCGTGGTCAACTTCAGCGGCGCGCCGGTCCTGATCGACGGGTACGGTCAGCCGCTCGTCGCCAGCGACGAGCTCACCGAACAGGGCTCCGGCCAGCTGCTGCCAATTGACGCGGCAGTCTGGTTGGAACGGCGCTGAACGGGTAACTCGTTCTCGACCTGGTCGTTCGTCGTGCCCCGCGCCGGCGGGCGACTGGGCTACCGGCCCCTTGTGGTGGGGGGTGAGGTGCCACCGGCGCCGCGCGGAGTCCGCTCCGCGTGGCGCCGGTGTCCGTGTGCCGCCGGTGGTTAGACCCGCAGATGTCACGGGTACCGCATTGGGCACCATTACTACGGAGGTGACCCCATGGTGGTACGGATCGCCCAGTGCACGCTCGACGTCGAGGACCTGGACCTGATGGTCTCGTTCTGGTCCGCGGCGCTCGGCTACGAGGTCGAGAAGGGCGACGACGGCAGCGCCAAGCTCTGGCCGCCGGGGCAGCCGTCCGCCGCCGCGCCCACCGTGTGGTTGCAGGGCTCGGGCACCGCCAAGCGGGGCAAGAACCGGCTGCACCTCGACCTGGTCGCGGACACGGACCCCCAGTCCGAGGTACGGCGGCTGGTGGGCCTCGGCGCGCGGCAGGTCGACGTCGGGCAGACCGGAGCCGAACAGTTCACGGTGCTCGCCGATCCCGAGGGCAACGAGTTCTGCGTACTGGACCGCGCGCCGACCCGCTGACGTCTCACTTCGCGGTGAGCAACGCCGCGATCCGGGTGAAGCCGGCGCGTACCTCGGCCTCGTCCGGCGCTTCGGCGGGCTCACCGTGGCCGGCCTCGTCGGCTGCCGCGTCCAACTCCTCGTCGATCACGTCCTCGAAGTCCCCGTACAGGTCGGCCCCCTCCACCTGACGGGCCTCGTCCTCGGCGGCGACCTGCGCGGCGGCGATCTCACTGCGGATCTCGTCGGCGGACAGCGCCGGCAGCAACGGCTCCACCACGGCCATCAGCTGCTCCTCGGCCACCACCGCCTCGGCCAGGGCCAACGCGTGCGGTCGCTCGTACGGCCCGCAGACCACCGGCTCCCACTCGTCGAGATCGCCGAGCGGACCGAAAGTGATGATCCATGGCAGGCCGAGGAGCGGTGAGTCCGCCGGCAGGTCCAGTGTCATGAGTGCGCCCACCGGCTCATCATGGTCCGCGAACGCGAGCGACGACGCCGTTCTGCTCAGTTATCGCCCGTCCGACGGTCGATCGGCGGCCGGTCAGCCGGGGCGGACCGCGTCCAGGGCGGCGCGGACCAGGGCGAGCGCGGTGGCCGGCGGCACGCCGAGCCGGGCGGCCTCCGCCGCGTAGCCGGCCGCCGCCCGCTGCAACCGGTCGACGGCGTCGTTCCGCCCGGGGGCGACGAAGGTGCCGTTGCGCCCCCGGGTCTTCAACAGCCCGGCCGCCTCCAACTCCCGATAGGCGCGGGCCACCGTGTTCGCGGCCAACCGCAGGTCGGCGGCGAGCTGCCGGACGGTGGGCAGTCGGCTGCCCACCGGCAACCGGCCGTCGCCGATCAGCTCGGCAAGCTGCACGCGCACCTGCTCGTACGGGGGCACCGACGAATCCGGGTCGACCGAGATCAGCACCTGCGCGCCTTCCGTCATCAGCCCGCACCGCCCGGCGCACCGGGGTCGATGCCCTCGTCGACATCCTTCGGTGGGGCGGGGGTTTCCGCCAGGTCCACCACTCGGCCGTTGGTGCTGGTCGCCAGGAGCGCCGCGCCGAACAGCACCAACTGGTTGAGCAGGTAGAGGTACAGCAGCAGACCAACGGCGCCGGCCACCACGGTGTACGCCGGGTTCCGCTCGGTCCGCACCACGTAGTATCGCCCGACGGTGTTCAGCAGCGTGATGCCGACAGCCACCAGTACCACCACCGGGCGCAGCCGGGACCGGCTCATCCGCAGCCGGGGCACTGCCAGCAGCAACGCGGTGGCGAGCACTGTGTTGACCAGCACGCTGAGCACCGCGCTGATGGTGGTCAGACCCACCGACCCGGTGCTGCGCAGCAGGAAACGCAGCAGCGACTCCAACGCGTCCACCGCCGCGACCGAGACGCCGAGCAGCACGAAGATGCCGATCATCACGCCCAGGTCGACGAGCCGCCGCACCACCAGATTGCCCGGCTGCTGGTTGAGCTGGTACATCAACCGCTGCGAGGACCGGATGGCCTCGACCCAACCGATCCCGGTGAAGACCAGGATGACCAGGCCGACCACACCGACAGTGCCGCTGGAGTTGGCGATCTGCTCGGCGTCCAGGAACGGCAGATTCTCCTTGAGGAAGTCGGCCGCCGCCGCGCTGACCTCGTCGTTGTCCTCCAGGATCGCCCCGAAGATGGAGAACGCGACAAGGGCGAGGGCGAACACGGCGAAGAAGCCGTAGTAGGCGATGGCGGCGGCCAATCGGCCGGCCAGCACCTCGCCGTACAGCACCCCGGCCCGCCACACGTGATCGAAGAGCCCCGACCGGTGGCGCGCGGCGCTCACCCAGCGGTCGATGCCCGCCTCGATCTGGCCGATCACGTTCACGCGATCATCCTCGCCGATCTCCCACCGCTGTAGTGGCAACCGGCTCCCGATGCTCGCCGGCCGGCGCGTCGCAGATGCTTCAGGTGCTGACGGTTCGGTTGCCGGCGCTTCAGTTGCCGAGGCAGAAGTCCCGACGCGGCTGCCACCTGGCCTGCCCGCTGTGCGAGAAGAGGGTGAACCCGTCGACCTCGAACATCGCGGAGAAGTCGGCCAGATCCTCGTACACCTTGTCCAGGGCCTCCGGTGCGACGTCCTGAGCCACTGTGACGTGCGGATGGTACGGGAACCGGAGTTCGCGGTGCAGGCCCGGCGCCGCGGCGATGGCCGCGGCCAGCAGCTCGCACTCACTGATCCCGGCGGCCACCGCGACGAACACCACCTGGGTGACCGGACGGAACGTGCCGGTGCCCCGCAGGTGCAGCGTGAACGGCAGGTGCGCGGCGGCTACGGCGGCCAGGTGCCGCTCGACCGCCGGCAGGTTGGCCGTCCGGATCTCAGTGGGCCCGAGCAACGTCACGTGCGCGGGCACCGCCAGCGGATCACCGGCCTCGACCCGCCGCCGGGTGAGCAGGGCACCCCACGGCTCGGGGATGTCCACCGCGATGCCGATCTGGATGGTGTCGCCGGCCGGCGGCACCCCGCCACTGCGATCCACGCTTCGCGCCGCCCCTCCGACCACCGAGCCGTCCACCTGTACCGCGGAGCTACTCGCCGCGCACGGGCGGGAAGAACCCGACCCGCTCGTACGCGGACCGCAGGGTCGTCGCGGCCACCGCACGGGCCTTCTCCGCGCCGGCCGCGAGCAGCTTGTCCAGCTGCGCCGGATCGTCGAGGTAGGCGCGGGTGCGCTCCTGGATCGGCCGGACGAAGTCCGTCACCACCTCGGCCAGCTCCTTCTTCAGATCGCCGTAGCCACGGCCCGCGTACGCGGCCACCAGCTCGTCGATGCCGCGGCCGCTGAGCGCCGAGTAGATGGTCAACAGGTTGGACACACCCGGCTTGGTCTCGGCGTCGAAGACGATCTCCCGACCGGTGTCGGTCACCGCCGAACGGATCTTCTTCGCGGACCGGGCCGGATCGTCGAGCAGGTCGATGATGCCGGCCGGCGAGGACGACGACTTCGACATCTTCGCGGTCGGGTCCTGCAGGTCGGTGATCTTCGCAGTGTCCTTGACGATGTGCGGAGCGGGCACCGTGAACGTCGCGCCGAACAGCGAGTTGAATCGCTGCGCCAGATCCCGGGAGAGCTCCAGGTGCTGGCGCTGGTCCTCGCCGACCGGGACCGCGTTGGCCTGGTAGAGCAGGATGTCGGCGGCCTGGAGGACCGGATAGGTGAACAGCCCGACGCTGGCCCGCTCGTTACCCTGCTTCTGCGACTTGTCCTTGAACTGGGTCATCCGGCTGGCCTCGCCGAAGCCCGTGATGCAGCCGAGCACCCAGGCCAGCTGCGGGTGCTCGGGCACCTGCGACTGGACGAACAGGGTGCTGCGTTCCGGGTCGAGCCCGACCGCGAAGAGCTGGGCGGCGGCCACCCGGGTCCGCTGGCGCAGCAGCGCCGGATCGTGCCCCGCGGTGATGGCGTGCAGGTCCACCACGCAGTAGAACGCGTCGTGGGTGTCCTGTAGCGCCACCCAGTGCCGCACCGCGCCGAGATAGTTGCCGAGGTGGAACGAGTCGGCTGTCGGCTGGATGCCGGAGAAGACGCGGGGCCGGGCGGGAACGTCGGACATGGCGATAATTCTGTCAGCAAGCAACCCGGTCCGTCATGACGGGCCGGCGGGTCGGCTCCGGCCCGCCGGTGCCGGGGTGCTGACCTCGCGTGGTTCGCCCGCGCCGACCCGGCGAGTCGGCCCGACCGCGACCCGGCGGTGCTGCCCCGCCACCGCCTCCCGGGCCGGCTCGGGGCCGCCCGCCGGGACCGACCCGGACTCGCGGCGCCGCTCGGTGCTCTGCTCGGTGGTGCGGGCGGCGGAGACGGCGAGTCGGGCCACTCGGCGGCCGTCCAACGTGAGCACCCGCAGCAGCCAGCCGGCCGGCAGCTCGGCCGGATCGGGTGCGCCGACCTCGGCGGGCTCATCCGGCACCGGCACCTCGTCGCCGGTCACCGGGAGCCGGCCCAGCGCGGCCATGACGAACCCGCCCACCGTCTCGTACGGTCCGGCGGGTAGTGCCACCCCGGTCCGCTCGGCGAAGTCAGCGAGGTTGAGGCGGCCGTCCACCACGGCGGGCAGGCCGGCGTGCACCGGGTCCGGGGTGGCGTCGTACTCGTCGTGGATCTCGCCGATCAACTCCTCGATGAGGTCCTCCAGGGTGATGATCCCGGCCGTGCCGCCGTACTCGTCGACCACCACCGCGAGGTGCTGGCCCTCCCGGCGCATCTCGGTCAGCGCGGCGAGCACCCGTTTGCTGCCCGGGAGCCGCTTCACCTCGCGGGCCAACTCGCCGACGGTGACGCACGGGTCGGTGTCCGGGCGCAGCAGTACGTCACGGAGGTGCACGAAGCCGACCACGTCGTCGTGCGTGCCGTCGGTGACCGGATAACGGGTGTGCGTTTCGGCGCGGACCAGTCGGGCGGCTTCGACGATTGTCAGCCGCGCCGGGAGGAAGACCACCTCGGTACGCGGCATCATCACCTCGCGGATCAGACTGGCACCGGCCACCAGGACCTCGTCGATGATCCGCCGCTCGTCCGGGTCGAGCACCGTGTTCGCCGCGACCAGGTCCCGCAGATCGGCCTCGGAGATGTGCTCCCGGCCGGCCGTCGGACCGGTCCCGAGCAGATCGGTGACGAGTCGGGTGGCGCCATCCGCGGCGCGCACCAGCACCCGGGCGACGGCCCGGGCGAGCGGGCCAGGGTCGCGGCGGGGATGTGCCCGCGCGTGTCGCCGGAGCCCGGTACGGGCCGCTTCCCGCATGACAGAGATGGTAGACACCGTGGGCCCACCACGCCGGGGATCACGCGGAGCGGCGGAGAGATGTTCGGCTCTGTTTAATCATGAGAGATTATGATGGAATGGGCTTGACGGTGGCGACGGCGAGAGCGCCGGCCACCGCCCTAGTGTGATCACCGAAGGGCCACGTCCCGGGCGGGCCAGGCAGGAGGCAACGACGTGAAACTGCTCGTCACCGGGGGCGCCGGCTTCATCGGGAGCGTGGTGACCCGGATGCTGCTCGACGCCGGTCACCAGGTGGTCATCCTGGACGACCTGCGCACCGGCCACCGCGAAGCCCTCGCCCCGGACGCCACCCACGTGGAGGCGTCCATCCACGACGCCGCCCAGGTCATCACCGCGGACGCCGGGTTCGACGGGGTGCTGCACTTCGCCGCCCTGATCGCCGCCGGCGAGTCGATGGTCAAGCCGGAGCTGTACTGGCAGAACAACACCATCGGCACGCTCGCCCTGATCGACGCGGTCCGGGCCGCGGGGGTGCCCCGGATGGTCTTCTCCTCCACCGCCGCCGTCTACGGCAACCCCACCGAGCTGCCCATCACCGAGAACGCGGTAAAGGCACCCACCAACACGTACGGCGCCACCAAACTCGCCGTCGACATGGCACTCACCTCCGAGGCGATCGCGCACGGGCTGGCCGCCGTGTCGCTGCGCTATTTCAACGTGGCCGGCGCCCACCTCGACGGCGACATCACGCTCGGCGAGCGGCACGACCCGGAGACGCACCTGATCCCGATCGCGCTGGACGTCGCCGCCGGCCGGCGGGAGAAGCTCCAACTCTTCGGGGACGACTACCCCACTGTGGACGGCACCTGCGTCCGCGACTACATCCACGTCGCCGACCTGGCCCGCGCGCATCTGCTGGCGCTTGACGCGGCCACCGGCGGCCAGCACCGGATCTACAACCTGGGCAACGGCAACGGCTTCACCAACCGGCAGGTCGTCGACGTGGTCCGCGAGGTCACCGGGCACCAGCTGCCCGTCGAGGTCGCGCCGCGCCGCGAGGGCGACCCGGCCGAGTTGGTGGCGTCGTCCGCACTGGCCCGCGACGAGTTGGGCTGGGTGCCGCAGAAGCCGACCCTGCACGACATGGTCGGGGATGCCTGGGCGTTCTACCGCACGCACATCCTGGGCCAGTCATGACCCACCCGAGCAGTGACGTCGCCGGGCGGGCCGCGGCCGGCTTCTCCGCGCAGTTCGGTGCCGAGGCTGCCGGCCGGTGGGCAGCCCCGGGCCGGGTCAACCTGATCGGTGAGCACACCGACTACAACGAAGGCTTCGTGCTGCCGTTCGCCCTGCCGATGCGCACCGTCGTAGCGGCCGACCGGCAGGACGGGGAGCACTGGACGGTCTGGTCCGAGCTGTCCGGCGAGGCGATCACCTTCGGCGCGGACGACGTCGCCGAGGCGGGTCGAGTCACCGGCTGGGGCGCGTACGTCGCGGGTGTGGTCTGGGCGTTGCGCGAGGCCGGTCACCCGGTGCCGGGCGCCCGGCTGGCGATCGCCTCCGACGTGCCGCTGGGCGCCGGGCTCTCCTCCTCGGCCGCGCTGGAGTCGGCAGTGCTGGCTGCCCTGCTCGACCTCGGCGGGCTGAAGCTCGCCCCGGAACTGCAGCCGCGGCTGGCGCAACGGGCGGAGAACGTCTACGTGGGCGCGCCGACCGGCATCATGGACCAGTCGGCCGCGATCCGTTGCCGCGCTGGGCACGCCCTCTTCCTGGACTGCCGCGACGAGTCGGTCGAGCACATCCCGTTCGACCTGGACGCCGACGGGCTGGCTGTGCTGGTCATCGACAGCCGGGCGCCGCACCGCCACGCCGACGGGGAGTACGCGGCCCGCCGTCGCTCCTGCGAGGCCGGGGCCAGCGCGCTCGGCGTTGCCGCCCTGCGCGACGTGGGCGTCGACCAGCTCGACGTCGCACTGGCGCGGCTCGACGACGAGGAGACCCGGCGACGGGTCCGGCACGTGGTGACCGAGGACCAGCGTGTCCTGGACACTGTGGCACTGCTGCGCGCCGCCCGGGTCCGCGACATCGGCCCGCTGCTGACCGCCTCCCACGTCTCGATGCGCGACGACTTCGAGATCACCGTGCCGGAGATCGACACCGCGGTCGAGGCAGCGTTGGCGGCCGGTGCGCTGGGCGCGCGGATGACCGGCGGTGGCTTCGGCGGCTGTGTGCTCGCGCTGATCGAGGCCGGAAGTGCCGACGCGGTAGCGGCCGCCGTGACCGACGCGTACGCGCAACGAGGTTTCACCGCCCCCGGCACCGTGACGGTCCTCCCCTCCCCCGGCGCCACCCGCCTGCTGCCCTAACCCCACCCGAGCCGGTGCGGGGTGAGTTAGGGCTGTTCGGCGGGAGAGGCCCCTGCCGCGCCGATCTTGCAGTTTCCGTTGTCGACATGGGTTGGTGTGCCCCTTATGCCGGGGCAGAAAGTGCAAGATCGCGAGGCAGGGGTTAGGTGGCTTCGACGATCATGGCGGCGCCTACCGTGCGGTTGGTCGCCTCGTCGATGATGACGAAGCCGCCGGTGGTGCGGTTACGGCGGTACTCGTCGGCCAGCAGCGGCACCGTCGTGCGCAGTCGCACCCGGCCGATCTCGTTGAGCCGCAGTTCGTCGGCGGACTCGTCGCGGTGCAGGGAGTTGATGTCCAGCCGGTAGTGCAGCCCGCGCACGATCGCCCGGGCCGACCGGGTGGTGTGCTTGATCGCGTACCGGCCGCCGACCCGCAGCGGCGCCGTCTCGTCCATCCAGCAGACCATCGCCTCGATGTCCTGGGCCACCGCCGGCGCGTTGTTCGGCCGGCAGATCAGGTCACCCCGCGAGATGTCGATCTCGTCGGCCAGTCGTACCGTCACCGACATCGGCGGGAACGCCTCCGGGACCGGCCCGTCGGCGGTCTCCACGGCGGCGATCCGGCTGGTGAAGCCGGAGGGCAGCACCATCACCTCGTCGCCCGGCTTCAGCACGCCGGAGGCGACCTGGCCGGCGTAGCCGCGGTAGTCGGTGACAGTGGTGGACTGCGGACGGATCACGTACTGCACCGGGAACCGGACGTCGACCAGGTTGCGGTCGCTGGCGATGTGCACCCGCTCCAGGTGGTGCAGCAGCGACGGGCCCTCGTACCACTGCATGTTGTCCGACCGGGTGACGATGTTGTCGCCGCGCAACGCGGAGACCGGCACCACTGTCAGGTCCGGTACGTCGAGCTTCGCCGCGAACGCTGTGAACTCGTCGGCGATCCGCTCGTAGACCTCCTGCGACCAGTCGACCAGGTCCATCTTGTTGACACAGAGGACCAGGTGCGGCACCCGCAGCAGGGAGCAGAGGAACGCGTGCCGACGGGACTGCTCGACGAGGCCCTTGCGCGCGTCCACCAGGATCAGCGCCAGGTCCGCTGTCGATGCGCCGGTGACCATGTTGCGGGTGTACTGGGTGTGGCCCGGGGTGTCGGCGATGATGAACTTGCGCCGGGGGGTGGCGAAGTACCGGTACGCCACGTCGATGGTGATGCCCTGCTCCCGCTCGGCCCGCAGACCGTCGGTGAGCAACGCCAGGTTGGTGTATTCGTCACCGCGGGCCGCGCTGACCGCCTCCACGGCGGCCAACTGGTCGGTGAAGAGCGACTTGGTGTCGTAGAGCAGCCGCCCGATCAGGGTCGACTTCCCGTCGTCCACGCTGCCGGCGGTGGCGAACCGCAGCAGGTCCATCGGCCGGGCCTCCGGCCCGGCCCCGGTAACAGCCCGTGCCTCCGCGCTCGCGGCGGCCACGATCTCGGTGCTCATCAGAAGTAGCCCTCCCGCTTGCGGTCCTCCATGGCGGCCTCGCTGACCCGATCGTCACCACGGGTGGCGCCGCGCTCGGTGATCCGGGTGGCCGCCACCTCCTCGATGACCTTCTCCACGGTGTCCGCCTCGGAACGGACCGCGGCGGTGCAGGAGGCGTCGCCGACGGTGCGGTAGCGCACCTGCGCCTTGAACCGCTCCTCACCCGCGCGGGGGCGGAAGAACTCGTTGACGGCGTAGAACATGCCGTCCCGCTCGATCACCTCACGCTCGTGCGCGTAGTAGATCGACGGCAGCGGGATGCGTTCCCGGGCGATGTAGTGCCACACGTCCAGCTCGGTCCAGTTGGACAGCGGGAAGACTCGGATCGACTCGCCCGGGTGGTGCCGGCCGTTGTAGAGCGACCACAGCTCCGGCCGCTGGTTCTTCGGGTCCCACTGACCGAACTCGTCGCGGAAGCTGAACACCCGCTCTTTCGCCCGGGCCTTCTCCTCGTCCCGGCGGGCGCCTCCGAACAGCGCGTCGAAGCGGTGCTTCTCCACCGCGTCCAGCAGGACCGGTGTCTGGATCCGGTTGCGCATGCCGTCACCGGACTCCCGGACCATGCCGCTGGCCAGGGCCTCCGGCACGCTCGCCACCACGAGTTGCAACCCCAGCTCGGCGACCCGTTGGTCGCGGTATTCCAGGACCTCGGGGAAGTTGTGCCCGGTGTCGACGTGCATCACCGGGAAGGGGACGTTGGCCGGGGCGAACGCCTTCTGCGCGAGCCGCAGCATGACGATCGAGTCCTTGCCACCGGAGAAGAGCATCACCGGGCGTTCCATCTCGGCGACCACCTCGCGCATCACGAAGATGCTCTCCGCTTCCAAGGCGTCCAGGTGGGAGACCTGGTACGCCGCGGGGGTGGTCATGACAGCGGCTCGATTCGCTCGCTCATCCGATTTCCAGACCTTTCCGGTCGGGCATGTCAAGAAAGTTCGCTCAGGCTACCCGGAATGTTTCTGCAGCGCTGCAAGCAACCGGGTGGCGAGATCCTTGCGGCAGACCAGGAGGTCGGGCAGCCGCGGATCCGCCTCGTTGTATTTCAGCGCAGAACCGTCGATCCGGGAAGCGTGCAGTCCGGTGGCCGTCGCCACAGCGATCGGGGCCGCCGAGTCCCACTCGTACTGCCCACCTGCGTGGATGTACGCGTCCACCTCGCCGGTGACCACTGCGGCGATTTTCGCTCCGGCCGAGCCCATCGGCACCAGGTGCGCCCCGACGTCCTCGGCCAGATCGGTCAGGAAGACCGGCGGTCGGCTCCGGCTCGCGGCCAGGCGGATCTTCCGCTCGCCGGCCGTCGCCGCCTCCACAGTCATCGGCGGGTACGCCGGCGGGTAGTCAGTGCCCAGCACCCGGTGCTGCGCCGGCAGCCCCACCGCCCCGGCGACGAGGCCGTGCGGGCTCGGCGCGTTGCGCGCCCAGAGCGCCACGTGCACCGCCCAGTCCGAGCGGCCCTCCTCGGAGAACTCCCGGGTGCCGTCCAACGGGTCGACGATCCACACCCGGTCCGCGTTCAGCCGTGACACCGCTCCGGTGTTCACCTCCGCGGCCCAGGCCAACCGCGACCCCTCGTCCTCCTCGGAGAGCACCGCGTCACCCGGACGCCACTTCGCCAACTCCGTGCGGATCAGGTCGTGCGACACCTTGTCCCCGGCCGACTTCAGCGCACCGGCGTCGGCGAAACCCATCTCCGTGCGCAGGTCGAGCAGCGCCTGCCCGGCCCGGGACGCCAACCATCGGGCAAACGCGCCATCGATCATCGGAGGACTGCTCATCTGTCCGCTCCCGTCGCCTCGCCACGCTGCCCGCACGGGCCGATCCGCCGCGACTCGCGTCGCCGGTCGCGGCACGCTGAAAGGCGCAGACTACCGGCCCGCCGTTTCCGATTCGGCTACGCCCCGCCCGGCTCAGCCGCCGTGGTAGAGGTTCTGGGTCGGCTCCACGCCCTTGATGATCACCGACTCCACCACGTCGGCGGCCCGGTCCACCAGGAAATCCAACTCCTTGCGCTCGGCCGCGCCAAAATCCGACAGCACATAGTCCGCCGGATCCTGCCGCCCCGGCGGTCGGCCGACGCCGAACCGCACCCGGGCGTAGTCCTTGGTCCCCAACGACTTCGACATCGAACGCAGGCCGTTGTGCCCGCCCTCGCCGCCGCCGAACTTGACCCGCACCTGGCCGAAGCCGATGTCCAGCTCGTCATGCACCGCGATCACCTGCGTCGTCGGCACCTTGTAGAACTGTGCCAACGCCGCGACCGGCCCGCCGGAGAGGTTCATGTACGTCAGTGGTTTGACCAGCACCAGCTTCGGCCCACCGAACCCCAGCCGCGCCTCGGCCACCTCGGCCACCGCCCGCTTGTGCCGGCCGAAACGCGCACTCACCCGCCCGGCCAGCAGCTCGGCCACCATGAACCCGACGTTGTGCCGGTTGCCGGCGTACTCCCGACCCGGGTTGCCCAGGCCGACCACCAGCCACGGCCCCGTCTCGTCCGTCACGACCCGTCCCTTCCGACGCCCATCCCACCGACTCCCGATATGCCGACAGGCGCCCCCGAACATCCGGGGACGCCTGTCGCACAGTACGAACCGATCAGGCCTCGGTGCGCGCCTCGGTCGTCTCGGCGCCCTCGGCCGGGGCGGCGTCCGCGCCCTCGGAGCCCTCGGTGGTCTCGCCGACCTCGGCCTCGGCCTCGTCGGTGGCAACCTCGACCTCGGGCAGCGTCGCCTCGAGCTGCTCGGCGGTCGGGGCGGCGGTGATCGACGCGACGGTCAGCTCCGAGTCGACGGCCAGCTCGACGCCGGTCGGCAGCTCGACATCGCCGGCGGTCACCAGGGTGCCCGCCTCCAGGCCCTCGATCGACGCCTCGAGGTGGTCCGGAACCTTGGTGGCGTCCGCGGTCACCGAGAGGGTGTCGTGGTCGTGCACGATCAGGGTGTCCCGGGCGGCCTCGCCGGTCAGCTGGACCGGGACCTCGACGGTGACCTTCTCGCCCCGGCGGACCAGGATCAGGTCGACGTGCTCGAAGGTGTCGCGGATCGGGTCACGCTGGATCGCCTTCGGCAGCGCCAGCACCTGGGTGCCGTCGGCGATGTCGATCGCGAAGAGCTGGTTGGCACCGCCCTTGCGGATCGCGGCGGCGAACTCCCGCGACGGCAGCGCGATGTGCTTGGGCTTCTCGCCGTGGCCGTACAGCACGGCGGGCACCTTGCCGGCCCGGCGGGTACGGCGGGCACCACCCTTGCCGAACTCGGTACGGGGCTCGGCGCTGATCTTTACCTCGGACACGGGGAAACTCCTGATGCTTTTCGCTGCGGCGGCTTGTCGTCTAACGGTGCTGGGGCGAGGGGCTCGCTGGGGCTCATGCGTCATGAACGACTGCCCGGAGCACCGCGTCGATGACGGTGCCTCCGTGCGGCGCTTTTCAGCGGCCCGCCGGGCACCCTCGCCGTGGCAACCGCACCAGTCTACCCGAGCTGTTTCCAGGGTTTCCGGCAGTCCCCGATCACGGCTCAAGACCGGCGCGTCGGTGGTGCTCCCACCAGCGTGCCGGCCCCGTTTCCACCAGTTTGCCAGCCCCGCGCCCGCCAGCGTGTCGACTGGCGGAAACGGGGCTCAGGGTCAGCTCAGGCCACCGAAGAGGGTGGTCACCGAGCCGTCGTCGAAGACCTCCCGGATCGCCCGCGCCAGCAGCGGCGCGATCGACAGCACTGTGAGCTTGTCCAACTGCTTCTCCGGCGGGAGCGGCAGGGTGTTCGTCACCACGATCTCGCTGATCGAGCTGTTCTTCAGCCGCTCGGTGGCGGGGTCGGACAGCAGCGCGTGGGTGGACGCGACCACGATCTCCGCCGCGCCCGACTCCTTGAGGATGTCGGCGGCCTTGGCGATGGTGCCACCGGTGTCGATCATGTCGTCGACGATCAGGCAGACCCGGCCCTCCACCTCGCCGACCACCCGGTTGGCCACGACCTGGTTCGGCTTCATCGGGTCACGGGTCTTGTGGATGAACGCCAGGGGGCAGCCGCCCAACCGGTCGGTCCACCGCTCGGCCACCCGCACCCGGCCCGAATCCGGTGCCACCACTGTCATCGGCCGGCCGGCGTACTTGTGCTCCACGTACTCGGCCAGGATGTCCATCGCGAAGAGGTGGTCCACCGGGCCGTCGAAGAAGCCCTGGATCTGCGCGGTGTGCAGGTCGACGGTGAGGATGCGGTTCGCGCCGGCGGTCTTCAACAGGTCGGCGACCAGTCGGGCGGAGATCGGCTCCCGACCACGGTGCTTCTTGTCCTGGCGGGCGTACGGGTAGAACGGCAGCACCACTGTGATCCGCTTGGCCGACCCCCGCTTCAGCGCGTCCACCATGATCAGGGTCTCCATGACCCAGGTGTTCACCCCGTGCGTGACGGACTGCACCACGAAGGCGTCCGAACCACGTACCGAGTCCTTGAACCGTACGAAGATCTCGCCGTTGGCGAACTCGTACGCGTCGGCCGGCGTCGGCGCGACGCCGAGCACCTCGCCGATCTCCTTGGCCAACTCCGGAAAGCCACGTCCGGAAAAGAGCATCAGGCTTTTGCGGTTTTCGGCGACGATGCTGCCCATGGGCCCGTCTGCTCCCGTTATGTCGGCGGTACCCGACCCGGTGTTGGTGGGTCAGGGACTATTCGGTTGCAGTATCTCCCGCGCCGGATGCGCCGCCCACCGTCTCGGTCGCCCCGTGGATTGCCTCACTGTGGCTTGCGGCACCAGTCGTACCGGACGCACCCTTGGCGTCGCCGCCAGGCTGCGCATCCTTCGCGTCGCGGGCCCGCTGCGCCGCCTCCGCCGCGGCAGTGCCGGCGCGCCGCTTGACCACCCAGCCCTCGATGTTGCGCTGGCGCGCCCGGGCGACGCCCATCGCCCCGGCAGGCACGTCGTCGATGATCACCGAACCGGCCGCCGTGTACGCCCCGTCACCCACCTCGACCGGTGCCACGAACATGTTGTCCGCACCGGTCCGCGCGTGGCTGCCGATCACAGTGCGGTGCTTGTTGACCCCGTCGTAGTTCACGAAGACCGACGCGGCGCCGATGTTCGTCTGCTCGCCGATCGTCGCGTCGCCGACGTACGTCAGGTGCGGCACCTTCGCGCCGGCGCCGATCTGCGAGTTCTTCACCTCGACGAACGTGCCGACCTTCGCCTTCTCGGCCAGCTGGGCGGCCGGCCGCAGGTACGCGTAGGGCCCGACGGTCGCGCCCGCGCCCACCTCGGCACCGACGGCGTGGCTGCGGACCACCGACGCGGCGGGGCCGACGATCGTGTCGATCAGGGTGACGTCCGGCCCGATCAGCGCGCCCGAGCCGACCACGGTGCCGCCGCGCAACTGGGTGTTCTGGTCGACCACCGCGTCCCGGTCCAGCGCGACAGTCACGTCGATCCAGGTGGTGGCGGGGTCGAGCAGGCTCACCCCGGTGCGCATCCACGCCTCGTTGATCCGGTCGCGCAGCAGCCGACGCAGCGTGGACAGCTCCACCCGGTCGTTGCAGCCCAACGTCTCGACGTGGTCCACGGCGACGTGCACCGCCACCGGCTCACCGGCGGAACGGAGCAGACCGAACACGTCGGTCAGGTACTCCTCGCCCTGGTCGTTGTCGGTGGAGAGCTTGCCCAGCGCCTCGCGCAGCCGCACCGCGTCGAACGCGTAGATGCCGGCGTTGATCTCCCGGATCGCGCGCTGCGTCGGGTCGGCGTCGCGCTCCTCGACGATCTGCTGCAGGCGGCCGTCGACGTCCCGCACGATCCGCCCGAGGCCGGTCGGGTCGGGCACCTCGGCGGCCAGCACGGTGGCCGCCGCGGCGGCCTCCTCGTGCGCGGTCACCAGCGCGCCCACCGTCTCCGGCCGCAGCAGGGGAACGTCACCGTTGATCACCACGACGGTGCCGGCACCGTCCGGTACGGCCTCCAGCGCGATCCGTACGGCATGCCCGGTGCCGAGCTGCTCGGCCTGGAGCACCGGAGTGGCGTCCGGGGCGACCTCGGACAGGTGCGCCCGCACCTGGTCGGCGCCGTGCCCCACCACGACGACTGTGCGGTCCGCGCCCAACGGGGCGGCGGCGCTCAGCACGTGACCGAGGAGCGTCCGACCGAGCAGGGGGTGCAGCACCTTTGGCAGTGTCGACTTCATCCGCTTGCCCTCACCGGCGGCAAGTACGACGACGGTACGGAGGTGGGGCTGGGGCACGACGTGGCTCCCGTCGGGACGGCGGACACTCTCGCGGCCATGCTAGCCGCGGGGCCCGGCGCGTTCCCCTCTTACCCCCACCAGATCCTAAAACGGACGTAGGTGGGCAGCTCGGCCGCCAGGGTTCGAACCTGAAATACGGGTACCAAAGACCCGGGTGTTGCCAATTACACCACGGCCGATCAGCGACGCGAGGACGTCGCAGGAGGGATGGACATCCCGCCGCTACACCTTAGCGCCCCGGCCGTCGGATGCCAGCGCTCATCCCGTCTCACGGCGGGCGGTCGATGCCGTCGACCTTCTGGGGATGGTCGGCCCGCAGCTCGACCGCCCGGCTTCCCGGGTCGGTCAGGTACCCGCCGCCGGGCCGACTGACCTGCGACTTCGAGCAGTTACGCGAAGGCGATTCGAAACTTCCCCGTGCGATCTACGGTGCCGTAAGTTACGGTGACGTAGGCGTAGCTTCGTGATCGTTACCATCCCCCTGCGAGGTCCCATGTCCACTGCTCTGCTCGATTCCAACACCGCCGGACCCGGCCCCAAACCACTCACCGACGGCAGCCAGTCCCCCGGCATCCTGGCCGCCCTCTGGGCCTTCGTGGTGATCCCCTTCGTCGCCCTGCTGGTCGCCGTACCGGTGGCGTGGGGCGGCTGGCTGGGCTGGACCGACGTGATCATCGGCCTGGTCTGGTACGTCGTCTCCGGGCTCGGCATCACCGTCGGCTTCCACCGCTACTTCACGCACGGCTCGTTCAAGGCCAAGCGGTGGCTGCGGGTGACTCTGGCGGTCGCGGGTTCGCTGGCGGTGCAGGGCGAGATCATTCAGTGGGTCGCCGACCACCGGCGCCACCACGCGTTCTCCGACCTGGAGGGCGACCCGCACTCGCCGTGGCGCTTCGGCACCAGCTTCTGGGCGTTGACCCGGGGCCTGTTCCACGCACACGTGGGCTGGCTCTTCCGCCGGGAGCTGTCCAACCGCGGCCGTTTCGCACCGGACCTCATCGCCGACCGGGACATCAGCCGGGTCGACCGGCTCTTCCCCGCGCTGGTGGCCATCTCGCTGCTCGGCCCGGCGCTGATCGGCGGCCTGGTGACCTGGTCCTGGCAGGGCGCACTGACCGCGTTCTTCTGGGCCGGGCTGGTCCGGATCGGCCTTCTGCACCACGTCACCTGGGCGATCAACTCGGTGTGCCACGTCTACGGTGAGCGTCCGTTCGCGATGCGCCAGGGCGACCGCGCGTCGAACTTCTGGCCGCTGGCGATCCTGTCGTTCGGCGAGAGCTGGCACAACCTGCACCACGCCGACCCGACCAGCGCCCGGCACGGCGTGTTGCGCGGTCAGGTGGACATCTCCGCCCGGGTGATCTGGTTGTTCGAGAAGACCGGCGCGGCAACGCAGGTGCGCTGGCCAAAGCCCGAGCGCCTCGCCGCCAAGCTGGTGAAGCCGGTCGCACCCCACTGAAACCGGGCGGTGCACGACGATGCCGCCTGGCAGGATGGCCGGGTGACCGAGCCATGCGGGGGGACCAGGCGGCTCGGCGGACGGGAAGCCGAGCCCGAGCCGGGTACGGTCGAACGGCGCGTCAGGGCGGTCGGACCGCCCGACAGTGAGGCGACGACGTGAACGGGCACAGCGGAGGAACCATTCCACGGCAGGGCGTCACCGAGCGCCAGCGAGGCGGCGACATGCCCGAGGCCAGCGACGAGGCGGCGGCAGCTGTCGGCGGCCGACGGGCGACGCCGACGGCGGCACCGAAAGCCAAAGCTCCCTCCCGGGTCCGCATGTCGGCGGCCCAACGCCGGGAGCAGTTGATCGCGACCGGCCGGCAACTCTTCGCCGAGCGCGGTTTCGACGCCACCTCCATCGAGGAGGTGGCGGCCCGCGCCAAGGTCTCCAAGCCGGTGGTGTACGAGCACTTCGGTGGCAAGGAAGGGCTCTACGCGGTGGTGGTGGACCGCGAGGTCCGGGCCCTGTTGGACCGGATCACCACGGCGTTGACCGCCGGGCACCCGCGGGAGCTGCTCGAGCAGGCGGCGTTGGCCCTGCTGACCTACATCGAGGAGGAGGCGAGCGGTTTCCGGGTGCTGGTCCGCGAGTCGCCGCTGATGTCCGGCACGGCCACCTTCAGCAGCGTCATGAACGACGTGGCGCACCAGGTCGAGCACATCCTGGGCGCCGAGTACAAGAGCCGCGGGTACGACCCGAAGCTCGCCGAGCTGTACTCGCAGGCGCTGGTCGGCATGGTGGCGTTGACCGGTCGCTGGTGGTTGGAGGTGCGTAAGCCGCGCAAGGAGACGGTGGCGGCGCACCTCGTCAACCTGGCCTGGAACGGGTTGTCGCACCTGGAGGCGAAGCCGACGCTGATCACCGCGCGGCGCAACTGACCCCGATCAGCGGCGGTGCACGTCGGCCACCGGGTGCTTGCGGTGTTCCAACTCCGCCTCGGCGGATTCCGGTGGACCGACCTTGTCGTAGAGGCCGGTGCCGAGCAGGATCAGGCCGAACAGCATCGACACCACCACTGTCGACATCGAGAAGTTGAGAAAGTTCGCTCCGGTCTGCAGCACCGACATCATCAGGATGCTGGTCACCAGGAACACCACGCCCGCGGTGAGGTTCATGTAGTGGCCGAGGTTGGTACGCCGCGAGGCCCCGATGATCAGGACGATCCCGAAGATCACCGAGGCGAGCGAGAAGGCCAGGTTGGTCCGGAGCCCGAGGGCCCAGGTGCTGGTGCGGGCGAAGAGCGGGTCCCCGATCGTCTCGGCGACGCCCCAGACGCCGAAGACCAGGATGTAGACGCCGATCAGCCCGGAGAGGACCCGGTAGAGCGGCCGTGCCGGATGGTTGACCGGAAAATGCGGCATGCCCAGACCCCCTGATGCGACCGTTTCAGGGGAATTGTCGCCCAGGCAAGCACTAACTGTCCGCAGAACCCCAAAGCCGAAGGGGTCCGCCGACAGGCTGGACCGAGTCAGGTTTTCGCCGGAGCCCGAGCTGCGCAGGGATCAAGCCTGACCGCCCGGAGCAGCTCGGGCCGCCGCGGGCGCGGGCAGCGTCCGGGCCAAGACCGGCACCCTGACCGGCGTGCACTCCGTCGCGGGCCT